>JBQTIT010000015.1:0-75821 GCA_052387855.1 Paracoccaceae bacterium
TGCCTCGGCTAAAGTCGGGCGAAAAGGAAAACGCACTGCGTTTTGCCGCCCGTGTGGGAACGGTGAAGGAAGACCGGTTCCGCTACACTGCCAGAGGCCAGCGACCGACCCGGAGGGCGTGGAGCGCCCTCCCTGCGGGGGTCGGGCGCTGGCCGAGGGCCTTTTGGGCCTTCGGCCGGGGATGGGGCGGGCGGCTCGCATGACCTCGGCGATGGCTGCGGCCATAGCGGGCGGGTCAGGAAATACTCCGCGTCTCCCCTCCCTTGTCGAAACATGTCCGGTAAACCGGTTTCGCAGTTATGCCAGAGACCGAAGCCGGCAGGGGGGAAACCGTTCGACACGGCCGCTCTGGCGGCCTTGGGCAGACCGGGCCAGGCGATCTGGGGAAGGCTCGAATCGCCGGGTCACGTCCCCTTCATTCGCCCCAGCGGTCAATCGCCCCGACCGCCTCTTCGGCGGTTTCGACGATGCGGAAAAGGTCCAGGTCCTCGGGCGCGATCACCCCGGCCTCGGCCAGATGGCGCCAGTCGATCACCCGCTCCCACCATTTGCGGCCAAAGAGCAGAAAGGGGATCGGCTTCATCCGTCCGGTCTGGATCAGCGTCAACGCCTCAAAGGTTTCATCCAGCGTGCCAAACCCGCCCGGAAAGATGCAGATCGCCCGCGCGCGCATCAGGAAATGCATCTTGCGGATCGCGAAGTAGTGAAAGTTGAACGACAGATCGGGCGTCACATAGGGATTGGGCGCCTGCTCGTGCGGCAGAACGATGTTCAGCCCGATCGACGCACCGCCCGCCTCGTCGGCGCCGCGGTTGCCCGCCTCCATCACCCCCGGCCCGCCGCCGGTGCAGATCACCCAGTCGCGCCCCCCGTGGCGCAGGCTGCGCTCTGTCATCAGACGCGCAAAACGCCGCGCCTCTTCGTAATAGATGGACAGATCGGCCAGGACCGGCGTGCGCGCTTCGGCGCGCCGCTCGGCCGGGGGGATGCGCGCGCCGCCGAACAGCACAACGGTCGAGGTGATGCCGGCCTCGTCCAGCGCCATCTGCGGCTTGAGCAGCTCAAGTTGCAGGCGCACCGGGCGCAGCTCTTCGCGCGTCATGAAGTCGGGGTCGGCAAAGGCAAGCCGATAGGCCGGGGCGCGGGTCTGCGGCGTGTCCGGCAGCCGGTGGGTCGCCTCGATGTCCTGGCCCGAATCGCGGAAAGGGTGGGGGCGGGATTCTTCTTTCATCTGATCCTGGGGGCTGGCGTGAATGAACCAGAGGTATAGGGTATCGCCGGGCAAGGAAAGGACGCCGGGATGGACTGGACTGCTGAGATCGAGGCGGCAGGCGCGCGCGTGGCCGGCCATGTGCGCATCACGCCGCTGGTCACGCTGGACCTGCCGGGCATCGGCGCGGTCGAGATCAAGCTTGAAAACCTCCAGCGCTCGGGCAGCTTCAAGGCGCGGGGGGCGTTCAATTCGCTCTTGTCCGGCCCGGTGCCGGCGGCCGGGGTGGTGGCGGCCAGCGGCGGCAATCACGGCGCGGCGGTGGCCCTGGCGGCGGCGCGGCTGGGGGTGGCGGCGAGCATCTATGTGCCGCAGATCGCCGGGCCGGCCAAGATCGCGCTGATCCGCGCGCAGGGGGCCGAATGCATCGTGGTGCCGGGGTTCTACGCCGATGCGGCCGCGCGGGCCGAGGCCCATGCGGCGCGGACCGGCGCCATCCAGATCCATGCCTTTGACGCCCTTCCCACCGTCGCCGGCCAAGGCAGCCTGATGCGCGAATGGGAGACGCAGGGTCTGGCGGCCGACACCGTGCTGATCGCGGTCGGCGGCGGCGGGCTGATCGGCGGGGCGCTGGCCTGGCTGGGCGGACGGCGCAAGGTGGTCGCGGTGGAGCCGGTGCTGGCGCCCACGCTGAACCGCGCGCTGCGCGATGGCCCGCAGGCCCGGGTCGAGGTGGGCGGCATCGCGGCCAATTCGCTGGGCGCGCCGCAGATCGGGGCCATCTGCTATGGCCTTGCCAAGGACCGCGTCCATTCGGTCCTGGTCGAGGAGGCGGCCATCGCGGCGGCGCAGCGCCTGCTCTGGCGCGAGCTGCGCCAGCTTGTCGAGCCGGGCGCGGCGGTGGCCCTGTCGGCCCTGACCAGCGGTGCCTATGTGCCCGGCCTTGGCGAGCGGGTGGCCGTGCTGGTCTGCGGCGGCAACATCGCGCCGGACCCCTTTGGCGACTGACCCCGCCGCGCCCTAGAGCGGTACTGGTTTTCATGGAAACATCAGGATCGGAAATCGCCTTCGAGCGCAGCGAGAGGCAGCGATTTCCGATTCCGCAACAATCTGAACCGCCTTAGCGGATCGGCAACCTCTTGGTGGCAGGATGACCCCGCCGATCAAGGGGTTGAACCATGGCGACACTCTATTTCACGGGCGAAGAGGTCGCCTTTTACGGCTCGGTCGACACCAGCGGCACGCAAGTGACGTTTTCGGACATCACCGCGCCCTTTCTGCCGACCGACCTTGTCATCGTCGAGGTGCCGGACGAGAACCTCAGCCCGACGGGTGAGTTCATGCTTTCCGGTGTCGCGCTGACCAGCATCACCGTGGTGCGCGACGGGCAAAGTTATGAATTCGACGTCAGTCCTGACGCCATGGTGCTTGAGGCCGGAGCGGACTGGACCCCTTCGACGGGCGACACCTTCTTTGCCCCGCAAAGCGCGGTGGGCCCGCCGGACGAGGGCCCCTTTGCCGGTCTGGACGCCGGGCAACTGGTGTTTTCCGCCGGCAGCAGCTTTGTCACCGGGCAGGATGCCACCATCGACCGCATCCAGGCGCAGGACCTGGACGGAAGCGGCACGATCAACAGCGTTGAAGAGGCAGGCAACGGGCTGTTCAACGTCGCCCCGGTCACCACGGTGCCCTGCTACGCCAGCGGGACCCTGATCGCCACCCCCCGGGGCGAGCGGCGGGTCGAGGATCTGCGCCCGGGCGATCTGGTGCTGACGCGCGACCACGGCGCCCAGCCTTTGCGCTGGATCAGGTCCTGGACCCAGTCGCTGGCCGATGTGGAGCCGGATGCCCGCCCGGTGCTGGTTCCGGCCGGGGCGCTGGGGCCGGGTCTGCCGGCAAGCGAGCTGATCGTCTCGCCGCAGCACCGGCTTCTGGCCGGCGGGGCGGGGCAGTTGATGGGCCGCTTCGGCCTTGAGGTGCTGGTTCCGGCCAAGGCGCTGACGGGGCGGTCGGGCATCAGGCACATGATGGGCCGCCAATCGGTCACCTGGGTGCATTTCGTCTGTGACCGGCACGAAGTGGTGCGCGCCAATGGCTGCTGGTCCGAATCGATGCTGCTTGGCCCCGAGGCGCAACTGACCCTGACGCAGGCCGACCTGTGGGAGCTTGACGCCGTCCTGCCGCCAGCCGCCGATCCGGCCTATCTGAACGGCGCGCCGGCGCGGCCCTGCCTGCCGGTCGCCGCTGCCCGGCGCCAGGTTGCCACGCAGCGCCGCCTGGCCGCCTGACCGCGCGGGCGAGGGGCGGCGGCGAGGGGCGGCTCAGGCCGGGCCCTGGTCCGCCTGGGACAGGATCCAGTCGCGAAAGGTGGCCGCGTCGGGGTGCCTTGGCCCGCTTTCGGGAATGACCAGAAAGAAGCCCTCTTCGATCGGCAGATCCAGATCGAACGGGCGCACCAGACGGCCGGTCGCCAGGTCCCTTTCGATCATCGACGAGCGCCCCAAAGCCACGCCGCCGCCATGGGCCGCCACCTCCAGCGCCATGTGGGTGGTGTCGAACCACAGCCCCTTGCCCGGATCGACCGCCTGCGCCCCGACCGCCGCCGTCCAGCTTGGCCAGCCGTCCTGATAGCCCAGCACATGCAGCAGCCGTTCTGCCGCCAGATCGTCGGGCCGGTCAAGCCGCGCGGCGATGTCGGGCCGGCACAGGGGAACGATCCGCTCGCGCGTCAGCCTGTGGGCGCGAAAGCCCGGCCAGTTGCCAAAGCCATAGCGGATGTCGAGGTCAAAGGTCTCGGCCTCGTACTCCTCGGCCCAGACCGACGAGACGATGCGCAACTGCACCTTTGGATGGCTTGCCAGGAATCCCGGCAAGCGCGAGGCAAGCCAGGTGACCGCAAAACCGACCGACGCGCGCAGCGAGAGGATGCCCTTGCGGTGCCCGCCGAACACCTCGACCGTGCCGGTGGAAAGGCGTTCAAAGGCGTCGCTGACCTTGGGCAGATAGGCCGCCCCTGCCTTGGTCAGGGTCAGGCTGCGCGGCAGACGCTCAAAGAGCGGCTCGCGCAGGTAATGCTCCAAGAGCTTGACCTGCTTTGACACCGCCGCCTGGGTCAGGTTCAACTCGGACGCGGCATTGGTAAAGCTGAGGTGCCGGGCCGAGGCCTCAAAGGCGCGCAGCCAGCTCAGGGGGGGCATCTGGTGTGACATTCCGGCTCCTGCCATGGCCCGCGTCCAACGTCGGGGCGATCATAGCCCTTCTTTTCGTCATGTGTAAGTTGTGCATCGCTGCATTAGGCTGCCCGGCAGGATACGGATGAGGACAAGATGGAACATCCCCCCCACGCCCGGCTTTTGATCGGGCGGCTTCTGACGGCGCCGGCGGTGCGAAACCCGGACGAAATCCTGCACGACGCCGCCGCGAACGGCGGGGCCGGGCGGCGGCTGAGTTACGCGCAGTTCCAGGGCCGCATCACGCGACTGGGCGCGGCGCTGTCCCGGCTGGGCCTGGGGCCGGGCGCGACCGTTGCGGTGATGGACTGGGATTCGGTCCGCTATCTGGAATGCTTCTTTGCCGTTCCGATGGTCGGGGCGACGCTGCACACGGTCAACATCCGCCTGTCGCCCGAGCAGATCCTTTATACGATCAACCACGCCGAGGACGACGCGATCCTGTGTCATTCAGACTTTCTGCCGGTGCTTCTGCCGCTTTTGCCGCGCATTTCGCGCCCGGTGCGCCTGGTGCTGCTGACCGACACGCCCGGCGATCCCCTGCCCCCCGGATTTGCCGGCGAGTATGAGGCGCTGCTTGCGGCCGAGAGTGGCGATTTCGCCTTTCCCGACCTGCCCGAGGATGCCCGCGCGACGCTGTTCTACACCACCGGCACCACGGGCGAGCCAAAGGGGGTCAGCTACAGCCACCGCCAGCTTGTGCTGCACACGCTGGCGGTGACGGCCGCTCTGGGCACGGTGCCCGGGCAGGGCGGGCTCAAGCAGGGCGATGTCTACATGCCGATCACACCGCTTTTTCACGTCCACGGCTGGGGGTTTCCCTATATCGCCACCTTTCTGGGGCTGAGGCAGATCTATCCCGGGCGGTACGATCCGGCGCGGCTTCTGGCGCTGATCGGGGGGCATCGGGTGACCTTCTCGCACTGCGTGCCGACCATCCTGGCGATGCTGCTTGCCGCGCCCGAGGCGGCGGCGGTTGACCTGTCGCGTTGGAAGGTGCTGATCGGCGGCGCCGCCCTGCCCGAGGGGCTGGCCGCCCGGGCGCGCGCGCGCGGGATCGACGTTCACGCCGCCTATGGCATGTCGGAAACCTGCCCGTTCCTGACCCTCGCCGACATGGCCGCCAGCCAGCACAGCGACGAGATCGGCCTGCGCACCGCCACGGGGCGCGCCGCGCCCCTGGTCGAGTTGCGCGTTGTCGGCCCCGACCTGGCCGACGTGCCGCATGACGCCCGCTCCACGGGCGAGGTCGTGGCCCGCGCCCCCTGGCTGACGGCGGGCTATCTGCGGTCCGAGGCGGCCAGCGCCGAGCTATGGGCCGGCGGCTGGCTGCACACCGGCGATGTCGGCCACATCTCGGCCAATGGTACGCTGCGCATCACCGACCGGCTCAAGGACGTGATCAAGTCGGGGGGCGAGTGGGTGTCCTCGCTCGCGCTGGAAAGCATCGCCTCGACCGTGCCGGGCGTGGCCGAGGTCGCGGCGGTCGGCGTGCCGGACGAGCGCTGGGGCGAGCGGCCGGTTCTGGTGGCCGCCCTGACGGATGGCGACGCGGCCGAGGACGGCATCCGCCAGCGCATCGGCGCGGCGATCGCGGCGGGCGATCTGCCGAAATGGGCCGCGCCCGCGCGCATCTGCCGCGTGGCCGCGCTGCCCAAGACCTCGGTCGGGAAGATCGACAAGAAACGGATCCGCAAGATGCTTGCCGCCGGCGAGATCGCATGAGACTGCCATAACCGAAACCGACCCTGCGCCTGTGTTCCGGTCATTTGCGCCCGGGGCGGGTTTGCGGGCAAGCTGGTGCGGCGGCGGCGGTTGCCCCACCCCCGGCGCCGGAAGAGCCAGGAGACGATCTTGTACGGCATAACCCCTTCGGCGCGACTGCGGCCGTCGCCATTCCATGAGGCGACGGTTCGTGAAGGCGCCACCCATTTCACCACCTACAACCACATGCTGATGCCCACCTCTTATGGCAAGCCGCTGGAGGAATACTGGCGCCTGATCAAGGGTGTCAGCCAGTGGGACGTGGCCTGCGAGCGGCAGGTCCAGCTCAGGGGGCCCGACGCCGGGCGGCTGGCGCAGATCCTTTCCCCCCGGGACCTTTCGAAACAGCAGGCCGGCCAGGGCAAGTATGTGCCGCTGTGCAATCACCAGGGCGTGCTGATCAACGATCCGATCTGCCTGAAGCTGGCGGACGATCTTTACTGGCTGTCGATCGCGGACAGCAACATCTGGTTCTGGGCCAGCGCCATCGCCGCCGAGCGTGGGCTGGATGTCGAGGTCTCGGAGCCTGACGTGTCGCCCATGGCGATCCAGGGGCCGATGGCCGAGGATGTGGTGGCCGCCGTCTGCGGCGACTGGGTGCGGGGGCTGAAATATTTCTGGTTCCGCGAGACAACGATCAACAGCATTCCCGTGGTCGTGCAGCGTTCGGGCTGGTCCAAGCAGGGCGGGTTCGAGATTTACCTGCGCGACGGGTCCAAAGGCTCCGATCTGTGGACCATCTTCCGCGAGGCGGGGGCGCCCTGGGGGATCGGGCCGGGCAATCCGAACTGGTCGGAGCGGGTGGAATCGGGTCTGATCTCATTCGGCGGGGATACCGACGGGCAGACCAACCCCTACGAGGTGCGGATGGGCAAGTATGTCGATCTGCATGTGCCGGACGATACCATCGGCATCCAGGCCCTGCGCCGGATCGCGGCCGAGGGGCCAAGGCGCCACTCGCTGGGGATCATTCTGGACGCGGGCGATCCGGTAAGCCCGGGGTTCCTGTGGAACCCGATCTTTAAGGACGGGCAGAAGGTGGGCGATCTGACCAACTGCGTCTTTTCGATCGGCAAGCAAAAGAACCTTGGCTTTGCTCTGGTTCTGACCGACTGCAAGGTCGGTGACCGGGTCGCGGCGCTGGTGAACGGCCGGATGGAGCCGGGCGTTCTGGTGGAACTGCCTTTTTTGTGAGCCGCGCATGACCCCATTTTCGCGCATCAATCCGGCAGGCGCGCTGTGGCTGGGCTTTTTCGCCCTGATCCTGGCGGCCTGGACCGGGCTTTTCGCCATGGTCATCACCTCGCCCCTGACCGGCGTGCCATCCGGCCTGTGGCAGGCGCTGTGTCTTGGCGCGGCCTCGGCAGGGCTGGGCGGGCTTTCCGCCATGTGGCTTTTGATGGCGGCGGCGATGATGCTGCCGACCTTTGTGCCGGCCTTGCGGACCTTTGTTAACCTCGGCGCGGCGGGGGCGAGCCGCCCGGTGGATGCGGCCGCGCTGGTGGCGGGCTATGCGGCGGTCTGGGCCGGGGCCGCGCTGGCCGGGGCGCTGGCGCAGCGGGCGCTGGCGCAGGCGGGGCTGGTCGCGCCGGACGGGTCAAGCCTGTCGCTGTGGCTGACCTCGGCGCTCTTGCTGGCGGCCGGGCTATACCAGTTCAGCCTGTTCAAGGCGGCCTGCCTGTCAAAGTGCCGCATGCCCCTGACCTTTTTCATGGAGCGCTGGGCCCCCGGGCCCGCCCGCGCGCTGGTCATGGGGCTGGAGCTGGGCGCGCTCTGCCTTGGCTGCTGCTGGGCGCTGATGGCGCTTGCGTTCGTGGGCGGGACGATGAACCTGCTCTGGATGGGGGCCGCAACGCTGTTCATGACCCTTGAAAAACTGCCCGACATCGGCCGCCACCTGACGCGGCCCGCCGGGTTCATCCTGATTACGGCCTCGGGGGCGGCTGCCCTCGTGGCACTTGCAAGCTGAAAGGAACCACCATGGCCACCGCGCTGCCGGACTGGGCGATCAAGGGCGAGTTGATCCTGAACTGCAACTGCACGGTGTTCTGCCCCTGCGTGGTGTCGCTGGGCAAGCACCCGCCGACCGAAGGCTACTGCCAGGCCTGGGTCGGCGTGCGCATCGACAAGGGTCATTTCGACGGCGAGGACCTGTCGGGCCTGAACGTCGGGCTCTTGATGGACATTCCGGGCAACATGGGCCGCGGCAACTGGAAGGCCGCCGCCTATATCGACGAGCGCGCCAGCGCGGCGGCCTATGAGGGGCTGATCAAGATATTCTCCGGCAAGGTGCGCGGCACCACCGGGCTTTTCGCGATCATGGTGTCCGAGTTTCTGGGGGCCGAACGCGCGCCGGTCGCGTACACGACCGAAGGCAAGACCCGCCGCCTGATGGTCGGCAAGAAGATCCAGGGCGAGGTGACACCGATCACCGGCGCCGATCCGGGCAAAGAGGTGGTGGTGTCCAACACCGGCTACTGGATGGGCCCGGACATCACCATCGCCCAGGCCGGAAAGGGCCGCGTGCGCGCCTATGGAAGGGTCTGGGATTTTGACGGCCGCTCGGCCGAGATCTGCCAGATCGACTGGCACGGCCCCAACTGACACTGACCCAAAGGAGAGACCGATGTTCCGCGCCCTGCTGCTGGAAAAAGACGATGCCGGTGCCGCCGTGGCCACGATCCGCGAGATGGAGGACAGCGCCCTGCCCGCCGGCGAGGTGACCGTCGCGGTCGACTATTCGACCGTGAACTACAAGGACGGGCTGTGCTTGTCGCCCTCGGGCGGCGGGCTGGTGCGCAATTATCCCCATGTCGGCGGCATCGACTTTGCCGGCAGGGTCGAGGCGAGCGATGATCCCCGCTACAAGCCGGGCGATGCCGTTGTGCTGACCGGCTGGCGCGTGGGCGAGGTGCATTGGGGCGGCTACGCCACCCGGGCGCGGGTCAGGGCCGACTGGCTGGTGCCGCTGCCGGCGGGGGTGACCGGGCGGCAGGCCATGGCGGTGGGCACCGCCGGGCTGACCGCGATGCTGGCGATCCAGGCGCTGGAAGATCACGGGCTGACCCCCGCACGGGGCGAGGTGCTGGTCACCGGCGCGGCGGGGGGCGTCGGTTCGGTCGCGGTCGCGATCCTGGCGGCGCTCGGCTATCAGGTCGCCGCCGTGACCGGCCGGCCCGAGACCGAGCCCTATCTGCGCGATCTGGGCGCCGCCCGCATCGTGCCGCGCGCCGAGCTGGCCGAGACCGTCAAGCGCCCGCTTGAAGCCGAGACCTGGGCAGCCTGCGTCGATGCGGTGGGCGGCGCGATGCTGGCCCGGATTCTGGGCCAGATGAAATATGGCGCCTCGGTCGCCGCTGTCGGTCTTGCCGGCGGGGCGGCGCTGCCGGCGACGGTGATCCCGTTCCTGCTGCGCGGGGTCAACCTCTTGGGCATCGATTCGGTCATGCGTCCCTATCCGGACCGCGTCCGCGCCTGGCAGCGGATCGCGTCCGACCTGCCGATGGACAAGCTGGAGGCGATGATCCGGCCCGCCGGTCTGGCCGACCTGCCGGCGCTGGGCGCGGCGATCCTGAAGGGCGAGGTTCAGGGGCGGGTGGTTGTGGACGTGAACGCCTGACGGAACGGGGCGCGGCGGGCGGGCGGGGGCCTGCCGGCCCCCGCATCCGGGCGCAATGACCGGATGACAGGCCCCGCCCTGTTGGCTAAGCTTGCCGCGATGACCCGGAACGGGCGCGAAGAGGCAGGGCACACCCCGATGACCGGCGAGCCATCAGAACTGGGCAGGTACAAGCTTGGCATCCGCTGGGCGCTGTGGCGTGCCTCACGCGAGCCGGCCGCGACCGGGTTCGTCAGCCAGCCCGAGCCGCGCACCATCGGCCAGTACAACCGTGGCCGGCAGTTGGTGGCGGGAAACTTCCTGTTCGCCGGCCATCTGGTCGAGGCGCCGGGCCGGTCGATCTGGGACATCCGCGCGCCCGATGCAGAGTTTGCCCGCGAGGTGCATGGCTTTGCCTGGCTTGACGATCTGGCCGCGCTGGGCGATGGCGCCGCGCGGCTCAGGGCGCAGGACTGGACCTATGACTGGATCGCGCGCTACGGGCGCGGCGGCGGGGCCGGCTGGTCGGCCGACCTGACGGCGCGGCGGCTGATCCGCTGGATCAACCACGCCTTTTTCCTGATGTCCGGCCGCCGGTCCGAGCAGACCGACAGCTATTTCCGTCTCTTGACCACCCAGACCGTCTATCTGTCGCGCGCCTGGAAGACGGCGCCGCCCGGTCTGCCGCGATTCGAGGCGCTGACGGGCATGATCTGCGCCGGCCTGGCGCTGAAGGGGATGGGCGGAGCGGTCGGGCCGGCGGTCGCCACCCTGGCCGCCGACTGCGACCAGCAGATCGACGCCGAAGGCGGCATTCCCACCCGCAATCCCGAAGAATTGCTGGAGGTCTTTACCCTGCTGACCTGGGCCGCCCAGGCCCTTTCAGAGGCCGACCGCATCCCCCCGGCCGAACTGAACGTCGCGATGGAGCGGATCGCGCCGACGCTGCGCGCGCTGCGGCACGCCGATGGCGGGCTCGCCCGCTTTCATGGCGGCGGGCGCGGCGCCGAGGGGCGGCTTGACCACGCGCTGGCCACGGCGGGGGTGCGCACCCAGCCTGCGGCCCGCCTGGCGATGGGCTTTGCCCGACTGCAAGGCGGGCGCACCTCGGTTATCGTCGACGCGGCTGGCCCGCCCCTGGGCGAGGCCGGCCGCCAGGCCCATGCCTCGGCCTGCGCCTTCGAGATGACCTCGGGGCGGCGGCCGGTGGTGGTCAGTTGCGGATCGGGTGCGCCCTTTGGCGCCGCCTGGCGCCTGGCCGGCCGCGCCACCGCGTCGCATTCGACACTCGCGATCGAGGGATTTTCGTCGTCCCGCTTTGCCGCCGGCGATCAGGGCAACTTTCACGAGGCGGCCCGGGTCAGCGATGTCCATCTTGCCCCCGACGCGGGGGGCAGTGGGCTGCAACTGGCGCATGACGGCTGGACCGCGACCCACGGGCTGGTCCATGGCCGCGACTTTTACCTGACCTCGGACGGGCGCAAGCTGTCCTGCATCGAAAAGCTTGCCGCGCGCGGCGCTATCGAACGGCGCCGGTTCGAGCAGGTGCTGCGCGAGGGCGGGCCAGAGGGCGTGGCCTTTGATCTGCGCTTTCATCTGCACCCGGATGTCGACGCGCGGCTGGATCTGGGCGGCTCGGCGGTGTCGCTTGGTCTCAAGAGCGGCGAGATCTGGGTCTTTCGCCACGACGGGCGGGCGCGGATGACGCTGGAACCCTCGGTCTATCTGGAGCGCAAGCGGATCAAGCCGCGACCCAGCCAGCAGATCGTGCTCAGCGCCGTCGCGACGGATTTTGAAACGCTGGTGGGCTGGACCTTGGCGAAGGCACAGGATACTCCGCTGGCCATCCGGGATCTTGGCGCCGACGAAATGCCGATCCCGGGCTGACCGCTTGCGAGGGGTGGGACATGGCAAATCTGGTTCCGATCGGCCGCGCGCTGATCTCGGTGTCCGACAAGACGGGCCTGCTCGATCTCGCGCGCGCCCTGTCGGCGCAGGGGGTGGAACTGATCTCGACCGGGGGCACGGCCGGCCTCATGCGCTCGGCCGGGCTCAAGGTGCGCGACGTGTCCGAGGTGACGGGCTTTCCAGAGATGATGGACGGCCGCGTCAAGACGCTGCATCCGGCGATCCATGGCGGACTGCTGGCGCTGCGCGATGATGACGAGCATCTGGTGGCCATGGCCGCGCATGGGATCGAGCCGATCGATCTGGCCATCGTCAACCTCTATCCCTTTGAACAGACCGTCGCGCTGGGCGCCGATGCCGCCACCTGCATCGAGAACATCGACATCGGCGGGCCGGCCATGATCCGCGCGGCGGCCAAGAACCATGCCTTTGTCACCGTGCTGACCGATCCGGCGGATTATGGCGGGCTGATCGCCGAGATGGCGGCGCATGACGGCGCGACCAGTCTGGGTTACCGGCAAAAGCTGGCGCAGGCGGCCTATGCGCGCACGGCCGCCTATGACGCGGCGGTGTCGAACTGGATGGCGGGCGCGGCAAGGGTTGCGGTGCCGCGCCACCGCGCCTTTGCCGGCAAGCTGGCGCAAAGCCTGCGCTACGGCGAGAATCCGCACCAGTCGGCGGCCTTTTACGTCGACGGCTCGGGCCGCCCGGGGGTGGCCACCGCCCAGCAGTGGCAGGGCAAGGAGCTGTCGTACAACAACATCAACGACACCGACGCGGCCTTTGAACTGGTGGCCGAATTCGATCCGGCCGAGAGCGCGGCCGTGGCGATCATCAAGCACGCCAATCCCTGCGGCGTCGCGCTGGGGCAGAGCCTGGCCCAGGCCTATGCCCGCGCCTACGACTGCGACCGCACCTCGGCCTTTGGCGGGATCATCGCGCTGAACCGGGCGCTTGACGCGGAAACCGCCGAGGCGATCTCGGGCCTCTTCACCGAAGTGGTGATCGCGCCGGGTGCCACCGAAGAGGCGCGGCGGATCTTTGCCCGCAAGAAGAACCTGCGGCTTCTGACGACATCGGCCCTGCCGGACCCCCGCGCAGGCGGGCTGGCCTTTCGGCAGGTCGCGGGCGGCTTTCTGGTGCAGGACCGCGACAACGGGGCGACCTGCCGCGCGGATCTGCGCGTGGTGACCCGCCGCGCGCCAACCGAAGCCGAGCTGGCGGATCTGATGTTCGCCTGGACGGTGGCCAAGCACGTCAAGTCCAACGCCATCGTCCACGTCAGGGACGGCGCGACGGTGGGCATCGGCGCGGGGCAGATGAGCCGGCTCGACAGCACCCGCATCGCGGCGCGCAAGGCCGAGGACATGGCCGCGATCCTGGGTCTGGCGCAAAGCCCGGCGGTCGGGTCGGTCGTGGCGTCGGATGCGTTCTTTCCCTTTGCCGACGGGCTGCTTGCCATCGCCGAGGCCGGGGCGCGGGCGGTGATCCAGCCGGGCGGTGCGATGCGCGACGACGAGGTGATCGCGGCGGCGGATGCGGCGGGCCTGGCGATGGTGTTTACCGGCAAGCGCCACTTCCGGCACTGAGGCGGCGGCGTTGGGGGGTTTTGCACCCCCCAAACCCCCCGCAGGATATATGGACGAAGAAGAAGGAGGGGGCATGCGCAGGGTGGCGGTCTGGGCGGGGGCGGTGTTTGCCCTTGATCAACTGACGAAATGGCTGGTCCTGTCCCGTCTGAGGCTGGACGAGATCGGCTCTTACGATGTCTTTCCGCCCTATCTGGTGTTCCGGATGGCCTGGAATCGCGGGGTGAACTTTGGCCTTTTCCCCGGCGAGAGCGATCTGGCGCGCTGGGCGCTGATCCTGGTGGCGCTGGCAATCTCGGTCTGGGTGGTGGTCTGGGTGCGGCGCGAGGGCGGGCGCGGCGCCGAGATTGCGGCGGGGCTGCTGGTCGGCGGCGCGATGGGCAATGTCCTGGACCGCATCCTGCACGGCGCGGTGGCCGATTTTCTGAACATGTCCTGCTGCGGCATCCGCAATCCCTACAGTTTCAACCTTGCGGATGTGGCGATTTTCCTGGGGGCGGTGGGCCTGGTCCTGCTGACCGGCCGGCGCGCAAAGACCGCGTGACGTCGGTCGGGGCATGGGCTAAAACGGTTCCAGGTGGCGCCCGGGCGGGCGGGCGGAGGGGTTGATGGCGGGTGCGCGGACGATGGCTTGGGCAGTGTTGGCGCTTGCGCTGGCCGGCTGCGCCGCGCCCGAAGACCCCGAGTTGATGAACCTGCGCGCGACCACCTCGGGGCCGGACGAGTTCGGCATCCTGCCGCCAAAGGCCTTGGAAATGCCCAAGGACGTGACCTTTCTGCCAGAGCCGACCCCGGGCGGGTCCAACCTGACCGACCCGAACCCGCGCGCCGAGGCGATCGTCGCGCTGGGTGGAAAGGCGCGGGTTCTGGACGGCGCCGTGCCCTCGGCCGACGCGGCGCTGGTCCGCTATGCCTCGCGCTACAGGGTCCTGACGGAGGTCCGCGCTGTCCTGGCCGCCGAGGATCTGGCCTGGCGGCAGGCCAACCGGGGCCGGGTGCTGGAGCGGCTCTTCAACGTCAATGTCTATTTCGACGCCTATGAGGACATGTCGCTGGACCAGCACCTTGAGCTGGCCAAGTGGCGGCAGGCCGGCGTGCGCACGCCCTCGGCGCCGCCGCGCCAGGCGGGCGAATAGGCGCGCGGCGGGGCCGGATTCCCGTTGGCCGAATCTGCGGCGTGCTGCTAGAATTGGTGGCATGACACTCTATGAGCCCAAGATATCGGGGGCGGGCGGCAGGCCCGTGATCCGCGCGTTGGACGAGGCGGCGATCAACCGGATCGCGGCCGGCGAGGTGGTGGAACGGCCCGCCAGCGCGGTCAAGGAACTGGTCGAGAACGCGCTTGACGCCGGGGCGCGGCGGATCGTGGTTGATTACGCGGCCGGCGGCAAGGTGCTGATCCGGGTCACGGACGACGGCTGCGGCATGGCGCCGGACGATCTGCCGCTTGCCGTGGCGCGGCATGCGACGTCAAAGATCGACGGCAGCGATCTGTTGGACATCCGGTCCTTTGGCTTTCGCGGCGAGGCGCTGGCCTCGCTTGGTGCGGTGGGGCGGCTTACGCTGACCAGCCGGGCGCCGGGGCACGACGCCGCCGCGATCACGGTTTCGGGCGGGCGCGAGGGGCCGGTGCGCCCGGCGGCGCTGTCGCGCGGGACGGTGGTCGAGCTGTGCGATCTGTTCTTTGCGACGCCTGCGCGGCTGAAGTTCCTGCGCACCGACCGCGCCGAGGCGCAGGCCATTGCCGAGGTCATTCGGCGTCTGGCCATGGCCGAGCCGCAGGTCGGCTTTGTGCTGAACGAGGTTGCCGAAGGTGCGGCGCCACGCGTGATCCTGCGCGCCGATCCGCAGGCGGGCGATTTCCTGGAGGCGCTGAAAGGGCGGCTGACCGGCCTTTTGGGGGCGGAATTTACCGCCAATGCCCTGCCCATCGATGCCGAGCGGGACGGTCTGCACCTGCAGGGCTATGCCGCCTTGCCGACCTATTCGCGCGGCTCTTCGGTGCAGCAGGTGCTGATGGTCAACGGCCGCCCGGTGACGGACCGCATGCTGTTGGGGGCGCTTCGGGCCGCCTATTTCGATCTTCTGGGCCGCGACCGGCATCCGGCGGCCGTGCTCAACCTGCTGGTCGATCCAGAACGGGTTGATGTCAACGTCCACCCGGCAAAGTCGGAGGTGCGTTTTCGCGAGCCCGAGGCGGCGCGGGCGCTGATCGTCTCGGGTCTGCGCTCGGCGCTGGTGCTGGGGGCGCGGCGGACGTCGAGTACGGTGGGTGATGCCACGCTTGGCGCCATGCGGCCGGGCGGGGCGGGGCGGGTCTATCAGATGGACCGCCCCTCGGCCGCCAGCCTGTCGCGCGCCTATGCCTTTCAGGCGCCGCTGGGATTTGCCGAGGCGCCCGCCGCGCGGGGATATGACGCGCCAGAGCCGCCCCGGGCCGAGACGCAAGACCACCCGCTGGGGGCGGCGCGCGGGCAGGTGCACGAGACCTATATCATCGCGCAGACCGCGACCGGCATGGTGATCGTCGACCAGCACGCCGCGCATGAGCGGCTGGTTTACGAGCGGCTGAAGCGACAGATGGCCGACAGCGGCATCCGGACCCAGGCGCTGCTGATCCCTGAAATCCTTGACCTGTCCCCGCCCGAGGCCGCGCTGATCCTGGCGCAGGCGCAGGCGCTGGCCGGGCTTGGGCTGGTGATCGAGCCCTTTGGCGGCTCTGCGGTGGCGGTGCGCGAGATGCCGGCGGAGCTGGGTCAGGCCTCGGCCGCCGCGCTTTTGCGCGACGTGCTGGACGAGCTTTCCGATCTGGGTGGCAGCCGGCTGGTCGAGGCGCGGCTGCATGCGATCCTCAGCCGGATGGCCTGTCACGGCTCGGTGCGGGCCGGGCGGCAGATGCGGGCCGAAGAGATGAACGCGCTCTTGCGCGAGATGGAGGCGACGCCGAACTCGGGCCAGTGCAACCACGGAAGGCCGACCTATGTGGAGTTGAAGCTGAGCGACATCGAAAGGCTGTTCGGGCGCACATGATCACCCTTTTCGGCACAACCTATGCCTGGAACGCGCCCGAGGTGCTGCTGGTCGGCGGCGGGCTGGCGGTTGTGGTCCTGTTCCTGGTGCTGATCCTGCGCGCCACGGCGCGCGCCTCGCGGTCGGCCGAGCCGCTTCTGCGCGAGATGGGCTGGCTTGCGCAGCGGGTTCAGGGCCTGTCGGACGGGCAGGAGCGGCTGGCGGGCGGTCTGCACCATGTCGGCGAGAACCAGGCGACGAGCCAGAGCGCGATGCTGCGGGTGATGGAGCAGCGCCTGGCCGAGGTGGCGCAGTCGATGGGCGAAAGCCTGCACGGGACGGCAACGCGCACGGCGCGGTCGCTGGGCGAACTGCAGACGCGGCTGGAAACCATCGACAAGGCGCAGGCCAATATCGAAAAGCTGTCGGGCAATGTGCTGAGCCTTCAGGACATCCTGACGAACAAGCAGACGCGCGGCGCCTTTGGCGAGATCCAGCTTAACGACATCGTGCAAAAGGCCTTGCCCAGCGATGCCTACCAGATGCAGGCGCCGCTGTCGAACGGGCGGCGGGCGGATTGTCTGGTGCATCTGCCCAACCCGCCCGGCCCCATCGTGATCGACGCGAAATTCCCGCTGGAGGCCTATGAGGCGATCCGCCGCGCCGATACGCCGCGTGCCGTGCAGGAGGCCGCGCAGGCGATGCGCACGGCGGTCCGGGCCCATATCCGCGCCATCGCCGAGCGCTACATCATCGAGGGCGAGACGGCCGACGGCGCGCTGATGTTCCTGCCGTCAGAGGCGGTCTATGCCGAATTGCACGCCAATTTCCCCGAAATCGTGCGCGAGGGTTTTGCCGCAAGGGTCTGGATCGTCTCGCCAACCACCTGCATGGCCACGCTCAACACCATGCGCGCCGTGCTGAAAGACGCGCGGATGCGCGAGCAGGCCGGTGCGATCCGCAAGGAACTGGGCGAGCTTTACAAGGATGTGGAGCGGCTGTCAGAGCGGGTCGGCAACCTTGACCGCCATTTCGGCCAAGCGGCCAAGGACATCGAAGAGATCAAGATCTCCTCGGACAAGGCGGGCAAGCGGGCGCGGCGGCTGGACAACTTCGATTTTGAAGAGCTGTCGCGGCCAGACCCCGCACCGCTGCCGGTCACGCCGGTCGCCGAATGAAACGCTGGCTGGGTGCGTCGGATTTCCGGGCGATGCCCTGGGCCAATGGCAAGGGCATGACGCAGGAACTGGCGCGGGCGGACGATGCCGGCGGGCGGATGCTGTGGCGCCTGTCGCGGGCCAGGGTGGTCGAGGAGGGCCCGTTCTCGCTGTTCCCGGGGGTCGAGCGTAACCTGACCGTGCTGACCGGCCCGGGTTTTGATCTGGTGGGCGAGGGGCTGCTTCTGGCGGCGCGGCCGCTGGTGCCGGTGGCCTTTGCCGGCGATGTGCCGGTGCGGGCGGTGTCGGTCGGCGCGCCGTCGGATGACTTCAACGTCATGACCGCGCGTGCCCTGCCGCGCCCCGTGGTGCGGGTGCTGACGGCGGCCACGCGGCTTGGCCCGGGCGGGCTCTTGGCGTTGTACTTTCCCGATAGCGACAGGCTGCTCTTGACCGACGAGGGGTTCGACTTTGCCGGTGACGGGCCGGCGATCGAGGTTCGCATCGCCTTGCCCGGGGCTTGAGCCGCTGCCGGCTCAGATCCGGAAGATCGGTTGCAGCAGGCGCGGCACCACGGCGCGAAAGCGCAGCGGCGCGTCGGAGGCGGCCAGGCAGATGCAGTCGGCGCCCGCCTCGGCGATGGGCGTGTGATTGACCGCCGCGCTGGCGGTTTCGACATCGCCCGGGCCAAAGCGGTCGTCCTCGTCGCGAAAGGCGCCTTGCAGCACCAGCGTCAGCTCAAGCCCGCGATGGCCGTGGTCGGGAACCGCCTTGCCGGCGGGAATGTACAAGAGACGGGCCGAGGCCGCGCGCGAGGTCGGCAGGATCGCCTGCCGCACGCCGCCGCCCAGCGTCCTCCACTTGACGGCCGAAATGTCACCGCCGACATAGGCGGCCAGCGGGCCGGGCAGGATGCCGCGCCGCACCGGGGCGGACGGCGCAGGCGGGGCGAGCGCGTCGAGCCGGCCCAGCACCGCCTCCAGCGCGCCGGCCGACATCGGGGTGGCCTGATCCTCGATCACGGCACCGCCAACGACCTCGTAGGCGGCGAGTTCGGCGCGGCAGGCATCGCAAAGCGAAACGTGCGTCGCCACGACCAGGCTGAAGGCCTCGGGCAGGGTACCTGCCGCATAGCCCATCAGAAGGGCGCCCGAGATATGATGCTTGATGGTCATCGCTTGCATTGCCTCAGCTCATCTTGTTGCGCAGCCGGTCCAGCGCCAGTCGCAACCGGGATTTGACGGTGCCCAGCGGCAGGCCGGTCTCGATGGCCAGCTCGCTGTGTGACAGATCGCCGAAATAGGCGCGCTGGACCAGGGCGCGCTGGTTTTCGGGCAGTTCGGCCAGAGCGGTCTGCAGGCGCCGGGTCTCTTCGGCGGCGGCATAGACATCGGCCTGATCAGGTTCGTCCTCTTGGGTCCAGGCCAGCTCTTCGGGTTCGGGGCGCCGGTCCTTGCGCGCCACGTCGATCCGACGGTTGCGGGCGATGGTAAAGATCCAGGTCGAGACCGAGGCGCGGGCGGGGTCAAAGAGATGCGCCTTTTGCCACAGCGTCGTCATCACGTCCTGGGCGCATTCCTCGGCCGTGGCGGCATCGGAACCGGCTTTCATCAGGAACCCCTTCACGCGGGGCGCGTAATGCCGAAAGAGCGCCGCAAAGGCTGCCTTGTCCCTGTGGTCGCGCACGGCGATCATCAGGCCCGACCAATCGCTCATCTCCGAAGGCACCGCATTCCCCGCAAGCACAGCGCATCCTGCGCCGACGGCAGCATAGCGCCCGGCGGCGGATGAGGAAGCGACAATCTGAGGGTCAAGCGATGCTGCGATCATGACGGGTATACGAGGCCCAGTCCGGATCGGATCACCGGGCACGATACGAAATCGCATGGGGTGGTTTGTGATCCGCCGGCAGGGGCGGCGCGTATCAGTCACACAACCAGACAGGGAACGCCCGCACATGCCATTCGAAACCTTTGGACAGCCGCCACGCCGCATCGCCGTGATCGGAGGCGGCATCGCGGGCATGACCGCCGCCCATTTCCTTGCCGGCGACAACGCGGTCGTGCTGTTCGAAGCCGAGAACCGGCTTGGCGGGCACGCGCGCACTGTGCTGGCCGGAAAGCGGGGCGATCAGCCGGTCGACACCGGCTTCATCGTCCACAACAAGGTGAACTATCCCAATCTGGTGGCGCTGTTTGAAAAGCTGGCCGTGCCGACCATCGAAAGCGACATGAGTTTTGGCGCCTCGATCAAGGGCGGCTGGTTCGAATACGGAACCCGCACCAACCTGTCCTTTCTTCAGCAAAAACGGAACCTGCTGCGCCCGCAGTTCTGGGGCATGTTCCGCGACATGCTGCACTTCAACCGCAATGCGCTGGCGGCCAGCCGGCAGCCGGGGCTGACGATCGGCGGGCTCTTGGACACTCTTGGCACCGGGACGTGGTTTCGCGACTATTACATCACCCCGCTTTCGGGCGCGATCTGGTCGACGCCGACGCGCGGCATCCTGGATTTCCCGGCCGAGGCGATGATCCGCTTTTTCGAAAACCACAACCTCCTGGGAATTTCGGGCCAGCATCAGTGGTACACGGTCAAGGGCGGCTCGACCCAGTACGTCCGCCGCCTTGGCGCGGCGATGGCGCGGCAGGGGGTGGAGATCAGGCTTGGCGCCGCCGTGGCCGCGATCCGGCGCGAAGAGGGCGGCGTCTTTGTCCGCGCGCAGGGCGGTGTCTGGGAGCTGTTCGACGACGTGGTTCTGGCCACGCATTCCGACATTTCCCTGTCGATGCTGACCGACCCCACGGCGCAAGAGCGCCGCGCGCTTTCGGCGGTGCGCTATCAGCCCAATGTCGCGGTGCTGCACCGCGATTCCAGCGTCATGCCCAGGCGGCGCGGCGTGTGGTCATCCTGGGTCTACAGCGAGCCAAAGGGCGCGCGGCCGGACAAGATCGATCTGACCTACTGGATGAATTCCTTGCAGAAGATACCGCAGGACGATCCGCTGTTCGTGACGCTGAACCCGAACCGGACGATCCGCGAGGATGCGATCTACGAGACCGCCACCTTTCACCACCCGGTCTATGACCTGCCCGCGCTGGCGGCGCAGGAAACCCTGCGCGCGTCGAACGGCCGGGCGAACACCTGGTTTGCCGGGGCCTGGATGCGCAGCGGCTTTCACGAAGACGGCATGGTCTCGGCACTGGATGTCGTCGCGGGGATGAAGGCGCGGGCCACGGCAAGGATGGCGGCATGAGCGCGGTCGAGCATCTGCGGGGGCAAACCTTTCACGGGCGCAAGGGCGCGCTGGCCAACAGCTTTCGCTACCGGGTGGATTATGTGCTGCTTGATCCGGAAACCGCAAAGGGGCCGGGGCTGTTCGGGCTGAACCGGGGCAATCTGACCTCGGTCTGGATCAGCGACCATGGCGGCGCGCCGGGGCAGGGGACGGGGGTTGCCTGGGTGCGGCAGGTGCTGGCGGCGCATGGGCTGCCGGGGGGGCAGCGGGTCTTGCTGCTGACCCAGCCGCGCGTGCTGGGCCATGTGTTCAACCCGGTGTCGTTCTGGCTGTGCCACGACGGGCAGGGCGTGCTGCGGGTGGTGATCGCCGAGGTGAACAACACCTTTGGGCAACGCCATTCCTATTAGGTCCACCGCCAGGACCACGGGCCGATCACCCGCGAGGACCATCTGACCGCCACCAAGATCTTTTACGTCTCGCCCTTTCAGCCGGTCGAGGGGGGCTACGAGTTCCGTTTTGACATCACGCCAGAGCGCATCGGCATCTGGATCGACTATTCGGCCGGCAAGGGCGGGCTGATCGCGACCCTGGTCGGCCAGCGCGCGCCCCTGACCAACGCGCGGATCCTTGGCGCCTGCCTGCGCCGTCCGTTCGGTTCGCGCAGGGTGCTGGCGCTGATCCACTGGCAAGCGCTGAAACTGTGGTGGAAGGGCGCGCGCTACGCCGCCCCGCCGGTTCCGCCACAGGGCGAGGTGTCGCGGTGACAAGGGCCGCATCAGTGGCCGCGCGGCAGCCGGCCCTTTGGCCCTGGTCGCTCTTTGCCGCGCTGATCGCGGCGGCGGGCCTGCCGATCTACATCAACGCGCCCAAGTTCTACGCCGAAGCCCATGGCGTGCCGCTTGCCGCGCTGGGGCTGACGCTGGCGGCGCTGCGGCTGGTCGATGTGGTGCAGGACCCCTTGCTGGGCTGGCTGGCCGAGGCGCGGCGCGCCTCGCGCGGGGCGCTGGTCTGGGGGGCCAGCGCCGTCATGGCGCTGTCGATGGCCGGGCTTTTCGCCGTCAGCCCACCCATTGCCCCGTTGTGGTGGTTTGCGGCGATGATGGTCTGCCTGTTCTCGGCCTATTCCTTCCTGACCATCGTCCTTTACGCCCAGGGGGTCGAGCACTCTACCGCCATGGGCCCCGGGGGGCATCTGCGCCTTGCCGGCTGGCGAGAGACGGGCGGGCTGGTCGGCGTCTGCGCCGCCGCCATCGCGCCGACCCTTCTGGCCGGCGTCACCGATCGGCCGATGACCGGCTTTGCCCTTGGCTTTGCCGCGCTCGCGCTGATCGCCGCGCTGGCGATGCGCGGCAACTGGCGGGCCCCGCTGCCCCGGCACCGGCCCGCCGCGCCGGGGATCGCCGCCATGCTGCGCCCGATCTGGGGCGACCCCATCGCCCGGCGGCTGGTCATCCTGGCGCTGATCAATTCCGCCCCGGTCGCCATCACCTCGACCCTGCTGCTGTTCTACGTGGAAAGCGTGCTGGGGCTTGCCGCGCTGTCCGGCCTGTTCCTCTTGGCCTTTTTCCTCAGCGCCGCGCTGTCGGCGCCGCTCTGGGCCCGGCTCGGCCGGCGGATCGGCGAAAAAAGGGTCCTGGCCGCCGGCATGACCCTGTCGATCCTGACCTTTTTCTGGGCCTCCTTTCTGGGCCCGGGTCAGGCGGTCGCCTTTGGCGCGATCTCGGCCCTGTCGGGGGCGGCGCTGGGGGCGGACATGGTGCTGCTGCCGGCGCTGTTCGCGCGGCGCCTGGCCGAGATCGGCGATGCCTCCGAAGGGTTCGGCTTTGGGCTGTGGTCCTTTGTCTCAAAGCTCTGCCTTGCTTTTGCGGCGGCGCTCTTGCTGCCGGCGTTGCAGGGCGCGGGCTTTTCGCAAGCCGGGGCCAGCAGCCCCGAATCGCTGCGCCTGCTGGCGCTCTTGTATGCCGCGCTGCCTTGCGCGCTGAAACTCCTCTCCCTGGGGCTGCTCTGGCCCCTCCCGATTGAAAAGGCCTGACGTCATGTCCCTGATTGCAACGCTTCTGCTGGCCGCCGCGCTTGCCGCCGCCGCCCTGATCCTGTCACCGCGCCTTGCCGGCTTTCGCGCCCAAAGGCCGCAGGACTATGCCGGCACCGGCCCGGCGATGGACCCGCGCAAGCACCTGAGCGGGCCGATCCTGTGCGAGGGGGTGATCTATGGGCCGACCGGCCGCGTCACCTCGCGCTTCAGCGCCACGATGGAAGGGGTCTGGCAGGGAAATCGCGGTACCCTGCGCGAGCATTTCCGCTATGACAGCGGCGCCGAGCAGCACCGCGAATGGCGCCTGAGCCTGGGCAATGACGGCACCCTCAGCGCCGAGGCGGACGATCTGGTCGGCGTCGGTCGCGGCGTGGCCAGCGGCTCGGCGGTGCAGATGTTGTACAAGCTGCGCCTGCCGCCGGCGGCGGGCGGCCACGTGCTGGACGTGACCGACTGGATGTATCTTGGCGAGAACGGCACGGTGATGAACCGCAGCCAGTTTTCCAAGTTCGGCATCAAGGTGGCCGAGTTGATCGCCACCATGCGCCCGATGCCGGCATGAGCTTTGCCGGGCAGACCTGGTGGCTGGTCGGCGCCTCCGAAGGGTTGGGGCTGGCGCTGGCGCAGGCCATGGCGCGCGAGGGGGCCGACCTGATCCTGTCCGGCCGCGACCGGAACCGGCTGGATGCGGCTATCGCCAGCCTGACCCGACCGGCGCGCGCGCTGGTGGTCGATGTCGGCGATGATGCCTCGGTCGCCGCCGCTGGCGCCGCCTTGGGGCCGGTGGACGGGATCGTGTTCCTGGCCGGGGTCTACTGGCCGATGAAGGCGCAGGACTGGGACGTCGGCAAGGTCACCGCGATGTGCAACGTCAACTTCACCGGCCTGGCCCGCGTGCTGGGCGCCGTTGTGCCGGGCATGGTGGCGCGGGGGCGGGGGCATGTGGTGATCACCGGCTCGCTCTCGGGCTTTCGCGGGCTGCCGGGGGCGGTCGGCTATGCCGCGTCCAAGGCGGGCACGATGGCGCTGGCGGAATCGCTGTACTGCGATTTGCGCGGGACCGGGGTAAAGGTGCAGCTTGCCAACCCCGGGTTCATCCGCACGCGCCTGACGGGCAAGAACGACTTTGCCATGCCCTTTCTGATGGAGCCTGACGAGGCCGCCGGCCACATGCTGGCCCTGATGCGCAGCCGCGCCTTCAAGTCCAGCTTTCCGCGCGTGTTTTCCTGGGTTTTCCGGCTGTCGCAATTCCTGCCCGACTGGGCTTATTACCGCCTTTTCGCGCCGCGCGGCTAAAGCGTCAGGCACACGATGAAAAAGCCGTCCATCCCGCCCCGGTCGGCCCAGAAGTCGGGCCGCAGGCGCAGCGCGCCCTGGGGTGTCAGCGCGCCGGCGGGCAGGCCGGGCAGATCGGCGGGAACCACACGCAGACCCGGATGGCGGTCCAGCGCGGCGGCAAGCTGCGCCTCGCCTTCGTTTGGCAACAGCGAGCAGGTGGCATAGACCAGCCGCCCGCCCGGCTTGAGCCAGCCAAGGGCGCGGTCCAGGAGCGCGGCCTGAAGCGCGCAGAGCGCGTCAAGATCGCTGCCGTCCTTGACAAAGGGCAGGTCCGGGTGCCGGCGGATCGTGCCAGAGGCCGAGCAGGGCGCATCGAGCAGGATGGCGTCAAAGGCAGCCTCGGGCTGCCAGTGCAGCGCGTCGGCCACCACCATCTGCGCGGTCAGGCCCAGACGCTGCATATTCTCGGCCACGCGCGCCATGCGGGGGCCGGAGATGTCAAGCGCCGTCACCGCTGCCCCCATGGCGGCAAGCTGCGCGGTCTTGCCGCCCGGCGCGGCGCAAAGGTCCAGGACCCGCGCGCCCGGTGCCGGCGCGAGCAGGCGCGCGGGCAGGGCGGCGGCGGCATCCTGCACCCACCAGCCCCCGGCGGCATAGCCTGCCAGCCCGCTGACCTGGCCCGGCGCGGCCAGTCGCAGGCTGCCGGTGGGCATCAGATCACCAGCAGGCAGCTCGGCGCCGGGCTTGAAGGACAGATCCAGCGGCGGCTCTTGCGCCTGCACCGCCTCGATCGCGGCGACCGCCTCGCGGCCCCAGGCGTGCACCAAGGGCTGGCGCAGCCAGCGCGGCAGCTTTTGCACCGGACCGGCCAGCGGACCGGGGGGCACCTGCCGCAGGACGGCGTTGATCATCGCCGCCTGATGCCGCGCCTTGCGGTCCGATTTGGCCAGGCTCACCGCCTCGTTCACCACGCCGTGCGGCGCGGCGCCGCTGGTGATCTCGTACATTGCAAGCCGAAGGATGTTCAGCACCTCGGGCGGCGGCGCCTTGCGCAGGTACTGGCCAAGGGCGATGTCCAAAGGCTCGATCCGGCGCAGCACCCCGGTGGCCAACCGCTGGGCGCGGGCACGGTCCTGGGGGGTCAACCCCTCTAGGACGGCGGTCTGCGTCAGGGCCTGCGACAGCAGGGCGCCGCCGGACAGAACGGCATTCAACAGCGCCGCCGCAGCCCCGCGCGCGCTTTTCGTGTCCGCCATGCCTTGCCCCTACCCAGATTGCTGCCCGGCGGCTATATCAGCAGGAACGCCCAGGGGAAACCATGCCCGCACCAGACGCCGACAAGGCTGCCAGCCGCCCCGACCTGCCCCCCGCCGCCCAACGTGCGTTGGCCGAGGCCGAGGCGCGCCGCAAGGCGGCCGGCCCCGCCAACCTGCCGCCCGAACTGGGCGGACGCGACGGCCCCGAGCCGGTTCGCTATGGGGACTGGGAAAAGAAGGGGCTCGCGGTCGACTTTTAGGGGCCTGACCAAGGGATCGAAGTGGGCCCCCTCAGGCAGCGCGTACCTCAATCTCGGCAGGGTCAAGGCCGGCGGCGCCCAGGATGGTGGCCATCGGCACCCCGTCAAGCAGCAGCGTCGCGTGGCCGGTTGTGCTGTCAGAGGCGACTGAGACCACCGGGGCGGGCCCGAGCAGCGGATCATAGGTCAGCACCAGGCTGTCCTCGCCCGGGGTATAGTCGGTGATCACGGCGGGCGGCAGGCCCAGGGCCGCGTCGTGAAGCATAAAGGTGTCCGCGCCGGCCTGACCGGCGCCGTAGTCGCCGGCGCCAAGGTGGATCACGTCATCCCCGTCCTGACCGTTGACCGTGTCGGCGGTTCCGTCATCTTCGCCCCCAAGGCCGAGATTGCCGGTCAGGACATCATCGCCCGCCCCCCCGGCGACATCGTCAGCACCGGCGCCCCCGATCAGCACATCGTCGCCATCCTCGCCGGTCAGCACGTCGTTGCCGTCCTCGCCATACAGCGTGTCGCGGCCATCGCCGCCGTGCATCGTGTCGGCGCCGGCACCGCCGTGCATCAGGTCATCGCCCATCTGCCCGGCCAACAGGTCATCCCCCGCGCCGCCCCAGAGGGTATCATCCCCGTCGCCGCCGTGCAGGGTGTCATCCCCGCCGCCGCCCGAAAGCTGGTCCGCGCCTTCATCGCCGCGGAGCATGTCGCGCCCCTCGCCGCCAAAAAGGCTGTCCGCGCCGCCATAGCCCTTGAGGTCATCGTCGCCGTCCAGCCCGACAAGAAGATCCTCGGCGGCGGTGCCGGACAGAAAGTCGGTCCCCGCAGTGCCGCCCGCGGCGGTAGCGGTGCCGCCGGCCTGAGGGTCCGGTTCCGGCAGGGGGTCGAGAATCGAGCCATCGTCGGCCCCCTCGGCCGGGTCGGCCTCGGGGATCCTTTCGTCGTCGGGTTCCTCGCCCGCGGGCGCGGTCATCATCCCGTCAGCCAGAAGGCCGACCATGATGGCACCAAGCAATCCCAAGAGTCCCAGCACGCCCTGCTCTCCTTTGTGCCGATGGCGGGTCCTGGCCGCGTTAACCAAGACATGGACCAAGTGTCTGTAAATAATTGACAATTGACCGCATCATCCTACCATGAACCTCCGCGCGGCACTGCCGGCGGCGGGGGCAGGCGGCAGGGATTCTGCGAAACTGGTTAACCGGGCCGGCACGCGGCAACTTCCCGCGCCGGTGCCGGCCTTGCCGTCGCCCGCAGCGGGACCGTACGGCAGAAAGGGCTTTCATTTTGCCGCCAAACCCACTATAGGCCGCCATCCGCAGCCCCCCGGGGCGCGGTCAAGGGCCTTGCTGGACGACA
Organism: Paracoccaceae bacterium; assembly: GCA_052387855.1. Lineage (GTDB taxonomy): Bacteria > Pseudomonadota > Alphaproteobacteria > Rhodobacterales > Rhodobacteraceae > CAIYZT01. The sequence goes on from JBQTIT010000015.1 coordinate 26,880, forward strand.
TCCCGGCTTGTGCCGTCACCCCAAACCCGAAAGGACATCCGATGTCGATCACTGTCGAAGAAAAGGCCCGCCTGATCAAGGAATACGCGACCAAAGAGGGCGACACCGGCTCGCCCGAGGTGCAGGTTGCGATCCTGTCCTCGCGCATCGCAACCCTGACCGAGCATTTCAAGGGCCACAAGAAGGACAACCACTCGCGCCGTGGCCTGCTGATGATGGTCGCGCAGCGCCGCAAGCTGCTGGACTATGTGAAGTCCAAGGACAACGACCGCTATACCTCGCTGATCACCCGCCTGGGCCTGCGCCGCTGAGGCGCCGCCGAGCGAAGACCGGAACGCCCGCAGCGCAAGCCGCGGGCGTTTTGCGTTCGCCCCGGCGCCCCGCTATGATGACGCGAATGGCTTGGGAGGATGCAGGATGACGCTTGAAGAGGTGATGGACCGGATCGCGGCGCTTTCCAGCCCCGACCTGCTGGCGCGCAATGCCAGGAATGGCGCCGGCTCGGTGCCCATGGGTGACATCCGCCTCATCGCTAAGGAGATCAAGAGCGACCACGCGCTGGGCCAGGCGCTCTGGGCGACCGGCAATGTCGATGCCCGCCTGGTGGCGCTGCTGATCGTGAAGCCGAAAGCGCTGAGCCTGGACGAGGTCGAAGCGATGATCCGCGCCAACGAGCGGCTCTGGGTCTCGGACTGGCTGAACAGCTATGTGTTGAAACAGCACCCCGGCAAGGAGACGCTCCGCCAGCGGTGGGAACACGAGACCCACCCCTTTCTGGCCCGCGCCTACTGGAGCCTGACCGCCGAACGGGTGCAGAAGGCGCCCGAGGGGCTGGACCTGACCGCCCTGCTTGACCGGCTGGAGGCCGAGATGCCCACCGCCCCCGAGGTCGTGCAATGGACGATGAACAACACCCTCGCCGGGATCGGCATCAACCACGCCGCCCTGCGCGCCCGCGCCATCGCGATGGGCGAGGCGATGGGCATCTACCGCGACTATCCCACGCCCAAGGGCTGCACCTCGCCCTTCGCGCCGCTCTGGATCGGCGAGATGGTGAGAAGGGCGGGTTAATCTGCCAGCAGGGTCAGCCAGTTCGCCTGTGCATGGACGATCCGAACCACCGCCAGCGTATCGGCAGAAGCCGTAAACAAAATCAAATGTTTGCCATAGGTGTGCAGCCGCGCCCCGGGTCTGATCTCTGACCGCTCGCGCGCGATTTCGGGCTGCTCTGCAAGCAGGTGCAACACCCGGTCCAGCCCCGAAAGATACCTTTCCGCCTGCTCGGCGGACCAGGTGGCTATGGTGTAATCCCAGATGGCATCCAGATCCCGAAACGCCTCGGCACTCAGGACGATCTGCCGGCTCACCGCGCTTTTCGTTCGGCGATGAAACCGGCCATGTCATAGCGGCGCCCCGAGCCCGAAGCCAGACCGGCATCGAACAGCCCCTGCAACTGCCCCACCGCTGCCTGCCGGGCCTGCTCACGCCGGATCAGATCACGCATATAGTCACTGACATTGCTATAGCGCCCATCGAGGGTCTGCGACTCGACAAAGGTCTTCATCAGATCGGGGAGCGATATGTTCATGGTTGCCATGTGCATAGCCTGCAGTTCTTGGCAAGGTTTGTCAATGCCTCCCCCCTTCCCAAACCCCCCCGTTTGCTGTATGCGCCCGCAATCTGCGACGTGAGGCCCACCCCCGGGGCGCATGCACAGGATCGGGGGACGGCGGCAATGGGGCCGCCAGATATGCGAAGGAGCCGGCAGGGGCCGGACCTTCTGAGGAAACGACAGATGTTCAATGTGACGAAAAAATCGATCCAGTGGGGGCGCGAGACGCTGACACTGGAAACGGGAAAGGTTGCCCGTCAGGCCGACGGTTCGGTGATCGCGACGCTGGGGGAAACCTCGGTCATGGCCAACGTGACCTTTGCCAAGACCGCCAAGCCGGGGCAGGATTTCTTTCCGCTGACCGTGCATTATCAGGAAAAATACTATGCCGCCGGCAAGATCCCGGGTGGCTTCTTCAAGCGCGAGGCGCGCCCGAGCGAAAAGGAAACGCTGGTTTCCCGCCTGATCGACCGCCCCTGCCGCCCGCTCTTTGTCGACGGCTTCAAGAACGAAGTGCTGGTCATGGCGACCGTGCTGTCCTGTGACCTCGTGAACGATCCCGACATCGTGGCGATGATCGCGGCCTCGGCCGCGCTGACCATCTCTGGCGTGCCCTTCATGGGCCCGATCGGCGCGGCGCGCGTCGGCTTTGTCGACGGCGCCTATGTGCTGAACCCGGAAATGGACGACATGACGCAGCTTCGGCTCAAGCCCGACCAGCGTCTGGATCTGGTCATCGCCGGCACCAAGAACGCCGTGATGATGGTGGAATCCGAAGCTTATGAGCTGACCGAGGACGAGATGCTGGGCGCGGTCAAGTTCGGCCATGACGCCATGCAGCCGGTGATCGACCTGATCATCGACTTCGCCGAGGATTCGGCCAAGGAGCCGTTTGACTTTGCCCCGCCGGACTATTCGGCGCTTTACGCCAAGGTCAAGGCGGCCGGCGAGGCGCAGATGCGCGCCGCCTTCGCGATCAAGGACAAGCAGGAGCGGACCAATGCCATCTCTGCTGCCGTTGGCACGATCAAGGCCGCGTTGACCGAACAGGAGCAGTCCGACATCAACCTCGGCTCGGCGATCAAGAAGCTGGAATCCTCGATCCTGCGCGGCGACATCATCAATGGCGGCGCGCGCATCGACGGGCGCAACAATGTCACCGTGCGCCCGATCGTGTCGGAAACCGGCATTTTGCCGCGCGCCCACGGCTCGGCGCTGTTCACCCGCGGCGAAACTCAAGGGCTGGTCGTGACCACCCTTGGCACCGGCGAGGATGAGCAGATCATCGACGCGCTGAACGGCAACCACCGGTCCAACTTCATGCTGCACTACAACTTCCCGCCCTATTCGGTCGGCGAGGTTGGCCGTGTCGGCAGCCCCGGACGCCGCGAGATCGGCCATGGCAAGCTGGCCTGGCGCGCGCTGCAAGCGGTCCTGCCGGCCGCGACCGATTTCCCCTACACCGTGCGCGTGGTGTCGGAGATCACCGAATCGAACGGCTCGTCGTCGATGGCTTCGGTCTGCGGCGGCTCGCTGTCGATGATGGATGCCGGCGTGCCGCTCAAGGCGCCGGTCGCAGGCGTGGCCATGGGTCTGATCCTGGAGGATGACGGCCGCTGGGCGGTTCTGACAGACATCCTGGGCGACGAGGATCACCTCGGCGACATGGACTTCAAGGTTGCCGGCACCGCCGCGGGCATCACCACGATGCAGATGGACATCAAGGTTGCCGGCATCACGCCGGAAATCATGGCGCAGGCCCTGGCGCAGGCCAAGGACGGCCGTCTGCACATCCTGGGCGAGATGTCCAAGGCGCTGACGCAGGCGCAAGCCTTCAGCCAGTACGCGCCCAAGATCGAGACCCTGCAGATTCCCACGGACAAGATCCGTGAGGTCATCGGCTCGGGCGGCAAGGTGATCCGCGAGATCGTCGAGCTGTCGGGCGCCAAGGTCGACATCAACGACGACGGCATCATCAAGATCGCCTCGTCCTCGGCCGAGAACATCAAGAAGGCCTATGACATGATCTGGTCGATCGTGGCAGAGCCCGAGGTTGGCCAGATCTACACCGGCAAGGTGGTGAAACTGGTCGATTTCGGCGCCTTCGTGAACTTCTTCGGCAAGCGCGACGGTCTGGTGCACGTCAGCCAGATCGCCGGCAAGCGCCTGAACCATCCGAACGAGTACCTCAAGGAAGGTCAGGACGTGAAGGTCAAGCTTCTGGGCTTTGACGAGCGCGGCAAGGTCCGGCTGGGCATGAAGATGGTCGACCAAGAGACCGGCGCCGAGATCGTCGAGAAAAAGGAAAGGGAAGAGGCCGCCGAGGGCTGAGCCACTTCCGAACCTTGGAAAGGGCCCCGGGGGAAACCCCGGGGCCTTTGACGTTTGAATTCCGGGTGGATGTCTACTGCAAGCCTGTTTGTGACAGGCAAACATATGACAAAAGACTTTGTCATCGGTTTGGACCCATTATTTGTACGACAAGCTTGTTTTTAGAAGGTGCGAACACTACAAGTAATGTTGTCGTGCGTATGGACCCTCTTGGAGCACATCAAATTCATGCAGAATCGCTCAAAGACCGCAGTCGACTATCACTATGGCAAGTTCCCTCCTACCAACCTGCGTCTGGACGTGCTGATGGAGCCCGTAGTCGAAGCGGCCAGTGCGATCGCCCGGTATGACCAGCAACTTGCCTCGATGCACAACAGCGAAGTCTTGCTCGCGCCCTTGCGCAACCAGGAGGCGGTGATTTCCTCGCGAATGGAAGGCACGATCTCGACGCTCGACGAAATCCTGCGGATCGAGGCGGAAGTGGGGGCGCAGGAGAACGCCTTTGAAAGCGCGCGCAACGAGGCGGTTGAAACATTCCTTTACGCGCGCGCCATGAAGCGCGTCCAAACAGAAATCGAGGCCGGGCGCCCGGTGTCCGAGTTTCTCATCCGTCAGGCACACCAGACCCTGCTCTCGTTCGGCAGGGGCGCGACCAAGTCACCGGGAAGCTACAAGACCGAACAGAACTTCATCGGCGAAAGAAGGGTAAACGCGGTTTCCTTCGTGCCCATCAGCCCAGAGGCGCTGCCGGGCGGCATGGCGAGCCTTGTTTCCTACATCGCTTCGGCCAGTGGGAACAAACTGCTTAAGGCAGCCATCGCGCATGTCGAGTTCGAGGCGCTCCACCCCTTCAAGGATGGAAACGGTCGGATCGGTCGGATGCTGATCACGCTGATGCTCTGGACATCGGGCCTGATACGCCAGCCGCATTTCTATGTAAGCTCTTTTTTCGAACGCTACCGCGACGAATATATTGACCGAATGCGGCGGGTTTCGTCGCATGATGAATGGACCGAATGGTGCCTGTTCTTCGTGAACGGACTGACTGATCAGGCCAATCGCAACATCGAGGTCGCCGCAAAGATCTTTGCGCTCTACCAAGACATGAAGCGCCGGTTCCGGGATGAGCTGAAAAGCGAATGGTCCGTAGAAGCGCTCGATTTCATGTTCGCCAACCCCAGCTTCAAGAACAGCAAGTTCACCGCCCACGACCGCATCCCGTCCCATGTCGCTGCCAACATGACCCGAAAGCTGCGCGAGGTTGGAATCCTGTCACAAATCGTGCAGGGGTCGGGGCGGCGGCCTGCGATCTATGGCTTCAGGCCTCTGATAGATGTCGTCCGCAGGGAAACCGAAGAGTAATCGCCCCCTCACCCCGGCCGCTTGGCGAACCGCAGATAGGGCAGGCGGATGTCCAGATCGCCAAAGCGGGCCTTGGCGTCTTCGGTGCTGACCGACAGGGCCACGATCACATCCTGACCCGGCACCCAGTTGGCCGGCGTGGCAAAGGGCACGCCATCGGTGGCCTGCACCGCATCCAGCGCGCGCAGGATCTCGGCAAAGTTGCGGCCCACCGACATCGGGTAGGTCATCGTCAGGCGAACCTTTTTGTCCGGCCCGATGATGTAGACCGTCCGCACCGTGGCCGAGTTGGCGGGCGTGCGGCCTTCGGTCGGCAGGTAGAAATCGGCCGGCAGCATGTCATAGGCCTTGGACACGGTCAGCGAGACATCGTCGATGATCGGAAAATCGGCGGGGCTGCCGGCAAAGGCTTCGATATCCTGCTTCCATTTCCGGTGATCCTCGACGCTGTCGACCGAGACGCCAAGCACCTTGGCCCGCCGCTTGGCCCATTCCGGGGCAAGCTGGGCCACGGCGCCGAATTCGGTCGTGCAGACCGGGGTGAAATCGCGCGGATGGCTGAAGAGAATCGCATAGCCCTCGCCGATCCAGTCGTGAAACCGAATCTCGCCGGCGGTCGAATTGGCGGTGAAATCGGGGGCGATGTCGTTGATGCGCAGACCCATGGCGGGCTCCTTGGTTGGGAATTGTGTCGCCAATCTACTGCACGGCGGCGGCAAATGCAGCCCTGCTGCGCGCGGGGGGCGCAAATAAGCCCAAAGGTGTCGCGGGGCGGGGCGAAGGCGGAACGCTCTTCCGGCAAGAGGGGGCCGGCGGGAACGGGGCAAACGCGGCCTGATTTGATCAAATTCAGCCGCGCCCCTTGCGCGAACCCCCGCGCCCTGCCAGTTTGCACCTGGCCCAGATAGGAGACGACCATGATCACCCGCCGCGAGTTCTACATCAACGGCCGCTGGGTCGCGCCTGCTGTCCCGCGCGACTGCAATGTGATCGACCCCTCGACCGAAGAGCCCTGCGCGGTGATCTCGCTGGGCGGTCAGGCCGACACCGACGCCGCCGTCGCCGCCGCAAAGGCCGCCTTTCCGGCCTGGTCCGCCACGCCCCCGGCCGAACGGCGCGCGGTCGTGGTCCGCATCCTGGAACAGTACGAGGCCCGGAAAGAGGAATTCGCCCGCGCCATCTCGATGGAGATGGGCTCGCCCATCGACCACGCGCGCGCGCAGCAGGCCACCTGCCTGCCCTGGCATGGCAACAATTTCCTGACCGCCTTTGACCACATCCAATGGGTGCGCCCGCTGGGCCCGCATGCCCCGAACGACCGGCTGTCGCTGGAGCCGATCGGTGTTGTCGGCCTGATCACCCCCTGGAACTGGCCGGTCAACCAGATCGCGCTGAAGGCGATCCCGGCGATCCTGTCCGGCTGCACCTGTGTACTGAAGCCGTCCGAGGAATCGCCGCTGAACGCGATGCTGTTTGCCGAATTCTGCCACGACGCCGGCCTGCCGCCGGGCGTCTTCAACCTGGTGAACGGCGACGGGCCGGGCGTGGGCAGCCAGCTTTCCACCCATCCCGATGTCGAGATGATCTCGTTCACGGGGTCGACCCGCGCGGGCAAGGCGATCTCGGCCGCCGCCGCGCAGACGTTGAAGCGGGTGACGCTGGAACTGGGTGGCAAGGGCGCCAACCTGATCTTTGCCGATGCCGACGACAAGGCGGTCGAGCGCGGCGTGCGGTCGATGATGGACAACACCGGCCAGTCCTGCAATGCGCCCAGCCGCATGCTGGTCGAGCGGTCGGTCTACGACCGCGCCGTGCAGATCGCGGCCGAGGTGGCCGGCGGCATCAAGGTCGGCTCTGCCCATGATTCGGGCGGCCACGTCGGCCCGGTGGTGAACAAGCGCCAGTGGGACATCATCCAGGGGTACATCCACAAGGGAATCGAGGAAGGCGCGCGGCTGATCGCCGGGGGGCCGGGCCTGCCCGAGGGGTTCAACCGGGGCTTTTACGTCATGCCGACGATCTTTGCCGATGTCGTTCCGGGCATGACCATCGAGCGCGAGGAAATCTTTGGCCCGGTGATGTGCATGATTCCCTTTGACACCGAAGAGGACGCGCTGCGGATCGCCAATGACACGACCTATGGGCTGACCAACTATGTGCAAAGCCAGGACGGCGCGCGGCGCAACCGCCTGGCACTGAAGCTGAAATCGGGCATGGTGCAGATGAACGGCAAGTCGCGCGCCGCAGGCTCGCCCTTTGGCGGGGTCAAGGCCTCGGGCCGCGCGCGCGAGGGCGGGATCCTGGGGCTTGAGGAGTTCCTGGAGATCAAGGCCATCTCTGGCTGGGACCCGGCAGCCGAGCTTAGCGCCGCCGAATAGCGCGGCGCGGGCGCGACATTCCGCGTCGCGGACGGGACGGGAGCGGGGGCATCCCCGGTCTAGTCTTGTCCCCAACGGCGCCGGAGGACCCATGTCGCACCATCCCCGATTGATGCAACCCTTGCAGTTGCGCGGACATACCCTGCGCAACCGCATCGTCTTTGGCGCCCATACCGCCAACATGTCCGACCTTGGCCTGCCCGGCCCGCGTGTGGCGGCCTATCTGGCCGAGCGGGCGCTGGGCGGGGCGGCGATGGTCGTGGCTGAACCCGTGCCGGTGCACCGGACTGGCGTTCTGACGCGCGGCAACTACCGCTCCGGGGATGACGCCGTCATTCCCGGGTTTCGCGCCGCCACCGACGCGGTAAAGGCGGCCGGCGCCGTGGCGATCCAGCAGCTTTACCACATCGGCGCCCATGGCGATTCCGACCTCAGCTATGCGCCGCACTGGTCGCCGTCGGGCGGGCCGTCCTATCACGACAGCGACGGCAGCCACAAAATGACCGTCCTGGAAATCGAGGAACTGCTTGCGGCCCATGCCGCCGCCGCCCGCCGGGCCAAGGCCTGCGGCTTTCAGGGGGTCGAGGTCTGGGCCGCCTATCATTCGCTGCTGGACCAGTTCTGGACCCCCTGGAGCAACACGCGCGACGATGAATGGGGCGGCAGCCTGGAAAACCGCACCCGGTTTTCCCGCCGCCTGATCGAATCCATCCGGCGCGAGTGCGGCGAGGATTTCATCGTCGGTCTTGCGGTCAGCTATTCGCCAGGCTTTGACGTGACGCTTTCGGCCGAATCGCTGTGCGAAATCGTGGACCTGCACGACGCGACCGGCCATGTGGACTATGTGACGGTCGGCTATGGCTCTTACCTTGAATTCGAGGGCATCATCCCCGCCTTTACCAAGGCCGAAAAGCTGACGACGCCGCTGACCGCGCAGCTCCGGTCGCTGGTGCGGCATGCGGCCATCACCGCAGAGGCGGGGGTGCGCACGCCGGACAACGCCGAAACCATCATCGCCAGCGGTGAGGCCGACCTCGTCTCGATCGTGCGCGGCCAGATCGCCGATCCGCACCTGGCGCGCAAGACCGCCGAGGGGCGGGCCGAGGACATTCGCGGCTGCATCTCCTGCAACCAGATGTGCTGGGGCCGGCGCAGCCGAGACTACTGGATTTCCTGTCTGGTCAACCCCTCGGTGGGGCGCGAGTTCGAGTGGGGCGGCGACCGGTTCACGGCGGCGCCGGCCCGGCGCGCGGTGCTGGTGGTCGGAGCCGGCCCGGCGGGGCTGGAGGCGGCGCGCGTCGCCGCCGAGCGTGGCCATGAGGTGGAGATCGTCGAGGCGCTGCCCGTCATCGGCGGGCAGTTCCGCCTGGCCGGGATGCAGCCACGGCGGGCGCAGATCCTGGACCTGATGGACTGGTATGAACGGCAGTTCACCAAGCTGGGCGTGACCCTGCGGCTCAACACCTTTCTTGATGAGGGCGAAATCGCCGCTCACCGGGCCGAAGTGGTGGTGCTGGCCACCGGCAGCCTGCCGGATGAGGACGGCTTTCAGCGCTGGCAGCCGCAGCACGCCCGCCTGCCGGGGATTGATGCGGGCGGTGTCTGGTCGCCCGAGGCGGTGCTGCGACGCGAGGCGCGGCTGGGCGATGCGGTTGTGGTCTATGACGAGGGGTCGAACTGGCGCGGGGTCGGCACCGCCTGGGCGCTGGCCGAGCAGGGCAAAAAGGTGGTGATCGTCACGCCAGAGCCCTTTGTCGGGCGCGAGATTGCCCGCACCGCCGCCGATGGCGCGGCGCGGCGGCGTCTGGCGGAACTGGGCGCGCGCTTTTTGACCGAGCATTGCCTGACGCGCTGGCACGGCAACGGCGTGACGGTGCAGAACATGCTGACAGGGCAGCAAGAGGTGATTGCCGCCTCTGCCCTGGTCATGGCCACGACCAACAAGGCCTTTGACCCCTGGCCCGAGGCCTTTGCCGGCAAGGCGACGCACCGGATTGGCGACTGCGCCGCGCCGCGCCTGGCCGCCTATGCGTTCTACGAGGGCCGCGCCCTGGGCCTGGCGCTTTGACCCCGCCGGGCCGGCCGTCGGCCCGATCAGGCAACCCGCGCGAAGCTGTCCGCGCTCGACATCGCCCAGTCGGCGCTGAACTGCCCGCTTGATCCGGGGTCGGCCAAAAGCTGGCCGGGGGCCAGCATCTCATACTGTTCGGCCAACGAGGTCACCCGGTCGGCCGAAGCGCGGCGCAGGAAATGGTGTGGGCGCAGGTCGCCCGGCTGCGCCAGTCCGGCCGCGGCGACAAGCTCTGACAGGGCATGCAGCGTGTTGTGGTGAAAGCTGGCCACGCGCTGCGCCTTGTCCGGCACCACCAGCGCGCGCTGGCGCATGGGGTCTTGCGTGGTCACGCCGGTCGGGCAGCGCCCGGTGTGGCAGGACTGCGCCTGGATGCAGCCGACCGCGAACATGAATCCGCGCGCGGCGTTGCACCAGTCCGCCCCCAGCGCCATGACCCGCGCCATGTCAAAGGCCGAGGTGATCTTGCCGCTGGCGCCGATTCGGACCCGGTCGCGCAGACCGGTGCCGACCAGCGCGTTGTGGGCAAAGGAAAGCCCGTCGCGCAACGGCATGCCGACATGGTCCATGAATTCCAGCGGCGCGGCGCCGGTGCCGCCCTCTTTGCCGTCGATGACGATGAAGTCGGGCGTGATGCCGGTTTCCAGCATAGCCTTGCAGATCGCCATGAACTCCCATCGGTGCCCGATGCACAGCTTGAACCCGGCCGGCTTGCCGCCCGAAAGATCGCGCATCCGCGCCACCATTTCCAGCAGGCCAGAAGGCGTGGAAAAGGCCGAATGCGCCGCGGGCGAGACGCAGTCCTGCCCCATCGGCACGCCGCGGATCGCCGCGATCTCGGCCGTGACCTTGGCGGCCGGCAGCACGCCGCCATGTCCGGGCTTGGCGCCCTGGCTGAGCTTCAGCTCGACCATGCGGATCTGCTCGTCCTGCGCCATGGCCGCAAAGCGCCCGGGGTCAAAGCCGCCCCCCGCATCGCGGCAGCCGAAATAGCCCGAACCGATTTCCCAGACCAGATCGCCGCCAAACTCGCGGTGGTAGGGCGAAACCCCGCCCTCGCCGGTGTCGTGAAAGAAACCGCCCGCGCGCGCGCCCTTGTTCAGCGCGCGGATGGCATTGGCCGACAGCGCCCCGTAACTCATCGCCGAGATGTTCAGAAGCGAGGCCGAATAGGCCTGCGGACCGGCGCCGACCGTCACGCGCATCGCGTCCACTGGCGCGCCCGGTCGGGGCGCCAGCGAATGGTGCAGCCATTCGAACTGTTCGCGATAGACATCGTGCATCGTGCCGAACGGCCGCTTGTCGAGGTCCTTTTTGGCGCGCTGGTAGACGATGGCGCGCTGATCACGCGGAAAGGGGGCGCCGTCCTTGTCGCCCTCAAAGAAGTACTGCCGCAACTCGGGGCGCAGATCCTCAAGCAGAAAGCGCAGATGCGCGATGATCGGATAGTTGCGCAGGATGGCGTGGTTGGTTTGCAGCACATCCCGCAAGCCCAGCGCCGCCGTGCCGGAGGCCACAAGCGCCAGCGGCGCCAAGACCCAGCCCAGCGCCGGAAGCAGCGGCAACAGGGCAAAGGCAAGAAAGGCCGCGAGCAGCGACAGGGTCAGGGCGGCAAAACGAGGCTCGAACAGGGCGCGCAGCAGGGTCATCAACCTTTGGCTTGGGGTGCGCGGCGGCTCTTCGGCAAGACCGGGCGCAAGGCGTGTCAGCAGTCTCTTGCGCACCATCAGACGCGCAACAGCTTGAAACGGGGTTAACGCGGCACGACGCCGGCGGTCAGAACGGGCGGGGGGCGGTGAATTCGCGCCAGGTGCCGTCTGCGGGGTGGTGCAGGCCCAGCGTTTCGGCATGCAGCATCAGGCGCGGCCAGCGGGCGTGGTCCTGAACGTCATAGATCTGATCGCCCAGGATCACATGCCCCAGCGCCAGCATGTGCACCCGAAGCTGGTGGCTGCGCCCGGTCAGCGGCGACAGGCGCACCAGCGTCTCGCCTGCCGAGCGGCCGATCACCTGCCAGTCGGTCTGCGCCGGGCGGCCGCGTTCGTGGTCCACCATCTGGCGCGGGCGGTTCGGCCAGTCCGCGCCAAGCGGCAGGTCGATCCGCCCCGCCTCGCCCGCGACCGCGCCCTTGACGCGGGCGATGTAGGTCTTGCGGGCGCGGCGCTGTTCAAACTCTTGCCCCAGAAAGCCCTGCGCCTGCTTGGTGCGGGCAAAGATCATCACGCCCGAGGTGTCGCAGTCGAGCCGGTGCACGACCAGCGCATCCCACCGCGCGGCCTGAAGACGCGAGACCATGCAATCCTCGCGTCCCGCCAGCTTGCCGGGAACCGACAAGAGGCCCGCCGGCTTGTCCACCACCACGATCGCGGCATCCTCGTACAGCACCGACAGGGGCACGTCGGGCGGCGCATAGACGAAATCGGGCAGCAGGGGCCGGATCACAGGATCTGGTGCCCCGCCTCGGCCAGACGGGCCGCGAGGTGGCGGATATGCGCCGGGCCAACCTCGCAGCAGCCTCCGACGATGGTGGCCCCCATCGCGACCCAGGACAGGGCGAAATCGGCATATTTCTCGGGCGTCAGGTCGTGGCGGTGGGTCAGTTCCTTGACGGTCGGGGCGTCTTTCAGGAAATTGCCGGAAATATGGGTGAATCCGTTGGCATAGGCGCCAAAGGGCAGGCCCAGCCTGCCCAGTCCGTCCAGCGCGTCGCCCATCGCCTCGGGCACCGAGCAGTTGGCCAGCACGGCGGCGGGCCGATAGGTCTGCACCAGCCGGGCCAGATCCGCGATCGGCTCGCCCGAGCGCAGGCGCCTGCCGTCACGGTCATCGACCGAGACCGACAGCCACACCGGCTTGCCCGCAGCCCTGGCCCCCTCCAGCGCGCCCTCGCACATCTCGACCGAGGCCATGGTCTCGCACAGGATCACATCGACATGGGGGCCAAGGATGGCGGCGATCTCGGCGTACTTCGGCGCGGCCACGGCGACGGCCTGCGTCACCTCTGGCCGGTAGGAGGCGACGAGCGGGCCCATCGACCCCGCGATCATCCCCCGCCCGTGGGCGCCGCGCGCCTCGTGCGCCTCGGCCAGGGCGCGCAGGTGCAGGGCGTGGAACATGCCGTCCATGTCGAACCGCTCCAGCCGGTCATGGTGGATGGCATAGGTGTTGGTGGTGGCCAGGCTGGCGCCGGCGGCGAAATAGTCGGCGTGGATGTCACGCACCATGCCGGGATGGTCGATCATCACCCGCGTCGCCCAGAGCGGGGTGGGCACATCGCCCGACCGCGCCACCAGTTCCTGGCCCATGCCGCCATCCAGAAGGGTGATCATTGCCATGCCGCGCTCCGTCAGTTGGGGCCTCTCGGGGCGGCCCGTTGCCGGCCGTTCTTACCCAGCGAGGCGGGGAAAGGCCAGACGCCCTGACCCTCAATCAGCGTCGCGGAACACCTCGGCCAGCAGCGGCACCAGCCAGGCCTCGTCGGCGGCGGTAAAGGCGGCGGGCGTGTCGCTGTCGATGTCCAGCACCCCCAGAAGCCGCCCGGCGCCGTTCCAGACCGGCAGCACCAGTTCGGACCGGGTCGAAGAGGCGCAGGCGATATGGCCGGGAAAGACATCGACATCGGGCACGTTCTGCACCTGGCCCGTGCGCGCGCAGGCGCCGCAGACCCCGCGTGAAAAGGGGATCACCAGGCAACCATGCCCGCCCTGATAGGGCCCGATCTTGAGCATTTCGGGCCCGGTCACCCGGTAGAACCCGGTCCAGTCGGCAAGGGGATGCGCCTGGTGGATCTCGCAGGCCAGTGTGGCCATCAGCGCCACGGCGTCGGTCTCGCCATGGCAAAGGGCGCGGATGGTTTCGCTCGTTTCCTGATAATTCATCTCAATACCCCAGCGCGCAGCCATCCTTGCGCGGATCGGAGGCGCCGATCAAGACGCCATCTTCGCCGATCACGATCGCCTGCGCGCCGCCGATCGGCTTGTCCACGATGCGGACATCGTGGCCCATCCCGGCCAGCCGCGCCCGGACCTCGGGCGCATAGCCGCGTTCCATCGTCATGCCAAGCGGGCCAGAAAAGCAGCGCGGCGCGTCGATGGCGCTTTGCAGGTCCATGCCGAAATCTTCAAGGTTGCTGACCAGGCGCGCGTGCCCGCAGGGCTGATAGGCGCCGCCCATCACGCCAAAGGGCATCACCACCCGCCCGCCGCGCCGCAGCATCGCAGGGATGATCGTGTGCATCGGCCGCTTGCCGCCGCCCGCCTCGTTCGGATGCCCGGCCGCAAGCGTGAATCCGGCGCCGCGGTTCTGGAACGCGATGCCGAAGCGGGACGAGGCAAGGCCGGCGCCAAAGGCCCAGAAGATCGAATAGATCAGGCTGACGGCCATGCGGTCCTTGTCGACGACGGTGATATAGACCGTGTCCCTGTGCACCGCCCCGGTCAGGGGCCTGGCTGCGGGCATGGCGCGTGCGGGGTCGATCAGCGCCGCCAGCCGCCGGGCCGTTTCCGGGGCGAGCATGTGGTCAAGCCGCGGGCTTTGCTCGGCGACAAAGCGGTCGCGGGCGTCATAGGCCAGTTTGGAGGCTTCCGCCTCGATATGCGCCCGCTCGGCGCCCTGGGGATCCATCGCGGCAAGATCGAAATGCGACAGGATGTTCAGCAGCAGGATCGCGGTGGCGCCTTGCGCGTTCGGCGGATGCTCGACCAGATCGACCCCGCGATAGGCACCGCTGACGGGCGCGTCATAGCTGCTTTCGGTGCGCGCCAGATCGTCAAGGCTGTGGCAGCCGCCCAGGGCGCGCAGCGAGGCGATCATGTCCTCGGCCACCTCTCCTTCATAGAACCCAGCGCGGCCCTCGCGCGCGATGCGCCGCAAGACCTCGGCCTGACCCGGAGCGCGAAAGATCTGGCCGGCGCGGGGCGGGGCGCCGTTGCCCAGATAGAACCGCCGCGCATCGCCGCGCAGCCACTGGGCATCTTCTTGCCAGTCAAAGGCGACGCGGGGGGCGACCGGCACGCCCTCATCCGCATAGCGGATGGCCGGGGCGAGCAGGCGGTCAAGGCCCAGACGGCCCCAGTCGGCGCCGAGCCGGCAAAAGGCATCGACCGCGCCGGGCAGGGTGACCGCCTCGACCCCGCGCAGGGGAACGGCGGAGTGACCGGCGGCCCGCATCGCCTCGGCCGACAGGCCCGCCGGGGCGCGGCCCGATCCGTTGAGCGCCAGGATGCCGTCTTGCCCGGCAGGTTTGACCAGCGCGAAAAGATCGCCGCCAATGCCCGCCATCTGCGGCTCGCAGATCCCCAGAAGCACGGCCCCGGCGATGGCGGCGTCCACCGCGTTGCCGCCGGATTCAAGCATCTCGACCGCGACCTTGGCCGCCAGCGGATGCGAGGTGGCCACCATCGCGTTCGTGGCATAGACGGCCGATCGGCCTGGCATGTGAAAATCGCGCACCCTGTCGGTCCCCTTCGCGGCTTCTGGCCCGGTTTTGTCGCAGGCCTTTCGCCAAGGCAATGGCAAACCGGTCCCCATGGGCGGGGACAGGCAAAGTCGGAGTGATTGGCGGGAAAAGGTGCCTCGGCGCCGCAGACCGGGTGGGGGCTGGATCCACGGCGCCGAGGGAAGCTATATGCAGCTACAACACCAAGATTGCCCCGGCCCGGCGGCGGCATTATGGGCGAATTCGGGCCATTCCTGGGCGTTGGGTCCGAAGCGCGGTCAAAAGGCGGGCGCCGGGCAGGATTAGGCCTGAACAGCGAAACACAGACGGTTCACCTCGCCGGCGCGGTCATAGCGCAGGTCCTGGGTCAGCGCGCGGATCAGGAACCAGCCAAACCCGCCTTCGGGCAACTCCTCGACCTCGTCAATGGGCCTGAGATGGCCTTCGGGCAGGTGGCCGCCGGGCATCGGCGCGCCCTGGTCAAAGACCGACACCTCAAGCACGGGCGCGATGTGGTCGATGCAGATGCAGATCGGGCCGGGCGCGTCGCGATAGGCATGCTCGACCACGTTGTTCAGCACCTCGGCCAGAACGATCTCGACATTGCCGCGCACATCGTCGGACAGATGACGCAGCGGCGCCATCGACAACAGTTGCCCCAGCCCGATCCTGACGGCGATACTGTCGCTCTGGATCGTCATGCAGGCCTTGCCCGGTCGGGGTGCGTATCCGCTTCCGGGGTCGGCCCGCGCCACGTCAGCCTGCATCACGCATCCCCCGGGCCCGGGCCGCGGGCAGGGTCGGGTGGATCGTGAAGACGGTGTCCATCCGCGTCAGCCGAAACACCTTTTCCACCGTCGGGGTCAGGCCGGAAAGTTCAAGCCTGCGCAGGGGCCCAAGCGCCTTCATCGCGGCGACGATGGCGCCAAGGCCGGAGCTGTCCAGAAAGGCGATGCGGGACATGTCCAGCACCACGCGCGCATCGTCCGTCATGGTCAACTCGCGCATGTTGTCCTTGAACTGGATCGCCCCGGCGGCATCGATCCGCTCGCCCGTGGCCGTGATCAACAGATAATCGCCCAAGGACTCTGAAAAAAGCTGCACACCGACCTCCTGCCAAACCTGCGGCCAAGGCTAGGCAAGAGGTGTTGAGGAAAGGTAAGCGGCTGCGGCTCAGTTCAACTGATACTGAAGGGGATACATCCCGTCCGCAAAGTCGCCGAACAGGTCGGGCAGGTCCGGGTGGCCGACCGGCTCGCCGCTTTCGTCCGGGACGAGGTTCTGTTCCGAGACATAGGCGACGTAATAGCTTTGGTCATTCTCGGCCAGCAGGTGATAAAACGGCTGGTCCTTGCTGGGGCGGCTGTCCTCGGGGATGTTCTGATACCACTCCTCGGTGTTCGAGAACATCGCATCGACGTCAAAGACCACACCGCGAAAGGGATGCTTGCGGTGGCGCAAGACCTGGCCGATGGAATATTTGGCGTCCGACTTGAGCATTGGTCCACCTTCCCCTGGCGCAGTTTTATTCGCGCGCCGGTGCGATGTCCATGCAATGGCGGCGGGGGGTGCGAAACAATCTGTGGCCCCGATTCCCATAGTGACCGCGGGCCCCCCCCGGCCGCGCCCCGCGCAGAAATCCACCGTGACGGCGCCAGACCCATTCCCTCGCGGCGCCAAATGTCCTATCGTGCCGGCAAAACAAGAATGCACGAGGGGCAGATGAGCAGAACCTTCCGTGCGTCGATCGTCTTGCTGTTTCTCGCCGCCTGCGGCGGAGGCAAGTTTTCGGCGCCCCAGAACCTTGATGACGCCTGTTCGATCGCGGGCCAGCGGCCGGAATATCTGAACGCCTTTGTGGATGCCGAACGCAAATGGGGCGTGCCGGTGTCCGTGCAGATGGCGACGGTCTATCAGGAATCGAAATTCGTCGGCAACGCGCGTACCCCGCGCAAGTATTTTCTGGGGTTCATCCCGATGGGGCGGCAATCGTCGGCCTATGGCTATGCGCAGGCCCTGGACGGCACCTGGGAGGAATATCAGGACGAAGAGGGCGGCAACTTTGCCAAGCGCAACCGGATCTCGGACGCGGCCGACTTCATGGGATGGTACATGGCCGGGTCCAGTGCATCGCTGGGCATCCCGCTGAGCGACGCCGAAAACCAGTACCTGGCCTATCACGAGGGACGCCGGGGCTATGCCAACGGCAGCTATCGGGGCAAGGCCTGGCTGGTCGAGGTGGCGGACGCGGTCGGACAGCGGGCCGATAGATACGCGGTGCAGTTGCAGTCCTGCCAATGACCGGGAAAGGCGCCCGGACCCAAGCCGGACCCATGACTGACGGCAACGCGCTCAGGGGCGTGATCCTTGCCGTCCTGGCCACGCTGGCCTTTGCCGGCTCGGACATCCTGACCAAGCAGTTGACCGTGGTCCATGCGCTGAGCCTGGTGGTGGCGGTGCGCTATGTGGTGAACCTGGGGCTGCTGGCGCTGGTGTTCGGCCCGCGTGAAGGCGCAGGACTGTGGCGCACGCAGCGGACCTGGCTGGTGCTGCTGCGCGGGCTCTGCCTGTCGGCGGCGACGCTGACCATGGTGCTTGCGCTGCGCCTGTTGCCGGTCGCCGAGACCATCGCCATCATCTACCTGGCGCCCTTTGCCGTCCTGGTGCTGTCGGGCCCGCTGCTGAAAGAGCGGGTCTCGGCCTGGGGCTGGGTCGGCGCGGCGGTCGGCTTTGGCGGGGTGCTGCTGATCCTGCGGCCGGGCGGCGGGCTTGACCCGCTGGGCGTGGCCTTTGCGCTGGTCAACACCGGCTTTGCCACCGCCTATCATCTTCTCACCCGCGTCCTGACCCGGACCGAGACGACGACGGCGATGCTGTTCCACACCGCATTGGTCGGGACCGTGATCTTTGGCGCCACGGCGCTGGCCGCGGCACCGGCAGAGTTGCCCGGCTGGATCGATCTGGCCCTGATGGTCGTGCTTGGCGTGCTGGCGACCGGCGGCCACATGCTGTTTACGGCGGCCTATGTCGCGGCGCCGGCCGGGCTGGTGGCGCCTGTGGGCTATGTGCATCTGGTCTGGGCGGCGATCCTGGGCTGGCTGGTGTTCGGCCACTGGCCGACGGACCTGTCGCTGCTGGGCATGGCGCTGGTGATCGCGGCCGGCGTGCTGACCGCCTGGCGGGCGGGCCGGCGCTGAGGCCGGATCAGAACCCGCGCTTGCGCTTTTCGCTTTCGAGCGAAAAGAAGGTGGGGCCGAACCCGTCCACGGCGGTGAGCATGTCGAGCAAGATGGTGGTTTGCTGGCCCAGATCGTCCGTGATCACCCAGCGCACCAGGCGCAGCGGCTCGGCGGTAAAGTAGAGGTCGATCCCGCCATATTCGGGATGGTCCGGGTCCTGCGCGCGCACGATGGTGGCGCCCTCCACCTCGGTATGTCCGGCCACCATGCCGGCGCTGTCCAGGTCGATCTCGCGCCCCAGAACCAGGTTCAGCGGCGTGCGCGCCAGCGGGTACTGCTCGGGCGGCTCGTTCGACTTGGCATCAAAGATCGCGACCTGGCCGGCCGACGCCAGCACCAGATTGGCATCGGGCGGCGCGTATTCAAACCGCATCCGCCCGGGCCGTTGCAGATAGAGCATCCCGGTCGAGCTTGACCCGTCGGCGTTGATCTGCACGAAACTGCTCTGGGCTGCCCCCAGCCCGTTCAGATAGGCGCTGAGCGTGGCCAGGGGGATCTTTTCGGCCTGGGCGGGCAGCGCCGCGAGGGCAAGCGTCAGCGGGGCCAGAAGGGCAAGAAGGCGTCTCATGGCGCCCTTATACCGGCTTGGGACCGCCTCTGCACCCCCCGGGGCGATCACTTGGGCGCGAGGGGGATCAAAGCGCGCGCCCCGTCATCAGGCGCGGCATGGTCCCGCTCAGCCCGGCGGCCTGACGGATAAAGGCACGCCGCGCGCCCGGCAGGGCACCGATCAGGCCAAGGCCCAGATCGCGCCCGGCGCGCAGCACCGGATTGTCGTTGGAAAAGAGCGCGTTGACCGCGTCCATGCCCAGGGCCAGCGCCATCGCTTCTGCCCGCCGCCAGGTCTGGTAGCGCGTCAGGACATCCGCCGCGCCGACATCTTCGCCGCGCCGGTGCGCGTCGACCAGCACCTCGGCCAGGGCCGCGACATCGCGCAGGCCCAGGTTCAGCCCCTGCCCGGCGAGCGGATGCACGCCATGCGCCGCATCCCCCACCAGCGCCAGTCGCGGGCCGGCAAAGCGCTCGGCCAGGGACAGCGACAAGGGGTAGCTGAACCGCCTGCCTTCCAGGGCGATCGGGCCCAGAAAGCTGCCGAACCGCGCGCCAAGGGCGGTCAGGAAATCGTCATCGCTCAGCGCGGCGATGGCGGCGGCAGAGCTGTCCGGCTCGCTCCAGACGACCGAGGAAAGGTGCCCGCCGGCCAGCGGCAGGATGGCAAAGGGGCCGCCCGGGGTGAAAAGCTGGTGCGCCTGGCCCTGATGGTCGCGCGCGTGGCGGACCGCGCAGACCAGCGCGGTCTGACCGTAGCCATGCCCCTGCCGGCGGATCCCTGCCCGCGCCGCCACGCCAGATGCGCGCCCGTCGGCGCCCACCAGCACCCGCCCCGTCACGCGCTGCCCGCTTTCCAGCGTGACCGCCGCCGCCTGCGCGCCGATCTCTTGCGCCACCGCGCCCTGCCCGCTGAGGAGCGTGATCCCGGTCTGAACCGACATCGCGCGCAGAAGGGCGGCGTAAAGATGCCGGTCCTCGACCAGATGGCCCATCGGGCCCTCTTCGATCTCGGCGTGGTCGAACTCCAGCCACAGCGGGCCGGGGCCGGGGCCGATCCGCCCGTCCGAAGCGACGATCCTGAGGATGGGCTGGGCCACGGGCTGAACAAGCCCCCAGACCCCGACCGCCTGCAACAGCCGGACCGAGGCGATGGACAGCGCATAGGCCCGCCCGTCAAATCCCGCCTCGGCGCGGGCGGGGGGCGGGCGGGCGTCGATGATCGCAACGCGCAGCCCCGCCCCGGCGAGCGCCAGGGCCAGGGCCGGCCCGTTCAGCCCGCCGCCGATGATCAGAATGTCGCAATCGGGTGCCATGCGGCCCAATATGGCCCTTGTCCCGGGATTGTCCATGCGCTGCCTTGCCGCTAGCCTGCCCCCGTGAGGGGGAGCGCACGCGATGAAGACCTGGTCCAACATGACGGCCGCAGACCTGGGCCGGGCCATCGACGCGGGAAAGGTCCACGCGGTGGAGCTTGCCGAGTTCTTTCTGGACAGGATCGACTCGCATGATCTGGCCGGGCGCATCTATGCCCGCACCACCCCCACCCGCGCCCGGGGCGAGGCGATGGGGGCCGCGGGCCGTGCCAAGGCGGGGCTCAGGCGCGGACCGCTCGACGGGGTGCCGCTGTCGTGGAAGGACCTGTTCGACACCGCCGGCACCGCGACCGAGGCCGGATCGGCGCTGCTGCGCGGGCGCATGCCTGCCCGGGATGCGGCGGTGCTGGAAACGGCGACGCTGGGCGGCCTGGTCTGTCTGGGCAAGACCCATATGTCGGAACTTGCCTTTTCCGGGCTTGGCCTGAACCCGGTCACGGCGACGCCGCCCTGCATCAACGATGCCCGCGCGGTGTCCGGGGGCTCGTCCTCGGGCGCGGCGGCCTCGGTGGCCTTTGGGCTGGCGCCGGCGGCGGTGGGGTCTGACACCGGCGGCTCGGTGCGCATTCCGGCGGCATGGAATGATCTGGTCGGGCTCAAGACCACCTGGGGCCGCCTGCCGCTGACCGGGGTGGTGCCGCTGTGCGAAAGCTTTGACACCGTGGGGTTCCTGGCCCGCTCGCTGGAGGATTGCGCGCTGCTGCTGGCCGCCTGCGAGGGGGCGCGGGCGATGGACCTGACGCCGCCGCCGCTGGCAGGGCTGCGGCTGGCGGTGCTGGAGACGCTGGCGCTGGACGGGCTGCGCGACGCCCCGGCGCGGGGGTTCGGCGATGCGCTTTCCCGACTGTCCCGCGCCGGGGCGCGGATCGAGCGCGTCTCCTTTCCCGGCGCGGCCGAGGCGATGGCCCTGGCCGGCCCGATCTATACCGGGCAGGCCTATGGCATCTGGTCGGAGCTGATCGAATCCGCCCCGGACAAGATGTTTGCGCGGATCCTGGAACGTTTTCGCATCGGCGCGGGCGTTTCGGCGCCCGACTACGTCGCCGGATGGCGGCGGCTGGAGGCGATCCGCAAGGAATGGGCCGGGGCGATGGCCGGATATGACGCCGTGATTCTGCCGACTTCGCCCATCCTGCCGCCCGACGCGGCGCGGCTGATGTCCGATGCGGACTATTACGCCACCGAGAACCTCTTGGCCATGCGCAACACGCGGATCGGAAACCTGATGGATGTCCCGGTCGTGACCCTGCCGACGGCGCAGCCTTCGTGCGGGATCTCGTTCATGGGGGCCGCGCACCGCGAAGAGCGGCTTATCCGCCTGTGTCTTGCCGCCGAGCGGGCGCTGGCCTGAACCGGTCCGGCGCAGCCCATGCGAAAAAGCCACAAACGCGCCGCGCATCCCCGTCTAATCCTTACCTTTTTCTGGACCTGCGTCCCTCTTTGGCGCTAAGCTTGGCGGCAACGGGGCGCGATGACCCCGAGTTGAGGCAGTCATGGCAATTCCTGAGCGGTTTTCGAACCTGCCGGATTATGCGTTTCCGCGTCTGCGGAAGCTGCTGGATGCGCATGCGCCGGGGGCTGCGCCCATCGCCATGACCATCGGCGAGCCGCGCCACCCGGCGCCGGATTTTCTGGCCGAGGTGCTGAACGCCAACCTTGACGGCTTTGGCGTCTACCCGCCCAACGATGGCTCGCCTGCGCTCTTGGACAGCATCAGCGCCTGGCTGGGGCGCCGCTACGGGGTCAGGGTGGGCGCGGATCGGATCATGAACCTGAACGGCACGCGCGAGGGGCTCTACAACGCCTGCATCGCGCTTTGCCCCGAGCGCAAGGCGGGCGCCGCGCCGGCGGTGCTGATGCCAAACCCCTTTTACCAGGTCTATGCCGTGGCCGCGCTGACCGTGGGGGCCGAGCCGGTCTATGTGCCGGCCACCGCCGCGACGGGATTCCTGCCCGACTATGCCGGGCTGCCCCCGGCGCTGCTGGACAGGGTCGGCGTCGCCTATATCTGCTCGCCTGCCAACCCGCAGGGCGCGGTGGCCAGCCGCGACTATCTGGCCGGACTGCTGGCGCTGGCCGAGCGGCACGATTTCATCGTGCTGTCGGACGAGTGCTATAGCGAAATCTGGGCCGATGCCCCGCCGCCCGGCATTCTTGAGGTGGCCGCCGCGACCGGCGCCAACCCCGAGCGGGCCTTTGCCTTTCATTCGCTGTCCAAGCGCTCGAACCTGCCCGGTCTTCGGTCCGGCTTTGTGGCCGGGGGCGCGGCGGGCATCGCGCGGCTGCGCCAGCTTCGAAGCTTTTCCGGCGCGCCGGTGCCGCTGCCCTTGCAGGCTGTCAGCGCCCGGGCCTGGTCGGACGAAAGCCATGTCGAGGCATCGCGCGCGCTTTACCACCAGAAATTCGCCGACGCGGCCGAGGTCTTTGGCGCGGTTCAGGGCTTTGCCCTGCCGCAGGGCGGCTTTTACCTCTGGCTCGCGGTCGGCGATGGCGAGGAGGCCGCGCTGCGCCTGTGGCGCGAGACCGGGGTACGGGTGCTGCCGGGGGCCTATCTGTCGCGCGATGCGGGGGGCGAGAACCCCGGCAAGGACTATATCAGGGTCGCGCTGGTGGCCCCCAGGGACGAAACGCGGCGCGGTCTGATCAGGCTGCGCGACTGCCTTTATCGGTGAGGTTGATCCATGGCTTCCTATCAGACGCATGAGCGCGACCCCCTGCTGGATCAGGGCACCCAGGCCATGCTGGAGCGGCGCGCCTTTGAGCTGTTCGGCGCGCTGGTCGTGGGGGTGGGCCTGTCGGTCGGGCTGATGCTGTGGACCTATTCGCCCGAGGATCCGTCCTGGATGGTGGCGACGGATCAGCCGATCAAGAACGCCTTTGGCCATTTCGGCGCCTCGCTGGCCTCGACCATGATCTTGCTTGCGGGCAAGGGGTCATGGATCGTGCCCTTGATCGTCATGACCTGGGGCATGCGCCTGGTGCTGCACCGGGGGGCCGAGCGCGTGCTGACCCGGGCGATCTTTCTGCCACTGGCGGCGGCGGCGGCCTCGATCTACGGCGCGACCCTGGCGGCCGGGCCGGACTGGCCGCATTACTTTGGCCTTGGCGGGCTGTTCGGCGACACCTTCCTGGGCGTGCTGGTCAACCTGCTGCCGCTTGCGCCGGGTGTTGGGATCAAGGCCATGAGCCTGCTCTTCGGCCTCTTGATGCTGGCGACGGGGTTTCTGGTCGCCGGTTTCACCCGGCCCGAACTGGTGGCGCTGGGCCGCTTTCTGGGCACCGGCCTGCGGACGAGCTTTCGCGCGCTGGCCGGCGCTGCGCGGCGCGGTGCGGGGGCGGGCATGACAGGGTCCGGCCCGGGCGACGCACGACCGGCGATGGCGGCGGATCAGCGCGACGGTCTGGTCCGCCGCGCCGCGACGCCTGCGCCCGGGGACGGGCCGGCGGACTGGGGCAGGGCGGCGCCGCTGCGCGCCGACAGCCGTTATCCGGGCGCGCCGGCTGATGCCCTTGCGCCGGGCGCGGTGCGGGAACGCTCGGGCTTGATGTCGCTGGTTCCGTCGGTCCTGCGCCGCGCCGCCCAGCCCGAGCCCGAACTGGTCGAGCCGCAATTGGCGCAAGGTGCCGGCAGGCTGTCGGGCCTGCCCGATCAGGACCGCATCAGCTCGCGCATCGCGGATGCGGTGCGGCAGCGCGCCGCCGGGCAGGCCGGTCCGGCCCCGGCCGAGATGTCAGAGCCGCAGGACCCGATCAGCGCCGCGATCCGCCGGCGCGAGGCTGGCCTGACGCGCCCGCTGGCCGCGCCCATGGCCGTCGCCCGCCCCGCCGCCCCCGGCGTACGGACCGAGCCCCCCGTCTCGGCCCGCCCGGCGGCCGGTCTTGCCGCCGCCGCGGCCACATCGCTTGCCCCCGGTGTCGCCAGCGCGGGCTTTGTCTCGCGCCGGGCACCAACGGCGGCCGAGGAGGATGCCGATCTGGCCATCGCCACCGACTGGGATGCCGAGCTTGACCCCGACGAGGCCGACTTCATCCCCGGGCCCGATCTGCGCGCCCAGATCCCGACGGGCGAGCCGCGCCGACCCATCGTGCAGGCCGCCGCGCGCAAGGCCGCCGCGCCCAGCCGTCAGGCCCTGGCCGAGGCCCAGCCGCGGCTGCGCTTTGACGATCCGGCCCCGGCCTACGCGCTGCCGCCGCTGTCGCTCTTGTCCAACCCGGCCAAGATCCAGCGGCACACCCTTTCCAACGAGGCGCTGGAAGAAAACGCCCGCATGCTGGAATCGGTGCTGGACGATTACGGCGTGCGCGGCGGGATCACCTCGGTCCGCCCCGGCCCGGTCGTCACCATGTACGAGCTGGAGCCGGCGCCGGGCCTGAAGGCCAGCCGCGTCATCGGCCTGTCCGACGACATCGCCCGCTCGATGTCGGCCCTTTCGGCGCGGGTGTCGACCGTGCCCGGCCGCACCGTGATCGGCATCGAATTGCCCAATGCGGTGCGCGAAAAGGTCGTGCTGCGCGAGATCCTGTCGGCCCGCGACTTTGGCGACACCGCGATGCGCCTGCCGCTGGCGCTGGGCAAGGACATCGGCGGCGAGCCGATCATCGCCAACCTTGCCAAGATGCCGCACCTTCTGATCGCGGGCACCACCGGGTCGGGCAAGTCGGTGGCGATCAACACCATGATCCTGTCGCTGCTTTACAAGCTGACGCCCGAGGAATGCCGGCTGATCATGATCGACCCCAAGATGCTGGAATTGTCCGTCTATGACGGTATCCCGCATCTTCTGTCGCCCGTCGTGACCGACCCGAAAAAGGCGGTCGTCGCCCTGAAATGGGTCGTGGGCGAGATGGAAGAGCGCTATCGCAAGATGTCAAAGATGGGCGTGCGCAACATCGACGGCTACAATGGGCGCGTGCGCGAGAGCCTGGCCCAGGGCGAGATGTTCAAGCGCACCATCCAGACCGGCTTTGACGAGGACACCGGCGAGCCGGTGTTCGAGACCGAGGAATTCCAGCCCGCCGTCCTGCCCTATATCGTGGTCGTGGTCGACGAGATGGCCGACCTGATGATGGTCGCCGGCAAGGAGATCGAGGCCTGCATCCAGCGGCTGGCGCAGATGGCGCGGGCGAGCGGGATCCATCTGATCATGGCGACGCAGCGCCCCTCGGTCGATGTGATCACCGGCACGATCAAGGCCAACTTCCCCACCCGCATCTCGTTCCAGGTCACGTCCAAGATCGACAGCCGCACCATCCTGGGCGAGCAGGGGGCAGAGCAGCTTTTGGGGATGGGCGACATGCTGTACATGGCCGGCGGCGGGCGGGTCAGCCGCATCCACGGGCCCTTTGTCAGCGATGAAGAGGTCGAAGAGATCGTCAGCCACCTGAAAAGCTACGGCCCCCCCGTCTATATGTCGGGCGTGGTCGACGGCCCCGAGGACGACGCGGCATCCGAGATCGACATGGTTCTGGGCCTGGGCGGTGACGCTTCGGATGATGCGCTGTACGATCAGGCGGTGGCCATCGTGGCCAAGGACCGCAAATGCTCGACTTCCTACATCCAGCGCAAGCTGGGGATCGGCTACAACAAGGCCGCCAGGCTGGTCGAGCAGATGGAGGAAGAGGGCGTCGTCACCCCCGCCAACCATGTCGGCAAGCGCGAGATCCTGGTGCCCGAAAGGTAAGGGGCAACGGCCCGGGGCGGTTTCGCGTGCGGCCCCGGTCTACGACTTTCGCTGCTTGTATTCATAGCGATAGCCATAGCCGTAGCCATAACCATAGCCGTACCGCCCGCCGGCCTTTTTGGGGTCAAAGCCGTTCAGGACCGCGCCGGACATGCGCAGGCCGGCTGAGGCAAAGGTCTTGATGGCTGCCTCGACCTCGGCCAGGTGGGTCACGGCGTGGCGCGCGACAAAGATCGTGGCGCCAGTACTGCGCCCGACGATGACAGGGTCGGTCACCGCCAGCACGGGCGGCGTGTCAAAGATCGCCAGATCGTAGGTCTGACCGCACCAGTCCACCAGTTGGGTGAGTTCCGCCCGCATCAAAAGCTCGGACGGATTGGGCGGATAGCGACCGGTGGGCAGGAAATCCAGGTTGTCGACCGGGCTCCTGACCACAGCCTCGGCCGGCGAGACGTCGCCGGCCAGAACCTCGGCCAGG
Source organism: Paracoccaceae bacterium (assembly GCA_052387855.1). GTDB lineage: Bacteria > Pseudomonadota > Alphaproteobacteria > Rhodobacterales > Rhodobacteraceae > CAIYZT01. Next base: position 53,394 of record JBQTIT010000015.1, read on the forward strand.
CCGACGTGATTGCGCTCAAGCTCGAAGTGGCGGCGCAGGTTGCCGCGTCTGAGATCGGAGTCGATCAGGCAGACGCGCTGGCCCGCCTGCGCCGCCACGACGGCAAGGTTCAGCGCGAGAAAGGACTTGCCCGCCTCGGGATGCGAGGAGGAGATGCAAAGCGTCGGCGTGCGCGCGTCGATCATGCCGAAATGCAGGCTGGTCCGCAGCGAGCGCAAAGCCTCGACCGTCAGGTCCGCGCTTTGGTCCACGGCCAGGATCGGCAGCTTGCCGTGCCGCCGGCCGCCCGTGTCGGCCGGCTTGCTGTAGTTTACGGTGGCAAAGACCGGCAGGCCCAGCCGTTCAAGGTCCGCCCCGTCCTTGACGCCCCGGCGCAGCCAGTTGCGCACCAGTACGACCACGGCCCCGGCCATCACGCCCAGCATCATCCCCAAGGCCAGGATCAGCGTCTTGCGCGGCGCGATGGGCAGCGTGCCGGCGACGGCGGCATCGACGATGCGGACGTTGCCGATCGTGCTGGCCTTGAGAACCTCGACCTCCTGGGCGCGGGTCAGAAGCTCGGTGTAGATGCCCTGCGCAAGCTCGACCCCGCGCGTCAGGTTCAGGATTTCGCGCTGCGTCTCGGGAAGGTCACCGACCTGATCGCGCAGTTCCGCCAGACGGGCCTGAAGCCGCCCGCGTTCGTCCAGAAGCGCCCGGTAGGTCGGATGCGCCGGGTTGTAGCGCTGAGCCACCTCGTCTTCTTGCCGCTGCAACTCGGCCAGGTCCGATTCGATCCGGGTGATCTGGCCCAGGATGCTTTGGGTTTCCAGGGTCAGGTCGATCGTCACGCGCTCTTGGCGAAAGGCATTGAGCGCGCCCTCGGCCGCGCGCAGGTTCGCCTCGGCCAGCGGAAGCTGCTCACGGATGAAGGCAAGGCTGCTTTCCGCCTCGGCCGCGCTGCGCGCGATGTTCTGGCCCAGATAGGCCTGAATGATGGCGTTCAGCGCGCGGGCGTTGCCCTGGCGGTCCACGCCGCCCAGGCGGACCTCGAGGATGCCCGAGGAACGGCCGCGCTCGCTGACCGTCAGGCGGCCGCGAAGCGAGGCGATCGCCCGGGTCTCGTCAAGCTGCTGGATCGTGAAGCCGCGGCCGGGGGGCGCCGTGATCGCCCGGATCGTGATCGAGAACCCCAGATCGTCCAGTGCGATCCTCTGGCCGACGACGCCGTCGACCTTGGCCCCGTCGGGCAGGGTCAGGCGATAGTCCCGCTCGCCGAGCACCTCAAGCTCGATTGCCTTGTTGAGCCAATTCGGCGGCACCACGAGATCTTCGAGAAAGATGCTCTCGCCGGGGCGCACGAACTGGCTGGGAACCAGCGCGTCGACCACCGGAAAGCGGTAGCGCGCCAGCATGGTGCCGATCAGCGGCGCTGTCGTCGGCGAGATGCTCCAGTCCAGATTCTGGTCTGCCACGGCCTGGCCAAGCACCATCCGCGAGCGCAGGATCTCGATCTCGGTGACGCTGCGCGGGTCGTCCTCGACCATGGCCGACAGGCCGCTGGGCAGAGCCAGCGCGCCGGTCTTTTCCTCAAGCTGCAACAAAGCGTCCGACTGGTAGGTCGGATAGGTGTTGCCGATGAAAAAGGCCCCGGCGGCGATGCCGGCCAGGGTGGCCAGAACGATCACGCCCTTTTCGCGCCACAGCGTCAGGGCAAGCTGGCCAAGGTTGATCTCGTCCTCGTCGATCTCTGCCGGCTGCGTCATGTCGGTCCGATATCCTTTTGGGCCCTCTGCGGGAGAGGTCTGCATGTCGCGCAGGGGTCTGATTTCCATGCTCTCACCCCTTCGGCGCCGGCGCAAGCCTGGCCGCCCAGGCGGTGCCGGCGGCGTCGATCTGGGCAAAGATCCGCTCGTGAACCGTGCGTGGCTGCCGGTAGGGATCGGCGATGCCCGTCCCGCCCTGCCAGTGGTCGAACAGCATCACCCGGCCCGACAGGTCCGGCGCGGCGGTGATGATCTCGCGGCGGTGGCCCGGTTCCATGGTCAGGATCAGGTCATGCTCAAGCCCCAGCGCGCGGTTGAACTGGCGCGCGATGTGTCCCTCTAGCGAAAGGCCCTGCGCTGCCGCAACCTCGGCGGCGGTCGCGTCGGCAGGGTGGCCGACCAGCGCGCCGATGCCCGCCGACGTCACCGCGATGGCGGCGCCACGCGCTTGCAGCCGCGCCGTCAGCAGCCGCTCGCCAACCGGAGAGCGGCAAATGTTGCCGACACAGACGACAAGGACCGAGCGGATCAACCCCAACCCCTTCAGGTCAGTTCGCGGCGGCGTCGATGGTGTCGACCGCCTGCACGGTCGGCAAGAGCCTGACGATGGTGTCGTTCCAGCGTTGCAGCGGCGAGCGCAGGACATAGACCACGTCGCCGGGTTCCAGCACAAAGCGCGTGCCCAGCAGCAGCCCGGTGGGCGTGGATGTGTCAAGCTGGAACACGCGCGTCCGGGCCCCGGCCGCGCGGAACACCAGAACCCCGGTCGCATCGGCGCGCGTCTGCTGCAACCCGCCGCGCCGGGTCAGCGCCTGGGTCAGCGTGATCGGCTCGACCGCAAGGTCGATGACATCGGGACGGGCCACCTCGCCCAAGAGATAGGCCTCTTCGGCACGCCGGCGCGGAACAGAGATCACATCGCCGCTGCGCAGCACCGGGTTGTTCTGCACCAGACCCCCGGACAGAAAGCCCTGCACGTCGACGGCATGGACCTGCCCGCCGCGCTGCACGCTCACGTTGCGCGGATCGGCTGTCTCGGAAAAGCCGCCGGCGGCGTTGATCGCCTCGATCAGGGTCAGCGCGACGGTGGTCAGGGGCTGTCGGTTCGGGTTTTGCACCTCGCCAGAGACCACGACGGCCTGCGAGTTGAAGGCGGCGATGCGCACCTCGACCTGCGGATCGGGAATGAGCGCGGTGAGCCGCGCCGAGATGTCGGCGCGGATCTGCTCGACCTGGCGGCCGGCGGCGGTGACGGCGCCGATGAACGGATAGTTGATGGTCCCGTCGGTGCCGACCTGAAAGCCGGTCTCGGCGGCACTGCGCTGGGGGCCTGCGGGCAGGGTCAACTCCGGATGGTCGAACACGATGACCGAAAGGATGTCTCCCGCGCCGACCTGATAGGCCCAGGGCGCGCCCGCCGGAAGCTGCGAGACGCGGTGGCCCCGGGCCGGGCTGGTGTAGCTGCCGATGTTGGTCGCGTCCAGCACCACCACCTCGATGTCATCGCCCAGTGCGGCCTGCCCCTCGGAAGTGGTCGGAAAGGTCAGATACCCGTCCGAGCAGGACGCGGCGGCGGTCAGGGACAGGAGGGCGAGTCCGGCAAGGACGGGCAGCCTTGCGCGCCGTCTGGCACCTGAAGCGTCGGGCGAGGTCGGAAGCTGCGCTGATACTTTCGTCATTCGTCCCAAATCCCCCGTCGGGCCCGCTCTTGCCGCAGGCCGGCGCCAGAGTGTTCCTGTATCTTTAGCGGCGGGCAGTCATCAGCGCCAGCGGACTCTGACATGCCCCCGTCGGGACGGACCGAAGTTCTGCGAAACCGCCGCGCCAGGGGGGTGATGCACAGATGCGCGCCGGCAAAGGCAAGCAGAAGCACCGCCAGCGCAATCCAGGCGCCGAGGGGCCGGTTCCAGAGCAGCACGCCGCTGGTGACCGGGATCATGATGAAAGGCAGCATGATCAGCGTCGTCATGGGGTTTGACCGGAAACGACCGCGATAGCCGAACCAGATGATGTCAAGCATCCGGCGGACCTTTTGATGCAGGTGCATCCGGTCCGGTTGCAGGATCGAGACCCGCACGATCGCGCGCCGGGCGATGGTATGGCTCAGATCCGCGAGCGGCCAGAACACCATCAGCAGCATGGCCGGAACCGCCACCGTGTCGGACCGCCAGACCAGCAGAATCGCCAGCCAGATCAGCAGATGCCCCAGCCCGTAGGCGCCCGCGTCGCCAAGAAACATGCGGGCAAGCGGCCAGTTCAACAGCAAAAAGCCCGAGGTGGCGGCGGCCAGAAGGATCGCAAGGGCCGAAATGTCGGGCTGGCCGGCCAGCTCGCCCACGGCGGCAAAGCCCAGCGCCGAGGTCGTCACCACCGCGATCGCAAGACCGTTCATCCCGTCGATCAGATTGACCGCGTGGCAGAAGCCGGCCGAAAAGACCAACGTGATCAGGATGGCGATCGCGGGGACGGTCATCGCCAGATCGAGCCCCGGAAGATCGGCCCGAGGGGCCCAGAGGCCGAGCAGATAGACGGCCGCCCCGGCCGAGACAAAGGCCGCGACCAGGCGCCCGCGCGGCGAGACGTAATAGCCCAAATCCTCAGCCAGCCCGGCCAGGACCACCGGCGCGGACGAGAACAGCAGCAGCGCCACCGGGGCTCCGTCGTTGGGCAGTCCGCCAAACGCAGCGGCCAGCACAGTGGCGAGCAGAACCGCCACGCCCCCGATCCGCAGCGGGTTGCCCACATGTGAGGCCTGAACCGCAAGTTCGTCGCCGCGCGGCTTTGCAAGCTTGGCCAGCGGCTTTTCCAGGACGAGCAGAAGCATGCCCACGAACAACGAAACCAAATGAACTGACAGGAAAAAAGAACTCATCGGAACCTACACCTCTCCCCCTTGAAGCCGGGGCTCGCAGGATCGAACGATTTACAAATGAAAATGTAAAGTGAAAAGGCGTTAACAAGCGGAAATGGGCCGGTCAACTGTTCTTTGCGCACAGGGCGGGAACACGCGGGGCCGTTGTCGGTGTTGTCCCATCTTTTCAATTGGATAAACGCCAGCCTGACTCGTGCAGGTGCCCGTGTCCGGTTGGCTTTCAAGGGGTGCCGGGGGGCGCCGGGCGGCGGGCCGCGCGCCGGTCGATGCGGCTGCGTTGCGCACCGGGCGATGGGCGCGCGCGGTGGCTTACCCGGACGGTAGGGAAATGGCGGCAGCCTTGTGGATGCACGGATATCCACCCAGGAGCGAGAAATGATCAACCCCTTTGAAAACCGCGTCTCTTCCCTTTCAGGACCTGCGCGCGACCTTTTGCCCGTCACGCCGAACGATGCGGTCGATCTGGCTGCGGTCGCGGTCGGGCTTTACGTCCAGACCGGCGGCACGGTGTCGATCGTCACCGTCGGGGGGGGCACCCGCAGCGTCAGCGTGCCGGACTTTTCGGTGCTGCCGGTCGGCGTGACGCGCGTGCGCGCCACGGGCACCACGGCCTCGGGCATCCACGCGCTGGTGCTGTGATGAAGCTGGTCCGGGACATTTCCGTCACCTCCCGCGCGGTCCGGATCGGGCCGGCCTTTTCGCCGGCGCGGCTGTTCGCGGCCGGCGAGCCGGGCCTCTGGCTGGACCCCTCGGACCTGGCGACGCTGTTTCAGGACAGCCTGGGCAAGACGCCCGTCACGGCCGACGGGCAGCCGGTGGGGCTGGTCCTGGACAAGAGCAAGGGGCTGGCGCTGGGGGCCGATCTGGTCACCAACGGCACGTTCGACGGCGGCACCGCGTCCTGGGCTTCGGGGTCCAGCTTTACCTCGACGGCGGCGGTTGTCGGCGGCGAGATGCAGGTCACGCCGACGGCGGACTTTGGCCGGCAGGTGCAGACCCTGACGCTGGTGGTTGGCCGAAGCTACCAGATCACGGGAACCATTCGGCGGGTTTCAGGCTCTTCGTCCAATGGCGCCTATGTGGCGGTGGGGTTCAACACGCAAGGCGACAGCGTCGTCATTGTCCAGTCATCCTCGGCGGTGGCGGCGAGCTTTTCGGCGGTCTTTGTGCCGACCCACGCCACGGTGAATGTATGCCTGTCCGCAAGAACCGGCAACGTCGGCGGATTTGACAATATTGTGGTCAAGGAGCTTGCCGGACATCACTCCGCGCAGGCGATCTCGGCGCGGCGCCCGACCTACCGGACCGAGGCGGGGCTGCACTGGCTTGATTTCGACGGGGTCGACGATCTTTTGCTGACCACGACGCTGGATCTGAGCGCGACGGCGCGGCTCAGTCTTTTTGCCGGGGTCCGCAAGCTGAGCGATGCGGTGCGCGGCGCGATCGTCAACCAGGGCGCGGCGGGGGCGCGGTCATTCGCGCTCTATGGGCCGGGCACGGGCGGGGTGAGCAATTTCGCCGCCGTGGCCGGTAACACCGCGCTGGTCGAGGCGGCGGTGACCAGCGCGGCCCCGGTCTCGGCCGTGCTGACGGCCAGCCATGACATCGGCGCGGCGCCCGCGCAGAGCCTTGCGGTCAACGGCGGGGCGCCGGTTCTGGTGTCCGGCGGCACCGGCGCGGCGACGACGTTTCAGAACGGCGCCCTGGGCATCGGCGGCTTTGCGACCGCCGAGCGGTGGTTCGGCGGCCGGCTCTACGGGCTTGTCCTGCGGGGCGTGGAAACCAGTGCCTTTGCCAGCGGCTGCGCCGAGCGCCATCTGGCGGCCAAGACGGGAGTAAGCCTGTGATCTACACCATCGCCGTTCATCAGGATCTGATCCATGCCGCCAATCACCGGGCGGCCTCGCTGGGCTCCGGCCCCCCGGATGCCCAGACCTTTGGCGCCGCCGTCTGGCACAACGCCGCCGGCGCGGCTTTTGCGGTCGCGTGCCTTGCCGCGCCTGCCGGCTTCGGTGCCGCTTTGCGGTTGGCCGTGGTGCGCCCGGCCTGGGACCTCGACGCCATCGTCGACCTTGAGGCGGCCAGTGCCGCTGTCGACGCGCTCGACCTGCCCGAGGCCGGCGCCGCCGCGCCGCTGGCCGCCGCCGGCCGCATCGCGGTCGCGCAGGGCCTTGCGCCGGCCGAGGCTATCGCGGCAATGGGCCTGTCCTATCCGTCGGAGGCGATCTGACCCCGCTCGATCCGGCCGGCTGCAATGGCCGGCCGGATCGGCTCAGGCGGCCCTGGCGCCCGGGGTTTTGCCCAGGATGATCATGCCAAGGATATCCTCGTCCGTCACCTCGTCCACATTGACCGTGCCCACCAGTCGGCCGTTCTTCATCACCGAGGCGCGGTCGCACAGCTTCATCACGTTGTGGATGTCGTGCTCGATCAGGAAGATGCCGATGCCCTGCGCCTTCAGTTCCTGAATCAGCTCGGCCACCATCTGCGTCTCTTGCGGTCCCAGGGCGGCGGTCGGCTCGTCCATGATCAGGATCTTGGCGTTGAAATAGACCGCGCGGGCAATGGCGACCGACTGGCGCTGCCCGCCCGAAAGCGCCGAGACCGGGACCGAGAATTTCTTGAAGTTCGGGTTGAGCCGGGCCATGATCTTGCGGGTCTCGGCCTCCATCCGGGTGTCGTCGACAAAGCCGAAGCCGTTGACCAGCTCGCGCCCCAGAAACAGGTTCGAGGCGGCGTCAAGGTTGTCGGCCACTGCGAGCGTCTGATAGATCGTCTCGATGTTCAGCGCGCGGGCGTCGCGGGGGTCCTTGATGTCAACCTCTTGTCCGTTGATCAGGATCTGGCCGCTGTCCTTCTGATAGGCGCCGGACAGGCACTTGATCAGCGTCGACTTGCCTGCGCCGTTGTGGCCCAAGAGACCCACGACCTCGCCGGGGTAAAGATCGACCGTGACATGATCGACGGCCCTGATCCCGCCAAAGGCGATCGAGATGTCGCGCATCTCGACCAACGGGGTGCCGGAATTCGGATTGCTCATGTCGGGGCCCCCTATTTGATGCGCTTGCGGTAGACGATGTCGAGATAGACGGCCAGGACCAGCGCCAGACCGATCACGATCTTGCGGTAGGACCCGTCGCCAAAGCCGATCAGGACCATGCCGGTCTGCAAGGACACCAGCACCAGCGCGCCGATGATCGCGCCATAGATCGTGCCGACCCCGCCCGCCAGCGAGGTGCCGCCCACGACCGCCGCCGCCGGCGCTGCGGTCGCGGGGTTTCGCAAGCTGACGGCGACCGGGGGCGAGGGGGGCGAAAAGGGGGCCTATTGATGCCGCATCTTCTGATCGCGGGCAAACTGCACCCCTCGGGCCTGGCGCTGCTGGAACAGGCGGCGGGGTTCAGCTTTGACTATGTCGAGGACATCTCCGAAGCCTCGTATCAGCCGCATCTGGTCCGGACAGAGGGGTTGGTGATCCGCACCCAGCCCCTGAGCGCGGCCAGCATCGCCCGCGCGCCCGGCCTGCGCGTCGTCTCGCGCCATGGCGTGGGCTATGATGCGGTGGACGTGGCGGCGCTGAACGCCCGCGCCATCCCGCTGTGCATCGTGGGCGATGTGAATTCGGCCGGCGTGGCCGAACATGCGATGATGCTGATCCTGGCCGCCAGCCACCGGCTGATCGCCGCCGACCGCGCCGTTCGCCAGGGGCCCTGGGGCTGGCGCAACGGTTTGCAGACCCACGAGGTGGCGGGCAAGCGGCTGCTCATCCTCGGCTTCGGGCGGATCGGGCGGCGCCTGGCCGCGCTTGCCGGGGCCTTCGGGGTCGAGGTCTGGGCCCATGACCCCTTTGTCCCGCAAGACGCCTGGCCGGGCGGCTTGGTCCACCGGGTCACCGATCTGACCAAGGCGCTGGCGCAAGTCGACATCGTTTCGCTGCATCTGCCCCATGCCGAGCGGGCGGTTCTGGGGGCGGCAGAGCTTGCGCTGATGCGGCGCTCTGCCATCGTCGTCAACACCGCGCGGGGTGGCCTGATCGACGAGGTGGCCCTTGCGCAGGCGCTGAAGGCAGGACGCATCGGAGCCGCCGGGATCGAGGTGTTCAGCGCCGAGCCGCCTTCCCCGGACCATCCGCTGTTCGGGCTGGACAACGTGGTGCTGACCCCGCACAACGCGGCGCTGACCGTGGAATGCGCCGAGCGCATGGCGATAGCCGCGGTGCGGAACGTGCTGGATTTCTTTCAGGGGCGGCTTGACCCCGCGCTCATCGTCAACAGGAACGCGCTGACATGACCAAACCCCGCCTGCGCATCGGCCTGATCGGCACCGGCTTCATGGGCAAGGCCCATGTCTTTGGCTTCACGTCGGCCCCGCGCGTCTTTGACCTGCCGTATGAGCTGGACCTGCACACCCTGGCCGACATCACGTCCGAGACGGCGGCCGAGGCGGCCCGGCGGCTGGGCTTTGCCCATGCCACGGCCAACTGGCAGGACATCATGGCCGATCCCGAGATCGACCTCGTCTCGATCACCGCGCCCAACGCGCTGCACAAGGAGATGTCGCTGGCCGCCATCGCCGCCGGCAAGCATGTCTACTGCGAAAAGCCGCTGGCCCCGCTGTCGGCCGATGCGCGCGAAATGGCCGAGGCCGCCGAGGCGCGGGGCGTCAAGACCCAGGTCGGCTTCAACTATCTGTGCAACCCGATGCTGACCCTGGCGCGCGAGATGATCCGTTCGGGCGAGCTGGGCGAGATTCGCGGCTATCGCGGCATCCACTGCGAGGATTACATGGCCGATCCCGCCGGCCCATGGACCTTTCGCCACGACCCCGCCGGCGGCGGCGCGCTGGCCGACATCGGCAGCCATGCGCTGGCGACGGCAGAGTTTCTGTGCGGCAGGGTCACCCGCGTGATGGGCGATTGCGTGACGATGATCGCCGAGCGGCCCGACGGAAAGGGCGGGCGCAAGGCCGTCACGGTCGACGACGTTGGCCGCGCCTTTCTGCGGTTCGAAAACGGCGCCACCGGCTTTGTCGAGGGGAACTGGATCGCGACGGGCCGCAAGATGCAGCACGATTTCGAGGTTTACGGCACCAAGGGCGCGCTGGCCTTCAGCCAGGAACATTTCAACGTTCTGAACTTCTTCTCGACCGCCGACGCCAGGGGCCGCCAGGGGTTCCGTCGGATCGAGGCGGGTCCGGACCATGCGCCCTATGGCCTGTTCTGCGTGGCGCCGGGGCATCAGATCGGGTTCAACGACCTCAAGGCGATCGAGGTGGCGGGTTTTGTCAACGCCATCGCCGGCGCCGGGCCCGAGCCGTTCAACTTTCGCGCCGGCCTGCGGATACAGACCCTGGTCGAGGCCGTCCAGCGCTCCAGCCGCGCGCAGGCATGGGTCGAGTTGGCCTGACGCCCGTGCCGGCCGTCAGACCCTGTAGGTCTGCACCGCCCCCGGCAGGCGCGACCAGGCGGCGTACCATGTCTCGAACAGACTCAGTTGCGCCTCGGCATAGCCTTTCTGGCTGTCCGACAGGGCGTCATCCGCGTTGAAATGCAGCGCGTATTCGGCATCGCCCTTCAGCACCATGAGGTGCTTGAAGTACAGGACCAGATCGGCGCCCTCGTCAAAGGACGACAGCACGGCCAGCGCCGATTCAAGCTCTTGCGCGCGCTGGCGGGCCTCGGCGTCGCCCGCCGCCGCCGCCCGGCACAGCGCCGCAAGGTGCAGGATCTCTCTTGGCAGCACGCAGCCGATGCCGGTGATCGCCCCGGTCGCGCCGCAGTTCACGAAGCCATGAAAGACGCAGGTGTCGACGCCGATCATCAGCGAGACGCCGTCGTCGCGGCTGGTGATGTGCTCGGCCGCATAGCGCATGTCGGCCGCCCCGCCGAATTCCTTGAAGCCGACCAGATTCGGATGCTGGCCGCGCAACCGAAAGAACAGGTCGGCCCGGGTGGCAAAGCCGTAATAGGGGCTGTTGTAAATCACCGCCGGCAGGTCCGGCGCCGCGCCGAGAATCGCCTTGAAATGCGCCTCTTGTGCCGCGATGGAGGGGCCGCGCGACAGAACGCGCGGAATGACCATCAGACCCCGCGCCCCGACCCTTTGCGCATGGGCGGCATGGGCGGTGGCCAGTTTCGTGTTCACCGCGCCGGTGCCGACGATCACCGGCAGCCCGGCCCTGACCAGCGCCTCGACCCCCGTCATGCGGTCCTCATCGGTCAGGAGCGGCCAATCCCCCATCGAGCCGCAATAGACCACGGCCGACATGCCCTGACCGACCAGCTCGCGGCCCTTGCGGACCAGCGCCTCAAAGTCAGGGCGACGGTCGGGGGTGCAGGGGGTCATCAGGGCCGGGATGCAACCCGAAAAAATGTCGGCCTTCATGGCGCTTTCCTTTGCGGGCAAGGCGCGGCGCGGGGCCGCGCGTCATGGTCACGTCTTGGCGGTGGGATTTCCGCCGATTCAAGGTACCCTCACGCCGGACGCGGCCCCAGGGCGGGCGAATCGCGATGTCGTGCGGTGGGACCAGATTGCACGGTATTCGTATAATGTATATCATTTCCCCGGCGCCGGTCGAACGCCGGCGCGACGGGGATGAAACGGGGGGCGGGATGAAGATCATCGGGGTGGATGTCTATGGTTATGATCTGACCTATGCCCATGGCGCCTATGTCATGTCGGGGGGGCGCGCGGCCGAGGCGCAGCGCTCGACGCTGGTCCGCCTGCGCACCGATGCCGGGATCGACGGCTGGGGCGAGGCCTGCCCGCTCGGCGGCACCTACCTTGCGGCCTTTCCCGAGGGCATCCGCGCCGCGCTGCACCAGATGGCGCCGCACCTGATCGGCCAGGACCCGACCCGGCTGACCGTGCTGCACGGCATCATGAACCGCGTCCTCTTGGGCCAGGAGGCTGCCAAGAGCCCGGTCGACATCGCCTGCTGGGACATCATCGGCAAGGCGGCCGGCCTGCCCGTGGCGGCGATGATCGGCGGCGTGGCGCAAGACAGCTTTCCGCTGTACGAGGCCGTCCCGTTGACCTCGCCCGCCGAGATGGCCGAGTTCTGCCGACGGCGGGGCGAGGCGGGCATCCACCGCTTTCAGGTCAAGGTCGGCAACGATCCCTATGAGGATGCCGCCCGCACCCGCGCCGCGATCGAGGCAACGGGGGGCAAGGCCTTTATCGTCGCCGATTCCAACGGCGGCTGGAACCTGCAACAGGCGGTGGTCGCGGTCCGCGAGATGGCGGGGCTGGACGTGATCATCGAGCAGCCCTGCCGCGAGATGGCCGACTGCGCCCTGGTGCAGCGCCAGAGCCGCCTGCCCTTGTCGCTGGACGAATGCGTTACCGGCGCGGGCGAGGTTTACCGCGCCAAGTACGAGGCCGGCGCGGTGGCGATGAACATCAAGCTTGGCCGGCTTGGCGGCATCTCGGGCGCGGTGCGCATCCGCGATCTGGCGACCGAGCTTGGCATGATCTTTACCATCGAGGATGTCTGGGGCGGCGATGTGACCACGGCGGCGGTGGCGCAGGTGGCCGGTTCGGCCCGGCCCGACGCGCTGATGCATGCCTCTTTCTTCAACGACTGGACCAAAGAGCACATCGCCCACAGCGCCCCACGCTCGCACGGCGGGCGCGGCGCCGTGCCCGACGCTCCGGGACTGGGGGTTGATGTGGACACGGGCCGTCTGGGCGCGCCGCTGTTCTCGGTGACCTGAGGGGGGCGCGGCACGAAGCCAGGCCGGTGGCCTTTGGGGCCCTCTGCCGGGATGGGTCTGGCCTTCGCATGACCCCGGCGAATGCCTCGGCCGAACTCGGGCGAAAAGGAAAACGCACTGCGTTTTCCCGCCCGTGTGGGAACGCATCCGGTAGACCGGTTCCGCCCTCACACCAGAGGCCAGCGCCCGACCCGGAGGGCGTGGAGCGCCCTCCCTGCGGGGGACGGGCGCTGGCCGAGGGCCTTTGGGGCCCTCGGCCGGGGATGCTGACAAGCCTTCGCATGACCTCGGCGATGGCCTCGGCCAAAGTCGGGCGAAAAGGAAAACGCACCGCGTTTCCCCGCCCGTGTGGGAATGGTGCGGCACAACCGGTTCCGCATTGATGAAAGAGGCCAGCGCCCGGCCCGGCGGGCGAGGAGCGCCCGCCGTGGGCGGGGCGGGCGCTGGCCGAGGGCCTTTGGGGCCCTCGGCCGGATTGCGGCAACCGTCCCTCATGACCTCGGCGAGTGCCTCGGCCAAAGTCGGGCGAAAGGGAAAACGCACTGCGTTTTCCCGCCCGTGTAGAAGCGCATCCGGTAGACCAGTTCCGCCCTCACACCATAGGCCAGCGCCTGACCTGGCTGGCGCAAAGCGCCTGCCGGGGGAAGGGCAGGCGCTGGCCGAGGGCCTTTGGGGCCCTCGGCGGATTGAGGTACACTTCCCGCATGACCTCGGCGATGGCCTCGGCCAGTCCCGGCGGACCCAGAAACACTCCGCATTTCCCCGCCCATTTGTGATCGGCTCCGGCAAATCGGGTCACCCCCCCCGGCAGACCCGGCGCCCGGCCCGATTAGCGCGGCTCGCGCGATGGCGGGCTCTTCGCAGAGGCTTGCCAGAAGGGGCCGGATGCGGGTTCAATCGCGGCGTGGATCATTCAGCCAGAGGAGACACTCTCATGCGCTCCGTGCGGTCAATCTCGGTGGTGGGCTGCCATGCCGAGGGCGAGATCGGCGATGTCATCGTCGGCGGCGTCCTGCCGCCGCCCGGCGCCACTATGATGGACCGCATGATCGCGATGGAGCGCGATCATGACCACATCCGCCAGTTCCTGATCTGCGAGCCGCGCGGATCGGTGGCGCGGCACGTCAACCTGATCGTGCCCGCGACCCGGCCCGACTGCGCCGCCGGCGCGATCATCATGGAGCCGACCGAATATGTGCCGATGTCGGGCTCGAACACGATCTGCATCGCCACGGTCCTGCTGGAAACCGGCATGGTGCCGATGCAGGAACCCGTGACGCGGTTCAAGCTGGACATGCCCGGCGGCGTGATCGAGGTCACGGCGGCCTGCGCCGGGGGCAAGTGCCGCTCGGTCACCTTTCGCAACGCCCCGGCTTTTGCCGCCGTCCTTGGCGGCGCGCTGGAGGTCGAGGGCGAGCGAACCATCCCGATCGACATCGCCTACGGCGGAATGTTCTTTGGCATCGTGGATGCCCGGACGCTCGGCTTTGCCATCCGGCCCGACGAGGCGCGCGATCTGGCGGTGCTGGGCGAGAAGATACGCCTTGCCGCACGCGCGCAGTTCGACGTGGTCCACCCGGAGTTTGCGAACGTGCGGGGCGTATCGATCGTTCAGTTCGCCATGCCCTTTCAGGGGTCCGGCACCCCGGTCCGCAACACCTGCATCGTCGCCCCGGGCCGGTCCGACCGCTCGCCGACCGGGACCGGCACCTCGGCCCGGATGGCGGTGCTTCAGGCGCGCGGGCTGATGGGCAAGGGCGATGTGCTGGTCCATGAATCGATCATCGGCTCGCGCTTTGTCGGCGAGATCCTTGAGGTGCAAACCCTTGGCGGGCGGTCCGCGATCATCCCGCAGATCACCGGACGGGCCTGGATCACCGGCCAGCACGTCTATCAGCTTGACCCCGAAGACCCCTGGCCACAGGGCTATGTGCTGTCGGACACCTGGGGCGTGACGCAGACGATCAGGCAGTAGCGCCGCCCTGCCCCTTTCGCAGCACCGCGACCAGCGCCTTGCCGGCCTCGGCGATGTGCAGGCGCAGCGCCTCGGCGGCGGCGTCGACCTGTCCGCCCTCGCAAAGCCGGACGATCCGGGCATGCTCTGCCTCGGCCCGCTCGCCCCCGCCGGTCAGCGAAAGCTGCATCCGCGTGAACCGGTCGGTGCCCTGCAAAAGCTGCGCGGCCACCGCCAGCATGCGCGGCCGGCCGGCCCGGCCCAAAAGGACGCCGTGCAGTTCGCAGTTCAGCGCGCCCCAGCGCGTGACGTTCGCGGCGCGAAGCTCGGCGCCGTATTCGCGCAGGATGTCGTGCAGGCGCGCGAAATCGGCCTGCTCCAGCCCAGGGGCGGAAAGGCGCAACAGCTCGGGCTCGATCAGGGCGCGAAAGGCGAACTGCTCTTCGACATCCTCGGCCGAGACCTCGGCCACGGTCGCGCCCTTGTGCGGCTCGGTCGTCACAAGGCCCTCGGCCTCAAGCTGGACCAGCGCCTCGCGCAGCGGGATGCGGCTGATCCCAAGCTCTTGGGCAAGCTGGGCCTGACGCAGCGGCATGCCGCCCGGATAAAGTCCGCCCAGAATCCGGCGCCGCAGTTCGGCGGCCGCGGCCTCGGCCCTTGTGGGCGGCATCTGCATCAGCCTGTCCTTTCCCCCGCGCGCATCGGCGTGACTGTCAAAGCATAGCCGGCTTCGGGTTCGGCACAAGCCGCGCGATGACCGCGACGGGGCGGATCGTCAGACCCGCCCGGCCGCCGGCACCTGCGGCGTGACCGGCTGATGCGTGGGAAGAATGTCGAACCGGGCGACATCGACATGCGCCGGCAGGGCAAGCACCGCCAGCACCATCGCCGCCACGTCCTGCGGCTGCACGGCGGCCGCGCCGGCATACATGGCGGCGCGCGCCTCGGCCGAGAGCACGTCCTTGTAAAGCGGGCTTTCCACCCGTCCCGCCACGATCTCTGTCACCCGAACCCCGGCCGCCGACAGGTCCAGCCGCAGGCTCTGGGCAAAGCCGCCCAGCGCGGCCTTGGTCGCGGCGTAGACGGCCATGTTGGGATAGGGCGTATGCCCGGCGACCGAGCCGGTGAAAAAGATGTGCCCCCGTCCCCGCTGCCGCATCCCCGGCGCCACCGCCCGCGTCACCAAGAGCGCCTGCGTCAGGTTGGTGGCGATGGTGCGGTGGATGTCGCCCTCATCGATGTCGCAGAAATTGCCGGGCGGCGCGACCATGCCGGCATTGTTGACCAGAATGTCGGGGCTGGCGCCGGCCAGCGCCTCGGTCAGCCGCAGCGAAAGCCCCTCGGTCCTGCCAAGGTCAAGCGCGACCGCCGTCAGCCCCCTTGCCCGCAACTCGGCCAGCGCCGCCGCGTCGCGGCCAAGCGCGATCACCTGATGGCCCGCCCCGTGCAGCGCAAGCGCGATGGCCCGCCCGATCCCGCTGGTCGCCCCGGTCACCACTGCCTGCGCCATGTCGCCCCCCTCTGCCGCTGCACAAGCTGCACCATAGCGCCGGCGGGCCCGACCGCAATGCGCCGGGACAGGGCCGCCCCGTCCAAAAAACCTGCCTCGTGCCGGCGCCGGGTATGGCGGCTCTCGCCGATATCGGCCAGACTGGCGCGCGCGGGGCGCAAGTCCCCGCCGCCGCCGGCGCAGACCGAAAGGACGATCCATGCTGAAGCTTACCGGGGTCATGCCCGCGCTTGTCACCCCCTTTGACGCAGCCGGGCAGATCGACTTTGCCGCCTTTGCGGCGCATCTGGCCTCGCTGCGCGCCGCAGGCGTTTCGGGCTGGGTGCCTTGCGGCTCGTCCGGCGAGTACAACCTGATGAGCGATGACGAGCGCGATCAGGTGCTGCGCTTCGTGGCGGACTTCGCCCTGCCCGGCGAGACGCTGATCGCCGGCACCAACGCCCCCTCGACCGCCGGCGTGATCGCCAACACGCTGCGGGCCAAGGCGCTGGGCTATCACGCGGTTCTGCTGGCTGTGCCCTTCTACACCAAGCCGACGCAGGCCGAGATCATCCGCCACTTCGACGCCGTGACCCGCGCGACCGACATGAATGTCGTGCTGTACTCGTACCCCGCCAAGGATGGTGTCGAGATCGAGTATGAGGCGCTTGACGCGCTGGCCGACAATCCACGGATCATCGGCATCAAGGAATCCTCGGGCGTGCTGCAACGCGCCATCGGCATTTCCATGCGCTACGCCGGGCGCATCCAGCTTGTCTCGGGCTCGGACGACATCGCCTGGGATTTCATGCACTGGGGGGCCGAAAGCTGGATCTGCGGGCCGGCGAACTGCATGGCCAAGCCGGTCTGCGCGATGGATGCGGCGTTCCGGGCCGGCGATCATGCCCGCGCCAAGGCGATCATGCAGGCGATCTGGCCGGCGATGAACGTGCTGGAATCGGGCAAGTTCGTGCAAAAGCTGAAATACGGCTGTGAATTGCAGGGCAACCCGGTGGGCGAATGCCGCATGCCCTTTGGCCCCCTGACCGATGCCGAAAAGGCCGAGTTCGCCGCCGCGATGCGGGCCGTGATCGATTGGACATAGGCAGGCCATGACCACCGTCATCGTTGGCGCCGGGATCATCGGCACCACCCTTGCGCTGGAGTTGCAGCGCCGTGGCCGGCAGGTCGTGCTGATGGACCGGGACGCGCCCGGGCGGGGGGCGTCCTTTGGCAACATGGCCTCTGTCGCGGTGACCGAGTTCATGCCGGCCTCGCGCCCCTCGGTCTGGCGGCAGATCCCGGGCTGGATGCTGGACCCCGAGGGGCCGGTTCGGGTGCGGCCCGGCTACATGCCCCGCCTTGTGCCGTGGTTCCTGCGCTTCATCGCCGCCTCGCGCCCCTCGCGCCTGCGCGCGCTTGAGGCGCAGGGTGCCGCGCTTTGTGTCCGCGCGCTGGACGACACGCAGGCGCTTTTGCGCGAAACGGGGCTTGAAGGAATGCTGTCGGCGCAGGGGTGCCTGTCGCTCTATACGGACGAGGCCGAATTCCGGGCCGACCGCGACCATATCGACATCCTCGAACGCTTTGGCTTTGCGCATGAGGTGATCCGGGGCCCGGCGATCCGCGCGCTGGAGCCAGAGCTTTCGGACCGGATCGGACTTGCGGTGCTGCTGCCGCAGAATCGCTCGATCAGCGATCCCCATGCGCTGGTTCAGGCGCTGGCGGCGCGCCTTGTGGCCATGGGCGGGCGCATCGAGCGGGGCGAGGTCACCGGCTTTGACCGCGCCGATCGCATTGGCGGGGTCCGGCTGAAGGATGGCCGCAGGCTGGCCGCCGACGAGGTGGTGATCGCGGCCGGGGCCCATTCGGCCGCCTTGGCCCGGCAGCTTGGCGAGCCGATCCCGCTGGAGACAGAGCGCGGCTATCACACCCAGATCATGGCCCCCGGACTGACGATGCGCCATTCGATCATCTGGCCCGCCCGCGCCTTCATGGTGACGCCGACGGCGGGGGGCATCCGCGTCGGCGGCACGGTCGAGATGGCCGGCCTGCGGGCCCCGCCGGACTATCGCCGCGCAAAGGTCACCGTCCGCCGCGCGCGCGAGGCGCTGCCCAATCTGGCCTGCCAAGACTTCACCGAATGGATGGGCCACCGCCCGGCGCTGCCCGATACCGTGCCGATCCTGTCGGCCAGCGCCCGCACGTCCGGCCTTTTCTACGCCACCGGCCACGGCCATCTGGGCCTGACGCTGGCCGCGACCACGGCCCGCCTGATGGGCGAGCTGATCGCCGGCGAGGTCCCCTCGGTCGATCTTGCCCCCTATCGCATCAACCGTTTTTGAGGAGCCCACCATGTCCGAAACCGAAAAGGTCTGCATCGTCACCGGCGGCGGGCGCGGCATCGGCGCCGCCGTGGCGCGCGAGATGCATGCGCGGGGCTATGCGCTGGTGCTGATGTCGCCAAGCGAAAGCTGCGAGGCGCTGGCGGCAGAGCTTGGCGGCGCCGCCCATCGCGGCGTCGCCCAGTCCGAGGCCGATCTGACGGCGGTGGTCGAACTGGCCCTGTCGCGGCATGGCCGGATCGACGCGGTTCTGAACCACACCGGGCATCCACCCAAGGGCGATCTCTTGGCGATCACCGATGCGAACTGGGATCTTGCCCACGAGATGGTGCTGAAATCGGTGATCCGGATGGCGCGTCTGGTGACCCCGGTGATGCAGGCGCAGCGCGCCGGGTCCATCGTCAACATCACCACCTATGCGGCGGCGGAGCCGTCGCTGTGGTTCCCCGCCTCTTGCGCCTATCGCGCCGCGGTCTCGTCCTTTACCAAGCTCTACTCGGACCGCTACGGCCCCGAAGGCATCCGGATGAACTGTCTGGCGCCGGGCTTTACCGACAGCCTTGACGTGGCCAAATACGGCGATCTGGCGGCGCTGAAGCGGATCGGCACGGTGCAGGAACAGGCGCGCGCCGCCGCCTTTCTGCTGACCGACCAGTCCAGCTATGTGACCGGCCAGACCCTGCGCGTCGATGGCGGGCTGACCCGGCATGTCTGAGCCTGCCCTGACCGGGCGGGACAATCCGCTGGCCGCCGGCCCCCGGTCGCGGCTACTCTGGGCCGACCGATCCCCGGACGGGCTGTGAAAGGACGACGCGATGCGCTGGAGCCGCACGATACAGACGGTCGATGTCCACTGCGCGGGCGAGATCGGCCGCGTCATCACCGGCGGGGTGCTGAACATCCCCGGCGCCACCATGGCGGACAAGCTGCTTTACCTCAATACGGTGGACGATTCGCTGCGCCGCTGGCTCTGCTCCGAGCCGCGCTCGGGCCCGGCGGGGTCGTTCTGCCTCTTGACCCCGGCCTGCGATCCCGCGGCCGACGTCGGGCTGATCGTCCTGCAACCCGATCAGGCGCATGCCATGTCCGGCTCCAACGCCATGTGCGCCACCACCGCGCTGCTGGAAACCGGGATGATCGCGATGACGGAGCCAGAGAGCATCGTCACCTTTGACACGGCGGCCGGTCTGGTCAGGGCGACGGCGCGCTGCGAGAACGGCAAGGTGACGCGGGTGACGCTGGACATGCCGCCGGCCTTTGTGCTGCGGCGCGATGGCGTGATCGAGACCGCCGAATGGGGGCCGGTCCGCTACGACCTGTGCTTTGGCGGAGTGTTCTATGCGCTGGTCGAGGTGGCCCAGATCGGCCTGACCATCGCGCCCGAAAACGCCCGGGCACTGGCGACCGCCGGAATAAACCTGCGCGCGCGGATCGCGGCGGCCGAGCCGGCGCCGCACCCCACGACCCCGGCGCTGAACGGTCTGGCCTATGTGATGTTCACCGCCGAAGAGCCCGGCGGCACGGTGCGCACCTGCACCACCCTGCGCCCCGGCCGCGCCGACCGCTCGCCCTGCGGGACCGGGTCCAACTCCAGCATGGCGCTGCGCCATGCGCGGGGGCGGGCCGAGGTCGACGACAGGATCGTCTCGCGCTCGATCATCGGCGGGGAATTCACCACCGAACTTGCCGCGCTGACCACGGTCGGCCCCTACAGCGCCACGCGGAACCGCGTCTCGGGGCAGGCCTGGGTCTATGGCATCAGCCAGATCGGGCTTGACCCGACAGACCCCTTTCCGGCGGGCTTCACCCTGTCAGACACCTGGGGCGGCTGATGCTGACGGGGCAGACCATCCTTGTCACCGGCGCCACGGGCGCCATTGGCCGGGCGATCACGGCCGCGCTTGCCGCCGAGGGGGCCCGGGTGCTGATCCATACCCGGCGCGACCTCGCGGCGGCGGCGGCGCTTTTGGCCGGGATCGGCGGCAAGGGGGCGGTCCTGCAGGCGGACCTGTCCGACCCCGCCGCGCCCGAGGGTCTTTGGCAAGAGGCAGAGTTGCACGGCCCGGTCACCGGGCTGG
Source organism: Paracoccaceae bacterium (assembly GCA_052387855.1). Classification (GTDB taxonomy): domain Bacteria; phylum Pseudomonadota; class Alphaproteobacteria; order Rhodobacterales; family Rhodobacteraceae; genus CAIYZT01. Next base: position 73,591 of record JBQTIT010000015.1, read on the forward strand.
TCAACAACGCCGGCATCCGGACGGAAATGCCGCTGGATGCGCCGATGCGCGACTGGCAGGACCTGTGGGCGCGCGAATTCCGCGTCAACTTTCTGGCCGCCGCTGACCTGACCAAATGCGCCATCGGTCATTTCCGCCGGCACGGCGGCGGGCGCATCGTCAACATCGCCTCGCGCGCCGGCCAGCGCGGCTACAGCGCCGAGGCGATGGCCTATGGCGCCTCGAAGGCGGCGCTGATCAACCTGACCAAGTCGGTGGCGCAGAACTTTGCGGCCGAGGGCATCACCGCCGTGGCGCTGGCCCCCGGATGGGTCCGCACCGATATGGCCGAGGCCTTTGTCGCCCGCCACGGCGAGGCGGCGGCGCTGGCCGGCATCCCGGTGGGCCGCATGGCCCTGCCGGCCGAGATCGGCGAGCTTGCCGCCTTTCTGTTCCGCCCCGGGCAGGTGTCGATCAACGGCGCGGTGCTGGACGTGAACGGGGCAAGCTATCTGCGATAGGGGGAATTCATGCGCTTTCAGGACAGATCGGTCATCGTGACGGGCGGCGCGGGCGGCATCGGAACCGCAATCGCGGCCCGGTTCGCGGCCGAGGGCGCGCGGGTCGTGGTCGCCGACATCAACGCCGAAGGGGCAGAGGCGACGGCGGCCGGCATCCGCGCTGCCGGCGGGCGGGCCCGCGCGCTTGGCGCCGACATCGCCGAAGCCGAAGGCTGCCGGCTGATCGTGGCCGATGTCATGGCGCAAGAGGGCCGGATCGACGTTCTGTGCAACAACGCCGGCATCAACCGGCGTGGTCCGCTTCTGGCGCTGACGGCCGAGGACTGGCGCCTGTCGTTCGCGGTCAATCTGGACGCGATGTTTCACACCTGTCAGGCGGCGCTGCCGCACATGATCGCGGCTGGCGGCGGGGCCATCGTCAACACCGCCTCGCAATGGGGGCTGCACCCGGCGCCGAACCACATCGCCTATAACGTGACCAAGGCGGCGGTGGCGAGCTTTACCCAGAACCTTGCCCGCGACTATGCCGCGCAAAAGATTCGCGTCAACGCGGTCTGTCCGGGCGAGATTCACACCCCCATGCTGGAGGCCGGCGTCACGCGCGCCGGGCGCACGATTGCCGATCTTGACCGGCTCGTGCCCTTTGGCCGCATCGGCAGGCCCGAGGAGGTGGCCGCGCTGGTGGCCTTTCTCGCCTCGGACGAGGCCGCGTTCATGTGCGGCTCGCTGGTCGAGATCACCGGCGCGCAGGCGGTGGCGTGATGGACGCGCGGCAAGGGACCGGGGCGGACGCGCCCCCCTGCACCGCGGCGGGACGGCCGACATGACCCGCATCGGTTTCATCGGTACCGGCGCGATCACCGCCGCGATGGTGCACGGCATCAGGGCCTCGGCCGCGCTGCGCGACTGGCCGGTCCTGCTGTCGCCCCGCAACGCCGAAACCGCCGCAGCGCTTGCCGGCGCCCATGCCGGGGTCACGGTCGGGCAGAGCAATCAGGACGTGGCCGACCGGTCTGACCTCTTGATCCTGGCCGTGCGCCCGCAGATCGCGCATGAGGTCCTGCCTGCCCTGGCCCTGCGCGCCGATCATCGGGTGATCAGCCTGATCGCCGGGCTTGACCACGGCCAGATTGCCCGCTGGACCGGCGCCGGCAGGGTCTGTCGCGCCATCCCGCTGCCCTTTGTCGCCCGGGGGCGCGATGCAACGCCGGTCTTTCCGCCCGATCCCGAGGCGCTCGCGCTGTTCGGGGCGTTGGGGCAGGCCCTGCCGGTCGCCACGCAGCGCGATTTCGATGTCTTTGGCGCGCTCAGCGCCCTGATGGCCAGCTTTTTCGGCATCGCCGGCATCGCCTCGGACTGGGGCGCGGACCAAGGGCTGGCGCCGGATCAGGCCAGGGCCTATGTCGGCCAGCTCTTCGGCAATCTCGGCGAGGTGCTGCGTCAGGACCCGCAGGCGGTGGAGCGGCTGCGCACCGACCATTCCACGCGCGGCGGCCTGAACGAGCAGCTCTTTGCCGAGTTTCGCGCCCATGGCGGCGAGGCGGCGTTGCAGTCCGGGCTGGACGGCATCCTGCGGCGCGTCGCGCCCGAGCGCGGCCGACCCTAGCGCCTGTCGCCCTTGATCGCATCCATCGGACGGCCAGGCGATTGGAACTGGGGGCCGCTTTGCCCCGCCCTCGCTTCGCAGATTGGCCCAAAGCCAATCTGCGAGGCGCCTGCCTGCCCCCGGCA
>JBQTIT010000016.1:0-13455 GCA_052387855.1 Paracoccaceae bacterium
TTTTCCTTTCCGCCCTACATTGGCCTAGCCACTCGCCTCGGCCATGCGGTACGCTTGCCCAATCCCCGCCCGCGGCCCCCAACGGCCCTCGGCCAGCGCCCGACCCCCCCAGGGAGGGCGCTCCACGCCCTCCGGGTCGGGCGCTGGCCTCTGTCATCTCTGCGGAACCGGTCTACCCGCCACTGTTCCTACACGGGCGGGGAAACGCGGTGCGTTTCCTTCTCCGCCCGGACTGGCCGAGGCACCAGCCGAGGTCATGCGAAGGCCCGTCAACATTCCCGGCCGAGGGCCCCAAGGGCCCTCGGCCAGCGCCCGCCCCGCCCCCAGGCGGGCGCTCCGCACCCGCCCGGGTCGGGCGCTGGCCTCTGTCGTGAGGGCGGAACCGGTTTACCTTCATCGTTCCCACACGGGCGGGAAAACGCAATGCGTTTTCCTTTTCGCCCGACTTTGGCCGAGGCACTCGCCGAGGTCAGGCGAGGCAACCGACCGTCCCCAGGCGGGGCCTACCCGGCCCGGGGGTGGCGAATGGTCAGGCCCATCGCCGCCATCACCCCCCGAAACCAGCGCAGCCCGCGGTCCAGCGCCGCCCGCTCCAGCGCCACCAGTTCGCCGCCGGCGTGGCGGGACTGGTCCAGCACCAGCCGCGCGGGATCGAACGGCGGGGCGAGAAAGGCGAAACTGCCCTGCCCGGGCACCACGCCGGCCAACGGCACGCGGCCCGGGCGGATCGGCGCGGAATAGGCCCAGACGTTTTCAAAGCAGAACCGGCGCAGCCCGGCTTCCACAAGTCGCGCCGTCAGCCGCCCGATCGGCAGGAACCCCTCGCCCATCGGCACCCCTGCCACCATCAACCGCCCGCCGGCGTGTTCGGGGGCCACCATCACGTGGTCCTTGATGTGGACGGCATCGACAAAGGGCAGCACCGCCTCCAGCGCCGCCTCGGGGTCCTCCAGCACCATCTGCGAATTGCCATAGTCGTAAAGAATGCGCAGACGCGGATGGTCCACCGCGCGCAGGATCCGGGCGAGCTCCGGGCCGGTGAAATCCTCGTGGTTTTCCAGCACGATGGTCACGCCGTTCGCCTCGGCCGCCGGCATGGCGCGGCGCAGGTCGGCCAGGGTCGCCTCCAGCATCTCCTGCGGGGTGCCGCCGTGGCGGGTGTAGGTGCGCAAGTGGCTGGCCCCGGCCCGCGCCGCCACCTCGGTCAGGCGCGCCAGATGCAAGGGGTCGGTGCCCGAGGTGTCCAGTTCCAGCCCCATGTCACTGTCCTGCCGCCAGCGCGCGAGCCGATCCACGCGCCAACCCTCGGTGCCGCCGAGATGGCGAAACCTCGCATCGTTCAGCGACAGGTTGATGCCGGAAAAGCCAAGCCCGCGGGCCAGATCGCCAAAGGCGATGGCGTCAAAGCCGGGCTGGTGGGCAAAGTGGTGCCAGAGGCTGAAAGAATGGATCGAGAGGTCAATCTGCATCGGCCAGAGCCTCGATCAGGTCGGCCTCGGCCCCGGCGGCGCGGGCATAGCGCGCGCGCACCTCGGCATCCTCGGCGGTCTGCATCCGCCGGCAGCAGTAACCGGCCATGCGCCAGGCATAGGCCGGCTCCAGCAGGGCAAGCCGGCGGGCCAGCGCCGCATCGCCCAAAAGCGTGATGAACCGGTCCCTTTCGCCCACCGAAAGGGGGCGGCGCAGGTTCAGGATCTGAAAGGCGGGCGAGAGAAAGCTGTAGGCATCCTCGGCCGGGTCCCCGGAGGCCGGGCACTGCCAGTCGATCAGGCGCAGACCGTCGCCGGCGCCGATCAGGTTCATCGCGCCGATGTCGGTATGGATCAGCCGGCGCGACGGGCACCAGCCGCCCGGCGGTGGCGGCGCGTCTGCGGGCCGCAGCGCGCGCAGGCGCCGGGTCAGCGCATCGTCAGCACAGGGCGCGAAAAGCGCCTCTGCCTCGGCCAGAATCGCCGCAGGCGTGATCGGCACCTCGCGGAACCCTGCGCCGCCGACCCCCGCCTTGCGGACCAGAAGCGCGGCCATCGCCGCGATGTCGCCCGCCCAGGGCGCGCCCTCGACATAGGCGTAAAGCAGCACCCTTTCCTGCGGCCAGTAGCCCGCCGGCTCAGGCGCGACGCCCAGGCCGGCCAGCCGCGACAGGGCGCGGGCCTCATCGTCCGGCAGGTTGGGGAACAGCGTGCCCGCCATCACCGCGCGGTAATGCTTGAGCACCAGCGGGCCCTGATCGGTGTCGATGCGCAGCACGTCATTCCAGTAGCCGCCCGCCAGCGCCCGCACCCCCGCAACCCGCAGATCGGGCCGCCGGGCAGCCAGAAAGCCGCGCGCCTCGGGCTCGGCCCAGGGGGCGGTCATCGGGCAAAGCCACGCAGGCGCGCCAGCAGATCGTCGTCGATCGCCAGCCCCTCGGCCGCGCTGCGCGTCCGGTTCCGGACCCGCCGCGCGTTCGGCAGCCGCGCGCCGGGCTGCGCGGTGATGCTGTCGCACAGCGCCCGGATCTGCGGGGCGAAAAGCCCGCCCGAGAATTTCTCCGGCTCGACCGCGACAAAGAACTGCCCGTTGCCGATCATCCGCCCGTCGTCCTCGGTGAAAGAGCCCATTTCCGGACCCCGAAAGGCCCCCGCCACCGCCGCGCAGAGCGTCTCGACGATCAGCCCCTGGCCGAACCCCTTGTATCCACCCGAGGGTGCCATCGACCCGGCCAGCCCCGCCGCCGCGTCGGTCGTGGGCTGGCCCGCGGCGTCAAGCGCCCAGCCTGTGGGGATCGCCCGGCCCTCTTCGGCGGCGCGCTTGACCGCCGTCCAGGCCACGGCCGAGGAGGATTGATCGACCACAAAGGCGACGCCGCCATGCCCGTCCGGCGCGGCGAATGACATCGGGTTGGTGCCGATCAGCGGCGCGGTGCCGCCAAAGGGCGCGATGGCCGGCACCGAATTGGTGAAGCCGAGCGCGACCAGCCCGGCCCGCGCCAGCCATTCGGTGTGCCAGCCCAGGGTCGCGGCGTTGTAGCTGCGGTGCACCGCCATGGCCGCAACGCCCATCTTTCTTGCTGCCGGCACCAGGCGGACGAACCCCGCCTCGATCGCCGGATGGGCAAAGCCGCCCGCCGCATCGACGCGAAAGGCAACCGGGGAAAGCCGTTCGACCCGCGCGCGCGCGCGCCCGTCCACCTTGCCCGAGCGCAGATGGCTGCAATAGTACTGGAGCCAGTAGAACCCGTGCCCTTCGAGCCCCGACATCTCGGTGTCGAGGATGGCTTCGGTGAAATACCCCGCGCGCGAGGGCAAAAGCCCCGCCCCCACCAGCGCCCCGTGAATGAGCCGCCGCGCCTCGGTTTCAGACAATCGCGCCATATCCCCCCCTTTGCCAGCCAGTCTGGCGCCCCTGGCACGGCGGCGCGCGCCAGAAAGCGACAGGCACGGTCGGTAGGGGCACCGGGGAGGCGCTGGCCTTGGCCGGAGGCGGGCGGGGAAGGAAACGCCCCGCGTTTTTCCGCCGGTGTTGGAGCGGTTGCGGTATGACCGGCTCCGCCCTCACACCAGAGGCCAGCGCCTTCCGGGCAGGGCTCTGGCCGAGGGCCTTTGGGGTCCTCGGCCGGGGATGGGAAATTCATATTTTCGTTTATATTAGAGTAGTTTAAGGTCTTTGTCGGACAACCGTCATCACGGTGCACTTGGGCCTGATCCAGGCCAGCTTATGTTGACAGAGCCACCCCAGAAGGTCGATGCAACAAGAATATTCTTAAGTTATGTCATCCTGGAAAATCGGTTCATGATGCCAAATTCGATTGCGAAAGTCGGCAACTTGTCTGGCAGCACGTTGAAGTTCTTCCCGCGATCTTCCGGCAGGAAGGTCAGGAAATCCTGTCCGTAGGGTCCGGCTCCACACGTTCGGATTGTAACGCTTGTCCAGCATTGAGACCCAGAAGCCAAACGACAGGCCTGCAACGATCTGCCCAGTCACGATGACTTGACCGCGCCGAGCGATCCGAGTCTTGGCCACTTCGATCTGGTCGCATTGTCGCCGGTCGGCGATCTTATGGAACCCGGGATCTTTCCACCATTCAGCGCCAAAGGTGGAGACTAGAACCGTGTTGATCCTGTTTCTCAGCGCCACTTCAACCGCTTGGATCGGAAGATGGAACGCTTCGCCAAGCCGCGCGTTCCATTGGTACAAAGCCAAAGCTTTTGCCTCTTCGTGCCCTGCCGCAAGCACATATTTGCCTAATCTTGCTTGGGAGAGCGTTGGTTCGAGGAGGGCAAGCATTTTGCACCTTTAAGCGACTGTTGACGATTTTGTTGTACGGGCATATATACACCTCGTGCGCCGAAGTACGTCACTGCTTGCATACGACTTCGGACTGATAGAGCCCCGCGACAGCCGCAAGGTCCTCGCGGGGTTTCGCTTTTCGTCCCTGCGAACGCGCCGCGCGGCCCTGATGCTTGCAACGACTTGACCACCCCTCACCCGCACTTCGAATGCCCACAGTCGGTGCAGGTCATGCAGCCCTCTTTCATCTGCAAGGCGTATGAGCCGCAGGACGGGCAGGCCTTGCCCCTTGGCGCCTCGCCCACCGCGATCGCCTCGGCCCTGGGGTCGGTCTTCAGCCCCATCCCCTCGCCCTCGATAAAGCCGATGGCGATCAGGTGCCGCTCGATCACCCCGCCGATGGCCGCCAGGATCGAGGGAATGTAGCGCCCCTCCATCCAGGCGCCGCCGCGCGGGTCGAACACCGCCTTCAGCTCTTCGACCACGAAGGAGATATCCCCCCCGCGCCGGAAAACGGCCGAGATCATCCGCGTCAGCGCCACGGTCCAGGCGAAATGCTCCATGTTCTTGGAGTTGATGAACACCTCGAACGGCCGGCGGTGCCCGGCGATGATGATGTCGTTGATGGTGATGTAGAGCGCATGCTCGCTGCCCGGCCATTTGACCTTGTAGGTCGACCCTTCCAGCGCCGCGGGCCGGTCGAGCGGTTCGGACAGGTAGATCACCTCGCCCCCGTTCGCATCCCCGCCCCGGACCTGATCCGGGGCCTCGCCCGGCGCCTTGTCGGACCCCTCGGACACCGACAGCACCGATCCGGTCACCGCATTCGGCCGATAGGTGGTGCAGCCCTTGCAGCCTTGATCCCAGGCCTCCATGTAGACCTGCGCGAAGTCGTCGAAACCAATGTCCTCGGGGCAGTTGATGGTCTTGGAGATCGAGCTGTCGATCCATTTCTGCGCCGCCGCCTGCATCTTGACATGCTCCAGCGGCGGCAGGGTCTGGGCGTTGACAAAGGGCTCAGGCAGGGGCGCATCGCCATGGGTCTCGCGCCACAGGCGCACGGCGTAATCGACAACTTCCTCTTCCGTGCGGCTGCCGTCCTTTTGCAGCACCTTGCGCTTGTAGGCATAGGCGAACACCGGCTCGATGCCGGATGAGACGTTGCCGGCATAAAGGCTGATCGTGCCGGTCGGCGCGATCGAGGTCAGCAGCGCGTTGCGGATGCCGTGCCGGCGCACCGCCTCGCGCACATCCGGGTCCATCGCCTGCATGTTGCCCGAGGCCAGAAAGCCCTCGGCGTCGAACAGCGGAAAGGCGCCCTTTTCGCGGGCCAGATCGACCGAGGCCAGATAGGCGGCGCGGGCCATCGCATGCATCCAGGCTTCGGTCTGGGCGGCGGCCTCGTCGCTGCCATAGCGCAGCCCGACCATCAGTAGCGCATCGGCAAGCCCGGTCACGCCCAGCCCGATCCGCCGCTTGGCCTGCGCCTCGGCCTCTTGCTGGGGCAGGGGAAAGCGCGAGGCATCGACCACGTTGTCCATCATCCGCACCGCCGTGCGCACCAGATCGTCCAGCGCGGCCAGGTCCAGGCCGGCGCGCGCGGTAAAGGCGCCGCTGACCAGCGTCGGCAGGTTGATCGAGCCCAGCAGGCAGGCGCCATAGGGCGGCAGCGGCTGCTCGCCGCAGGGGTTGGTCGCGGCGATGGTCTCGCAATAGTTCAGGTTGTTGGCCGCATTGATCCGGTCGATGAAGATGACGCCAGGCTCGGCAAAGTCATAGGTGTTGCGCATGATCTTGTTCCACAGATCGCGCGCCTGGAGCGTGCGATAGACGCGGCCGTCAAAGACCAGCTCCCAGGGCCCATCGGCCTTGACCGCCGCCATGAAGGCATCGGTCACCAGGACCGAAAGGTTGAACATGCGCAGGCGGGCGGGGTCCTTCTTGGCCTCGATGAAGCCCTCGATGTCGGGGTGATCGCAGCGCATGGTGGCCATCATCGCGCCGCGCCGGGACCCTGCCGACATGATGGTGCGGCACATCGCATCCCAGACATCCATGAACGACAAGGGACCCGAGGCATCGGCGGCGACACCCTTGACCTCGGCTCCACGCGGGCGGATGGTGGAAAAGTCGTAACCGATGCCGCCGCCCTGCTGCATGGTCAGCGCCGCCTCTTTCAGCGCGTCAAAGATGCCGCCCATGCTGTCGGGCACCGTGCCCATGACAAAGCAGTTGAAGAGCGTGACATTGCGCGTCGTGCCGGCCCCGGCGGTGATGCGGCCCGCCGGCAGGAACCTGAACCCTTCCAGCGCCTTGAAGAACCTTGGCTCCCATTCGGCCGGCTCTTGCTCGACTTCGGCCAGGGCACGGGCGATGCGCCGCCAGGTGTCCTCGACCGTTCCGTCGATCGGGGCGCCCTCCTGCGTCTTGAGCCGGTACTTCATGTCCCAGATCTGCTCGGCGATGGGGGTGGTGAAATGCGACACGGTCGGGCCTTTCGGGCAGGGTGCGGAGACGAGAAACATCGGCTTGGGGTGCGAGCAGTTGTGGGGGCTTCGGCCCAAGCCCCCAAGATACGCCCGGGCGCCGGTTCGGGCAAGCCTTGCCCCCGGACGCGGTGGCGCTATGTTCGCGGCAAGACGGAAAGGCGGACACGTGGCCCTGAACATCCTGAAGCTCTGCGTCGGCGCGGATTCGGTCGAGGATCTGCAGCAATGGCAGGACCAGCACCGGCATCTGTGGCCGCCGGGGCAGAGCGAGCATGTGACCCGCATGTGGCCGCGGCGCGAGGCCGAGGTGCTGGACGGCGGCGCGCTGTACTGGGTGATCAAGGGTGTGATCCTGGCGCGCCAGCGCATCCTGGCGCTGGAGCCGCGGCAGGGCGCCGACGGGATCCAGCGCTGCGCGCTGGTGCTGGACGCGGAAATCATCCGCACCGCGCCGGCGCCGCGCCGCCCGTTCCAGGGTTGGCGCTATCTGGCGCCCGAGGACAGCCCGCGCGATCTGCCCATGGGGCGGGGCAAGGACGACGCCCTGCCTGACGATCTGGCCAGGGCCCTGGCCGACATCGGGTTGCGGTAGGGCGGCCCGCCCTTGCACGGCTGAGGTCCGTTCACGCAGACATCGCCCCGGATCAGGTCCGGGGCGGGGGGTTCCAGGATGGCCGGACGCTGTGGTCAGGCTTGCCCGAGTAGTGGCCCCCTCCCCAGCCAAGGGTTGCCGTCTCCCGCCCCGGGCTTGACCCGGGGCCCCGGATCGGGTCCGGGGGGGGTCCAGGAAGGCCGGACGCTGCGGCCAGCCCTACCCAAGTCGAAGCCCCCTCGCCGGTCAGAGGTTGCCGTCTCCCGCCCCGGGCCTGACCCGGGGCCCCGGATCATATCCGGGGCGGTGGCTTCCGCTGACGGTCTGACCCTAGACCACGGGCACCGGCACGCCGATTCGGTCGGCCAGCGCCGCCAGGGCACGGCGTTCGTCTGCCCCCCATACCGCCGCCCTGGCCGCGAACAGGGTCGCCTCGCTCTGGTGGATCAGCCCGCCGGTCAGCGCCTTGAGGTGGTTGGCCCGCAATGTCTCACCCGACGAGGTGATGTCGGCAATCGCCTCGGCGGTTCCCGAGCGCACCGTACCTTCGGTGGCGCCTTGGCTGTCGACAAGCTGATAGTCGGCCACGCCCTCTGCGGTCAGGTACTCGCGCACCAGGCGGTGATACTTGGTGGCGATGCGCAGCCGGTGGCCGTGGGCGGCGCGGAACCCTGCCGCCACCGCGTCCAGATCGTCCAGCGTCTCGACGTCGATCCAGACGCAGGGCACCGCGATGACCAGATCGGCCCGCCCAAAGCCGAGCCGCGCCAGTTCGGCCACCTGGCCGGGCCAGTCCGCCAGACGCTCGCGCACCAGATCCGAGCCGGTGACGCCGAGGTGAATGCGCCCCGCCGCCAGCTCGCGCGGGATCTCGCCCGCCGACAGCAGCACCAGGCTGGCGCCCGGCAGGCCATCGACCGCGCCGGCGTATTCCCGCTCCGCCCCGCTCTGGCGCATGGTCACGCCGCGCGCGCCGAACCAGTCAAAGCACTGCTCCATCAGCCGGCCCTTGGAGGGAACCCCGATCTTCAGCATCCCTCCGCCCCCCGCAAACCCACGACCAGATGCGGGCGGATGATTCCGCCCACGGCGGGGATCGACCGCCCCTGACCCAGATGCGCCGTCAGCGCGTCATAGCGCCCGCCGCTGGCGACGGGGGGCAGGTCCGCCTCGCCCAGAAAGCTGAAGACGAAGCCGTCGTAATATTCCATCGAGCTGCGGCCATGGGCGGCCTCGAAAGGCAGGCTGCCTGTGTCCACCCCCCGCGCGCCAAGCGCGGCCAGCCGGCGGGCAAAGCGGTCAACCGCCGGTTCGATGGCCGCCAGCATCGGGGTGATGCCGCGCAGATGCGACAGCGCCGCCTCGGCCGGCGCCTCAAGCGCCAAGAGATCGTAAAGCAGCGCCGCTTCGGGCGCGGGGATCGGCGGCTGGTCGGCATCCTCGACCATGGCGCGGGCGCGGGATGCGATTTCCTCGGGCCTGCGCAGGCCGGTAAAGCTGCCCGCCGCCGCGATCAGCGCCTCGGGCTCATCGGCGCGCAGGCGGTCCAAGAGCGCGGCGCGGGCCGCCGGGGCCGGGGCGCGGCCCGAAAAGCGGTCCAGAAGCGCGCGAAACCGGCGCGGGCGCCAGACGTGGCGCAAAAGCGCGGCGCGCCGCCGGTCCGAGGTGTTCAGCCCGCGCACGGCGGCCAGAAGGATTCCGACATCGCCGGTGACGGCGCGCAGGCCCAGCCCGTCCAGCGCGCCGGCAAAGAGCGCAAAGACCTCGGCATCGGCCTCTTCGGGCGCGGCGCGGTCAAAGACCTCGAACCCGACCTGAAGGTATTCGCGGGCCCGCGCCGCGCCCGGGTGGTCCTGGGCACGGAACACCTCGCCCAGATAGGCATAGCGCGCCGGGTCGGCCCCATGCGCCATATGGGCCTGCACCACCGGCACGGTGAAATCGGGGCGCAGCATCATCTCGCCCTCAAGCGGGTCATGCGTGACATAGGCGCGGGCGCGGATGTCTTCGCCGTAAAGGTCCAGCAGCGTGCCGGCGGGCAGCAAGAGGTCCGCCTCGACCGGCACGGCCCCGGCGGCGCGGAAGGCGGCAAAGAGCCGCTCGGCCTCGGCCCTGATCGCGGGTTTAGACGGCATCGGCCCGGACCATCGGCTGACAGGCGCGGCGCGCGACCGGGCCGCAGGGGGGGTGCGGCGCAAGGCGCGCCCGCCCCGGGGCGGCGGTTCGGGCGCGCTTGGCGCCTTCCGCGCTGGGGGTACCGGTCATGTCCCCAACATCTTTCGCACTTCGGCAACCAGATCGGCCACCGGCACCTCGACCTGGGCCGGGCGGTCCTTCCATTCCTCCAGCGTGGCGCTTTGCGCAATCTGCGCGCCCAGGATCAGGTCCTTGAGGATGACCGTGCCCCGCGCCGCCTCGTCCCCGCCTTGAATGATCGCGACGGGCGCGCGGCGCTTGTCGGCGTATTTGAGCTGGTTGCCGAAATTCTTCGGGTTGCCGAGGTACATTTCTGCCCGGATGCCCGCCGCGCGCAGGGTGCCGACAAGGCCCATGTAGTCGGCCATCCGATCGCGGTCCATCACGGTCACCACCACCGGGCCAGGCGTATCGCCCCCGATCCGGCCCTTGGCGCGCAGGGCGGCCAGCAGGCGGTCAACGCCGATGGAGACACCTGTGGCCGGCACTGCCTGCCCGGTGAAGCGCTTGACCAGATCGTCATAGCGCCCGCCCCCAGCGACCGAGCCGAACTGGCGTTTGCGTCCCTTGTCGTCAAGGATTTCAAAGGTAAGCTCGGCCTCATAGACCGGGCCGGTGTAATAGCCCAGGCCGCGCACCACGCCGGGGTCAAGCACGCTGCGGCCCGGGCCATAGCCAAGGGAGGCGCAGAGGTCGGCGATCTGTTCCAGCTCGGCCACGCCTTCGGCGCCGATGGACGAGGCGCCGACCAATTCGCGCAGCCGCGCGCAGGTTGCCGGTCCGTCGTCGCGCCGGGCGTTGATAAAGCCCATCACCACCTCGGCCTGCGCCGCGCTCAGCCCCGCGCCCTTGGTGAAATCGCCGCTTTCATCCTTGCGCCCGGCGCCCAGCAGGGCGCGCACGCCGTCCTCGCCCAGACGGTCGATCTTGTCGATGGCGCGCAGCACGATGCCGCGCTCGGCCTCGCGGCCCTCGCCGGCAAGGCCCGCCACCTCCATCACGCCGTTCAGCACCTTGCGGTTGTTGACCTTGACCACATAGTCGCCGCGCTCGATCCCCGCCGCCTCCAGCGCATCGCAGAGCATCATGCAGATTTCCGCGTCCGCCGCGACCGAGGGCGCGCCCACCGTGTCGGCATCGCACTGATAAAACTGGCGGAAGCGCCCGGGCCCCGGCTTTTCATTGCGCCAGACCGGGCCCATGGCATAGCGGCGATAGGGCGACGGCAGATCGCCCCGATACTGCGCCGCCACCCGGGCCAGCGGCGCGGTCAGGTCATAGCGCAGCGCCAGCCAGTCCTGATCTTCATCCTGCCAGGCGAAAACGCCCTCGTTCGGGCGGTCGACATCGGGCAGGAACTTGCCCAGCGCCTCGACCGTTTCCACGGCGCTGGTTTCCAAGGGATCAAAGCCGTAGCGATGATAGACCTCGCCGATGGCGGCCAGCATGGCAGCCCGCTCGCTGACCTCGGCGCCAAAGCTGTCGCGAAAGCCCTTGGGCGCCTCGGCGCGCGGGCGGCGGATCTTGTCGGTCGACATCGGAGGAACCCTTTGCATCGCTCGGGCTTTCCTCTACCGCTTGGGGAATGGCTCGGCAAGCAGGGGATCGCCGGATGGACCGCATCGACAGTCTTGAAGAGCGCCTGGCGCATCTGATCGGCAGCCTTGAGGACCTGTCGGACGTGGTCGTCCGCCAGGGGCGCGAGATCGACACCCTGACCCGCCGCGTCCATCTCTTGATGGAGCGCGAGGCCGAGCGCGAGGCCGGCATGGCCGAGGCGCCGGCGGCCAATGTCAAGCCGCCGCACTGGTAGGGCGCGATGGCGGGTGCCAAGGGGATGCTGGCGGCGATACGCCGGACCGACCTGCGCGCGCTGGGCGTGACGCTGGCCATCGGCGCGGCCGGCGGGACGGCGGCGCATCTGGCGCATGTGCCGCTGGGCTATCTTGTGGGCTCGCTGATGGTGACCGGCACGCTGGCCACGCTTGGGGTCAGGCCCCTTGGCCGGGCCATCACCCTGCCCTCGCGGTTTCGCCACGCCTTTGTGCCGGTGATCGGCGTCGCCATCGGCGGCGCCTTTTCCGCCGAGACGCTGCGCGCCGTGCCGCAATGGTGGCCGACTTTGCTGGCCTTGTGCCTGTTCATCCCGCTGGCCCACGCGGTCGGCTATGGCATCTACCGGGCCGGCGGTCTGCCCCGACCTGACGCCTTTTTCGGCGCCGCCCCGGGCGGGGTCATCGAGACGCTGCATCTGGGCGAGGATGCGGGCGCCAATGTCGCCCTGCTGACGGCGCTGCAGTTCCTGCGCCTGATCCTGACGATCCTGACGGTGCCGCTGATCTTCTGGGCGCTGACCGGCACGCCGGTCGGCTCGGCGGCGGGAATGCGGATGGCGGGCGCCGAGGTGGCGCTGGGCCGCGCCGACATCGCGCTGATGCTTGCGGCGGTGGTGCTGGGCGCGCCGCTGGGCCGGGCGCTGCGCCTGCCGGGCGCGATCATGACCGGGCCAATCCTGGTTTCGGCGGCGCTGCATGCGGGCGGGCTGATGCGGGGCATCCCGCCCGAGGCGGTGATCAGCGCCACCCAGGTCATTCTGGGCACCGGTCTGGGCGCCCGTTTCGTCGGCATCGAGCGCGGGCTCTTGCGGCGAGGGGCTGTTCTGGCGGTGGCCAACGGGGCCGCCGCGCTGGCGCTGGCCTTTGTCTTTGCCGCCGCGCTGCGCCTGGTCGCGCCGCAGCCGATCTCGGCGATCTTTCTGGCCTTCGCGCCGGGGGGGCTGGCCGAGATGAGTCTGATCGCCCTGTCCTTGCAGGCCAGCGTCATTTTTGTCAGCCTGCACCACGTCGCGCGGATCTTTCTGGCCGTGGTGCTTGTCAATCTGGGCGCGGCGCGGTTCAAGCGGGCGGGCGACGGGCCGGCGCGGCCCGGGGGCGGATGAGGGGCGTCATGGCGCAAAACGCGGAACATCTCGGTGAAACCACCGATCTGGACGCGCTTGAACGCGCGCTGGTCGGGGCGCGGATGTGGCTGCACTATCAGCTTTCCCCCAAGGGTGACCGCGCGGCGCGCAAGATCTTTTGCCTTGGCCCGGCCAAGACCGGAACCTCTTCGCTGCACGCGCTGTTCGAGGGCAACGGGCTTGCCAGCCAGCACTCGCCCGGGAACTGGCGCGTCGCGCGGTACGAGGCGTTTTCGGATCGCGGCGACTACCGGCCCTTTCGCACCTACGCCCGGGACTTTCCGAACGCGGTCTTTGTGCTGAACACGCGCGGGTTGCGCGGCTATTTGTCAAGCCACGCCAGCCACTTGCAGCGCCGGCGGTCCGGCGGGGGCACGGCGCCGCTTTCGGTGCAGTTCTTTGTCAACCGCATCCTGCGGCGCAACCGGCACATGGCCGAGGTGCTGGCCCATTTCGCCGGCACCGAGCGGCTGATCATCGCCAATATCGAGCGGGCGGGCGCGATGGCCGGGGTCGCGCGGGCGCTGGGCCTTGACAGCGCGGACGAGATTCACCGCCACAGGACCGAACGCCAGCGCCACGGCGCCACCGAGGCCAACATCGACCTTGCGCTGGACCGGCTGGGCCTGACCGGTCAAGCCGCCGAGCCGCTGATCTTTCCGCGCCTCCTGCCGGCCGAACTGGCCCGCGCGGCGGCCGGGGGCATGCCGGCGCCGGAGCGGTGTTTTCTGTAGCGCGACGTGACGCGAAAGGGAAATGACCCTCCCGCCGGGCCAGAAACCCAGTCCCGCCCCCGTACCGCGGCCGTACCGACGCCTGCAGGAGGAAAGGCGTTGCGCTTTCTCCGCCCCCGAATTGGCCGAGGTCGTGCAAAGGCTTGTCCGTCCCCTCGGTCGAGGGCCCCAAAGGCCCTCGACCAGCGCCCGACCCGCCCCTGGCGGGCGCTGACC
>JBQTIT010000017.1:0-5062 GCA_052387855.1 Paracoccaceae bacterium
CCGGGGCCCCGGATCGGGTCCGGGGCGGGGTCCGGAGGGGGGGGCTTTCGCTGCGGAGGGGCCCCGGCTGTGGTCCGGGCGCCGCGCGACGGCTGGGAGGGCTGACGGCGCCTTTTCGCCCATTGTCCCGCCCCGGGCCGGACCCGGGGCCCCGGATCGGGGCCGGGGCGGGGCGTCGGGGGGTGGTCTGGCGCTGGCCGAGGGGCTCCGGTCGTGGTCCGGGCGCCGCGCTAGGGCTGGGCGGGCTGGCGGCGCCTTTTCGCCCACTGTCCCGCCACGGGCCTGACCTGGGGCCCCGGATCGGGTCCGGGGCGGGGAGCCCGGAGGTGGGCTTTCGCTGCGCCCGAACGCGGCGCTCAACCCTGAAATCTCCGTGAAAACCTGCCCCTAGCCGATCTGCCGCGCCAGCATGTCTTGCCAGTTGTCCCAGGCGAGGCGGCGGATCAGGGCCGCGCCGTAACCCGCCCGCTCCATCGCGCCGATGAGCAGCGGCAGGCCGGCGGCGTCGCGCAGGAAGGCGGGCATGGTGGTGCCGTCAAGGTCCGAGCCGAGCGCGACGCCGCCCTCGCCCAGGGTCGCGATGAGATGGTCGAGGTGGCGGATCATCACTTCGGGCGCGGTGCCGGGGGTGCGGGCGCCGTCAGGGCGCAGGAACGCCACGCCGAAGTTGAGCCCGACCAGGCCGCCGGTTTCGGCCATGGCGGCAAGCTGGCGGTCCGTCAGGTTGCGGCTGGCCGGGCAGAGGGCATGGGCGGCCGAATGGGTCGAGACCAGCGGGCGCTGCGCGAGCGCCGCCACGTCCCAAAAACCGGCCTCGTTCAGGTGCGCCAGGTCGACCATGATCCTCAGCGCCTCGCACTCTGCCACCAGGCGCTTGCCGGCCTCGGTCAGGCCGGGACCGGTGTCGGGGCTGGCGGGAAAGACAAAGGGCACGCCGGCGCCGAAAATGTTGGGCCGGCTCCAGACCGGGCCGAGCGAGCGCAGGCCGAGGGCGTGGAGCTGGTGCAGCTCTTGCAGGTCCGGGCCGATGGCCTCGGCGCCCTCAAGATGCAGGACGGCGGCGATGACGCCATCGGCGCGGGCGCGGCGGATCTCGGCGGCGCTGGTGCAGGGGCGGATCGCCTCGGGGCGGGCGGCGCAGAGCGCGGCAAAGATTTCGGCCTGGGCAAAGGTGGCGGCGCGGGCGCCGGCGGCAGCGATCGGCGGGAAGTGGCGGGCGGCGGCGATGGGATCGGGCGCTTTTGCCGGATCATTGGGCGCCCAGATGGCAAAGAAGCCGCCCGCCAGCCCGCCGGCACGGGCGCGGGCCAGGTCGATATGTCCGGCGGGCCGGCCGGTGCGAAAGCTGTGCCCGGTGGGGTCGCCTTCGCGCAGCAGGCAGGACAACAGATCGTTGTGCCCGTCAAAGATCGGTTGTGGTGTCATCGCGGCCCCCCTCGCCTGCGGCCCTTGCGCCGGCGCGGCGAAAAGGGAAAGACTGCACCCTGACAACGTCTTGCCCCGCCAGACAAGGGGCCCTGGGCAAAGAGGCGCCGATGATCCCGGTATTTGACGGCCACAACGACATTCTCTACCGCATCGCTGCCAAGGCCGACCAGCGCGAGGCGCTGTGGCTGCGGGGCGAGGGCGCCTGGCAGATGGACCTGCCGCGCATGCAGCGGGGCGGGTTCGCGGGCGGCTTCTTTGCGGTCTACATCCCCTCGCCAACCGAGTTTGACGCGGCCGATGTGCTGAGCGCGATGAACAATCCGCCCTATGACATGCCGCTGCCGCCGATGATCGGCGCGGCCGAGGCGCTGCCCAAGGCGATGGCGGTGATCGGGCATCTGATGTGGATGGAGCGCGTCTCGGCCGGGGCGCTGCGCATCTGCCGCAGCGCCGCCGAATTGCGCCAGGCGCTGGCGGATGGGGTGATCTCGGCCGTGCTGCATTTCGAGGGGGCCGAGCCGATTGCCGAGGACCTGGACGCGCTGCATGTCTTTCACGCCATGGGCCTGCGCTCGCTTGGTCCGGTGTGGAGCCGGCCCACGGTCTTTGGCCACGGCGTGCCCTTTGCCTTTCCATCCGGTCCCGACACCGGCCTGGGGCTGACGCCGGCGGGGCGCGATCTGGTGCGCGAGTGCAACGCGCTGGGGATCATGATCGACCTCAGCCACCTCAACGAGGCCGGGTTCTGGGATGTGGCGGGGCTTTCCAAGGCGCCGCTGGTGGCCACCCATTCCAACGCCCATGCGATCTGCCCCTCCAGCCGCAACCTGACCGACCGGCAGTTGCACGCGATCCGCGACAGCGGCGGCATGGTGGGGCTGAACTTTGCCACCTGCTTTCTGCGCGAGGATGGCCGTGAGAGCGACGAGATGACGCTTGAGCCGATGCTGCGCCATCTGGACCATCTGATCGGCGCGCTGGGCGAGGATCACGTCGGGCTGGGGTCGGATTTCGACGGGGCGACGGTGCCGCGCGAAATCAGGGACGTGGCCGGCCTGCCGGTGCTGACCGAGGCGATGCAGGCGCATGGCTACGGCCCGGCGCTGATGAAGAAGCTGGCGCATGAGAACTGGTTCAAGCTGCTGGAGCGGACCTGGGGCGGCTAGGTTCCGGGCGGGGAGCGGGAGAAAGCGATGGGCGCGGGGCTTGCGATTGTCACGGCCGGGGATTCGGCGCTGGGGCGCGATTTCGTTCTGGGGCTGGCCGGGGCCGGCCATGACATCGCCTTTACCCACCTGGGCGCCGAGGCGGCGGCGCAGGATCTGGTGGCCCGCATCGAGGCGCTGGGCCGCCGGGCGATGGCGGCGGAATGCGATGCCGGGGACGAGGGCCAGGTCGAGGCGTTTCACGCCCGGGCTGCCGCCTTTGGCGGCGCGCCGCGCGTGCTGGTCAACAATGCCGGCGTGCAGACCTGGTCGCCGCTGCTGGAGCTGGCGGTCGACGACTGGGACCGGGTGATGCGCACCAACCTGCGCGGCACCTTCCTCAACACCCGCGCCGCCGGGCGCGCGATGAAGGCCGCCGGGCAGGGCGGGGCCATCGTGACGCTGGGATCGGGCTGCAACAGGCATGCCTTTCCCCGGCTGGTGGATTATACCGCCTCGAAGGGCGGGATCGAGCAATTCACCAAGGTCGCGGCGGTCGAGCTTGGCCCCTTTGGCATCCGCGTCAACTGTCTGGCGCCCGGGGCGATTGCCACCGAACGCACCGCGCGCGAGGCGCCCGACTATGCCGGCATCTGGGGCCCGGTGACGCCGCTGCGCCGGGTCGGCACGCCGGCCGATCTGGTGGGACCGCTCCTGTTCCTGTGTTCGGAGGCGGCGGCCTTTGTGACCGGGCAGACACTGTGGGTCGATGGCGGGGCGTTTTCGCAGGCCAACTGGCCCTATCCGACCTGACCCCGGGCGGGCGCGAAACCGCTTTGAGCGCCGCGCGCAAGCTGGTAAGGTGGGCGGGCGGAAAACGGGAAGGGATGATCATGCAGGATGTCTCGGGTCTGGCAGAGCTTCGCGCCAATGTCGCAGGCCCGTTCGAGAGCGCCCGCGCCATGCCCAAGGCGGTCTATACCTCGGACGATTTCGCCAGGGCCGAACAGGCCCGCATCTTTGCCCGCGCCTGGGCCTGCGCCGGGCGGGCCGATGCGCTGAAGGCGCCCGGCGATTACCTGACGATGGAAATCACCGGCGAGCCGGTGATCATCCTGCGCGACCGGGAGGGCGCCCTGCGGGGGATGTCGAACGTCTGCCGCCACCGGATGAGCACCTTGCTGACCGGGCGCGGCACTGTCCGCTCGATCGTCTGCCCCTATCACGCCTGGACCTACAACCTGGACGGCACCCTGCGCGGCGCGCCGGGGATGGAGCAGAGCGAGGCCTTCTGCAAGGCGGACATCGCGCTGCCGTCCGTCCGGGTCGTTGACTGGCAGGGCTGGATTCTGGTCACGCTGGATCCTGCCGCGCCGGAGCCCGAACAGGCGCTGGCCGAGGTGACGGGCCTGATCGCGCCCCTGGACATGAGCGGCTATGCCGAGACCTTTCGCGAGGAATTCCGCTGGGCCACGAACTGGAAGGTGCTGGCCGAGAATTTCATGGAGAGCTACCATCTGCCGGCCTGCCATGCCGGCACCATCGGCGGGGCGTCAAAGCTGGAGGAAATGGTCTGCCCCGAGGGGTTTGACGCTTTCAACTATCACTGGATCCTTAAGAACGACACCGTGCCGCTGGCGCTGGCGCATCCCTCGAACACCGTGCTGAGCGGCGATCAGCGGCGGACGACCTGGCTGCTGGCGATCTATCCGGCGCTGCTGATCACCCTGACGCCCGGCTATTTCTGGTATCTGTCGCTGACCCCCGACGGGCCGGGCCATGTCAAGGTGCTGTTCGGCGGCGGCATGTCGGCCGAGTGGATGGCCGACCCGGCGGCGCAGGGAAACCTGGCGGCCGTCAAGGCGCTCCTGGACGCGGTGAACGTCGAGGACAAGGGCTGCACCGAGCGGGTGTACCGGGGTCTGTCGGCGCGTTTGTCGGAGCCCGGACCGCTGAGCCATCTGGAGCGGCCGAATTTCGAATTCGCGCGCTATATCGCGCGGATGATGACGGGGGCGGTTTAGGCCGGCGCGGGCAGTGGGTTTCGCGCTGGCGGGCTGAGCGATCCCGCATGACATCGGCCAGAACGGGAGGACGTCGAAACGCACCGCGTTTCCCCGCCGGTGTGGGAGCGTGTCCGGGTGACCGGTTCCGCGACACCGACAGAGGCCAGCGCCCGCCCCGTGGGCGGGCCGGGTGGGCAGGCGCTGGCGACGGGCCTTTGGGGCCTTCGGCTGGGGATGTTGACGGGCCTTCGCATGACCTCGGCGATGGCCTCGGCCACGTTTGGCCGGGCGGAGAAGGAAACGCACCGCGTTTCCCCGCCCGTGTGGGAACCCGTCCGGTAGACCGGTTCCGCCTCCCTGACTGCGGCCGGCGCCCCACCCTGCGGGTGTGACGCGCCCACCCGGGGGGGGTGGGGCCCCGGCCGAGGGCCTTTGGGGCCCTCGGCCGGGGATGTTGACAGGTTTCAACATGGCCTCGGCAAT
>JBQTIT010000018.1:0-165503 GCA_052387855.1 Paracoccaceae bacterium
GCCTGCCCACCCGGCCCGCCCACGGGGCGGGCGTTCTTCGGGGAAAAGGTCCACTGGACCTTTTCTGATCCCTCATCACCCCCCGGCAGGCGCTTCGCGCCAGCCAGGTCAGGCGCTGGCCTCTGTCAGCTATGCGGAACCGGTTTACCGGAAGCGTTCCCACACGGGCGTGGAAAGGCAATGCCTTTCCATTTCCGCCCGACCTTGGCCGAGGCACTCGCCGAGGTCATGCGGGACGTGTGCCCCATCCCCGCCGAGGGCCCCAAAGGCCCTCGGCCAGCGCCCGACACCCGCAGGGAGGGCGCTCCGCACCCTCCGGGTCGGGCGCTGTCCTCAGCGGTCTCATTTGGAACCGGTCTACCTTCGCCGTTCCCACACGGGCGGGGAAACGCGGTGCGTTTCCTTTTACGCCCGGCCAGAAGTGGCCGAGGCTATCGCCGAGGTCACAGGAGACGCCCGCCGCATCCACGGCCGAGGGGCCCCAAAGGCCCTCGGCCAGCGCCTGCCCTGCCCATGGCAGGCGCTCCGCGCCAGCCTGGTCAGGCGCTGGCCTCTGGGGTCTATGCGGAACCGGTCACCCGGGCACGTTCCCACACGGGCGGGAAAACGCGGTGCGTTTTCCTTTTCGCCCGACTGTGGCCGAGGCCATCGCCGAGGTCATGCGAAGGACCGTCCGACCCCTCGGCCGAGGGCCCCAAAGGCCCTCGGCCAGCGCCCGACCCCCCCAGGGAGGGCGCTCCGCACCCTCCGGGTCAGGCGCTGGCCTCTGGTGTGAGGGCGGAACCGGTTGTGCCGCGCCGTTCCCACACGGGCGGGGAAAGGCAGTGCCTTTCCTTTTCCGCCCGGGCCTGACCCGGGGCCTTCACCCGGACCAGTTGCTGACCCCGGCGGCCGCGTCAGGGCGCCAGATAGGCGCGAAAGCTGCGGACGACCTCTTCATAGACCGCCCGCTTGAAGGGCACGATCGAGGCGACCAGCTCATCGGCCCCGACCCAGGCCCAGCGCGAGAATTCGGGGTGCTCGGTCTCGATGTCGATCTGATCGTCCCGGCCAAGGTAGCGGTAGAGAAACCACTTCTGCCGCTGGCCGCCATACTTGCCGCCCCAGACCTTGCCCAAAAGCTCGGGCGGCAGATCGTAGGTCACCCAGCCATGGGTCTTGCCCAAGGGCTTGACCAGATCGCGCGTGACGCCGGTTTCCTCCCACAGCTCGCGCAGGGCGGCCGCGCCGGGCTTTTCGCCCTCGTCGATGCCGCCCTGCGGCATCTGCCAGGCGGGCGAGGTGCTGTCCCGGCGCTGGCCGGCAAAGATGCGGCCGGCCCCGTTGATCAGCACCACGCCCACGCAAGGGCGGTAGGGAAGCGCGCGCGCGGGCTCCATCAGGGGTTTATCGCCACGGCGGCCAGACCGCGCAGGATGTCGACGGCATAGGCAAGCTGATAATCCTCGTCGCGCAGCTTGGCGGCCTCTTCGATCCGCGCGCGCTCTTCCTCCATCTGCGCCCGCTCTTCCTCGGTCATCGAATCGTTGCTGATCGCGCCGCGCAGATCGGCCTCGGACCGGCCCTTTGCCTCGGCCTCGGCCGCGGCCGCTTCCTCGGCGGTCGGTGGCGGGGTCACCGGCTGCGCCACCACGATGTCCGGCATCACCCCCAGCGACTGGATCGACCGGCCCGAGGGCGTGTAGTACCGCGCCGTGGTCAGGCGCATCGCGCCCTGGTCGCGGATCGGAATCAGCGTCTGGACCGATCCCTTGCCAAAGCTCTTGGTGCCCACCACGATCGCGCGGCGGTGATCCTGCAACGCGCCCGCGACGATCTCGGAGGCCGAGGCAGAGCCGCCGTTGATCAGCACCACCAGCGGCTTGCCCTGGGCCAGATCGCCCGGCTCGGCGTTGTAGCGCTCGTCGTTCTGCGAATCGCGACCCCGGGTCGACACGATCTCGCCCTTGTCGAGAAAGGCGTCGGCGACGGCGATGCTCTGGGTCAAGAGCCCGCCGGGGTTGTTGCGCAGGTCGATCACATAGCCGGTGACCTTGTCGGCGCCGCCGGCCTCTTCGGTGGCCTTGGCCAGCTCTTCCTGAAGGCCGGGATAGGTCTGCTCGGAAAAGGTGGTGATGCGCAGCACGACCGTGGTTCCGATCACCCGGCTCTTGACCGCCGTCAGCTTGATCGTGTCGCGGATCAGCGAGACGTCAAAGGGCGCCTCGACCCCCTCGCGCACGACGGTGATGATGATCTCGCTGCCGACCGGGCCGCGCATGGTCGTCACGGCCTCGTCAAGGGTCAGGCCCATCACCGACTCGCCGTTCACATGGGTGATGTAGTCGCCCGACAGGATGCCCGCCTCTGACGCGGGGGTGCCGTCAATCGGCGCCACGACCTTGACGACGCCCTCTTCCTGGGTGACCTCGATGCCAAGGCCGCCGAACTCGCCCCTTGTCTGCACCTGCATGTCGTCGAAATCCTCGTCCGACATGTAGCTGGAATGCGGATCAAGCGACATGAGCATGCCGTTGATCGCCGCCTCGATCAGCTCTTGCGTGTCGGCCTCTTCGACATATTCGCTGCGGATGCGGTCAAAGACATCGCCGAACAGGTCAAGCTGTTCGTAGACGGTCGAGTGCTCTTCGGCCAGCATCGGGCCGGCGACCTGCGTTGTCAGAAGAACACCGGCGAGCGTGCCGCCCAGAGCGGCAATGGCAAATCTCTTCATCGATCAGTTGTCTCCTGTCAGCGCGAACCAGTCGCGCGGGTCCACCGGCTGGGCACCCTGTCTGAGTTCCAAGTAAAGCGTTTCCGTCCGGCCTGCGCCAGAGTCATTCGCGGCCTGGGCCCCGCCCGTGCCGGCCTGTTCCGCCCCGCCCATCATCCCCAGTGGTGCCCCGCGTGTCACGATCTCTCCGACCTGGCCGAAAAGCCGGTCCAGCCCGGCCAGGATCAGAAGATAGCCGTCACCGGGCTCAAGGATAATCACGTTTCCGTAGTCCAGGAGCGGCCCGGCGTAGCGGATCGTTCCTTCCCAGGGGGCGCTGACCAGCGCCAGCGGCCGGCTGGCCAGCGTCAGCCCCGGCCGCGCCACGCCGCGCGCGTCGGTCTCGCCCGGGGTCAGGATCACCTGCCCGAGGACCGGCAGCTCAAGCGCGCCCTTTGCCGCCTCGAACCCCGCGCCCTGATAGGCATCGAGGTTGAGACCGCCGGCAAGGTCGGCCAGCGTGTCGACGCTGGCCATCAGCTCTTGCAGCGCCGCCGGGTCCTGGGTGAAGCGGCGGGGCAGGTCGGTGCGGTCCGACATCGCCTTGGACAACTGCACCCGCGCCGTGCTGGCACGCTCCAGCCCGGCCTGGAGCGTCTGGCCGGCAAGCCGCTGAAACGCGCGCAGGTCGGCAAGCTCGGTCAGGTCCGCCGCCACCAGGTCGACCTCGGCCTTCAGGTCGGGGGCCACATCGGCCATCAGCATGCCCGAGCGGACCGTGCCCAGCGCCCCGTCCGGGTGCAGCAGCAAGAGCGGGCCAACCTGCGGGTCCAGCGCCGAAAGCGTGCCCAGAAGCTGCATCAGCCGCTCGCGCCGCAGCTCGAACCGCCGGGTCAGTTCGGCCTCGCGCGCCTCGACCTGCCGCAGGGCGGCCCGCATCGCGGACAGGCCCCGCTCATAGGCGCGGATGGTCTCGCTCAGCGCGCCGATGCGGTCCTGCGCCTCTTCGGCGGTCTCAAGCGCGGTCACGGCGGCCTGCAAGGCGCCAGCGGCCGCCATCGCCTCGTCCGCGACCCCGGCGCAGGCGGGCGCCGAGGCGCCGGTCAGGCCCCCGACGATGCAAAGGCCCAGGAGCGCCGCGCGGATCATGCGATCAGGCTATGGCCGGTCATCTCGGGCGGGGCCGGCAGCCCCATCAGCGCCAGCACCGTCGGGGCCAGGTCGGCCAGCCGCCCGCCATCGCGCAGCCGCGCGCCCGGCGGCCCGCCCACAAGGATCACCGGCACGGGGTTGACCGTGTGGGCGGTGTGGGGTTGCAGCGTCACCGGATCGACCATCAACTCGCAATTGCCGTGGTCGGCGGTGACGATCATCGCGCCGCCCGCCCGTTCCAGCGCCGCCAGCGCCAGGCCAAGCCCCGCGTCCACCGCCTCGCAGGCGCGGATCGCGGCCGGCAGGCTGCCGGTATGGCCGACCATGTCGGGATTGGCGTAGTTCACCACGATCAGGTCATACCCCTTTTCGATGCCGGCCACGAGGTGACCCGTGACCTCGGCCGCGCTCATTTCCGGTTGCAGATCATAGGTCGCGACCTTGGGCGAGGGGGCCATGATGCGGTCCTCGCCGGCAAAGGGCACCTCGCGGCCGCCGTTCAGGAAAAAGGTGACATGGGGGTATTTTTCCGTCTCGGCCAGGCGAAGCTGGGTCTTGCCCCGGGCGGCGACCCATTCGCCCAGACCGTTGACGATCTCGCGCTTGGGAAAGGCGGTGGCGACATAGGCGTTGTGGTCGGCGGAGTATTCCACCATTCCCAGCATCGCGGCCCAGACCGGCCGCCGGCCGGTTTCAAAGGCGGAAAAGCCCGGCTGGCCCAGTGCCGCCAGAATCTCGCGCGCGCGGTCAGAGCGGAAGTTCAGGCAGAAAAAGCCGTCGCCATCGCGCGCGCCCTCGTAGGCGCCGATGACGGTGGGGGCAAGAAATTCGTCCGTCTCGCCCTTGGCATAGCTCTGCGCGACGGCGGTGTCGGCATCCGGCGCGGCCTCGCCCCGGGCGCTGACAACCGCCGCATGGGCGCGCTGGACGCGGTCCCAGCGGTTGTCGCGGTCCATCGCCCAGTAGCGCCCGCAGACCGTGGCGATCCGGGCGCCCTCGGGCAGCGCGCGGGCCAGTTGCGCGACGAACCCGGCGGCCGAAGAGGGCGCCACGTCGCGCCCGTCGGTGATGGCGTGCAGCGCCACCCGTACGCCGGCGCCGGTGATCGCCCGGGTTGCGGCCAGAAGGTGGTTGAGGTGCCCATGCACCCCGCCGTCCGACACCACGCCCATCAGATGCGCCACCCCGCCCGAGGCGCGCAGTCTGGCGACAAAGTCCAGCAGCGCGGGGTTGCGGGCAAAGCTGCCGTCCTCGATGGCCAGATCGATCGCGCCAAGGTCCATCGCCACCACGCGCCCCGCGCCGATGTTGGTGTGGCCGACCTCGGAATTGCCCATCTGGCCGGTCGGCAGGCCGACATCAGGGCCAAAGGTGGTCAGCGTGGCATGCGGGCATGTGTCCCAGAGCCGGTTGAAATGCGGCACCTCCGCCTGCGCCGGGGCAGAGTACTGCGGATGGGCCCCGATCCCCCAGCCATCGAGGATGCACAGCACGACGGGTTTCCTGGCGATCATCTTGACGTCCTTTTCGGTCCTGCCCACGCTTCTAGACCGCCCAGCCGCCGTGGGCAACGCAGGAGGCGCGAGGGTTGGGCGTTCGGAAGCGGTTCAGGGGAAAGGGGGTGGGGAAGCGCGGCGCGTTTTGTTCGCCGCCCGGATTGGCAAAGGCCATCGCCGGGGTCATGCCGGACGGTTGCCGCAGTCCCGCCGAGGGCCCCAAAGGCCCTCGGCCAGCGCCTGCCCTTCCCCCGGCAGGCGCTTCGCGCCAGCCAGGTCAGGCGCTGGCCTCTGTTGTCTATGCGGAACCGGTTTACTGGACAGGTTCCCACACGGGCGGGAAAACGCAGTGCGTTTCCTTTTCCGCCCGGCCCGAACTGGCTGAGGCTATCGCCGAGGTCATGCGAGACGGATGCCCCATCCCCGGCCGAGGGCCCCAAAGGCCCTCGGCCAGCGCCCGCCCCCCCCAGGGAGGGCGCTCCACGCCCTCCGGGTCGGGCGCTGGCCTCTGTCGTCTATGCGGAACCGGTTTACCGGAGGCGTTCCCACACGGGCGGGAAAACGCAGTGCGTTTTCCTTCTCCGCCCGAACTGGCCGAGGCCATCGCCGGGGTCATGCGCGGCGCCTGCCCTATTCGCTCACCGTGCGGATCAGCTTGCGCTCCAGCACCCGCAGCGCCGTCTCCAGGTCCGGGCCACGCCGCAGGACCTGGCCAGCCTCGCCCACCACCGCGTACATGCCTTGGCGGGCGCGCAGGCGGGGGCGCTTCTCGATCCGGAAGAGCGGCGTCTCCGCCGTGCGGCGAAAGATCGAAAAGACCGCGACCTCGGGCATCGCCGCGATGGCATAGTCGCGCCACTCGCCGGCCGCCACCATGCGGCCATAGACCGACAGGATCGCCCCCAGCTCGCGCCGGTCGAAGCTGACCCTTTCGGGCAGGCCCGGCTTTTGCGGAAAGGGCGTCGGCGTCAGGACCGTCATGGCCCCAGCCTATCGCGAGGGGGCCACATTTCAAGCCCTGATCACACCCGCGCTGCAAAGCCCTCGGCAAGCCGAACCTCGCCCGTGACCAGACCTCGGTAATTGCGCTGCGGCGCCGGCAAAAACGTCTGCACAAGCGGGTGCCCGGCCTTCAGCGCCCCGACCCGGATCAGGAGCGCGGCAATCGCCGCCGACTTGGCGCGCGGACTGCCATCCTCGATCTTCAGCGCGATGCCCAGCTTTTGCGCCGGAAGGATGGCCACAAAGACCCCCTCAGCCCCGCCCTTGAGCGCCACGCGCCCATCCATGGCCCGCATCAGGATGGTGCAGGGCTCGCCCTCGCCGGCCACCAGTTCGGGATGGGCGGCCATGGCGCTGGCCAGCCGATGCATGGCGCGCTGGCGGCTGTCCCCTGTGTCCGTCGCGGCCGCAAAGCGGGCCATCGAGCGGGCAAGCGCCACCAGGCTCGTGGCGAAATTCGGGGCCGAGCAGCCGTCGATGCCCCAGCCGGCCACCGCCTCGTCGCCGACCTCTTCGATGGCGGCGCGGACGGCCCTTTGCACCGGATGGTCGATCTCGACATATTCCGAGCCGCCGCCGAGGTGCCTGTTCAGCGTCAGGAACCCCGAATGCTTGCCCGAGCAGTTGTTGTGCAACTGGCAGGGCGCCTCGTGGCCCAGGATCAGCCGGTCACGCTCGTCCCGGTCGAATGGTTCATGCACGCCGCAGCGCAGGTCGGCCTCGGACAGGCCCAGACCGCTCAGCCAGCGGCCGGCCAGATCGACATGCAGGCGCGATCCGTTGTGGCTGGCGCAGGACAGCGCCAACTGGCGCGTGGACAGGCCAAAGGCATCGGC
The DNA here is from genome assembly GCA_052387855.1 of Paracoccaceae bacterium. Taxonomy (GTDB): domain Bacteria; phylum Pseudomonadota; class Alphaproteobacteria; order Rhodobacterales; family Rhodobacteraceae; genus CAIYZT01. The sequence goes on from JBQTIT010000018.1 coordinate 7,179, forward strand.
GGCGCCGCTTTCGACCAGCGGCAGCGCCTGCAGCATCTTGGACGACGAGCGCGGGAACGTGACGCGACCCGGATCGCCCCAGGCCTGCACGATCTGACCCGAGGTGTCGCAGATCACGGCATGGCCGCGATGCGTGCTTTCCAACAGACCGCCGCGCCAGAGTTCGACCATTTCCGCAGCCTTGACCATGCTTTCCCCCGCCGATATGCGCGATTTCCCGCCGGGCGGTCTTTCGCGCGCCCCGGCTTTTCGGTTAAGCATGGGATATCGGGCGAAACTGCCCTATGCCAGACGAAATCGCACCGGCGGACAGCGCCGGGGCAGACCCGGACGGGCACAGGGACTGGAGGCAGGACAGGATGAAGGCTTTGATCATTCGCGCGGCGGTGATGGCGATGCTTGCGGGCGTGGCGCCTCAGGCACTGGCGCAGGAATCGACCAACCTTGTGACGACGACCACGGACTGGAGCGTCTTTGTCGAGGAAAACCCCAAGGAATGCTGGGGCGTCACCACCCCGCGCGAGACGGTGAACACGCGCGATGGTCAGCCGGTCACGGTCCGGCGCGGCGATATCCTGCTCTTCGTGACCTATCGCCCCGGCCAGCCCGGCGAGGTCGCCTTTTGGGGCGGCTATCCCTTTGCCGACGATTCCACCGTGGAAATGAACATCGACGGCACCAAGTTCGAGCTGTTTACCGAGGGGGAGTGGGCCTGGCCAGGCTCGCCTGCGGATGATGCCGCCATCCTGGCCGCCATGAAAAAGGGTGCGGCGGCGACCCTGACCGGGCGGTCGGGCAAGGGCACCCAGACGCAGGACACCTTCAGCCTGCGCGGCTTTACCGCCGCCGTGGACGAGGCCGCCTCGCGCTGCCAGTAGCCCGTCGGCGCGGGCGGCCCGCCGCCGCGCGCCATGCGGTTCCGTTCCGCCTGCGAATCCTGTATAGGGCGGGCTGCCCTGCCCCATAGGCCCAAGTCATGACCGAACCCTTCGCCCCGATCACGCAAGACGTGCTGACCCTGCCGCGCAAGCTGCCCGAGGGGGGCAAGACCAATATCGTCGGCCTGACACGCGCGCAGCTTCGCGCCGCGCTGATCGCCGCCGGCACGCCGGAAAAGCAGGCCAAGATGCGGCTGGGGCAGATCTGGCTCTGGGTCTACAACTGGGGCGTGCGCGACTTTGCCCAGATGTCCAACCTCGCCAAGGACTATCGCGCGCTCCTGGCCGAGCATTTCGTGATCGAGGTGCCGCAGGTCGTCACGCGCCAGGTCTCGGCCGACGGCACGCGCAAGTATCTGGTGCGCATCGCCGGCGGGCACGAGGTGGAGGTGGTCTATATCCCCGAAGAGGGGCGCGGCACCTTGTGCATTTCCTCGCAGGTCGGCTGCACGCTGACCTGTTCCTTCTGCCACACCGGCACGCAAAAGCTGGTGCGCAACCTGACCGCCGCCGAGATCGTCGGCCAGGTCATGCTGGCGCGCGACGATCTTGGCGAATGGCAAGAGCCCGGCGCGCCCAAGAACGAGACGCGCCTTCTGTCCAACATCGTGCTGATGGGCATGGGCGAGCCGCTGTACAACTTTGACAACGTGCGCGATGCGATGAACATTGTGATGGACGGCGAGGGCATCGCGCTGGGCCGGCGGCGCATCACCCTGTCCACCTCGGGCGTGGTGCCCGAGATCGCCCGCGCCGCGACCGAGATCGGCTGCCTGCTGGCCGTCAGCTTTCACGCCACCACGGATGAGGTGCGCGACAGGCTGGTGCCGATCAACAAGCGCTGGAACATCGCCACCCTGCTGGAGGCGCTGCGCGCCTATCCGAACCTGTCGAACTCTGAACGCATCACCTTTGAATATGTCATGCTGGACGGCGTGAACGACACCAGGGAAGACGCCCACCGGCTGGTCAAGCTCCTGGAGGGGATCCCGGCCAAGGTGAACCTGATCCCGTTCAACGAATGGCCCGGCGCGCCCTACAAGCGCTCGTCCGGCAACCGCATCCACGCCTTTGCCGACATCATCTACAAGGCCGGCTATTCCAGCCCGATCCGCACCCCGCGCGGCGAGGACATCATGGCGGCCTGCGGCCAGCTCAAATCCGCGACCGAGCGGGCGCGCAAGTCGGCGCGCGCGATCGCCGCCGAGGCAGGGCTGACGCCGACCTGAATCCGCCTGCGGTCCGGCGCTGCCGCGACGTGAAGCTGGACAATCCGGCGGGGGCGTGGAATGTCCGTTGATCAAGGGCGTCCAAGAATGCCTGATGGCCCGCGGATCGGGCTGCCAACAGAGGCGCGGGACAGACATGCCACAGCCATCAAAGCCCGCATCCGCGGCCCCGGGCGCCCGCGACGCGCGCGAGTGGGTTCAGATCCTGGCCAAGTACCGCGAGCCGTCAACCCGCCGGTCAGTGCTGGAACTGGCGGCCACGCTGGTGCCATTTGCCGCGCTCTGGGCGCTGGCCTGGCTCAGCCTTTCGGTCAGCTACTGGCTGGCCCTTGGCCTTGCCATCCTGAACGGCGGCTTTCTGGTGCGCATCTTTGCCATCCAGCACGACTGCGGCCATTCCAGCTTTTTCCGCAGCCGCGCGGCGGGGGACTGGGTGGGGCGCGCGCTGGGGGTGCTGACGCTGACGCCCTATGACGTCTGGCGCCGCGTGCATTCGATCCACCACGCCAGCCACGGCAATCTGGACCAGCGCGGCATGGGCGACATCCTGACGCTGACGGTCGCCGAGTACCGCGCGCGGGGCTGGACGGGGCGGCTGCTGTACCGGCTCTATCGCAACCCGCTGGTGCTGTTCCTGCTGGGGCCGAGCTATCTGTTCATCCTGCAAAACCGCCTGCCCTTTGGCCTGATGCGGCAGGGCTGGCGCTACTGGACCTCGGCCATGGGCACCAACGCGATGCTGGCCATCGCGCTGGGGCTGATCCTGTGGCTGGGCGGGCTGATGCCGCTCTTGCTGATCTTCCTGCCGACCTCGATCATCGGGGCGACCATCGGGGTCTGGCTGTTCTACATCCAGCACCAGTTCGAACGCACCCACTGGGCCAAGGACGCGGAGTGGCAAATGCATCATTCTGCGCTTGAGGGGTCCTCGCATTACGTCATGCCTGCGCCGCTGCGCTGGATCACCGCCAACATCGGCATCCACCATGTGCATCACCTGTACAGCCGCATCCCGTTCTACCGTCTGACCGAGGTGCTGCGCGATCATGGCGATCTGGCCCAGGCGCAGCGGCTGACGATCCGGGAAAGCCTGGGGTCTGTCCGCCTGCACCTGTGGGACGAAGGCTCGGGGCGGCTGGTCTCGTTTCGCGAGGCCGGTCAGCTCGTTCTGGCCTGACCGGGGCGCCGTCATGACCAAACCTCGTGGACCTTGCCGGTGATCACGCTTGACAACACATTTGCCCGCCGGCTGTTTCTGAACCTGCACGCGCTGGGAGAGGCGCGCACCGGCCCGGCGCGCGGCGCCGATCTGGCGGCGCTGGTGGACCGGATCGGCTTTGTCCAGATCGACAGCATCGCGACGGTCGAGCGGGCGCATCACATGATCCTGTTCTCGCGCCGGCAGTCCTACAAGCCTGCGGCCCTGCACGATCTGATCGAACGCGACGGTCAGTTGTGGGAACACTGGACGCATGACGCCTCGGTCCTGCCGATGGGGGTCTTTCCCTATTGGCGCCACCGCTTTGCCCGCGCCGAAGAGCGGATGCGCAGCCAGTGGCACAAATGGTTTCGCCCCGGATATCAAGAGCAGCTTCACACCATCCTGTCGCGCATCCGCGACGAGGGCCCGCTCAAGACCGCCGATCTGGGGGGCGAGGAAGAGCGGTCAAACGGCGGCTGGTGGGATTGGCACCCGTCCAAGACCGCGCTGGAATGGCTGTGGCGGACGGGCGAGTTGTCGATCGCGCGGCGCGAGAATTTCCACAAGGTCTATGATCTGACCGAGCGGGTGGTGCCGGCGGCCCTGCGCGCGGCCGAGGTTTCGGCGCCGGCCTGCGTGGACTGGGCGATGCAGTCGGCGCTGGACCGGCTGGGCTTTGGCACCAGCGGCGAGTTGGGCGGGTACTACGACCTTGTGACCGTGCAAGAGGCGCGCGACTGGGCGCGGGCGGCACTGGCCTCGGGCCTTGTCGAAGAGGTGATGATCGAAGGCGCGGGCGGGCGCCTGCGCAAGGCGCTGGCTCGCCCCGGCCTGCCGGACCGCGCGCTGGCCCTGCCCGAACCGCCTGCCAGCCTGCGTGTGCTTTCCCCCTTTGACCCCGCCCTGCGCGACCGCGCCCGGGCCGAATTCCTGTTCGGCTTTCACTACCGGATCGAGGTTTTCGTGCCCGAGCCCAAGCGCGTCTGGGGCTACTATGTCTTTCCGGTGCTGGAAGGGGATCGCCTGATCGGCCGGCTCGACGCCAAGGCGCACCGGGCCGAGGGGGTGCTGCGGGTGCGCGCCTTTTGGCCAGAGGCAGGGCTGCGGCCAAACAAGGCGCGCCAGACCCGGCTTGAGGCGGAACTGGCGCGGCTGGCCGTCTTTGCCGGCTGCGAGCGGGTCGACTACCTGCCGGGCTGGCAGCGCGAAACCCTGCGCATCACGTCACAGTGATAACCCCATGGGTCAGCTCTGCGCTAACCTGACCCAAAGAAAAGAGGTGGCGCATGCGTTATTTCAGATTGCTTGCCATCCTCGCCGCCCTCAGCGCCGCACCGGCCCTTGGCGAGGAGAGCGACGAGGACACTCCGGACACCTCCAGCGCGCGCTATGAGGCGGCCGAAACCGCCATCCTGGGTGGGGATTTCGCGGCGGCGCTGCCGATCCTGAAAGCCCTGACCCGCGAGGAGCCGCGCAACGCCGATGCCTGGAACCTTCTGGGCTTTGCCGCGCGCAAGACCGGCCAGATGAAGCTGGCGGCCCGCTCGTACGCGCGGGCCCTTGCGATCAACCCCGATCACCTTGGCGCGCTGGAGTATCAGGGCGAGCTGTTTGTGGAACTGCAAGAGCCGGACCGGGCCAAGGCCAATCTCGCGCGCCTGCGAAGCCTGTGCGGAAACTGCGAAGAGGCCGAGGATCTGGCCCAGGCCCTGACCGACGCGGGCGCCTGACCCCCAGACAAAAGCCCCGCCAGAATGGGCGGGGCTTTCCAATCCTGCGATCCGCCTCAGCCCTTTTTCAGGCAGCGGTTGCCCAGAACCTCGGCGATCTGCACCGCGTTCAGCGCCGCGCCCTTGCGCAGGTTGTCCGACACGCACCACAGCGAGATGCCGTTCTCGATCGTGCTGTCCTGCCGCACGCGGCTGACATAGGTCGCATAATCGCCCACGCATTCGACCGGGGTGATGTAGCCACCCGGCTCGCGCTTGTCGATCAGCATCACGCCCGGCGCCTCGCGCAGGATGTCCTGCGCCTCCTGCCAGTCCAGCGGGTCCTCGAACTCGATGTTGATCGCCTCGGAATGGCCAACGAACACCGGCACGCGCACGCAGGTCGCGGTGACCTTGATCTTGGGGTCGAGGATCTTTTTCGTCTCGGCCACCATCTTCCATTCTTCCTTGGTCGAGCCGTCGTCAAGAAAGACATCGATATGCGGGATCACGTTGAAGGCGATCTGCTTGGAGAATTTCGACGGCGCGACCTCTTGCCCCGGGACATACATGCCCTTGGTCTGGTCCCAAAGCTCGTCGATGCCCGCCTTGCCCGCGCCCGAGACCGACTGGTAGGTCGCCACCACCACCCGCTTGATCCGCGCGCGGTCGTGCAGCGGCTTCAGCGCCACCACCATCTGCGCGGTTGAACAGTTCGGGTTGGCGATGATCATCTTGTTCTTGTAGCCGGTGATGGCGTCGGCATTCACCTCGGGCACGATCAGCGGGACCTGAGGGTCGTAGCGGTAGAGCGAGGAGTTGTCGATCACCACGCAACCCGCCGCCGCCGCCCGTGGCGCATAGACCTTGGTCGCGTCAGAGCCGATGGCGAACAGCGCGATGTCCCAGCCGGTAAAGTCAAAGGTGTCAAGATCGCGGGTTTTCAGGGTCTTGTCGCCAAAGCTGACCTCGGTGCCCATGGATTTTCGCGACGCCAGCGCGACGATCTCGGTCACCGGAAACTCGCGCTCGGCGAGGATGTTCAGCATTTCGCGGCCCACGTTGCCCGTGGCACCCGCGACGACGACCTTGTAGCCCATCTTGGGTTCTCCATAAACCTGACCCTGACCGTTCAGGGACGGGGCCGTCTAGCGCAAGGCGCGGCAAAGGAAAAGAAGGAAATCCCGCAAGGCGCCGGCTCCACGGCAAAACGCCGGCCAGTCCGGACCCGTCGCGCGCGCCGGGGGGGCAAGGGTCGACATTCCAGAACATCGGTGTTGCCTAAGGATTTCGGCCTGACTAAGGAACAGCTAGACCACGCTGCGGACCCGCCGGATCGGCGGGCACGCCCACCGGCACCCCTGCGGGATCAAGGAGCATGTCATGACTGGATCCCTCGTTTCGGAATATGCCAGCGTCCACAAGGCCAAGCGCTATGGCGATACCGGCTGGCGGTCGCTGCCCTTTGTCCTGCCGCATCTTCTGGCCCTGCGACCGCGCTCGCTGGTGGATTTCGGCTGCGGGCAAAGCGATCTGGGCCTTCGGCTGGCAAGGGCGGCGCGCATCGCGTCGGTCCATCGCTATGACCCCGCGATCCCGGAATTCTCGGCGCGGCCGGGGGCCATTTCCGATGTGCTGGTCAATGTCGACGTCCTTGAACATATCCCCGACGAAGAGCTTGACGCCGCCATTGCCGACATGGCCAGCCTGGCGCGGCACGCGGTCATCGTGATCGACACCGCGCCCGCGCATCTGAAACTGTCCGACGGGCGCAACGCCCATGTCTCGCTGCACGACGAGGCGGCCTGGGAACGGCGGCTCAAGGTGTCATTCCCGACGATACGGCCCATCACGATCGGGCGGAAAAGCCGCGTCGGGTTCAAGACCTTTGACGACCAGCTTCCGGCCGAGACGCATGACAGGCTGGTCGCCTCGCTGCGGCGCAAGCGGGATTTCGAGCGGCTCTTGCAGCCTTTCGGGCTGGCGCCGGCCTGATCCCGGCCGGGGTCAATCCCGCCGATCCTGCGAAAAGAGGTAGGCAGCCAGCCCCAGGACCACGATCGCCGCATAAAAGGCGAACAGCGCAGCATAGGGCGCTTCGGGGGGAACGGGCGCCACGGCGGTATGCAGCCTGCCGGTCGCGATCTGCATCAGCCCGGCCCCGCCGATGCCGAACAGGTTGATCAGGCTTACCCCCCGCCCGGTCAGATGCGCCGGCAGAAAGGCGCGGCCGTGGGCCATGACCACGGGGAACGAGGCGCCGAAAAGGCCGACCCCGGCCAACAGGGCCAGCGTGGCCAGGCTGTCCGACGCGGCGCCGAGGTAAAGCCCGACCAGGCAGGCCAGCATCAGCGCGTTGCCGCCAAAGATCAGCCACTTGCGCGTGCCCAATAGCCGGTCAAGCGGGCCATAGACCAGGTTGCCGGCCACCATGGCCAGGCTCAGCACCAGCGTCACCTGCCCGATCCGGGCCGCTCCGGCGCCAAAGACCTCGGCGTACCAGGGCCCGACCCAGAGACCCCGGATCCCGGCCGCCGGCCCGTAGCAGGCGGCCATCATGATCAGCACCGGCCAGAGCGCCGGGATCCTGAGCAGATCCAGCACCGAGCCCCGCGCGCTGTTCGCGGCCAGGGGCGGGTCGCGCACCAGCGCCGCCACCGCGCCCGCCGCCGCAAGGGTGACGCCCGCCAGTGCCCAGACCGCCGCCCTCCAGCCCCAGGCCTCGACCGCCCAGCCCAAGGGCAGCGAGGCGCCGATGTTTCCCAGGCTCCCGATCCCGATCACCACCCCCGCCAGCGTGCCGAACAGGGCCGGCGCATAGAGCCGGGCAAAGATGAAATAGCTCGCCATCAGCACCGAAGAGCAGCCCGCCCCGATCAGCAGCATCGCCGCCGAGATTGCGGCAGGCGTGGTGGCCGAGGCAAAGACCGCCGCGCCCGCCGCGCCGACCGCCAGCAGAAAGGCCGTGGTGCGGCGCGGGCCGATCCGGTCCAGCGCCGCGCCGACCGGGATCTGCATCAGCGCAAAGGCCAGGAACCACAGGCCCGATGCCTGGGCCAGCGCCTTGGCATCGGCGCCGATGTCGGCGGCCAGGGCGGGCGCCAGCACCGCCAGAAAGGCGCGGTAGAACTGCGACAGCACATAGGACAGAATCAGGGCGACAAGGCCGGCACGCATGAAAAGGCTTCCTCAGGCTGGCCGTGCCAGCAGCACCTTTTCGCGGATCGGCAGGTGGATCAGCGCCGAAAACGCCCCGACCCCCACGCCGACCCACCAGACCAGCGTATAGTCTCCGGTGATGTCATACATCCGCCCGCCCAGCCAGACGCCCAGAAAGCTGCCGACCTGGTGGCTGAAAAAGACAAAGCCATAGAGCGTGCCCATGTAGCGCAGCCCGTAGATATGCGCGACCAGACCCGAGGTCAGCGGCACCGTCGCGAGCCAGAGCGAGCCCATGGCGGCGCTGAACACCAGCACCGTGACCGGCGTCATCGGCAGCATGATGAACAGCGCCGCCACGATGGCCCGCCCGGTGTAAATCGCGGCCAAGAGATATTTCTTGGTGTATTTCTTGCCCAGCCACCCGGCCAGGATCGACCCCATGATGTTGAAAACCCCGATCAGCGAGATCGCGACGGCCCCCAGCGCCGATGTGGTGGAAATGCCCAGGCCCGCCAGCATGCCCGAAGGGTCGATCGCGCCGCACTTCTCGGCCACGAAGGCGGGAAAGTGGGCGGTGATGAAGGCAAGCTGATAGCCGCACGAGAAAAAGCCGAGAAAGATCATGCTGAACGAGGGATCCTTGAAGGCGCGCACCAGCACCGTGCCCATGCTTTCCTCAAGCTCGGCCCGGGTGGCGACGGCGGGGCTGCGCATCAGCGGCAGCACCATCAGCACGGCCAGGATCGCGGCGGCAAAGATCAGGAACACCGTCTGCCAGGGGTAGGAGCGCAGCAGGAACTCGGCCAAAGGCGCGCCGATCACCTGACCGGCAGAGCCGGCCGCCGTGGCGATCCCCAGGGTAAGCGAGCGGTTCTCGGCCGAAGACGCGCGCCCGACAACCGCCAGGATCACGCCAAAGCCGGTGCCCGCGATGCCGAAGCCGACCAGAATCTCCAGCATCTGATGCGCGGCGGGGGTGACGGCGAAGGATGACAGCACCAGTCCGGCCGCGTACAGGATCGCCCCGGCGATGATCGCCCGCCGGTCGCCGAACCTTTCGGCCAGGGCGCCAAAGATCGGCTGGCCGATGCCCCAGGCCAGATTCTGGATCGCGATGGCCAGCGAAAACTCGGCCCTTGGCCAGTTGAACTCGGTCGCGATGGGAATCTGGAAGACGCCGAAAGAGGCGCGGATGGCAAAGCCGGTCATCAGGACCAGACAGCCGGCAATCAGCACGGGCGACCACAGTTTCGATTGACTCACGGCTGCCATTCCCCTTTTGCCTGCCCCCCCAACCATCTGCCTCCGAAGGACCAAGGTCAAACCGAATTCCAAGGCCCGCCGCCCTTGCCCCGCCGGCGGCCCGGCCGATGCCCCTTAACGCCGGATTCACGCCGCTGACGCAATCTGGCCCACGAATCTGCGGGGTATTTCCCCTGCGCAGGGTGATTTCGGCATGGATCTTGCGGAGCGGTTGGCAAAAGAGCGGCGCGGGCGGCTGGCCGCCGAGCGTCTGCTGGAACAAAAGAGCCGTGAGCTTTTTGCCGCCAACGAAAAGCTCTCGCTGCACGCCCGCTCGCTTTCGGACCAGATCGTCGAGCAGCGCCAGGTGACGCGCGATGCCCTGTCCGAGGCGCAGGACCTCAAGGGCCAGAATCAGCGCTTTGTCGGCGATCTTGAGCGGGCCCATACCACGGCGGTCATGGCCGAGCGGCGGCTTTGGGACAGCATCAACACCATTGACGACGGCTTTGCCGTATTCGATTCCGGCCTGCGGCTGGTGGCAGCCAACCGGGCCTATCAGGACACCTTTCGCGCGGCCGGCCCCGAACCCGGGATCACCTACGGCGCGCTGTTGCGCGGCATCGCCGAGCGGGGGCTTTTCCACACCCAGGACAGCACAGACGCCTTTGTTTCGCGCATGCTGGGCCGGCTTGAACGCGATCCCATCGAGCCGGTCGATCTGCAACTGCGCTCGGGCCAGTGGCTGCGCCTGCAGGACCAGATCGCGCGCGATGGCGATCTGGTCTGCCTGGTACTGGACATCACCGAGCAGAAACGCACCTGGTCCGCGATCGAGGCGATTCCGGACGGGTTCGTGCTTTTTGACCGGGACGAGCGGCTTTTGGCCTGCAACCAGCGCTACCGCGACATCTATTCCGAAAGCGCCCCGGCCATGGTGCCCGGCACCCGGTTCGAGGATATCCTGCGCCACGGTCTGGCACGGGGCCAGCACCCCGAGGCCGATGGCCGCGAGGCGGAATGGCTGCAAGAGCGGCTGGCCCAGCACCGGCAGGGCACCGGCGAATGGGAGCAGCGGCTGTCCAACGGCCGGCGGATCAAGGTGCTTGACCGGCCCACCCCCGATGGCGGGCGGGTGGGCTTGCGCGTCGACATCACGCGCGAGCACGAACGCGAAGCCGCCCTGCGCGCCGCGCGCGAGGCGGCCGAGGCGGCAAGCCGCGCCAAGTCGGCCTTTCTGGCCAACATGAGCCACGAGATCCGCACGCCGATGAACGGCGTCGTCGGCATGGCAGAGCTGCTCTGCGACACCGCCCTGACCGAAGAGCAACGGCTCTTTGCCGAAACCATCCGCTCCTCGGGCGAGGCGCTTCTGGTCATCATCAACGACATCCTCGACTATTCCAAGATCGAGGCCGAAAGGCTGACGCTCAACCCCGAACCCTTTGACCTTGAACGCACGATCCACGAGGTGGCCATGCTGCTGCAACCCCGCGCGCGCGAAAAGGGGCTGGACGTGATCATCGACTACGACATGTTTCTGCCCACCCGCTATGTCGGCGATCCGGGGCGGATGCGGCAGGTTCTGACCAACCTTGTCGGCAATGCGGTGAAGTTCACCGAAAAGGGTCATGTGGTGATCCGCGTCGTCGGGCTGGAGACCGAGCCGGGGCAGCGGCAGTTGCACGTGACGGTCGAGGATACCGGCATCGGCATCGCGCAGCAGAACCTGGAACACATCTTTGGCGAGTTCAACCAGGTCGAATCCGCCATGAACCGCAAGTTCGAGGGCACGGGCCTGGGCCTTGCGATCACGCAGCGCCTGATCGAAAAGATGGGCGGCGCGATCTGGGTGGACAGCGAAGAGGGCGTGGGGTCGTCCTTTGGCTTCCGCCTCGCCCTTGCCGCCGCCGAGGACGAAGAGCCGGTCGTCGCCCCGGTGCAGATACGCCGCGCGATGGTGGTGGACGACCAGTTCATCAACCGCACCATCCTGGAGCGTCAGCTTGCGCCCTGCGGGATCGAGGTCGTGTCCTGCCGCTCGGCGGTTGAGGCGCTGGCGATTCTGGCCAGGGATCGCGCCTTTGACGTGGTGATCACCGACCACGACATGCCCGAGATGGACGGGCTTGCCCTTGCCCGCCGGATCGCCGAGGACGGGTTCGACATTCCGGTGGTGATGCTCACCTCAAGCCCCGGCGAGGTGCGCGAGGCGATGGGCGCGCATGAGATCGCGGCGCTCTTGCAAAAGCCGGTGTTGCGGGCCGAACTCTACCGGCGCCTGCGCCATGTCGGCCGTGGCGAGCCAGAGCCGCCCGTGGCCCTGCTGCCGCCGGCCCCGGCCCCCGGGCCGTTGCGCCGGATGCGTGTCCTGGCCGCCGAGGACAACCGCACCAACCAGCTCGTCTTTCAGAAGATGGTGCGCGAGGTGCCGATCGAGCTGGTCTTTGCGGGCAACGGGGTTGAGGCGGTGGACCTGTACCAGACCTTTCGCCCCGACATGATCTTCATGGACATCTCGATGCCCGAGATGGACGGCAAGCAGGCGGCCGGCGCGATCCGGCGGCTGGAAGCGGGCAAGGTTCGCATTCCCATCGTCGCCCTGACCGCCCACGCGATGGATGGCGACGCCGAGGCGATCCTGGCCGCAGGGATCGACCGCTACATGACCAAACCGCTGCGCAAGGCCGCCATCCTCGAAACGCTTGAAGCCTGCCGCCCGCCCGAAGCGCTGCCGATCGAAGAGCAATCCGCCGCCTGAGGCCGCTGGTCTGCCCCGGCCGGGCCCGGGCGGAAATGGAAACGCACCGCGTTTCCCCGCCCGTGTGGGAACGCGTCCGGTAGACCGGTTCCGCTTAGATGACAGAGGCCAGCGCCCGACCCGGCGGGTGCGGAGCGCCCGCCTGGGGGCGGGGCGGGCGCTGGCCGAGGGCCTTTGGGGACCTCGGCGGGGATGGGGCAAGCGGCATCGCATGACCTCGGCGATGGCCTCGGCCACTTCTGGCCGGGCGAAAAGGAAAACGCACTGCGTTTTCCCGCCCGTGTGGGAACGCATCCGGGTGACCGGTTCCGCCATCACGACAGAGGCCAGCGCCCGACCCGGAGGGCGTGAAGCGCCCTCCCTGGGGGGGTCGGGCGCTCGCCGAGGGCCTTGGGGGCCCTCGTCGGATTGCCGTAACCGCTCCGCATGACCTCGGCGATAGCCTCGGTCAATTCGGGCGGAAGAGGAAAGGCATTGCCTTTCCCCGCCCGTGTGGAAACGGCGCGGCACGACCGGTTCCGCCCTCACGACAGAGGCCAGCGCCCGACCCGGAGGGCGTGGAGCGCCCTCCCCGGGGGGGCGGGCGCTGGCCGAGGGCCTTTGGGGCCCTCGGCCGGGGATGGAGCAACCCCCCCGCATGAGCTCGCAAATTGCCCGCGCCTCAATCCTCGCCCGAAAGCACATCCAGGAACGCCGCGCCAAAGCGGTCGACCTTTTGCGCGTCCATGCCCGGAACCCGCGCCAGGTCCGACAGGCTGCGCGGGGCCTGCCGGGCGATATGGCCCAGCGTGACCCGGTTGCACGACAGGACCTTTCCCGTCCCGTCCGGCCCGCGCGCCAGCGCAAGCTGCACCTCGGCCAGACGGTCAAAGATGTCGGCACCGGCGCTGCCGGCGAGCTTCTGGCGGGCGGGGTGCAGCGGGGCGGCGGGCGCGCCGGTCAGCACCTCCAGAAAGGCGCTGCCATAGGTGGCCAGCTTTCGGGCGCCGACCCCGGTGATGCCCATCAGGGCGTCCAGGCTCTGCGGGCGCCGCTCGGCCATCTCGATCAGGGTCCGGTCGGGAAAGATGATATAGGCCGGAACCGAGGCCGCCTCTGTCAGCGCCCGCCGCCTGGCCTTGAGCGCGGCCAAAAGGCCCGCGTCCTCTTCGGCGACCAGCGCCCTGACCACCGGGCCGGCGCGGGCCGCCTCGACCGTATCGACGCGAAAGCTGATGCGGGTCTCGCCGCGCAGGACCGGGCGGGCGGCCTCGGTCATGCGAAAGGCGCCGGCGCGGCCCGCGTCCGGTCGGATCAGGTCGGCCCCCATCATCTGCCGAAAGACCGCCTGCCACTGCGCCTTGCCCAGATCGCGCCCAAGGCCAAAGGTCGGCAGCCCGTCATGGCCCCGCTCGCGCACCTTGTCGGTCATGGTGCCGGTCAGGATGTCGATCAGATGCCCCGCGCCAAAGCTTTCGCCGGTGCGCAGCATGGCCGACAGCGCCTTGCGCACCGCGTCGGTGGAGTCAAAGGTGCGGGCCGGGCGGTCGCACAGATCGCAGTTGCCGCAGGGTTCGGCCGCTTCGCCGAAATAGCCCAGCAGCCGCTGGCGCCGGCACCGGATCGCCTCGGCCAGGCCCAGAAGCGCGTTGAGCCGCGCGTGGTCGGCTTCCTTGCGGTCCTCCGGCGCGGCGCTTTCGTCGATCTGGGCGCGGCGCAGGCGGATGTCTTCGGCGCCGTAGAGCGTCAGCGTTTCGGCCGGCGCCCCATCGCGCCCGGCGCGGCCGATTTCCTGATAATAGGACTCGATCGACTTGGGCAGATCGGCATGGGCGACCCAGCGGATGTCAGGCTTGTCGATCCCCATGCCAAAGGCGACCGTCGCCACCACGATCAGCCCGTCCTGCACCTGAAAGGCCCGCTCCACCTCGCGCCGCCGCTCGGGGTCCAGCCCGGCGTGATAGGCCAGCGCCGCATGTTTCGCCTCGCGCAGCGCTTGCGCGAGCGTTTCGGTCTTGGCGCGCGAGCCGCAATAGACGATGCCCGATTGCCCCTTGCGGGCGGCGGCAAAGCCCAGGATCTGCTCGCGCGGGTTGTTTTTCGCGGCAAAGGCAAGGTGGATGTTGGGCCGGTCGAAGCCGCGCAGAAAGCTGGCGGGCGCGCGGCCATCGAAAAGCCGGGTGACGATCTCGGCCCGGGTCTCCTCGTCCGCCGTTGCCGTAAAGGCGGCCACCGGCAGGCCAAGGGCGCGGCGCAATTCGCCGATGCGCAGGTAGTCGGGGCGAAAGTCATGGCCCCACTGGCTGACGCAATGCGCCTCGTCCACCGCGATCATCGTACAGCCGGCCCGGCGCAGAAGCTGCGTCGTGCCCGGATTGGCCAGCCGCTCGGGCGAGATGTACAAGAGCTTGAGCCGCCCCTCGTCCAGCGCCGAAAACACCGCTTCGCTTTCCTCCTCGGTGTTGCCCGATGTCAGCGCGCCGGCCGAAACCCCGACCTCGCGCAGCGCGCGCACCTGGTCGCGCATCAGCGCGATCAAGGGCGAGATGACCACGGTCAACCCCGGGCGCAGCAGCGCGGGCAACTGAAAGCACAGCGACTTGCCGCCGCCCGTGGGCATGATGGCCAGCGTGTCCTGCCCGGCAAGGACAGATGCCGCGATCTCTTCCTGACCGGGGCGAAAGGCGGCAAAGCCGAACACCTCGGCCAGAAGGCCGTGCATGGGGCCCATGGCGCCGCTCAGGAAAAGGCGGCCATGTTGTTGCCGAGGATCACTTGCAGGGCGTAGATGATGAAAAAGACGACCAGCGGCGCCAGATCGACGCCGCTCATCTGCGGCAGAAAGCGCCGCACCCGCCCATAGACCGGATCAAGCAGGCGGTTCAGCCCGTACCAGCCCTGCCCGACCAGTTGCTGGCGCTGGTTCAGCACCTGAAAATTGATCAGCCAGGACATGATGACATGGATCAGCACGATCCATTTCGCGAGGTCCAACAGGGCATAGAGGATCTGGAAGAGTGAGGTCATCGGCGGCTCCGGTCGCTTGTCATGGGGTGGTAGCGCGGCGGCGGGCCAAGGGCAAGGGCGGCGGCGCTGCGTCCGGGCTTGACCTTGGCCGCCGGTCCGTAGAAGGCAGGGCAAAAGGGAGCGCGCGATGTATCCGTATCTTCGCCTGTGGCATCAGTTGTGGAAGGCGCGCCGGGCGCCCGGGCTGGGCCTGTTCGACACCCATGTCAGCCGCCACCGGGTCTGGCCCTGGGACCTTGACCCCTGGCGCGAGCTGAACAACGGCCGCACGCTGACCCTGTTCGACCTGGGCCGCGTGCCGATGGGGGTGCGGCTTGGCTTTCACAGGCTGGCGCGGGCAAAGGGCTGGGGCCTGACCGTGGCGGGCAACACCACGCGCTACCGCAAGCGGGTGACGCTGTTTCAGGTGCTGACGCTGAAAAGCCGCATCCTGGGCTGGGATCACCGGTTCATCTACACCGAGCAGAGCTTCTGGCGCGGCGCCGACTGCACCGCCGCGATCCTGGTGCGCTCGGCCTTCACCTCGCGCGCGGGGCTGGTCGATCCGGCCGAGGTGGCGCGCGCGATGGGCGCGGCGCCCGAAAGCCCCGCGCTGCCGGACTGGGTGGCATCCTGGATTGCGGCCGACGCGCAAAGACCCTGGCCGCCGCAGGTCTGACGCGGGGTCACCCGGCTTTTGCTTGCCAGATGGGCCGGTTTCGGGCTTGATCCGGCCCAGATCATGGCAACGGGGGCAGAGATGGTGACGCAGCGGCAACGGATCTGGGGCTGGTGGTTCTTCGACTGGGCCAGCCAGCCTTACAACACGCTTCTGCTGACCTTCATCTTCGGCCCCTACTTTGCCGAGATTGCCCGGGGCTACTACATGGGCACCGGGATGGAGGAAGAGGCCGCCAAGGCCGCCGCGCAGGCCTATTGGGGCTTTGGGCTGACCGTCTCGTCGGTCTTCATCGCGGTCCTGGCGCCGATCCTGGGCGCGGTGGCCGACGGCACCGGGCGCCGGCTGGTCTGGGTCTGGCTGTTTTCCGCCTTTTACGTCGTCGGCGCCTTCGGGCTCTGGTGGGTCGCACCCGGCGGCGAGGCCGACATGCTGCTCTGGGCGGTCTTTTTCTTTGGCCTCGGCTTTGTCGGAATGGAATTCGCCACGATCTTTACCAACGCCATGATGCCCAGCCTGTCGGACAAGGACGATCTGGGCGCCATCTCGGGGACCGGCTTTGCCTTTGGCTATCTGGGCGGGCTGGTCGGGCTGATCGTGATGCTGTGCCTTGTCGCCGAAACCGCGAGCACGGGAACGACCCTGATCGGGCTTGACCCGCCCTTTGGTCTTGACCCCGAAGCGCGCGAGGGCACGCGGGCCGTCGGCCCCTTTACCGCGCTGTGGTACATTCTGTTCATGATCCCCTTCTTCTGGTGGGTGAAAGAGCCAAAGGGCGGCGCCAGGGGGATCAAGCTGGGCGCGGCCATGCAAAGCCTGGCCGCGCTGATCGCCTCGCTGCGCTATCGCCGATCGCTCTTGTATTACCTTCTGTCCTCGCTGGCCTACCGCGACGCGCTGAACGCGCTTTACGCCTTTGGCGGGGTCTATGCCTCGAACGTGCTGGACTGGTCGATCACCTCCATCGGCGTCTTTGGCATCCTGGGCGGGGTCACGGCGATGATCGCAAGCTGGATCGGCGGCAGGCTGGATGCGCGGTACGGGCCCAAGCCGGTGATCGGCTGGTCGATCGTCGTGCTGCTCATCGTCTGCACCGTGATCGTGGGGCTGGACCGGACGCAGCTTTGGGGCATCCCGCTGGAGCCCGGCTCTTCGATGCCCGACATCATCTTTTACATCTGCGGCGGGCTGATCGGGGCGGCGGGCGGGCCGCTTCAGGCCGCGTCGCGCACGCTTCTGGTTCGCCACACCACGCCCGACTGCGCGACCGAGGCCTTTGGCCTGTTCGCCCTGTCGGGCAAGGTGGCCAGCTTCATCTCGCCCTTTCTGATCGCGCTGGTGTCATACTTCAGCCAGTCGGCGCGGATCGGCATCTCGCCGGTGATCCTGCTCTTTGCCCTCGGGCTGGTGCTGCTGATCTGGGTCAAGCCGAAGGGAGAGCGCGAAGGCGCATGACCCGCTGGCGTCGTTCCGGCCTCGCGCTGGGGGTGGCCTTGGCGCTGGCCGCGCTGGCCATGCCCGGCCGCACCGAGGCGCCGCTGCCCCCGCTGTGGCGCACCGATCTCAAGCCGCTGGACGCCGAGGGGCTGTCGGCCCTCTGGATGGCGCCGGGCGGCGGGCGGCTGCTTGCGCTGTCCGACCGCGGCTTTGTCCTGTCCGCCGAGGTCGGCCGCGATGCGGAGCGGCGCATCACCAGCGTCACCGAACAGGGCCGCTGGCCGGTGCGCCTGCCGCGCAAAGCCGGCGCGCGCGAGGTGCCGCTTGACACCGAGGGCATCGCGCTGGGCCGCGGCGGCGCGATTTTCGTCTCGACCGAGGGGCCGGCGCGCATCCTGCGGATGGACAGCCCCGGGACCGAGGCAAGGGCCGTCGCCGGGCCGGACACCTTTGGCAAGCTGCACCCCAACGGCGCGCTTGAGGCGCTGGCCATCGGGCCGGACGGCGCGCTTTACACCCTGCCCGAGACGCCGAACGTGGGCACCACGGGCTATCCGCTTTACCGGCGGGCTGGCCGGGAATGGTCGGTGCTGACCGTCCTGCCGGCGCAGGGCGGCATGGTCCCGGTCGGCGCCGATGTCGGCCCCGATGGCCGGCTTTATCTGCTCTACCGCGACTTCTCGCCGCTGCGGGGTTTTGCCAGCCTCTTGCAGCGCCACACCCTCGGCCCGGACGGGGTCGGCGCGGCCGAGACGCTCTTGCACTCGGGCTATGGCAAGATTGGCAACCTTGAGGGCGTCTCTGTCTGGCGCGCGGCGGACGGCGGGCTGGTGGCGTCGATGGTGTCCGACGACAACGGGTTGTTCCTGCAAGACGCCGAACTGATCGAAATGCACCTGCCCGATTGACAGCGGGCAAGGGGCTGGATATGCGCCGGGCGTCCCCAATCCCGGGGGCCAAGTCTCCGCGACCTTGTCAAAACGGAACATGACATGAAAAACCTTCTCCCTGGCATCCTTGCCATGGCCGCCATCGTTGTGGCCTCGAACATCCTGGTGCTGCACCCGCTTGGGGCCTATCTGACCTGGGGCGCGCTCAGCTATCCCTTTGCCTTTCTCATCACCGATCTGACCAACCGCCTGAAGGGCGCGCAGGCGGCCCGCCGCGTGGTTCTGGCCGGGTTCGTCACCGGCATCCTCTGCTCGCTGGTCATCGGCAGCTTCAGCCCGCTGGTGACGCTGCGCGTCGCGCTTGGCTCTGGGCTGGCGTTCCTGGCCGCGCAGCTTCTGGACGTGGCAATCTTTGACCGCATGCGCGGCGGCGTCTGGTGGAAGGCGCCGCTGGTCTCGACCCTGATTTCGTCCAGCATCGACACGGCGATCTTCTTTACCGTGGCCTTTTCGGCGGCCCTGACCTTTGTTGAACCCGGCAATGACGTGACCTGGGCCGCCGGCCCCGGCGCACTGCTTGGCATGGGGCCGACGGTGCCCTTCTGGGTGTCGATGGCGGTGGCGGACTGGCTGGTCAAACTTGCGATCGCACTCTTGGCGCTTGTGCCGTTTCGGATCATCCTGGGCCGCTTTGCCACAAGGGTTGCGTAAAAAGTTTTGACAAACACAAAATCTGTGTCACCCTCCCCTTATCGGCAACCATTTGAAAGGAGGTGATCCAGTGTCTAGAGTGATATTGGAGAGTTGTGTCGGGACAGTCTTTGGAGGGGATTTTTAAGGGCAGACCCTTGAAATGACCACCAGGATTGGACGCTGGACCTAACTGGCCCACCTCCTGAAACTCGGGAAGGGTCGCCGAACGCGGCGGCCCTTTCTCTTTGCCCGGCGCATGGTAGAAAGCCTCATGCTCTGGATCACCGACGCCCTGCACATCGCCGACTGGGAGCTTTCCGAAAGCTTCATGCGCTCTTCGGGGCCGGGCGGGCAGAATGTGAACAAGGTTTCCACCGCCGTCGAACTGCGGTTCGAGGCTGAACGCTCGCCCCACCTGTCCGCGCCCGTCAAGGCCCGGCTGAGGCGCCTGGCCGGGCGGCGCTGGACGCTGGATGGCGCGCTGGTGTTGCAGGTCGAGGACACCCGCAGCCAGGCGCGCAACCGCGAGATCGCGCGCGAGCGGCTGGCGGATCTGATCCGCGCCGCGCTGGTGGCGCCCAAGCGGCGCATTGCCACCAAGCCGACCCTTGGCAGCCAGCGCCGGCGCCTGGCCGCGAAGGAGCAGCGCGGCGAGGTCAAGGCCGGGCGCGGCAGGATCGAGCCCGAGGAATGAGCCTTGACGATCTCGCCCGCGAGGCTGCGGCCCACTGGGGCGGAACGCCGGTCCGCCTGATCGCGCATCGCGAGAATGCGGTGTTCGAGATGGCCCTGCCGCAGGGCCGTGCCGCGCTGCGCCTGCACCGGGCGGGCTATCAGGACGATGCCGCCATCACCTCCGAATTGTGGTGGTGCGCGGCGCTGGCGGCGGCGGGGGTTGCGGTTCCGGCCGCCATCGCGGCGCCGGGCGGGTACCTGGTGCGTCTGGCGGGCGGCCGCAGGGCCAGCGCCGTGACCTGGGTGGGGGGGCAGGCGCTGGGTCATGTCACCGGCGGCCTGAACGTGCCGCAGGATGCCGCCCCGGGCCTGCACCATCGGCTGGGGACGCTTTTGCGCGACCTGCATGACGCGACCGACCGGCTGGAGCTTCCCCCCGGTTTTGTCCGCCCCGCCTGGGACATCGCGGGCCTGGTTGGCGATACGCCATTCTGGGGCCGGTTCTGGGAGCATCCCCTTGCCAGCGCCGCGCAGCGGGAAACCCTGATCGCGGCGCGCGGGTTTCTGGACGGGGCGCTCACTCGTCATCAGGCGGAGGGCGGAAGTTACGGGCCGATCCACGCCGATGTGCTGCCGGAAAACGTGCTGGTGGACGGGGCGCATCTGTCGCTGATCGACTTTGATGACAGCGGCTTGGGCTTTCGCCTTTACGATCTGGGCACGGCGCTGCTGCACGCCCTGAACCAGCCCGCCTATCCCGTGCTGCGCGATGCGCTGATGGCGGGCTATGGCTGCGCCGATGCGGCGATCATCGACGCCTTTGCCCTGGCGCGGGCCTGCGCCTCGGTCGGCTGGATCATGCCGCGCCTGGCGGCCGACCACCCCGTCCACCGCAGCCACCTGTCGCGCGCCTGCACCCTGGCGCGGCGGCTGCTGGATCAGACCTGAACCGGCGTCGCGGTCTGGGCGCCCAGGCGAAAGACCCGCTTGTAGCGCGCGATCTCGTCCGGCGGGCCCATCGCCTTGCTGGGGTTGTCCGACAGCTTGACCGTGGGCCGACCGTTGGCCGAGACCGCCTTGCACACCAGGCTGAACGGCGCCAGCCGATCCTGTGGCACCAACCCGATGAAATCGTTGGTCAAAAGCGTGCCCCAGCCGAACGAGACCTTGACCCGGCCGCGGAACCGGGCCTGAAGCGCCTCGATCTGCGGCACGTCCAGCCCGTCGGAAAAGATCACCAGCTTGCTGGCGGGATCCTCGCCACGCTCTTTCCACCAGCGGATGGCGGTTTCCGCCCCCGCGACCGGATCGCCGCTGTCGATGCGGATGCCGGTCCAGCTTGCCAGCCAGTCCGGCGCGTTGCGCAGGAATTCGGCCGTGCCATAGGTGTCGGGCAGGATGATGCGCAGGTTGCCGTCGTGCTCTTCGTGCCAGTCGGCCAGAACCTGATACGGCGCCTGGGCCAGCTCGGCGTCGCTGTTGGCCAGGGCCGAATAGACCATGGGCAGCTCATGCGCGTTGGTGCCGATGGCCTCGATGTCGCGGCGCATCGCGATTCGGCAGTTCGAGGTGCCGATGAAGCCGCCCCCCAGACCCTCTTGCATCGCTTGCACGCACCAGTCCTGCCACAGAAAGCCGTGGCGCCGGCGGGTGCCGAAATCGGCGATGCGCAGGTCGGGCAGGGTTTTCAGCCGTTCGATCTTTTCCCAGATCCGGGCCATGGCGCGGGCGTAAAGCACCTGAAGCTCGAACTTGCCCATGGCGCGCAGCACGGCACGGCTGCGCAGCTCCATCAGCACGGCCAGAGCGGGGATTTCCCACAGCATCACCTCGGGCCAGGCGCCTTCGAAGGTCAGCTCGTACTGCCCGTCCCGCCGCTCAAGGTGATAGGGGGGCAGGCGCATCCCCTCGAACCAGTGCATGAAATCAGAGCGGAACATCTGGCGGCGACCGTAAAAGGTGTTGCCGCGCAGCCAGGTGCTTTCCCCCCGGGTCAGCGACAGCGATCGGACGTGGTCAAGCTGCTCGCGCAGTTCGCCCTCGTCGATCAGGTCGGCGATGCGGACCCCGGCAGAGCGGTTGATCAGGCTGAATTCCACCCGCGTGCCCGGCTTGTTGCGAAAGACCGACTGGCACATCAGGAGCTTGTAAAAATCGGTGTCGATCAGCGAACGGACGATCGGGTCGATCTTCCAGTTGTGGTTGTAGACGCGCGTGGCGATATCGACCATTGACCCTCTCTCCTTCATGACCTTCCAGAGCGTGCCTGGTTCACGACGAAACCAGGCCATCGAAAATCGCCTTCGCGCGCAAGCGAGAGGCGGCGACTTTCGATTCACGCCGAACCAGACATGCTTTAGAACGGCCCGGCAGGGGTGAAAACCGCTTTCTTGCCTTGGGCAGGTTCAGGCGCGCCGGGCGGGGGGCGGCGAGTCTGCCGCCGAAAGCTGCTCGGCCATGGCGCGCAGCAGATCGTCGCGGCGCAGCGGCTTGACCAGAAAGCCGTCAAAGCCGGCGGCCTGGCAGGCGGCGCGATCCTCGGCCTGGCTCAGGGCGGTCAGCGCCAGGACCGGGCAGCGCGGCCGGCCCGATGCGGCCTCTTGCCGGCGAATCTCGCGCACGGCGGCCATTCCGTCCATCACCGGCATCGAGACATCCATCAGGATCAGGTCCGGGCCCTCGTCGGCCCAGGCCTGCACGGCGGCCCGCCCGTCGACCGCCTCGATCAGTTCGGCGATGTGGCCGCCCAGCGCCTTGCGCAGGATCATCATGTTGGTGCGGTTGTCCTCGGCCACCAGCACGCGCAGACCGGCGGTCTGCGCCTGGCCGCGAGGCGGCTCTGGGGCCCTGGCGGGCGCTACCGCGACCCCCGCCGCCGGCAGCGGCAGCGTCAGCGCAAAGGTCGATCCCTTGCCGGGCTGGCTGGTGGCCTCGATCGTTCCGTTCATCTGGCGGGCCAGCATCGCCGAGATGGTCAGGCCAAGCCCGGTGCCGCCGAACCGGCGGCTGATCGTCTCGTCGGCCTGGGTGAAGCTGTCAAAGATCGCCGGCAGGTTTTCCGCCCCGATGCCGATGCCGGTATCGGTCACCTCGATGCGGGTCTCATCCCCCTGGCGGCGGATCAGGGCGCTGACCCCGCCGGTTTCGGTGAACTTCAACGCATTTCCGAGCAGGTTCACCAGGATCTGCCGCAGATGGTCCTGATCGCCCATCACGCGAAGCGGCGCCCCGTCCAGACCGGGGCCCAGATGCAGCGACAGGGTCAGCCCCTTGCGCCGCGCCTCGGGTTGCAAAAGCCGCATGACCCCCTCGGCGCAGGCCAGAAGATCAAACGCCTCCTGCGCGGCGCGGCCTTTGCCCGCCTGCAGCTTGGACAGGTCCAGCACGTCGTTGACCATGCGCAAGAGCGCGCGGCCGGAGTCCAGCACCGTTTCGACATAGGTGCGCTGGTCCCGGGTCAGGCGGGTTTCGGCCAATAGCTCGGCCACGCCGATCACGCCGTTCAGCGGCGTGCGGATCTCGTGGCTCATGTTGGCCAGAAAGCGCGACTTTGCCATGGCGGCCGCCTCGGCCGCCTGCTTGGCGCGGGCCAGTTCCGCCTCGCGCTCCTTGGCTTCGGTGATGTCGCGCTCGATGGCGAGCGAGACCACCATCGCGCCGCTTTCGTCCCTGATCGGGATGATCGAGGTGTCGACCCAGAATCCCTGGCCGCCCTTGTTGCGGTTATAGATATCGACCCGGATCGGGCTGCGGGTGCGGCGGGCCGCTTCAAGCTGTTCCAGCGTCTCGGCAGAGGTTTCGGGCGCGTTCAGAATCTCACCCGGATGCCGGCCGATCGCCTCTTGCTCGGTGTAGCCGGTGATGCGGGTAAAGGCCTCATTCACCCACTGATAGCGGTTTTCGGCATCCAGAAAGACGATGGCGTCATTGGCGTGCCGGGCGGCAAGCGCCAGGCGCCGGTTGAGCGCGCCGCTTTTGTCAAGCTCTTCTCTGGAACGGCGCAGATCGTCGTTTCGCATCGCCATGGACCGTTCAAGCTGCTGCTGCCGGGCAAAGGCCTTTTCGGTCTGGCCAATGAACATCGTCACCGAGGCGGCCAGAATGGCGGCGGCGGCGGTGACATAGACCGCCTCAAGCGAGCTGACCGCCGGGCTTGACGCCATCTGCGCGACCAGGCCGATCGCGGCAAGCAGCGTCATCGACAGCTTGGCGTTCGAGGCGGCGGTGAAATAGGGCCGCGCGACGCCGACGTTGATCGAGATTCCGGCCAGGATCGACAGGATGAAGAAATCCATCTCGTCCGACGATGAAAGCCGGCTGCACAGGGCAAGCGCCTGGATCAGCGTGGCGGTCTGCAACAGCCCGCTGGCCACGGCGATGGCGCGGTCCGCGCGCCCCACCGGCCGCTTGGCGCTGCGCCTGAGGATGCGCATCAGCACCAGGCAATCCACCGCCTCACCCAACAGGATGATGGCACCGATGAACAGGCCCTGCTGCCCCGAAAGGGTCAGCCCGACGACGGCGGCGCCCGACAGGCCGATGACCTGCCGGTTCCAGAACTGGCGCAACCGTCCGGCGGCGTAGCGCCTGAACAGGCCATCTTCCGAGTTGCGGGACCCGTAAAGCGCAAGGCCCTCCATTCCCGATTGCATGCTCACGCGCCGTGCCGCCTCCGCTCCGCAGTGGCAAAAGCCTATGCGGGCGGGATTAAGCCATGGTGAACGCGCCCGCGCCTACTCGGCCAGGATGACCCCCGCCGACCGCATCTGCGCCAGCGCGTCCGACAGCGAGCCGCCAAGGTCGATGGCCCGGCAGGCGGACAGATCAACCCTGACGGCAAAGCCTAGGCGCGCGGCGTCAAGGGCCGTGTAGGCGACGCAATAGTCGGTCGCCAGGCCCACCAGCGTGACGCCGGTGATGCCCCGCGCGGTCAGATAGCCATGCAGCCCGGTCGGTGTGCGCCGGTCGTTCTCGAAGAACGCCGAATAGCTGTCGATGGCCGCGCGAAACCCCTTGCGCAGGGTCACCTGCGCCGGATCGGTGCGCAGCGCGGGGTGAAACCGGGCCCCCGCCGTGCCCTGAACGCAGTGGTCCGGCCACAGGGTCTGCGGCCCATAGGCCACCTCGATCTGCGAGAAGGGCGCCGCGCCGGGATGGGTGCTGGCAAAGGACGAATGCCCCGCCGGGTGCCAGTCCTGCGTCAGCACCACGGCGGCGAAGCCGTCCATCAAGGCGTTGACGCGCGGGATGATCCGGTCGCCCTCCGCCACGGCCAGCGCCCCGCCGGGGCAGAAATCGTTCTGGATGTCGACGACGATCAGGGCAGACGTGGGCAAGGCTTGGGCTGGGTCTGGCATGGCGGCCTCCTGTGACGGGTCCGGGATAGAAAGCGGCGCGCCGATGGTCAAGACGCCGCCTTTTCGCCCCGGCCCGGATCGGCTATAGCGCCGCCATGCTGACCGTGGCCGCCTTTTACCACTTTACCCGTCTGGCCGACCCCGCCGCCCTGCGCGCGCCGCTGCTGGCGCTGGCCAGGGGCGCGGGGGTCAGGGGCAGCATCCTTTTGGCGGGCGAGGGAGTCAACGGCACCATCGCCGGCCCGGCCGAGGGCGTGGGCGCGGTGCTGTCCCATCTGCGCGCCCTGCCCGGCTGCGCGGGGCTGGAGTGGAAAGAGGCACGGGCCGAGGCGCCGCCCTTTGGCCGCATGAAGGTGCGCCTCAAGCGCGAGATCGTGACCATGGGCCAGCCCGGCATCGACCCGGTGGCGCGCGTCGGCCATTACGTCGCGCCGGCCGACTGGAATGCGCTGATCACCGCCCCGGATGTGGCCGTGATCGACACCCGCAACGCCTATGAGGTGGCCATCGGCAGCTTTCAGGGTGCGGTCGATCCGCAGACCCGCTCTTTTGGCGACTTCCCGGCCTGGTGGCAGGCGAACGCCGCCGCCTTTGCCGGCAAGCGCATCGCGATGTACTGCACCGGGGGCATCCGCTGCGAGAAGTCGACGAATTTCCTCTTGGGCCAGGGGGTTGAAGAGGTCTTTCACCTCAAGGGCGGCATCCTGAAGTACCTTGAAGAGGTCCCGCAGGACGAAAGTCTGTGGCGGGGTGAGTGCTTTGTCTTTGACGAGCGGGTGTCGGTCGGCCATGGGCTGGTGCCCGGCCCGCACCGGTTCTGCCGTGCCTGCCGGCGGCCGCTGGCGCCAAAGGACCGCGCGCATCCCCTGTACGAGGAGGGCGTCTCTTGCGGGCAGTGCCACGGCGAGACGACCGAGCAGGACCGTGCCCGCTACCGCGAGCGGCAACGGCAGATGGCGCTGGCCGAGGCGCGGGGCGAGCGGCATCTGGCGGGGTAGGGACGGGGGGGCTCGCCCGGGGATCGTGGCAAGGGCTGCGGGCCGGGGCTGGGGGCTCGCATCACCTCGGCGAGTGCCTCGGCCAATTCGGGCGGAAAAGGAAAGGCATCGCCTTTCCCCGCCCGTGTGGGAACGGCGCGGCACAACCGGTTCCGCATAGACCACAGAGGCCAGCGCCCGACCCGGCGGGTGCGGAGCGCCCTCCCGGGGGGGGGGTCGGGCGCTGGCCGAGGGCCTTTGGGTCCCTCGACCGGGGATGTTGACGGGCCTTCGCATGGCCTCGGCGATGGCCCCGGCCACGGTCGGGCGGAAAAGGAAACGCACCGCGTTTCCCCGACCGTGTGGGAACCTGTCCGGTAAACCGGTTCCGCTTTCACACCAGAGGCCGGCGCCCGACCCGGAGGGCGTGGAGCGCCCTCCCTGGGGGGGTCGGGCGCTGGCCGAGGGCCTTTGGGGCCCTCGACCGGGAATGTTGACGGGCCTTCGCATGGCCTCGGCGACGGCCTCGGCCACATTTGGTCGGGCGGAGAAGGAAACGCACCGCGTTTCCCCGCCCGTGTGGGAACCTGTCCGGTAGACCGGTTCCGCAATAGCGACACAGGCCAGCGCCCGACCCGGGCGGGCGAGACGCGCCCGCCTGGGGGCGGGGCGGGCGCTGGCGACGGGCCTTTGGGGCCCTCGGCGGGATTGCGGATAGGTTCACGCATGGCCTCGGCGGGGGCCTCGGCCAAGGCGGGCCGGGCGGGTCTTGATACGCCCCGCCCTTCCCCTACCCCCGCGCGGCGCGGATCAAGCCCAGGATGTCCCTGGCCGCGGCCGGAATGTTGGTGCCGGGGCCAAAGATCGCCTTGACCCCCGCCCTTGTCAGAACCTCGTAATCCTGCTGCGGGATCACCCCGCCGCAGATCACGATGATGTCCCCCGCCCCGCGCTCTTGCAGCGCCTTGATCAGGATCGGCGCCAGGGTCTTGTGCCCCGCCGCCTGGCTGGAAATCCCGATGACATGCACATCGTTGTCGATGGCGTCCTGCGCCGCCTCCTCGGGGGTCTGAAAGAGCGGGCCGACATCGACGTCAAAGCCGATGTCGGCAAAGGCGGTGGCGATCACCTTGGCGCCGCGGTCGTGGCCATCCTGGCCCATCTTGACCACCAGCATCCTTGGCCGGCGGCCCTCTTCCTCGGCAAAGGCCTCCACATCCCGCTGGATCGCCTTGAAGCCCTCGTCGCCCTCGTAGGCGGCGCCATAGACGCCGGCCAGGGTTTTCACCTCCGCGCGGTGGCGGCCAAAGATCTTTTCCATGGCGTCGCTGATCTCTCCCACTGTGGCCCGGGCCCGGGCGGCGATGATGGCGGCCTCAAGCAGGTTGCCGCCCTCGGACGCACGGCGCGTCACCTCTGCCAGCGCGGCGGCGCAGGCCGCCCCGTCGCGCGCGGCGCGGGTGGCGTGCAGCCGCTCGACCTGCGCCGCCCGCACGGCGACATTGTCGATGTCCAGAATCTCGATCGGGTCCTGCCGGTCCAGCCGGTACTTGTTGACCCCCACGACCACCTCGTCGCCCCGGTCGATGCCCGCCTGACGGCGCGCGGCGCTCTCCTCGATCCGAAGCTTGGGCATGCCCGAGGCGACGGCCCGCGTCATCCCGCCCAGCGCCTCGACCTCTTCGATCAGCGCCCAGGCCTTGGCCGCAAGCTCTGCCGTCAGGCTCTCGACGTAATAGCTGCCGGCCAGCGGATCCACGACACGGGTGACGCCGGTTTCCTCTTGCAGGATCAACTGCGTGTTGCGCGCGATGCGGGCCGAAAATTCGGTCGGCAGCGCCATGGCCTCGTCCAGCGCGTTGGTGTGCAGGCTCTGCGTGCCGCCAAGGACCGCCGACATCGCCTCATATGCCGTGCGGATGACGTTGTTGTAGGGGTCCTGTTCCTGCAAGCTGACGCCCGAGGTCTGGCAGTCCGTGCGCAGCATCAGGCTGGCCGGCTTTGGCGGCGCAACGTCCGCCATGATGCGGTGCCAAAGCTGCCGCGCCGCGCGCAGCTTGGCCGCCTCCATGAAGAAATTCATCCCGATGGCGAAGAAGAACGACAGCCGCCCGGCGAAATCGTCCACGTTCATCCCGCGCGCCAGCGCGGTGCGGACATATTCGCGCCCGTCGGCCAGGGTAAAGGCCAGCTCCTGCACCAGGTTCGCACCGGCCTCCTGCATGTGGTAGCCCGAAATCGAAATCGAGTTGAACTTGGGCATCCGGGCCGAGGTGTATTCGATGATGTCCGCCACGATCCGCATCGAGGGTTCGGGCGGATAGATATAGGTGTTGCGGACCATGAACTCCTTGAGAATGTCGTTCTGGATGGTGCCGGACAGATCGGCCGCCGCAACGCCCTGCTCTTCGCCCGCCACGATGAAGCTGGCCAGGATCGGGATCACCGCGCCGTTCATCGTCATCGAGACCGAGACCTTGTCCAGCGGGATGCCGCTGAACAGGATCTTCATGTCCTCGACGGAGTCAATCGCGACCCCGGCCTTGCCGACATCGCCCACCACGCGCGGATGGTCGCTGTCATAGCCGCGATGCGTCGCCAGATCGAACGCGACCGAGACCCCCTGCTGCCCCGCCGCCAGCGCCTTGCGGTAAAAGGCGTTCGAGGCTTCGGCGGTGGAAAAGCCGGCGTATTGGCGGATGGTCCAGGGCCGGCCGGCGTACATCGTCGCCTTGACCCCACGGGTAAAGGGGGCAAGGCCCGGCATCTCGTCCATCGCGGGCAGGCCGGCCACGTCACCGGCACCATAGACCGGCTGCACCGCGATCCCTTCGAGCGTGTTCCAGACCAGCGTCTCGGGCGAGGCGCCCTTGAGTTCCTTGGCGGCAAGGGCCTTCCAGCCAGCACGGGTATCGGTCATTCTTCCCTCACTTGCGCCGGAATGCTCCGGCCTTCTTGGTTCTGGCGCTGTCCTGCACTATGTCTGGTCCATGAGCAGAAGCGTAAGATTGTTCCTTGTCGTTCTCCTGGGCATCGCGGGTCTGTCGGCCCTGGCCGAAGAGCCCCCCTTTGCCCCCGTTCCCGCAAGCGAGCTGGTGCTTGCGGACCTTCTCTATCAAAAGCGGATCGTGGCGGTCTTTGCCGATGATCCGCTTGACCCGAATTTCCTGCGCCAGATGGCGCTGGTCGCTGTCAACACGGCCGATCTGGTCGAGCGTGACGTGATCGTGGTCTTTGACACCGACCCCGCCGCCGGCAGCGCGCTGCGCACCAAGCTGCGCCCGCGCGGCTTTGCGCTGGTGATCCTCGACAAGGACGGCAAGGTCGCCCTGCGCAAGCCCCTACCCTGGGACACGCGCGAGATCAGCCGCGCCATCGACAAGTTCCCCTCGCGCCGGGACGAGGTGCTGCTGCAAGGCGCCACGCCGTAACTCATTCGAACTCCATGATGATCTGGTCCACCTTCAGGCTGGCACCCGCGCCGGCCGCGATGCGCTTGACCACGCCGCGCCGCTCGGCTTTCAGGATGTTTTCCATCTTCATCGCCTCGACCGCCGCCAGCGCCTGACCTTCCTGAACCTCATCGCCCACCTCGACCATGATGCGGCTGACAAGGCCGGGCATCGGGCACAAGAGCACCTTCGATGTGTCGGGCGGCAGCTTTTCCAGCATCAGGCCGGCCAGCTCTTTCTGGCGCGGGGTCTGGACATGCACCTTCAGATCGGCGCCGCGCAGGCGCATGCGAAAGCCCATCGGAATCTTGCCGACCTTGACCACCAGCGGCGCGCCATCCACCCACAGGCGGGCGAGCGGCTGGCCCGGCGTCCAGTCCGAGGTGACACGCAGCGCGCGGCCATCGCCGAAGTGGATGGTAGAGCCTTCGTGGTCCGCCTCGACCCGCAGGGCAAAGGCCTGCCCTTGCAGGCTGACCACCCAGTCATCACCGACCCGGCGGGTGTGGTTGTTCAGCGTGCCCGAAATCCGCGTCCGCCGGATTTCGGCCACCCGGTGCATCGCGGCGGCGGCGGCGGCCAGACGGGACAAAAGCTCGTCCTCCAGCACCGCGCCCTTGAAACCTTCGGGATATTCCTCGGCGATGAAGGCGGTGGTGATCTGGCCAGACCGGAACCGGGGATGCTCCATCACCGCCCCGACAAAGGGCAGGTTGTGACCGATCCCCTCGACCTCGAAGCTGTCGAGCGCGACGGCCATCTCGTCGATTGCCGCAGCCCGGGTCGGGGCCCAGGTGCAGAGCTTGGCGATCATCGGATCGTAGAACATCGAGATTTCGCCGCCCTCGAACACCCCGGTGTCGTTGCGCACGATGCCGCCGGTCGCTGTCGGCCCCTCGACTGGGGGGCGGTAGCGGGTCAGCCGGCCGATCGAGGGCAGGAAGTTGCGATAGGGATCCTCGGCGTAAAGCCGGCTTTCCATCGCCCAGCCGTTGATCTTGAGGTCACTCTGCGCAAAGGGCAGCGGCGCGCCGTTCGCCACGCGGATCATCTGTTCGACCAGATCGACCCCGGTGATCAGTTCGGTCACCGGATGCTCGACCTGCAACCGCGTGTTCATTTCGAGGAAATAGAAATTCCGTGCCCCGTCGACGATGAATTCGACCGTGCCGGCGCTGGTATAGCCGACCGCGCGGGCCAGCGCGCAGGCCTGCTCGCCCATCGCCTTGCGCGTCGCCTCATCGAGAAAGGGCGAGGGCGCCTCTTCGATCACCTTCTGGTTCCGCCGCTGGATCGAGCATTCGCGCTCGTGCAGATAGACGCAGTTGCCGTGCTTGTCGGCCAGCACCTGAATTTCGATATGGCGGGGCTGGGTGACGAACTTTTCGATGAAGATGCGGTCATCGCCAAAGCTGGCCGCCGCCTCGTTGCGGGACGACTGGAACCCCTCGCGCGCCTCGGCCTCGTTCCAGGCGATGCGCATGCCCTTGCCGCCGCCGCCGGCGCTGGCCTTGATCATCACCGGATAGCCGATCTGCCCCGCGATGCGCGCCGCCTCATCGGCATCGGCGATCAGCCCCATGTGGCCCGGCACCGTGGAAACCCCCGCCGCCTGCGCCAGCTTCTTGGAGGTGATCTTGTCCCCCATCGCCTCGATCGCCGGCGAGGGCGGGCCGATGAAGACCACGCCCGCCGCCTCCAGCGCGGCGGCAAAGTTCATGTTCTCCGACAGAAAGCCGTAGCCGGGATGCACCGCCTCGGCCCCGGTCTGGCGGATCGCCTCAAGGATCCTGTCGATCACAATATAGGACTGGGCCGCCGGCGAGGGGCCGATGTGCACTGCCTCGTCCGCCATCCGGACGTGCAGCGCATTGCGGTCCGCGTCGGAATAGACCGCGACCGTGCTGATCCCCATCTTGCGCGCGGTCTTGATCACGCGGCAGGCAATCTCGCCCCGGTTTGCAATCAGGATCTTCTTGAACATCAACGTCTCCCAAGGATGGCGGCGGAATGCGGAACGGCCACCCGGGGGGTGCCCCGGATGGCCGTGACGGGACAGGCGCCGCAAGGCGCGGCGCGGTCAGCGGCAGATGCCGGTGAGCTCGTCACACAGCGCGCCGGCGGCGATGCCGACCAGAGCGCTGGTGAAAATGTCGCCATTGGTGGCGGCGGCAAGCGCCGCGCCGGTCGCCCCGCCGACAAGCGCACGTTCGCCGTCATTGGCAAGGCACGCGCTGAGCGTGGACGCGGCGAGCGCGAGTATGATGATTTTTCGCATGATGGACTGCCTCGATCATTTTTTTCTTGTGTGGCGCAGTCTACCACCTGATCCGCAGGCCAAAAGCGGAAATCCTGCGCCCGATGCCAACCGGCGGCTCCTTGCCGATCCGACCGCGTGGGGGGGCGGGCGAAAAAATGCCCGGTCCACCGGGGACCGGGCACAGGGACTGGGGAAGGGTAACAGTCGAGGCGAAGACAGGCCGGTCGAAAGAACCGGAAATCCAACGCAAATCCAGCATCAAGCCGCGCCGGCAAAAGGGCAACGGACAAGTTGCCGCGCCGTCCGGCATCGGCAGAAACCTGCTTGGCGGCGCGGGACCGGCGGGCTGTCATTCCTCGTCGTCCCAGTCCTGGTCCAGTTCCACGGGCTCTGCGTCCTCGGCAAAGACCTCGGGAAAGGATGCCATGGCGCGGCGCAGGTCAAGCCGCAGCATCGCCTCGTATGAGGCCGGATCAAAGGGCTCTTCCGCCGGCACCACCTCGCGCCCGATGACCCACGACAGGCGCCCGGCGTCAAGATTGCCGCGCTCGAACGGCTCTTCGCCGAACACCGCCCAGATCGCGGCGACAAAGGCCGCATCGGCGCGCTTGTCGGCCGGCTTGCGGTCGCGGTAGCGCTCGCGCCGGACAAGCTTGGTCGGGCCTTCCTTGCGGTTCTCGCGCCGGATGGTGAACTGAAAGTCGGTCCCCGCCATGCGCGAGGGAAAGCCGCGATGCTTCAGCATGCGCAACCCCCTTGCGGGGCCCGCAGCGCCCGCCCGGCAGGGTTACTTGTAGGGGCCGGTGTCGGCCGGCTCGGCCGTAAGGGCCAGATCGCCGGCGGCATGGGCCTCGTCAAGCTTCGGGGTGCAGGCGGCCACGACGAGAACGAGATAGAGTGCCAAGGTGGCACGAACGGCGTTTGACATCTTCTGCTCCGACCATCGCCAGAGGTCGCGTCGGCCAGATCTGCCGCACGACGCCCCCGGTTCGTATTGTCCGCCGGTTTGCTCCGGCCTGGGATCAGGATAGCCCGAAACGCCGCCTCTGGCCAGCGGGCGGGGGGCAAATGGCCGCCCTGTGGCGGGGCCGCATCAGAATCGCCCCCACGCGAAGGTCGTGCCGCAAGATGTTGCGCCGGCATCAGAAAGCCTCCCATATGCAGGATCCGTTTTCGACCCGGTAAGCCTCGAAATACTGCGTCGCCTGCGGATCGGAGGCGCCGAAAGCCACCTCGCGGTCCGCCAGCGAGATGATGATCTGCCCCTGCATCTCGGCAGCTTCGGCGATCCGGGGCAGCGCCAGGGTCTGGCACAGGTGCAGCATGTCGGTCGCGGCGGCCTCAAAGCTGACCCCGCCCCCGTCCCGCGCGATGGCCGGGGCGACAAAGCGGAACCGCACCGCGGCGCCGTCCGGCCCCGGCGCGTTCCAGACCACCTCTTGCAGGCGCATCTCTTGCCCCGAGGGCACCTCGATGGTGCGCCCGTCCCCCGGCTCGAACACCGGGCTCGCCGCCTCGATCCTTGTCAGCTCGGCCATTCCCGCCCCCGTTCCTGCCGCTCAAAGCGGGATGTTGTCGTGCTTTTTCCACGGGTTCGCCAGCTTCTTGCCTCGCAGGCTGGCAAAGGCCCGCGCCACGCGGCGGCGGGTGGAATGGGGCATGATCACCTCGTCGATGAACCCCTTTTCGGCGGCGACGACGGGATTGGCAAAGCGGTGCTCGTATTCGCGGGTCAGGCGCGCGATCTCGTCGGCCGACTTGCCGCGATGGATGATCTCGGTCGCGCCCTTGGCGCCCATCACCGCAATCTCGGCCGTGGGCCAGGCATAGTTGAAATCGCCGCGCAGGTGTTTTGAGGCCATCACGTCATAGGCCCCGCCATAGGCCTTGCGGGTGATCACCGTCACCTTGGGCACCGTCGCTTCGCCATAGGCAAAAAGCAGCTTGGCCCCGTGCTTGATGATGCCGCCCAGTTCCTGCGCGACACCGGGCAGGAAACCGGGCACGTCGACAAAGGTCAGGATCGGGATCTCGAAGGCGTCGCAAAACCGCACGAAACGCGCCGCCTTGCGGCTGGCGTCAATGTCCAGACAGCCGGCCAGGACC
Source organism: Paracoccaceae bacterium (assembly GCA_052387855.1). Taxonomy (GTDB): domain Bacteria; phylum Pseudomonadota; class Alphaproteobacteria; order Rhodobacterales; family Rhodobacteraceae; genus CAIYZT01. Next base: position 40,932 of record JBQTIT010000018.1, read on the forward strand.
ATCGGCTGATTGGCCACCACGCCCGTGGTCTGCCCCTCGATCCGGACAAAGCCGGTGATGACATTGGCGGCAAACTCGCGCTGGATTTCAAGGAAATCGCCCTCGTCCGCGACCGAGGCGATCAGCTCCTTCATGTCGTAGGGCTGGTTCGGATTGTCCGGGATCAGCGTGTCCAGCGCGGTCTCGATCCGCGCCGGATCGTCGAAAAACGGCCGCACCGGCGCGCGGTCGCGGTTGGACAGGGGCAGGAAATCGACCAGACGGCGAATCTCGGCCAGAGCCTCGACGTCGTTTTCAAAGGCGCCATCGGCGACCGAGGATTTGCGCGTATGGGTCGAGGCACCGCCCAGCTCTTCGGCCGAGACCACCTCGTTCGTCACCGTCTTCACCACGTCGGGCCCGGTCACGAACATGTAAGAGCTGTCCTTGACCATGAAGATGAAGTCGGTCATCGCCGGCGAATAGACCGCCCCGCCCGCGCAGGGCCCCATGATGACCGAAATCTGCGGCACCACGCCCGAGGCCATGATGTTGCGCTGAAACACCTCGGCATAGCCGGCAAGCGAGGCAACGCCCTCTTGAATCCGCGCGCCGCCGGAATCGTTCAGCCCGATCACCGGCGCGCCGTTTTGCAGCGCCATGTCCATGATCTTGCAAATCTTCTTGGCATGGGTTTCCGAAAGCGAGCCGCCAAAGACGGTGAAATCCTGGCTGTAGACATAGACCATGCGGCCATTGACCGTGCCCCAGCCGGTGACCACGCCGTCGCCGGCGGGCCGGTCGGCCTCCATGCCGAAATCGGTGCAGCGGTGCGCGACGAACATGTCGAATTCCTCGAACGAGCCCTCGTCCAGCAAAAGCTCCAGCCGCTCGCGCGCGGTCAGCTTGCCCTTGGCGTGCTGGGCGTCGATCCGCCGCTGCCCGCCACCCTGCCGCGCCACACCGCGCCGCGTTTCAAGCTCTGCCAGAACATCCATCGCCGCCCTCCGTTTGGCAGCGACCATAAGGCTGGAGCCCGCGGGGGAAAAGCGGAATCCGGTAAATTTGCAAAGTGTTGTCAACATGAATGATGCGAATTGCGTAATTGCAAATCAGACTGGAACTGCCCGGCCCCTCAGGGCATGATCGACGCTTCAAGGAAAGGTGCCCCATGCCCGTCGCCCTCACCACAATCGGCCTTTTGCTCGCCTCGAACGTCTTCATGACCTTTGCCTGGTACGGCCACCTGAAGTTCAAATCCTCGGCCCTTGTCACCGTGATCCTGGTCTCCTGGGGGATCGCGTTCTTCGAATACTGCCTCCAGGTTCCGGCCAACCGCATCGGCCATTCGGTCTTTTCCGCCGCAGAGCTGAAAACGATCCAGGAGGTCATCACCCTGTCGGTCTTTGCGGTCTTTTCGGTGTTCTACCTGAAAGAGCCGCTGGCCTGGAACCATCTTGCCGGCTTTGGCTGCATCGCGTGCGGTGCGTTCCTGATCTTTCACAAATGGGGCTGACGAGGCTCTGGACTTCGCCGGCGCCAGGGCCTAGCCCTGCGACATGAGCACGCCTGACGCCCGCTTCCTGAACCGCGCCACCCCGCCCAAGATCGTCACCCTGATCCTGATGGCGGGCCTGTCGGCGCTGACGATGAACATCTTTCTGCCCTCGTTGCCCGCGATGGCGGCCTGGTTTCAGGCGCCCTATGCGCTGATGCAGCTTTCCGTCGCGCTGTATCTGATGCTCTCGGCGGTCTTGCAGATCCTGATCGGCCCCCTGTCCGACCGCTACGGGCGCCGGCCGGTGCTGCTGGGGGCCTTGGTGATCTTCCTGCTGGCCACCGTGGGCACGCTGGTGGCCCCCTCGGCCGGGGTCTTTCTGGCCTTCCGCATGCTTCAGGCCGTGGTTGCCGCCGGCATGGTGCTGAGCCGCGCCATCGTCAAGGATGTCAGCACCGATCCCGGCCAGGCGGCCTCGATGATCGGCTATGTCACCATGGGCATGACGCTGGTGCCGATGATCGGGCCGGTGGTGGGCGGCTATCTGGACGAATACATCGGCTGGCAGGCGAATTTCGGGCTGCTGCTGGGCATGGGCCTTTTGGTGCTCTGGCTGATCTGGGCTGATCTGGGCGAGACGGCGCCCAGATCGACCGGCAGCATCTTCAGCCAGTTCGCCCGCTACCCGACCGTCCTGCGCTCGGTCACCTTCTGGGGCTACTGCCTTTGCGCGGCCTTTGCCTCGGGCTGCTTTTTTGCCTATCTCGGCGGCGCGCCCTATGTCGGGAACGAGGTCTATGGCCTCACCTCCTCCGAGATCGGCAAGCTCTTTGCCCTCACGGCGGTGGGCTATGCCAGCGGCAACTTTATCGCCGGGCGCTTTTCGGCGCGGGTGGGAATGAACCGGATGGTGCTGATCGGCACCTTTGCCACCACATCCGGGGTGGCGCTGCTGACGCTGCTGACGCTGACCGGGCTTTCCGGGCCGGTGGTGTTCTTCGGGCTGACCATCGCCATGGGCCTTGGCAACGGGATGTCGCTGCCCAATGCCAATGCCGGCATGCTTTCCGCCGCGCCCGAGATGGCGGGCACCGCATCGGGGCTGGGCGGGGCGATCATGATCGGCGGCGGCGCGGCACTTGCGGCGCTGGCCGGCGCGCTTCTGACCCCCGGCTCGACCGAATTGCCGCTGGTCCTGCTGATGCTGGCCAGTTCGGTCGCCTCGAACCTCGCCATCGGCCTGATCCTGCTGCGCCAGAACCGGGCTTGACGGACCGTCTTTGCAAATGCCAGCCTTGGCTTTGCAAAGAGGTGCTCCATGGCGACCCAGAAACTTTACGTCGGGGCAAAGCTGCGCGAGCTGCGCCTGCGTCTGGCCCTGACGCAGCGGGTCTTTGCCGACCGTCTCAAGGTCTCGCTGCCCTATCTGAACCAGATGGAGAACAACCATCGTCCGGTGTCGGCGGCGGTGGTGCTGGCGCTGGCGCAGGAATTCGGGCTGGACGTGACGGAGCTTTCGGCCGGCGAGGGCGAGCGGCTGGTGTCCGACATGCGCGAGGCGCTGGCCGATCCGGTCTTTGGCGCGCAAAGCCCGCCGCTGGCGGACCTGCGCCTTGCCGCGTCGAACGCCCCTGCCCTCGCCCGCGCCTTTCTGGACCTGCACCGCGCCTATCGGCAGGGGCACGAGCGGCTGGCCTCATTGGACGAGGCGCTGGGGCGCGAGGACGCCGGCCTGCGCGCCAGCCCCTGGGAAGAGGTGCGCGACTTCTTCCACTACTGCGACAACTACGTCGATGCCGTGGACCGCGCGGCCGAACACTTCGCCGCCTCGGCCGGCGCGGGACGGGATGTGCTGGTCAGCGCGGCCGAGGCGCTGTCGCGGCGGGGGGTCGAGGTGCGCCTGTCCGGCGGCGGCGCGCTGCGCAGCTTTGATGCCCAGGCGCAGCGGCTGGAGCTTTCCTCGCGGGCCTCGGCGCCGACGCAGCGGTTCCAGCTTCTCTATCAACTGGCGCTCCTGACCCAGAACGAGCTGTTGGAGGCCACGCTGGACCTGGCGCGGTTCCACAGCCCCGAGGCGCGCGACATCGCCAAGATCGGTCTGGCCAACAGCTTTGCCGGGGCGGCGCTGATGCCCTATCGCGCCTTTCTGGCCGCCGCGCAGGAGACCCGCCACGATCTGGAGCGGCTGGCCGATCTCTTTGGCGCCTCGATCGAGCAGGTGGCGCACCGGCTTTCGACCCTGCAACGCCCCGGCGCCAAGGGCATTCCGTTCTTCTTTGTCCGGGTCGATCAGGCCGGAACCATCACCAAGCGCCATTCGGCGACGCGGTTGCAATTCGCCCGCTTCGGCGGGGCCTGCCCGCTGTGGAACGTGCATCAGGCCTTTGAAACCCCGGGCCAGTTCCTGCGCCAACTGGCCGAGACGCCGGACGGGGTGCGCTATCTGTGCCTGGCGCGCGACGTCTCGAAACCCGGCGGCGCCTATCTGGCCCCTGTGCGCCGCTACGCCATCGGCCTGGGCTGCGAGGTGACGCATGCCGCCGCGCTGGTCTATTCCGACGGGCTCGACCTGAAAGGCCGGTTCGAGCCGATCGGCATTTCCTGCCGCATCTGCGAGCGGGCCGACTGCCACCAGCGCTCGGTCCCGCCGCTGGAGCGGCGGCTCAAGGTGAACCCTGACCGGCGCGGCATCCTGCCCTACGACATCGCGGGCTGAAGGGGCCGGCCCGGCGCCAGCGGCGCTTGGGGTCAACCGCGCAGCAGGCGGGCAATCTCGTCCTTGAGCCGCATGCGCTCTTTGCGCAGCGCGGCCTCGTTGTCGTCGGTCATCGCATCGACCCGCGATTCGGCCCGGTGGACCTTGTCGTTGACCTCGTCGTACGCGCGCATCAGCCGGGCGAAATGCGGATCGGCCAGTTTCAGCGCATGAATTCTGGCGGCCTGTTCGGGAAAGTCATCGTGAAGGTTGTGCGGGGTGTTCGACATCCATCCGGTCCTCATGGGGGTGACGGCCCATTTGGCGCCCCGCGTGCCCCCGTCGCCTTGACCCCGATCAAACCCTGGCAATTCCTACCGCTGCGCGGTCTGCCAGTTCGGATTGACCAGAGGTTGCAGATTCGAACGCGGCAGCCGGCGGCCCAGGATATGGTCGGCCGCCTTTTCGCCGGTCATGATCGAGGGCCCGTTCAGGTTTCCATTGGTGATCTGTGGAAAGATCGAGCTGTCGGCCACGCGCAGCCCCTCGACCCCGATCACCCGGCAGTCGGGGTCGACCACGGCCATCGGATCATCCGCCCGGCCCATGCGGGCGGTTCCGCAGGGGTGATAGGCACTTTCGACATGCTCGCGCAGAAAATCGTCCAGCGCCGCGTCCGAGTGCAGATCGGCGCCGGGCTGGATCTCGGCCTTGACATGCGCGCGCATCGCGGGCTGGTCAAAGACCTCGCGCGTCAGGCGGATCGCGCGGCGGAAATCCTCCCAGTCCGAAGCGGCGGACATGTAGTTGAACAGGATCTTCGGCGCCGCGCGCGGATCGGACGAGCGCAGCGTGACCGCCCCGCGCGAGGCCGACCGCATCGGCCCGGTATGGACCTGAAAGCCATGCCCGCCGGCCGAGGCCTTGCCGTCATAGCGCACCGCGATGGGCAGGAAGTGATACTGGATGTCGGGATAGTCGATCCCCGCGCGCGAGCGGATGAAACCGCAGGCCTCGAACTGGTTCGACGCGCCAAGACCCTTCTTGGTCAACAGCCACTGCGCCCCGATCAGCGCCTTGCCCCAGAGGTTCCAGTACTTGTACAGCGTGATCGGCTGGCGGGACTGGAATTGCATGTAGATTTCCAGATGGTCCTGCAGGTTCCGCCCCACGCCGGGACGGTGCGCCACCACCCCGATGCCATGCTCGGCCAGATGCGCCCCGTCGCCGATGCCCGACAGCATCAGGATCTTGGGCGTGTTCAGCGACGAGGCGGCGACGATCACCTCGCGGCTGGCGCGGATCACCTCGATCTGCCCGCCGCGCTCGATCTCGACGCCGACGGCGCGGCCGGCCTCGATCACCACGCGCCGCGCAAAGCCGCGCAGCAGGCTGACATTGCCCGCCTTCAGCGCCGGGCGCAGATAGGCCGAGGCGACAGACCAGCGCCGCCCCTTCCAGATCGTCGCTTCCATCGCGCCAAAGCCCTCTTGCGCCTGGCCGTTGTAGTCCTGCGTCACCGGGTATCCGGCCTGCCGCCCCGCCTCGATAAAGGCGTTGAAGAGCGGGTTGCTGCGCGGGCCGCGCGTGATGTGCAAAGGGCCGTCATGGCCGCGATAGGCGCCGTCGCCGGTGTCGCCATGCCAGCTTTCCATCCGCTGGTAATAGGGCAGCACATCGGCATAGGACCAGCCCTGCGCGCCCATTGCTTCCCAGGTGTCGAAGTCGCGGGCATGGCCGCGCACATAGACCATCCCGTTGATCGAGGACGACCCGCCGATCACCTTGCCGCGCGGCGTGACCAGACGCCGGCCGCCCAGATGCGGCTCCGGCTCGGTCGCATAGCCCCAGTCGTAAAGCGGCATGTTCATCGGATAGGACAGCGCCCCCGGCATCTGGATGAAGGGGCCGGCATCCGACCCGCCCGCCTCGATCACGATGACCTTGTGGCCGGCCTCCCCCAACCGGTAGGCCAGGCTGGAGCCCGCCGAACCGGAGCCGATGACAACGTAGTCGGCGCTCACAGGTCTTGTCCTTTCAGATGCATGTTCAGATAGTCCAGCGCGAGCCGCGCCGCAGCCTGGCCGTCGGGCAGACCGGACTTGAGCGCCTCGCGCAGATAAAGCCCGTCGATCATCGCGCCCAGTCCCTCGGCCAGGCCCTCGGCCCGATCGCCCGCAAGCGGCCGCAGGGTCGACAGCAGGTTCGAGCGCAGGCGCCCCTGGTAGATCTTGAGCAGCCGGCGGGCCTGCGGCACGGTCTGGGCCAGAACCCAGAAGTTCAGCCAGGCCCCGACCACCTCGCGGCGAAAGTTCCCGGCGCTGAAGTTGGCAAGCACCAGCGCGCGCAGACGGTCCTGCGGCCCCCGCGCCACCGACAGCGCGCCGCGCACCTCGGCGCCGTAAAGGCTGAGAACATGGCGCATCGCCGCCAGGAACATCTCTTCCTTGGAGCCGAAATAGTGATGCGCCAGCGCCGCCGACATTCCCGCCCGCCGGGCAATCTGGCTGACCGTCACGTCCAGCGATCCGGCACGACCGATTTCCACAATCGTGGCTTTCACAAGCGCGGCCTTGCGAATAGGCTCCATTCCGAGCTTGGGCATGATGTATCCGGACCAAAATTCTTCTTGCCAAAGCCAGTAAGCTTGAAGTTTATTGACTCGTCAATCAACAATAAACAGGGAGAACAACATGTCAATTCGCACCGCTCTGCTCGGCAGCGCCGTGACCTTTGCCCTTGCCGGCTCGGCCTTTGCCGAAGGCTGCGACAAGGTGATCTTTTCCGATGTGGGCTGGACCGACATCACCGCGACCACGGCCGCGACGGCCGTGATCCTTGAGGCGCTCGGCTACGAGACCGAGACCAAGGTACTGTCGGTTCCGGTGACCTACACCGGCCTGTCCGAGGGCGACGTCGATGTGTTCCTGGGCAACTGGATGCCGACGATGGAGGCCGACATCGCCCCCTACCGCGATGCGGGCACCGTCGAGGTGATTCGCACCAACCTCGAAGGCGCCAAGTACACCCTTGCCACCAACGAGGCGGGCGTCGCCGCCGGGATCACCGACTTTGGCACCATCGCGGCGGCCAAGGACGCGCTTGAGGGCAGGATCTATGGGATCGAGCCGGGCAATGACGGCAACCGGCTGATCCTGGACATGATCGCATCCGGCCCCTTCGGGCTGGACGGATTCGAGGTGGTCGAAAGCTCTGAGCAGGGCATGCTGGCCGAGGTGGCCAAGGCCCAGGAAGATGGCAAGCCGATCGTCTTCCTCGGCTGGGAGCCGCATCCGATGAACGCCAACTTCAAGATGACCTACCTTTCGGGCGGCGATGACTATTTCGGCCCCAACTATGGCGGCGCCGTGGTCGACACCAACACCCGCGCCGGCTTTTCGGCCGAATGCCCGAACACGGGCAAGCTCTTGTCCAACCTCGTCTTTTCGCTGGCGATGGAGAACGAGATCATGGGCGCGATCCTGAACGACGGCGAGGATCCGGCCGATGCGGCCAAGGCCTGGCTGGCGGCGAACCCCGACGCCTGGGCCGGCTGGCTGGACGGCGTGACCACCAAGGACGGCGGCGACGCCGCGGCAGCGGTGAGCGCCGCGCTTCAGTAAGACAGCGCGCGCGCCGCGGCAGACCCCGGGGGGTTTCACACCCCCCGGACCCCCCGCGGGATATTTGGGCAGAGAAGAAGGGGATGGGGATGGAGGGACTGGAAGACTACAAGATCCCGGTCGGAAAACTCGCGAAATCCGTCTTTACCTGGATGAACGAAAACCTTGGCTGGCTCTTTGACGGCATCTCGGCCGTCATGGAATGGCTGATCGAGGGCATCCTGTGGCTGCTTCAGACCCCGCATCCGCTGATCATCATCGGGCTGTTCGTGGCCCTGACCTGGGCCTTGCAGCGCAACTGGAAGGTGTGCATCGGCATCTTCCTGGGCTTCATGTTCATCCTGAACCAGGGCTATTGGGAGGAGACGACCGAAAGCCTGACGCTGATCCTGTCGGCCTGCGTGGTCTGCATGGGCCTGGGCGTGCCGATCGGCATCGCGGCGGCGCACCGGCCGCGGCTGTATGCCGCCATGGTTCCGGTGCTGGACCTGATGCAGACCTTGCCGACCTTTGTCTATCTGATCCCGGCCATCGTGTTCTTTGGCCTTGGCATGGTGCCGGGGCTGATCGCCACGGTGATCTTTGTGCTGCCGGCGCCGATCCGGCTGACGCAGCTTGGCGTCTCGTCCACGCCGACCGCGCTTTTGGAGGCGGCCACCGCCTTTGGCGCCACGCCGCGGCAGCGGCTGTGGAAGGTCGAACTGCCTTATGCCTTTCCGCAGATCATGGCGGGGCTCAACCAGACCATCATGCTGTCGCTGTCGATGGTCGTGATCGCGGCGCTGGTCGGGGCGAACGGGCTGGGGGTGCCGGTGGTGCGGGCGCTGAACTCGGTCAACACGGCGCTTGGCTTTGAATCGGGGTTCATCATCGTTGTGGTGGCGATCCTTTTGGACCGCAGCCTGAGGGTGTCGCGATGAACGCCGTCGAATTCGACCGGGTCTCGATCGTCTTTGGCGAGCATCCGGAGCGCGCCCTGCCGCTGATGGACCAGGCCAAGACCCGGGCCGAGGTGCAAGAGGCCACCGGGCAGGTGCTGGGGGTACACGACTGTTCGCTGAATGTGGCCAATGGCGAGATCCTGGTGCTGATGGGCCTGTCCGGCTCTGGCAAGTCGACGCTGCTGCGCGGGGTCAACGCGCTGAACCCCGTGGTGCGCGGCGAGGTGCGGGTGAGCGACGGCGACAAGATGGTGTCGGTCACCCGGGCCGACCCCGAAACGCTGCGGCGCCTGCGGCTGAACCGGATCGCGATGGTGTTCCAGCAGTTCGGCCTTCTGCCCTGGCGATCGGTGCGCGAGAATGTCGGACTGGGGCTGGAACTGGCCGGCCTGCCGCCCGAGGCGCGCCGGCCACGGGTGGACGAGCAACTGGCGCTGGTCAACCTGTCGCAATGGGCCGAGCGCCGCGTGGGCGAGTTGTCGGGCGGCATGCAGCAGCGTGTCGGCCTGGCGCGGGCCTTTGTGACGCAGGCGCCGATCCTCTTGATGGACGAGCCGTTTTCGGCGCTGGACCCGCTGATCCGCTCAAAGTTGCAGGACGAGCTTTTGGACCTTCAGGCCAAGCTGAAGCGCACCATCATCTTTGTCAGCCACGATCTGGACGAGGCCTTCAAGATCGGCAACCGCATCGTGCTGATGGAGGGCGGGCGCATCGTGCAGATGGGCACGGCGCGCGAGATCATCGCCAATCCGGTCAACGATTATGTCGCGGATTTCGTCGCGCACATGAATCCCCTGGGTGTTCTGACCGCGCGCGATGTGATGGTCCCCGGCCAGGCGGGGGCCGGGGCGCGGGCTGCGGCGGCCCGGACCGCTGTCAGGGACATCATGCAGATGATGGCCGAAGGGGTGGACGAGATCGCCGTTGTCGAGCATGGCAAGGCGCTGGGGGTGATCCGCAGCGCCGGCCTGATGGCCAAGCTGATCGACCCGCGCGGCAAGGTCTGACGGCGCAGGCTATTCGATCACCTGGTCCGCGGGTTTTGCGGCGGATTTTCGGGCCGCCGGCTTTTTGCGCGCCGGTTTCCCTGCCGCCGGTCCGGCCGCCTTTGCCGGCGCCTTGCGCGCGGGCGCCGCACGCTTTTTCCCACCGCCCTTGCCGGCCTTTTCGGCCAACAGGGCCAGCGCCTGGTCCAGGCTGACCGCCTCGGGCGCGATGTCCTTTGGCAAGGTCGCGTTGACCTTTTCCCATTTGACATAGGGGCCATAGCGGCCCGGCATCACCTGAATCTCGCCGCCCTGCGGGTGCGCGCCCAGCGATTTCAGCGGCTGGGCCGGCGCCGCCCCGCCCCGTCCCGGGCCGCGCGCCGCCTTTTGCGCCAGCACCTCGACCGCGCGGTTCATGCCGATGGTAAAGACCTCTTCGACATCGGCGACATTGGCAAAGACGGCGCCGTGGCGCACATAGGGGCCAAAGCGGCCGATCGCCGCCTCGACCATCTGGCCATCCTCGGGATGCGGGCCGATCTGGCGCGGCAGGCCCAGCAGGTCAAGCGCGCGCTCCAGCGTCAGGCTCTCGGCGCTCCAGCCCTTGGGCAGGCTGGCACGGTCGGGCTTGGGTTGGGCCTCGGTCGCCTCGCCGCGCTGGACATAGGGGCCAAAGCGCCCGGTCCGCAACGAGATGTCATGTCCCGCCGCGTCCTGGCCCAGGATGCGGCCGTCGGCCGAGGCCGCGCCGCCCTCTTCGCCACCCGAAATGGGCCGGGTATAGCGGCATTCGGGGTAATTGCCGCAGCCGATGAAGGCAGAGCCGGAACGCGCCGTCTTGAGGTGCAGCCGGCCGGTGCCGCAGGTCGGGCAGAGGCGAGGGTCAGCGCCATCGGCGCGCAGCGGGTAGAGGTGCGGCGCAAGAAAGGCGTCAATCTTTTCAAGGACCTCGCCGATCCGCAGGTCGGCGGTCTCGGCGATGGCGGCCGAAAAGTCGCGCCAGAACCGCGCCAGCACGTCGCGATAGGCCCGCGTGCCGGCCGAGACATCGTCAAGCTCGTTCTCCAGATCGGCGGTAAAGTCGTATTCCACATATCTGCGAAAGAAATTGGTCAGAAAGGCCGTGACCAGGCGGCCCTTGTCCTCGGGGATCAGGCGGTTCTTGTCCTTTCGGACATATTCGCGGTCCTGGATCGTGGTCAGAACCGAGGCATAGGTCGACGGCCGCCCGATGCCCAGCTCTTCCATCCGCTTGACCAGCGTCGCCTCGGTATAGCGCGGCGGGGCCTGGGTAAAGTGTTGTTCCGGCGCGACATTCCGATCTTCCACCGGCTCGCCCTGCAGGATCAGCGGCAGGCGGGCGTCATCTTCGCCCTCGTCGTCGCGCCCCTCGTCGTAGATTTTCAGAAAGCCGTCGAACAGCACGACCTGCCCGGTGGCCCGCAGCACGACCTGCCCGTCCGGGCTGGCCACATCGACGCTGGTCCGCTCAAGCCTTGCGGCGGCCATCTGGCTGGCGATGGTGCGCTTCCAGATCAGATCGTAGAGCTTGCGCTGCTCGGGATCGGACAGGCGCAGGCGTTCGGGGCTGGCCGACATCTCGGTCGGGCGGATGCATTCATGCGCCTCTTGCGCGTTCTTGGCCTTGTTCTTGTAGATGCGCGGGCTCTGCGGCACATAGGACGGCCCGAAGATCTCGGCGATGGCGGCGCGGGCGGCGCTGACCGCCTCGGGCGCCATGTCGATGCCGTCGGTGCGCATATAGGTGATGTGCCCGGCCTCATATAGCCGCTGCGCGGTCGACATGCAGGCCTTGGCGCCCATGCCGAACTTGCGGCTCGCCTCTTGTTGCAGGGTCGAGGTCATGAAGGGTGGATGCGGGTTGCGCCCTGTGGGCTTTGCCTCGACGCTCTGCACCGCCAATGTTCGAGAAGTGATAGCCTTGACCGCGATTTCAGCCGCTTCCTGCGTCGGAATGTCGAATTTATCCAGTTTCGTGCCGCCCAGACTGACCAGCCTCGCCTCGAAACTCTGGCCGCGCGGCGTGTCCAGCACCGCCTTGACCGACCAGAATTCGCGCGCGCGAAAGGCCTCGATCTCCATCTCGCGCTCGACGATCAGGCGCAGGCAGACCGACTGCACCCGCCCGGCCGACCGCGAGCCCGGCAGCTTGCGCCACAGCACCGGCGACAGGGTGAAGCCGACCAGATAGTCCAGCGCGCGGCGGGCCAGATAGGCCTCGACCAGGGGGGTGTCGATCTCGCGCGGCTCTTTCATGGCGCGGCTGACCGCGTCCTTGGTGATGGCGTTGAAGGTGACGCGGCTGACCTTCTTTCCCTTTTTCAGGCTGCTGGCCAGCGCCTCGCTCAGGTGCCAGGAAATCGCCTCGCCCTCGCGGTCGGGGTCGGTGGCCAGGATCAGCTCGTCATCGGTTTTCAGCGCCTCGCTGATGGCCTTGATGTGCTTGCGGCTGTCGGCGGCCACCTCCCAGGTCATGGCGAAATCGGCCGCGGTGTCGACCGAGCCATCCTTGGCCGGCAGGTCGCGCACATGGCCGTATGAGGCCAGAACCACGTAATCGGGGCCAAGGTATTTGTTGATCGTCTTGGCTTTGGCCGGGGATTCGACAACAACGACAGGCATTTACATCTCTTCCCTGAAAAGCCGGGCGGACCTTTGGAAAAGGCCCGGATCGGGGGGGGCAAGATGGGTGGCCGTGTTGGGCTTGTCAACCGCCCGCCGACAGGGAGGCGGCCGGGGCCTGGTCCGACCGGCTGATCAGCCCGCCCGGTGCGCGCTGGATGCGCCCGTCAAGCTCCAGCGTCAGCAGCGCGGCGGCCATTGTCGCGGGCGGCATGGCAAGATCGCGGATCAGCATATCCTCGGCCGTGGGGCTGGGGCCAAGGCGGGCCAGGATCTGGCCGTGCAGCGCGGCGACATCCGCCAGCGGGCGGGCGGGCGGCACCGGCCCGGGCAGCACCGGCGCCGGCACCTCGGGCGGATGGTCGCGCTCGATGTGTTGCAGGCCCAGCACCTCAAGCACATCGCCCGGCCCGCGCACCAGCGTCGCCCCGTCGCGGATGAGTTGGTTGCAGCCGGCCGCGCGCGCGTCAAAGGGATGCCCCGGCACCGCCATCACCTCGCGCCCCTGGTCCAGCGCGTCGCGCGCGGTGATGAGCGATCCCGACCGCGCCGCCGCCTCGACCACCACCACCGCCCGCGAGAGGCCCGCGATGATGCGGTTGCGCAGCGGAAAATGGCGGGTCTGGGGGTGCAGGCCCGGCGGCTGCTCGGACAAAAGGCAGCCCTCGGCGGCGAGGCGCGCGGCCAGGGCGGTGTTTTCCTCAGGATAGATCACGTCGATCCCGCCGGCCATCACGGCGACGGTTCCGCCCGCCAGCGCGCCCTGGTGCGCCTCGGCGTCGATGCCGCGCGCCAGGCCCGAGACCACGACGAGGCCGGCCCCGCTGACCCCTTCGGACAGGCGCCGCGCCATGCGCAGGCCCAATGACGAGGCATTGCGCGCGCCGACCAGGGCCACCATGTCGCGCGCCAGCTGACCCACCTCGCCCCGCGCCCACAGGACGGGCGGGGCATCGGCCAGATCGCGCAGCCGGGCCGGATAGCCGGCGCGCCCGTGCAGCAATAGCTGTGCCCGCGCCGCGCGCCCCGCCGTCAATTCTGCCCGCACCACGGGCAGCGGACAGACCTCGTACCCCTCGACCCCGGCGGCGCGCGCGATCTCGGGCAGCGCCCGCAGCGCCGCCTCGACCCCGCCATGTTCGGACAGCAGCCGATGAAAGGTCACCGGCCCCACCCGGCGCGAGCGCAGCAGGCGCAGCCACAGGACCGGGTCCTCATCCCGGCCGGGCGACGCGTCAAGCATCAGGGCGGCGCGTTCGGCAAGTCCCAAGGCGGCGATTCCTTTGCGGGCAAATTCGGCAAAGCTTGGGGGGCCAAGGTTAACGAAACATGAATCGCGCCCCGGGCCCCTGCCCCGCCGCCGCGCTGGACTTACCCGGTCGCATCTGGACTTAACGAAAATCGCGCAGATGCGTTGAAATCCGCCCTGGAATTTGATCAATATCGCGCCGGACACGGCCCCAAGCCTTGGGGCCAAGGAGGACATCATGAAAAACGCCGACGTGGCCCTGCGCCGGGACGAAGCCATTTCTCGCGGTGTCGGCATGCAGACACAGATCTATGTCGACCGCGCGCTCAACGCCGAGGTCTGGGACATCGAGGGCAACCGCTACATCGACTTTGCCGCCGGCATCGCCGTGGTCAACACCGGCCATTGCCACCCCAAGGTGATGGCGGCGGTGTCGAACCAGCTCACGAAATTCACCCACACCTGCCATCAGGTCCTGCCCTACGAGCCCTATATCCGTCTGGCCGAACGGCTCAACGCGGCGGTGCCCGGGGACTGGCCGAAAAAGACCGTCTTCGTGACGACTGGCGCCGAGGCGGTGGAAAACGCGGTCAAGGTGGCCCGCATCGCCACGCAGCGCCCGGCGATCATCGCCTTTGGCGGCGCATTCCACGGCCGCACCTTCCTTGGCATGTCGCTGACCGGCAAGGTCGACCCCTACAAGAAGGGCTTCGGCGCGATGATGCCCGATGTCTACCACGTCCCCTTTCCGCAGGACGTGCACAACGTCTCGACCGAAGATGCGCTGGCCGGCCTGACCAAGCTCTTCAAGGCCGATCTCGACCCCGGCCGCGTCGCCGCCATCATCTTTGAACCCGTGCAGGGCGAGGGCGGATTCTACCCCGCCCCCCGCGATCTGGTCCGCGCGATCCGCAAGATCTGCGACGAGCATGGCATCGTGATGATCGCCGACGAGGTGCAGACCGGCTTTGCCCGCACCGGCACCCTGTTCTGCATGGAGCAGTACGGCGTCGCCGCCGACATCACCACCATGGCCAAGGGGCTGGCCGGCGGCCTGCCGCTGGCGGCGCTGACCGGCAAGGCCAGCCTGATGGACGCGGCCCATCCCGGGGGCCTCGGCGGCACCTATGGCGGCAATCCGATCGGCATCGCGGCGGCCAACGCGGTGCTGGATGTGATCGAGGACGAAGACCTCTGCGCCCGCGCGAATGAGCTTGGCGGGCGGCTCAAGCAGCGGCTTGAGGCGATCCGCTCGGTCACGCCCGAGATTTCCGACATTCGCGGACCGGGATTCATGGTCGCCATCGAGTTGGCCAACCCCGCCAGCCACGCGCCGGACGCCGGCCTGACCACCCGCATCCGGCTTGAGGCGCAAAAGCGCGGCCTGATCCTCTTGACCTGCGGGGTCTATGGCAACGTGATCCGCTTCCTCGCGCCGATCACCATCCCCGACGCGATCTTTGCCGAGGCGATGGAGATTCTCGAAGCCTCCATCGCCGCCGCGCGTCAGGGCTGAGCCTACCGCGCGCACAGGGCGGGGCCCCGTCGCGGGGCCCCTGTTCGTTGGTCAGGCTTGCCGTTGCCGCCCCCCATGCGCTATGGCGCGGGGATGGAGCCGATCGTGCTGACCTCGCTGTCCTATGCCGTGCAGGGCAAGCCCCTGCTTTCGGACGTGACGGTCACGCTCTCAGCCTCGCGCGTCGGGCTGATCGGGCGCAACGGGTCGGGCAAGACCACGCTGCTGCGCCTGATCGCGGGGCTGGTGGCGCCCAGCGCCGGCACCGTGCGGCTCGGCGCCATTGACCCCTTTGCCGACCGCAGGGCGGCGTTGGCCGAGGTCGGCATCCTTTTTCAGAACCCCGACCACCAGATCCTTTTTCCCACGGTCGAGGAGGAACTGGCCTTTGGCCTCGTGCAGTCCGGCGCCACGCAGGCCAAGGCGCTGGCGGCGGCCGGGACGCTCTTGGCCGCCGAGGGGCGGGCGGACTGGGCAAAGCTGCCGGTCTCCGGCCTCAGCCAGGGGCAAAGGCAATGGCTTTGTCTGCAGGCCGTCCTGATGATGCGGCCCCGGACGCTCTTGCTGGACGAACCCTTTGCTGCGCTCGATGCGCCGACCGAGGCCCGCCTGCGGCGGCGGCTCGCCGGCCTTGCGCAGCGGCTGGTGACCATCGCGCACCGCCCCGGCGATCTGGCAGGTTGCGCCGAGGTGCTGTGGCTGGAAGAGGGCCGTATCGCCGCCTTCGGGCCGCCGGGCGCGGTGCTGCCGGCCTTTGCCGCCCGGATGGAGGCGCTTGGAGCCGATGATGCGGTCTGACGGACCGGGGGCGCCATGCTGTCGCTGACCTCGCCGCGCCAGACGCCGGCGCATGGCTGGCCGGCGGGGGCAAAGCTGGGCGCGCTGGCGCTGGTGACCCTGGTCCTGTTCCTGCCGGCGCCAGGCTGGGGCGCGCTGGGGCTGGCGGCGGGGACCGGGCTGGCGGCGGCGCTGACGGGATGGCGCTGGGGCATCCTGGGGCCCTGGGCGCGGCTTTTTCGCCCTCTCGCGCCCTTTGTGGCGCTGCTGCTGGTCTGGCACGCCGTCAGCGGCACGCCTTTGGCGGGCGCGGTGATCCTGGCGCGGATGGCGGCGGCCGTGGGCGCGGCCAATCTCGTCACCATGACGACCCGCCTGTCCGACCTTCAGGCGCTGGTCCTGTGGCTGGCACGCCCGCTCGCCGGCCTTTTGCCGACACGGGCCATCGCGCTGGCCATCGCGCTGATGATCCGCTTCATCCCGGTGATGGCCGACCGCGCCGCCCGCCTGTCCGATGCCTGGCGCGCCCGGTCTGCCCGCCGCCCGGGGGCGCGGCTGCTGGCGCCGCTGGCGCTTTCGGCGCTTGATGACGCCGAACGGGTGGCCGAGGCCTTGCGCGCCCGGGGCGGTGCGTGCTAGATGCTGCGGTGCAGAACCGGCAAAGGATCATCATGGAACGCAAGCTGACCCACGTCGCGCTGTTCGCGGCGCTGATCGCCGCGCTGGGGCTGATCCCGCGGTTCGAGATTGTCCCGGGGCTCGGCATCACCGCCCAGTCGATGGGGGTGATGCTGTGCGGCACGGTGCTGGGCGCGCGGCTGGGCTTTCTTGCGGCGGGGCTTTTCGAGCTGGTGCTGCTGCTCGGCCTGCCGATCTGGGCCGGCGGGGTCGGCGGGCTGGGCCTTTTGGCGACGGCCAAGGTCGGATTCATCCTCGGCTTTCCGCCCGCTGCCCTGGCCACCGGCTGGGCGATGCAGCGCCTGTCCCGCCGGGCCCCGGTGCCGCTGGCGGCGCTTGTCGCCTCGGTCCTGGGCGGGATGGGGGTGCTCTACGCCTTTGGCATTCCGGGCATGGCCTGGGGCCTGGGCAAGACCCTGGGCGAGGCCGGCCTGATCGCGCTCGCCTTCATTCCGGGCGATCTGGTCAAGGCGGCCCTGGCCGCAGCGGTGACGGCCGCCATCGCCAGGGCACGCCCGGGCGCGCTC
Organism: Paracoccaceae bacterium; assembly: GCA_052387855.1. Classification (GTDB taxonomy): domain Bacteria; phylum Pseudomonadota; class Alphaproteobacteria; order Rhodobacterales; family Rhodobacteraceae; genus CAIYZT01. Next base: position 58,044 of record JBQTIT010000018.1, read on the forward strand.
ATGTCCCGGCCGTGAAGCGGGCGATTTGGGCGGACCCTGTCCGGGTACTCGGCCTCGCATCACTGAAGGGGGACAGCGCCTGACCTCGGCGCGTGCCTCGATCAAAGTCGGGCGAAAAGGAAAACGCACTGCGTTTCCCCGCCCGTGTGGGAAGGCGTTCGGTAAACCGGTTCCGCGAACACCACGGAGGCCGGCGCTCGACCCGGAGGGCGTGGAGCGCCCTCCCTGGGGGGGTCGGGCGCTGGCCGAGGGCCTTTGGGGCCCTCGGCCGGGGATGCAGCTTGCGGCGCGCATGACCTCGGCGATGGCCTCGGCCAAAGTCGGGCGAAAAGGAAAACGCACCGCGTTTTCCCGCCCGGGTGGGAACGGCTCGGCACAACCGGTTCCGCATCAGTGACAGAGGCCGGCGCCCGACCCGGCGGGAGCGGAGCGCCCGCCTGGGGCGGGTCGGGCGCTGGCCGAGGGCCTTTGGGGCCCTCGGCCGGGGATGTTGACGGGCCTTCGCATGACCTCGGCTGGTGCCTCGGCCACTTCTTGCCGGGCGGGGCAGGCGCTGGCGACGGGCCTTTGAGGCCCTCGGCGGGGGATGAGGCGGGCGGCATCGCATAACCTCGGCCCGCTCGGACGGATCGGCGCGCCCGCCGCCCGTCCCCGGCCGAAAAGGCGCCCTCCTACCCCCGGTCGAACACCACCGCCGTCCCCAGCCCCCCGGCCGCCGAGATCGCCGCCAGTCCGGGCCCCTGCGCCAGATCGTGAAACAGGCGCACCGCCAGCACCGCCCCCGAAGCCCCGATCGGATGCCCCCGCGCCAGTGCCCCGCCGCCGCCGTTGACCCTGGCCGGATCAAGGCCCAGCGCGCCCGCGCAGGCGATGGCCTGCACGGCATAGGCCTCCATCAGCTCCACCCGCGCCAGATCGCCGGCCGCCATCCCGGCCCGGCGCAACGCCGCCTCCATCGCCGGGATCGCCCCCAGCGCCGGCTCCAGCGGCCCGGCCCCCAGCGTGACGCCGCTGACAAGCCGCAGCCCGCGCCCGGCAGCCACCTCTGGCGCGACGATCAGCACAAAGGCGGCGGCATCGGCGGCAACCGCGGTGTTGGCGGCGGTGATGCTGCCCGCCAGCACCGGCGCCCGCCGCGCCAGAGCGGGGGTCAGGTGGCGGGCAAAGGCATCGCGGTGCTGGCCCAGGATCGGCACGATCTCGGATTGCAGGCGCGGCGCCGCTGCCATGGCGCGGGCATGGCTTGCAATCGCATAAGCATCCTGCTCCTGCCGGCTGATCCCCAGCCGCTCCGCCAGCGCCGCCGCCGCCACGCTGACCTCTGCCTCCCGCTCGGGCCAGGGGGTAAAGGGCGGCTGGTCATAGGCCACCGGCGCGCCGCCGCCCGGGTCGGTCGCCAGACGCAGCGGGCGGCGCGAACAGCTTTCGACCCCTCCCGCGATCACGACGCGCGCGGCGCCGCTTTCCACCAGCGCCCGCGCGAGCAGCAATGCATCCAGCCCCCCCGCGCATTGCCGGTCGGTCGAAAGCCCGGCCACCCGCTCGGGCAGGCCGGCCATCAGCGCCACCCGACGCGCCGGGTTGCCCCCCGCGCCCAGCGCGTTCGAGCAGACGATCTCGTCCACATCCCCCGGCGCAAGGCCCGCATCGGCCAGAAGCGCCGCGATCACCGGCGCGGCCAAGGCCTCGATGGTCAGCCCGGCAAGGGCCCCGCCGCGCGGAACCACCGCGCTGCGCCGCGCCGCGATCATGCGCGCGCTCATCCCGGCACCTCGCGCGCCAGCGCCGCAAGGTCGGTCTTTCCTGAGCCGAGCATCGGCCAGTCCTGCCGCCAGATCAACGCCCTGGGCGTCTTGAGCGGACCGAGCTCGCGCCGCAGCGCGGCCATGACAGCCGCCTCCTGCGCCGCATCGCCCTGCACAAAGGCCACCAGATGCACCCCCCGCCTTGCGTCGGGCCTGGGCAGCACGGCGGCCCGGCGCACCCCGGGCAGACCCAGCAGAAAGGTCTCGATCGCCTCGGGAAAGACGTTCTGGTCGGCCACGGTCACCATCCGCCCCTCGCGCCCCATCAGCCGCAACCGCCCCCCCGGCTCCAGCGCGCCGATCTCGCCGACCGAAAGCCAGCCCTCGTGCCAGCGCGCCGGCCCCGGGTCTCCGGCGCCATAGCCGATGAACAGATAGGGCGAGCGCACCCAGACCGTGCCCGCCGCGCCCCGCACCTCGATCTCGACGCCCGGATAGGCCGGGCCGACGGTGCCGGGCGGGTCCCCGGGTCCGGCAAGCGTGACGAACGAGGTTTCGGCCGCCCCGTAGAACTCGCGCAGCACGGCGTTCGGGGCCAGATCGCCCAGAGCGGCCCGCAACCCCTCGTCCAGTTTCGCGCCGCCGCACAGCACCAGCCGCGTCCCCGTCAGGACCGGCCCCGGCGCCTCGACCAAAAGCCGCAATTGCGCCGGGCTGGCATAGATCACCCCGGCCCCCGCCAGCGCCGCGCGCTGCCGGTCCGCCCGCATCCCGCCCAGCGCCATGAGGCCGGCCCCCAGATGCAGCGCCTCCACCGCCCCGTACAGGGCCAGCGACTGCTCCATCCCGCCCAGAACTGCCACCGAAACCCCCGGCCCGATGCCGAAAAGCCCCGCGTTCACCTCAAAGCTGCGGATCCACGAGGCCATGGCGCGCCGGATGTGCCGTGGCTGCCCGGTCGACCCCGAGGTCAGCGTCTCGAATTCCCCCGCGCCGGCCACCAGCGCCCCCGCCCCGCCCAGACGGAACGGCCTGCCCGGCGCGGCCAGAGCCTCCAGCAGCGCCCCGGCCTCGCCGCAGACCAGCCGCCCGGTCGGCGCGATGCGAAAGACTTCCTGCTTCTTCTCTGTCCAAATATCCCCGCCGGAGGCGCAGGCCGGCCCCGGGGCGAGCCCGCCGGTCCTCATGCGCCCAAAAGGCTCGACACCCGGCGCAGCGCCAGAAGATAGCCCTCGGTGCCGCAGCCGGCGATCACCCCCTCGGCCCGCGCCGAGACATAGGAATGATGCCGGAACGCCTCGCGCTTGTGGATGTTCGAGATGTGCACCTCGATCACCGGCCCCGCATAGGCGCCCAGCGCATCAAGGATCGCCACCGAGGTGTGCGAATAGGCGCCGGGATTGATGATGATCGCGGCCTGCGTGCCGCGCGCGGCATGGATCATCTCGACCAGCTCGCCCTCGTGGTTCGACTGGCGCGCCGTCACCGTCAGCCCCAGATCCGCCGCCAGCGCATGGCAGCGCGCCTCGACATCGGCCAGCGTTTCGGCGCCATAGATGTCAGGCTCGCGCTTGCCCAGAAGGTTCAGGTTGGGGCCGTTGAGCAAGAGGACGGATCGGGACACGGGATCAAACTTTCCTGGCGATTTCCGCCCAGCTTAGCCGCAATCCGGCCGCCCGCCAAGAAAAGACGCGCCCCCCGCGAAGGGGGACGCGCCGGAAGGGGCCGCGCGACCAGGGAAATGGCGCGCCAGGGATCAGCGCCGTCAGGCGACCTCTTCAAGCAAGACCTCGGGGGCCCGGCCCAGCGCGCGCAGCACCTCGCGCGTCAGCCCGGCCCGGTTCAGGGTGTAGAAATGCAGATCCTCCACCCCGCCGGCGATCAGCCGGTCGCAGAGCGCGGTGCACTGGGCCAGCGCAAGCAGCTCTTGCCGGCCGTCGCGCGTGGCGGTGGCAAAGCCTTCGTCCAGGCGCGCCGGGATCTTCGCGCCGCAGCGGGCGGCCAGGCGCCGCACCGCCTCCCAGTTCTGCACCGGCAGGATTCCCGGGATGATCGGCGCGGTGATGCCGATCCGCGCGCAGGTGTCGCGAAAGCGAAAGAACGCCTCGGGGTCAAAGAAGAACTGGGTCACGGCGCTGGTCGCCCCCGCGTCCAGCTTGGCCTTGAGCCAGCGGGCATTCGCCATCAGGTCAGCGCCATCGGGGTGCCCCTCGGGATAGGCGCCGACGCGGATGTTGAACTGGCCCATCCTGGCCAGCGCCTCGACCATCTCGACCGAGCTGGCAAAGCCATCGGGATGGGCGGTGAAGCGCTCGGCCCCGCGCGGCGCATCCCCGCGCAACGCGACGATGTCGCGCAGGCCCTGGGCCGCATAGGCCTCGGCAATCTCCAGCGTCTCGGCGCGGCTTGCCCCGACGCAGGTCAGATGCGCCGCCACCGTCAGCCCGCTGTTCCGCCGGATCGCGGCCACGGCTTCCTGCGTCAGGTGCCGGTTCGTCCCGCCCGCCCCATAGGTGACCGAGACGAATTCCGGCCCCATCGGTGCCAGCGCCTGCACGCATTCGAACAGCCGGAACGAGGCCTCCAGATTCTGGGGCGGAAAGAACTCGAACGAGACGCGCGGAAAGGGCATGGGCAACTCCTGTGGCTTGCCCCCTTGTCCCCGATTCGCTAACGTGAATCCAATTCATATTATTCACGATCATCATGAGGTTTGTCGCATGTATGTCGAGCTTCGCCACCTGCGCACCATCCGCGCCATCCATCAGGCCGGCGGGCTGGCCCGCGCCGCCGATCTGATGAACATGACCCAGTCCGCCCTGTCGCATCAGGTCGCGGGGCTTGAGGCCCAGGTCGGGATGGAGCTTTTCGTGCGCCGATCAAAGCCGATGACCCTGTCCTCGGCCGGCCTGCGCCTCTTGCGCGCGGCCGAGCGGATCCTGCCCGAGATCGCCGCGCTTGAAGAAGAGTTTCAGGCCCTGACCTCGGGCAAGACGGGGCGGCTGCACATCGCCATCCAGTGCCACGCCTGCTTTGACTGGCTCTTTCCGGTGCTGGAGCTTTTTCGCCATGCCTGGCCAGAGGTGGATGTCGACATCCGCGCGGGGCTGGCCTTTGACAGCTTTCCCGCCCTTCTGCGCGAAGAGGTCGATCTGGTGATCTCCTCCAACCCCGAACCGCTGCCCGGGCTGATCGCCAATCCGCTGTTCGACTACCAGCCGACCTTTGTCGCCTCTGCGCAGAGCCCGCTGGCCGCCAAGGCGATGATCGAGGCCGAGGATTTCCGCGACCAGACGCTGATCACCTATCCCGTGGGCCGCGACAAGCTTGATGTCTTCACCGACCTTCTGACCCCCGCCCGGGTCGAACCGCGCGCCCAGCGTCCGGTGGAACTGACGGCGGTGATCCTGATGCTGGTCGGCTCCAACCGCGGCGTGGCGGTGCTGCCCGACTGGGTGATCCGCGACATAAGGTCGAACGCCGACTATGTGACCCGCCCGCTGGCCCCCGGCACCCTGACCCGCCGGCTTTACGCCTGCACCAGGGCCGAGGACGCCGCCAAGCCCTTCATGGCGCATTTCCTGCGTCTGGGGCGCAGCGAGCCGGTCAAGCTGCAACGGGGATAGGTACGCGGGGGCCCCTTGACCTGCCGCGCTTTTCGCCGCAATCCTGCCGCCATGAAGACGCCCTTCACCAAGGAACGCCGCCCCGGCCCTGCCTCTGCCCTGCGCCCGTCGCAGGGCTGACCCCGGCTTCATCCCCAAGGTCCGCCCGCATCCCGCGCCCAAGCGCCCCATGCCCCTTTGCCGGACCTGACCCATGAGCCTGATCGCCACCCGCGCCCTTTCCCTGACCATCGCGCTGCCCCTCTTTGCCGACCTCTCCTTCTCCGTCGGCCCCGGCGACCGTGTCGGCCTGGTCGCCGCCAACGGGCGCGGCAAGACCTCGCTCCTGGCGCTCCTGGCCGGCACGGCCGAGCCGACGGGGGGCGAGATCACCCGCGCCCGCGGGCTCAGATCGGCGCTGGTGGCCCAGGATGTACCCCCGGCGCTGTTGCCCCTGCCGCTCCGCGCCGCGGTGCTTGCCGCGCTGACCCCGGACCAGGCCGACACCGAGGCCTGGCGCGCCGACATCGTGCTGGACGATCTCGCCGTGCCCGAAGAGCTGCGCGAGGTGCCGCTCGGCGCCCTGTCCGGCGGCTGGCAGCGCACCGCGCTTCTGGCCCGCGCCGCCGTGACCGAGCCCGACCTTTACCTCCTGGACGAGCCGACCAACCACCTTGACCTTGCCCGCATCGGCATCCTTCAGGGCTGGCTGGCGGCGCTGCCGCGCGATGTGGGGGCGGTCGTCACCAGCCACGACCGCGCCTTTTTGGACGCCGCCACCAACCGCACGCTGTTCCTGCGCCAGGACCGCTCGCGCCTCTTTGCCCTGCCCTATACCCACGCCCGCGCCGAGCTGGACAAGGCCGACGCCGCCGACGAGCGGCGCTTTGACAACGATCTGGCCCGGGCCGAGCAGCTCCGCCGGCAGGCGGCAAAGCTCAAGAACATCGGCATCAACTCGGGCTCCGATCTCTTGACGATCAAGACCAAGCAGCTCACCGAACGCGCCGCCCGCATCGAGGCCTCGGCCCGCCCGGCCCATCGCGAGGTTTCGGCCGGCGCGATCCGGCTGGCCAATTCCGGCACCCATGCCAAGGCGCTGATCTCGCTGAACGATGCCGCCATCGCCGCGCCCGATGGGCGTGCACTGTTCCGCACCGGGCAGAAGTGGATCGAAAAGGGCGACCGGGTGGTCCTGCTGGGCGGCAATGGCGCGGGCAAGACCCAGGCCATCCGCGCCGTCCTGGCCGCCATCCGGGGCGAGGCCGGCGCGATCCGGGCCGCGCCAAGCCTGGCGCTGGGCTACTGCGATCAGATGCTGGCGGAATTGCCGGCCCGGGCGACCCCCTTTGGCCTTGTGACCGCCCGGACCCAGGCCGACAGCACCGCCCGCAGCCTGCTGGCCGGCGCCGGCATCCGGGCCGACTGGCAGGCAAAGGCGGTGGCACATCTGTCGGGCGGGCAAAAGGCGCGGCTGGCCATGCTGCTCCTGCGCCTGTCGAACCCCAACTTCTACCTCTTGGACGAGCCGACCAACCATCTGGACATCGAGGGCCAGGAGGCGCTGGAGGCCGAACTGCTGACCCAGGGCGCCACCTGTCTGCTGGTCAGCCACGACCGCGCCTTTGTCCGCGCCGTGGGCAGCCGGTTCTGGCAGATCAGCGGCAAGTCCCTGACCGAGGTCGAGGACCCCGAGGACTTCTTTGCCAGCCAGACCTCACTCCCCTGACCGGCGGCGCCCGCTTCTCTTTCGTGCAAATATCCTCGGGGGGAAGGGGCGCCAGCCCCGAGGGGGGCGGAAAGCCCCCCTTTTCAACGCCCCCCGCCCCGTGTAGGGAGGCGGGCTTGAACCCCCCGGGAGAGACGCCATGCAAGGCAGCGCCAACCTCAACCTGATGATCAAGGCCGCCCGGCGGGCCGGCAAGAGCCTGGTCAAGGATTTCCGCGAGGTGGAAAACCTGCAGGTCTCGACCAAGGGCCCCGGCGATTTCGTCTCGCGCGCCGACCGCGAGGCCGAGCGGATCATCAAGGAAGACCTGATGGGCGCCCGCCCGACCTATGGCTGGCTGGGCGAAGAGACCGGGCAGGACAAGGGCCAGGATCCGACCCGCCGCTGGATCGTCGACCCCCTGGACGGCACCACGAACTTTCTGCACGGCATGCCGCACTGGGCGGTTTCGATCGCGCTGGAACACAAGGGCGAGATCGTCTCGGCCGTGGTGCACGATCCGGCCAAGGACGAAACCTTCTGGGCCGAAAAGGGCGCCGGCTGCTGGCTGAACGACAGCCGGCGCATGCGCGTGTCCGGCCGCAAGCAGATGTCCGAGGCGGTCTTTGCCACCGGCGTGCCCTTTGGCGCGAAAAGGACCCTGCCCGCGATGCTGGCCGACCTGTCGCGCCTGATGCCGGTCTGCGCCGGTGTGCGCCGCTGGGGCGCGGCCTCGCTGGATCTGGCCTATGTCGCGGCGGGGCGGTACGAGGGTTACTGGGAGCGCGAGCTGCAACCCTGGGACATCGCGGCGGGCCTCTTGCTGGTGAAAGAGGCCGGCGGGATGGTGGGACCGGTCCGCGAGGGAGACGATATCCTTGGCAAGGGCGCGGTGATCGCGGCCAATGACCTGGTGTTCGGCGCCTTTGCCAAGCTGCTCCGGGAATAGGGCGCTGGCCGAGGGCCTTTGGGGCCCTCGGCCGGACTGCGGCAAACGTCTCGCATGACCTCGGCGATAGCCTCGACAAAATTCGGGCGGAGAAGGAAACGCACCGCTTTTGCGCGCCCGTGTGGGAACATGTCCGGTAGACCGGTCCCGCTACACCACAGAGGCCAGCGCCCGACCCGGAGGGCGTGGAGCGCCCTCCTTGCGGGGGTCGGGCGCTGGCCGAGGGCCTTTGGGGCCCTCGGCGGATTGCGGCAACCGCCCCACATGACCTCGGCGATGGCCTCGGCCAATGCCGGCGGGCAGCGGTCTGAGGGGATCGGTTACCCAAAATACCAAGGGCCAGCGTCGGTCCGATATCGGCACGGTTGCCGAACGCCCCGTCGCCCCCCTCCTCCGCATCGCGGCCGTCCGCCGTGGCCGGGGCTCACGCCTCGGGCGTCGCCCTCGGCAGCGCGGCGCCTTCGGTCGCCGGTGCCGGGTCGGGCCCGTCCATGAGCATGTCCAGCCGGGCGACCTTCATCAGCCTGACCGGGTCGGTGATGATCACACGGGTCCCGTCCACCTTCAGCCCGTCCTCTTCCAGCCCGCGCAGCGCGCGGCTCAGGTTCTCCGCCGTCATGCCCAGGTAACTGGCCAACAAGCGTTTTTCCACCGGAAGCTGATAGCTGCGCACCTCGCCGGCCTGCCGCGCCAGGCGCATCAGATGGGCGGCGATCCTTTCGCGCGAGTTTCGCAGCTTCAGCCCCTTGGCGTGCCGCACCACCGCGCGGTAGCAGCCGGCAAGCTCGTCCACCATCGCATTGGCAAAGGCGCGATCGTCCTGAAACGCCTGCCGCAAGTCGGCCGAGGGCAGAAGCATGACGCGCGAGCGTTCCAGCGTTCGGGCCGACATCAGATAGGGCGCATCGCGGATCGTGGCGGCAAGGATGAAGGTGCCAATCGGCCGGACCACCGCCATCGTGGTCTCGCGCCCTTCCCAGCTTGCGAAAAGCTCGACCTGTCCCTCCAGCAGGATATGCAGGAAATCGGCCGGATCGCCCTGCCGGATCAGGGTCAGGCTTTCGGGAAAATGCTCGACATAGACGCCGCGCATGAGCCGCTCGTAGCAGGCCTGCGACATGTCGCGAAAGAGCGACAGGCGTCGAATCTCGGCCAGGTCTGTCGGTTTCATCCGTGCCCCTCTTTGCCAAAGGCTCGCAAATGGCTTGACAAATGTCAAGCGCGGCACGGACCGCCGCCAGGCTGGGGCTGACGAAAGTCACGCACCTGCCCGCCGGAAGTCAAGGCGTGTCGCTTCCCGGCAAAAGGCCGCCGGCGGCTTGATCTGGGTCAAACTCCTTGGGGGCCGGCACCGGTCATGTGGCCGCAGGTGCAGTCCCGGAGATCCCCATGGAGATCATGCTTGCCTACGACGACTCGCGAAACGCGCGCATCGCTCTGGAAACCGTCCGGCGGATGTTCGCGCCGCTCAAGCCCGTGATCACGCTGATTTCGGTGATCGAGGACATCGGCTCGGCCACGGCCGGGGCGGACGATCTGTTCAACGAGCAGTTCGCCGCGCAAAAGGCCGCGACCGATGCGGCGGCGGCCGAGCTTGCCGCCCATGGCTTTGAGGCCCGCGTCATCATCGCGCAGGGCGATGCGCGCAAGATGATCCTGCGCGCCACCGAAGAGCGCAGCCCCGACCTTCTGGTCATGGCGCGCCACAGCCACCAGCCCGACAGCGGTCCGCTCGGCTTCATCACCAAGCGGCTCGACGCCCTGGTCGAAGAGTTCGACCACATGACCTTTGGTTCGGTCTCGGCCTTTCTGGCCCGGCGCGCGAAATGCCCGCTGCTGATCGTTCCGACACCTGCCCTGCCCAGGGGCGAGCGGTAATCCGGGGGACCCCAAATGCGCGTTTCTGATCTTTTCCGCGTCCGCAACAAGGACATCCAGGCGCTGCACCTGACCTGGATCGCGTTCTTCATCTGCTTTTACGTCTGGTTCAACATGGCGCCGCTGGCCTCGTCGATGCTGGCGGCGGCCGACTGGCTGACGCGCGACGATTTGCGCCTGTTCGCGATCGCCAACGTCGCCCTGACCATCCCGGCACGCATCCTGGTCGGCATGGCGCTGGACAGATGGGGCCCGCGACGGGTGTTTTCGGTGCTGATGGCGCGATGGCGATCCCGACCTTTGTCTTTGCCCTTGGCCAGACCCGCGAGCAGCTTTTCGTCGCGCGCCTGGTGCTGTCCTCGGTCGGGGCCTCGTTCGTGGTCGGCATCCACATGACCGCGCTCTGGTTCAAGCCGCGCGACATCGGCTTTGCCGAGGGCTTTTATGCCGGCTGGGGCAACTTCGGCTCGGCGGCGGCGGCCATGACCATTCCGACGGTGGCCCTGCTGGTCTACGGCGGACCGGAGGGCTGGCGCTGGGCGATTGCCACCTCGGGGGCGGTCATGGCGGCTTACGGCGTCTTCTACTGGTTCGCCATCACCGACGGGCCCAGCCGGGACACCCACAAGAAGCCGCGCAAGGCGATGGCGCTGGAGGTGTCAAGCTGGCGCGATCTGGCGATGCTCTGCGTCTTTACCGTGCCGATGGTCGGCATCCTGTCGATCGTGGTCTACCGGCTGCAACTGATGGGCTATGTCGACGGGATGACGGCGACCATCTGCTATGGCGCTGTCGCGGTCATCGTGGCCTATCAGGTCTGGCTGGCGATCAAGGTCAACGTTCCGATCCTGAAAAAGGGCGTGCCGGCCGACGACCGCTATCCCTTTTCCACCGTCGCGGCGCTGAACCTGACCTATTTCGCCAATTTCGGTGCCGAATTGGCCGTGGTCTCGATGCTGCCGATGTTCTTTCAGGACACCTGGGGCCTGACCCCGGTCGCGGCCGGCATGATCGCCTCGACCTTTGCCTTTGTGAACCTGTTCGCCCGTCCGATGGGGGGGCTGGTTTCGGACCGCATGGGCAATCGGCGCTTTGTCATGCTGGCCTACATGCTCGGCATCGGCGCCGGATTCCTGACGATGGGACTGATGGACAGCCGCTGGCCGCTGATCGTCGCGGTGGCCGTCACCATTGGCTGCTCGTTCTTCGTGCAGGGCGCCGAGGGGGCCACCTTTGGCATCATCCCCTCGATCAAGCGCCGGGTGACGGGGCAGATCGCGGGCATGGCGGGGGCTTATGGCAACGTCGGCGCGGTCTTTTACCTCTTCGTCTTCATGTTCGTCGACACCTCGACCTTTTTCTTCATCGTCGCGGCCGGTGCCTTTCTAAGCTGGCTGGCCTGCCTGATCTGGCTGAAGGAACCCGAAGGCGGCTTTGGCGATGAATACATGCTTTCGTCGGTCGACCACGCCATCGCCGCCGAGGCCCAGCGCCGGCGGGCCACCGAAACCGACCTGGCCGGCCTCTTGGGCGGCTCCAGGGTGGCGCTGGCCGACCGGGGCGACGGGCTGACCCTGACCGCCAGCTTCAGCAGTCTTGACGAGCTGCAAGGCGCCATTGCCCGGCTGGGCAAGGCCAAGTCGAGCCCCGCTTCCTGAGACCCTATCGCAGTCCCGAAAGGACCAGACCATGACCCAAACCAGACACTCCGCAGGCGGCACCTGGCTGCCAAAGTGGGACCCCGAGAACGCCGCCTTCTGGGAGGCGCAGGGCAAGGCGCGCGCCTGGACCGCGCTGATCCTGACCACCGCCGGGCTGACCATGGCCTTCATCACCTGGTTCCTGGTCTCGGCCCTGGTCGTGCGCCTGCCGCAGATCGGCTTTGAGTTCAGCGCGGGCCAGCTTTTCTGGCTGGCGGCGATGCCGGGCCTTGCAGGCGGCACCCTGCGCCTGCTCCACATGTTCCTGGTGCCGATCTGGGGCACGCGGCACGTCGTCTCGCTCAGCACGCTGTCGCTGCTGGTGCCGCTCGTCGGCTGGTTCTACGCCGTGCAGAACCAAGGCACGCCGTATTGGGTGCTGATGGTGCTGGCCTTTCTGGCCGGCCTTGGCGGGGGCAACTTTTCCAGCTTCATGCCCTCGACCAGCATGTTCTTTCCCAAGCGGCTGCAAGGGACCGCGCTGGCCATCCAGGCCGGGGTCGGCAACTTCGGCGTCTCGGTCGTCCAGTTCGTCACGCCCTGGGTGATCGGCTTTGCGCTCTTGGGCGGCATGGCCTGGGTGGGCGAGCCGCAGACCATGGTCAAGGCCGGCATCGAAAGCCAAGTCTACCTGCAAAACGCGCCGCTGGTGATGATCCCCTTCGTCGCCGTCTTTGGCATCACCGCCTGGCTTTTCCTGAAGTCGATCCCGATCAAGTCCAACTTTGCCGAGCAATTCGACATCTTCCGCTCGGGCAACACCTGGGCGCAGACCTCGCTCTACATCATGACCTTTGGCGCCTTCTCGGGGCTGGCCGCCACCTTTCCGCTGCTGATCCGCTCGATCTTTGGCGCCTACGAAGGCGCGCCGGACCCGCTCGCCTGGGCCTTCTGGGGGCCGCTGGTCGGCTCGGCCAGCCGGGTGATGGCCGGCCCCCTGGCCGACCGGATGGGCGGTGCGCGGGTGACGCACTGGGCCGGGCTGGGGATGCTGGTCTGCGCCGGGTATGTCGCCTGGACCGTGACCACGGTCAGCGGGCTTGACAAGTTTCCCACCTTTGTCGGGGCCATGCTGGCGCTGTTCTTCTTTGCCGGGGTCGGCAACGCCTCGACCTTCAAGCAGATGCCGATGCTGTTCCCGCCGCGCCAGGCCGGCGGCGTGATCGGCTTTACCGCCGCCATCGCGGCCTATGGGCCCTTCATCTTCGGCATGCTCTTTGCCTGGTCCTTTGGCGCCTTCGCCTCGGCGGCGCCGGTGTTCTGGGGGCTGACGGGCTTTTTCGCCTTCAACGTGGTGCTGAACTGGGCGCTCTACGCCCGCAAGGGCGCGCCCTACCCCTGCTGAATCGCCCTGCGCGCCGGGGCGACCGGCGCGCACCCCCTCTCGATGTCCCCCGGAGCCACCCCATGAGCCAGTTTCTCGACCGGTTGAACTTCTTCAAGCCCCAGCGCAAGGACACCTTTGCCGGTGGTCACGGCCAGACCACCATCGAAAACCGCGACTGGGAGGACACCTATCGCGCGCGCTGGCGTCACGACAAGATCGTGCGGTCAACCCACGGGGTGAACTGCACCGGGTCCTGTTCGTGGAAGATCTACGTCAAGTCCGGCATCGTCACCTGGGAGACGCAGCAGACCGACTATCCGCGCACCCGCCCCGACCTGCCCAACCACGAACCGCGCGGCTGCGCGCGGGGGGCAAGTTATTCGTGGTATCTCTATTCCGCCAACCGGGTGAAAACGCCTCTTGTGCGGGGCAAGCTGATGCGGCTCTGGCGCGACAAGCGCCGCACGATGGGCCCGATCGAGGCCTGGACCGCGATCCAGACCGACCCCGCCGCCCGCGCCTCCTACGTCAAGGCGCGTGGCAAGGGCGGCTTCGTGCGCGCCTCCTGGGACGAGGTGAACGAGATCAACGCCGCCGCCAACGCCTATACGGCCAAGACCTATGGCCCCGACCGCGTGATCGGCTTTTCGCCCATCCCGGCGATGTCGATGGTCAGCTATGCCGCCGGCTCGCGGTATCTGAGCCTGCTGGGCGGCACCTGCATGTCGTTCTATGACTGGTATTGCGATCTGCCGCCCGCCTCGCCCATGACCTGGGGCGAGCAGACCGACGTGCCCGAAAGCGCCGACTGGTACAACGCGGGCTATCTGATCCTCTGGGGCTCGAACGTGCCGCAGACCCGCACGCCGGACGCGCATTTCTACACCGAGGCGCGCTATCGCGGCACCAAGTCGGCCGTGATCTGCCCGGATTATTCCGAGGCCGCCAAATTCTCGGACATCTGGCTCAACGCCAAGCAGGGCACCGACGCGGCGCTGGGGATGGCGTTCGGCCATGTGATCCTGCGCGAGTTTCACCTTGACCGGCAGGCCGCGTATTTCGAGGACTATGTTCGCAAGTATTCCGACATGCCGATGCTGGTCAAGCTTGAGGCCCGCGCGGATGGCCGGCTTGTCCCCGGTCGGCAGCTTCGGGCCTCGGACCTTGCCGGCAACCTGGGCGAGGCGAACAACCCCGAATGGAAAACCATCTGCATTGACGAGTTGACCGGGGCGCTGGTGGCCCCCAACGGCTCGATCGGGTTCCGCTGGGGCGAGACCGGCAAGTGGAACCTTGAGGAAAAGGCCGGCAAGGACGCCATCGCGCCCAAGCTGACGCTGATCCTGGACACCGACCATGACGCCGTTGCCACGGTCGATTTTCCCTGGTTCGGCGGCGAGGCGACGCAGGGCTGGGTGAACGATCCGCGCGGCAGGGTCCTGCCGCGCGCCATCCCGGTCAAGCGGATCACGCTCGCGGACGGCTCGATTGTGCAGGTCGCCACGGTCTTTGACCTCTTGTGCGCCAATTACGGGCTTGATCGCGGGCTCGGCGGCGAGAACGTGACCCGCGACTACAACGCCGATGTGCCCTTTACCCCCGCCTGGGCCGAGCGGATCACCGGCGTGCCGCGCGACCGCATCATCCAGGTGGCGCGCGAGTTTGCCTTGAACGCGGAAAAGACCAATGGCCGCTCGATGATCATCATCGGCGCCGCCATGAACCATTGGTATCACATGGACATGAACTATCGCGCCGTCATCAACATGCTGGTGATGTGCGGCTGCGTGGGCCAGTCGGGCGGCGGCTGGGCGCATTATGTGGGGCAGGAAAAGCTGCGCCCGCAAACCGGCTGGACCGCGCTGGCCTTTGCACTGGACTGGGCGCGTCCGCCGCGGCACATGAACTCCACCTCCATGTGGTATGCCCATACCGACCAGTGGCGCTATGAGACGGTGACGGCCAGGGAAATCCTGTCCCCCACCGCGCCGGATGGCGATTGGCAAAGCCTGAGCCTGATCGATTACAACATCCGCGCCGAGCGGATGGGCTGGCTACCCTCGGCACCCCAGTTGCGGACGAACCCGCTCAAGGTCGGTGCCGCCGCCCGGGCCGAAGGGATCGAGGCCAGGGACTATGTGGCGCGCGAGATGAAATCCGGCGCGCTGGAGATGTCCTGCATGGACCCCGACGCGCCGGAAAACTGGCCGCGCAACCTTTATGTCTGGCGCTCGAACCTGCTGGGGTCCTCGGGCAAGGGGCATGAGTATTTCCTGAAACACCTTCTGGGCACAGATCACGGCGTGCAGGGCAAGGATCTGGGCGAGGAAGGACGGCAAAAGCCGGTCGAGGCGCGCTGGCACGACAAGGCGCCCGAGGGCAAGCTGGACCTTCTGACCTGCATCGACTTTCGCATGTCCACCACCGCCGTCTATGCCGATGTCGTCCTGCCGACCGCAAGCTGGTACGAAAAGGACGATCTGAACACCTCGGACATGCACCCCTTCATCCATCCGCTGCAGGCGGCGGTGGACCCGGCCTATGAGTCCAGGACCGACTGGGAGATCTTCAAGGGTCTGGCCCGCACCCTGTCGGCCATCGTTCCCGGCTATCTGGGGGTGGAAACCGATGTCGTGCAACTGCCGATGCAGCACGACAGCCCGGGCGAGGTGACGCAGGCCTTTGTCAAGGACTGGGCCAAGGGCGAATGTGACCTGATCCCCGGCAAGACCGCGCCTGCCTATATCGCGGTCGAACGGGATTACCCCAACCTTTACGCCCGCTTTACCGCCCTGGGGCCGCTGATGGACAAGGTCGGCAACGGCGGCAAGGGCATTTCCTGGGACACCAAGACCGAGGTGCATCACCTCAAGGCGCTGAACGGCGTGCAGGTCGAGGGCGCCGGCAAGGGCCTGGCCCGGATCGAAACCGCCATCGACGCCTGCGAGGTGGTGCTGATGCTGGCGCCCGAAACGAATGGCGAGGTGGCGGTGAAAGCCTGGCACGCGCTGGAAAAGGTCACCGGCCGTGACCATGCCCATCTGGCCGAGGTGAAGCAGGACGAAAAGATCCGCTTCCGCGACATCGCGGCGCAACCGCGCAAGATCATCTCCTCGCCCACCTGGTCGGGGATCGAAAGCGAAGAGGTCTGCTACAACGCCGGCTGGACCAATGTGCACGAGCTGATCCCCTGGCGTACCCTGTCGGGCCGCCAGCAGCTTTATCAGGATCACCTCTGGATGCAGGCCTTTGGCGAATTCTTCGTCACCTGGCGCCCGCCGGTGGACCTGAAGACCATCACCCCCGCCGCGACGAAATCGCTGGCGCCGGACGAGCGGCATGTGGTGCTGAACTTCATCACCCCGCACCAGAAATGGGGCATCCATTCGACCTATTCCGACAACCTCCTGATGCTGACGCTGAACCGTGGCGGCCCGGTGGTCTGGGTGTCCGAGACGGATGCCAAGACCGCAGGCATCGTCGACAACGACTGGGTCGAGGTCTTCAACACCAACGGCGTGATCGCCGCCCGCGCGGTGGTCAGCCAGCGGATGAAGGATGGCACCATGTTCATGTATCACGCACAGGAAAAGATCGTGAACACCCCCGGCAGCCAGATCACCGGCCAGCGCGGCGGCATCCACAACTCGGTCACCCGCACGGTGCTGAAGCCCACCCACATGATCGGCGCCTACGCCCAGTTGAGCTATGGCTTCAACTATTATGGCACGGTCGGCGCCAACCGGGACGAGTTCGTGATCCTGCGCAAGATGGCAAAGGTCGACTGGCTTGACACACCGGCCATCCCCGCAACCGACAAGACGGAGGCATAGGCGATGAGAGTTCGCGCTCAGATCGGCATGGTGCTGAACCTCGACAAGTGCATCGGCTGCCATACCTGCTCGGTCACCTGCAAAAATGTCTGGACCACGCGGGAAGGCGTTGAATACGCCTGGTTCAACAACGTCGAGACCAAGCCCGGCATCGGTTACCCCAAGGACTGGGAGAACCAGAAACGCTGGAACGGCGGCTGGACGCGCAAGGCGGACGGCAGCCTGCAACCAAAGCAGGGCGGCAAGTGGCGGGTTCTGGCGAACATCTTCGCCAACCCCGACCTGCCCGAGATCGACGACTTTTACGAGCCCTTCGATTTCGACCACGACCATTTGAAATCGGCCCCCGAGATGAACGCCTTTCCCACCGCCCGCCCCCGGTCAAAGATCACGGGCGAGCGGATGGAAAAGATCGAATGGGGCCCCAACTGGGAGGAAATCCTGGGCGGAGAATTCGCGAAACGCTCGCAGGACGCCAACTTTGAAGGCGTGCAGAAGGCGATCTATGGCGAGTACGAGAACACCTTCATGATGTACCTGCCGCGCCTGTGCGAGCATTGCCTGAACCCCGCCTGCGTCGCCTCTTGCCCCTCGGGCGCGATCTACAAGCGCGAGGATGACGGGGTCGTGCTGATCGATCAGGAAAAATGCCGGGGCTGGCGGATGTGCGTGTCCGGCTGTCCCTACAAGAAGATCTATTACAACTGGTCGTCGGGCAAATCCGAGAAATGCACTTTGTGCTATCCGCGCCTCGAAAGCGGCCAGCCGACGGTGTGCTCGGAAACCTGCGTGGGTCGCATCCGGTATCTGGGGGTCATGCTCTATGACGCCGACAAGATCGCGCAGGCGGCATCGGTCGAGCATGAAAAGCAGCTCTACGACGCGCAATTGGGGGTCTTCCTTGACCCCAAGGACCCCGCCGTGATCGCCGCCGCCCGGGCCGAGGGGATCCCCGAGGACTGGATCAGGGGCGCGCAAACCTCGCCCATCTGGAAGATGGCGATGGAATGGAAGATCGCCTTTCCGCTGCATCCCGAATACCGCACCTTGCCGATGGTCCGGTATGTGCCGCCGCTCTCGCCGATCCAGAACGCCGCCGCCGCCGGCCAGATCGCGGCGCAGGACGACATGCCCGATGTGCGGTCCCTGCGCATCCCGGTGCGCTATCTGGCCAACATGTTGACGGCGGGCGACGAGGCCCCGGTCGTGACCGCGCTGGAGCGGATGCTGGCCATGAGGTCCTACATGCGGTCCAAGACCATCGACGGAGTGATCAACCTGGGCGTGGCGAGCCGCGTCGGGATGACGCCGCATCAGATCGACGAGATGTATCACCTCATGGCCATCGCCAATTACGAGGACCGCTTCGTCATCCCCACACCCCACCGCGAACTGGTCGAGGATGCCTATGACCTCAAGGGCGGCTGCGGCTTTACCGATGGCAACGGCTGCTCGTCCGGATCATCGGGCAAGACGCTGTTCGGCCAAAAGAAGTTCCGCGCGCCGACGGAGTTCCTGTAATGAAGGGTCAAGACATGAAAAGCTTTCGCGCGCTGTCGGCGCTGCTGTCCTACCCCTCGGCCGAGTTGCAGGCCGCCGTCCCCCAAATCCGCGCGCTTCTGCGGGCCGAGGGGGTGATTTCGCCCGCAGCGGTTGCGGCGATGGAGCCGCTGCTGCGCGGGCTTCGGGCAGGCGATCTTTACGATCTGCAGGAAACCTATGTGCTGCTGTTCGACCGGGCCCGCAGCCTGTCGCTGAACCTTTTCGAGCATGTCCACGGCGAAAGCCGCGACCGGGGCGGGGCCATGGTCGACCTCTTGGACACCTACCGCGCCGGCGGACTTGACCTGACGGGCGCCGAACTGCCCGATCATCTGCCGGTGCTCCTGGAATTTCTGTCGACCCAGAGCCCGGCCGTGGCGAGCGAAACCCTCGCCGACGCCGGCCCGATCCTTGTGGCCCTGGCCGAAAGGCTTGTCCGGCGCGAAACCCCCTATGCGGCCGTTCTGGCCGCGCTGGTCGACCTTGCCAGCGCCGACCGGACGACCGAGGCCGCCCGGACCCTGCTGGCCGAGGCCATGGACGATCCTGCCGACATGGCGGCGCTGGACCGGACCTATGCCGAGGCGCAGGTCATGTTCGGCCCCGATCCGGGCGCCGGATGCCCCGCCGCGCGCGATGTGCTGTCGCGCATGGCAACCCCGCCCGAACACGCCGCGCCCGGCGCGCCGGCCCTGACCTGACCCGGAGGCTGACATGCACCACTTTCTCTTTGGCGTCCTGCCCTATCTGGCCGTCACCATCATGGTCGCAGGCTCGATCATCCGCTATGACCGCGACCCCTTTACCTGGAAATCCAAGTCCAGCCAGCTTTTGCGAAAGCGCAGCTTCATCCTTGGCTCGGTCCTCTTTCACGTCGGCGTGCTGATGATCCTGGTCGGCCATCTGGTCGGCCTGCTGACCCCCATCGCGGTCTTTGACGCGCTGGGGGTTTCGCACGCGGCCAAGCAGATCCTGGCCGTGGTGGCCGGGGGCGTCGCCGGGGTCATGGCGCTGGCCGGGGGGATGATCCTGCTTGTGCGCCGCTTTGGCGATCCGCGCATCCGGGCAAACTCGGGCTTTGGCGACAATCTGGTGATCGTCATGCTGGTGGCGCAGGTCATCCTTGGGCTGGGGTCGATCTTTCCGACCCTGTCGCATCTGGATGGCAGCGAGATGGTCAAGTTCATGGCCTGGGCGCAGGGCATCGCGTACTTCCAGCCCGGCGCGGCCGGCCACATCGCCGATGTGCATTGGATCTACAAGGCGCATATCCTGCTTGGGCTGGCGCTTTTCATCGTCTTTCCCTTTACCCGGCTGGTCCACATGATCTCGGCCCCGGTGCGCTACCTGTGGCGGCCCGGCTATCAGATCGTCCGCTCGCGCCGGGGGGCCAAGGCTGGCCCCTCAGGCGTGGGCCCGGTGCGGAGGGGTTGAGGGATGAACGCGCCGCTTCTGCCGCCGGTCTTTGTGAACGGCACCGAAATCCCCGCCGCCGCCATCGCCGCCGAGGCGCAGAACCACCCCGCGCCGCCGGGCAAGCCCGGTCTGGCCTGGCGCGCGGCGGCGCAGGCCCTGGCGCTGCGCGAGGTCTGCCTGCAAGCCGCGCGGGCCGAGGGGGTCTCGGCCAGACCGTCTGAATGCGCCCCGGGCCAATGGGAGACCGAGGACGAGGCCCTGATCCGGGCCTATCTCGAAACCCGCATCGCCCCGACCGAGCCGGACGAGACCGCCCTGCGCGCCGCCTATGACGCGCGGCCGGGCCGGTTCCGTGCGCCCGACCTGTGGCAGGTCGCCCATATCCTGATCCCGGCACGGCCCGGAGATACGGCGGCCGAGGGCAACGCGCTGGCCCTCGCCAGGGACTTGGCTGAGGAGCTGGCCGAGGCGCCCGCGCGCTTTGGCGAGCTTGCCGCGCGGCATTCGGCCTGCTCGTCGGCCAAGACCGGGGGGCAACTGGGCCAGATCGGCCCCGGCGACACCGCCCCGGAATTCGAGGCGGCCCTGTCGGCCCTCATCCCCGGCCAGACCACGAAAACCCCGGTCCGCACCCGGTTCGGGTTTCACATCATCCGGCTTGACGCCCATGCGCGGGGCGACATCCTGCCCTATGCGGCGGTCCGCCCGCGCCTGATGGAGGCGGCCCGCAAGGCGGCCTGGGCGCAGGCGGCGCGGGGTCTGGCACAGGGCCTGATGGAGCGGGCCGAGATCAGGGGCCTGTACCCCCCAAGCGCCGGATAGGTGCACGGCGGGCTTTTCGGCGCACCCGCCCGTCAGCCCGCCCAGACCGCCGGCATCAGCCCGCGCAGCGAATTGCCGACCCAAAGGCGCACGCGGGTCAGATCGCCGGCCGCCAGCACCTCTTCGGTGCAGGACATCTCGGCGCGCAACACCCCGGGCAACAGCCCGCAGGCCAGCGGCGGGGTGCGCAGACCCTTGCCGCGATCAAAGAACAGCGTGGTGATGGTGCCATCGCAGACCTCGTCCCGCTCGTTCAGGAACAGGGCCTCGTCCAGACCCTCGGCCAGGCCGGCACGCTCGGCGTCATAGGCGGGGCGGTGGGTGGATTTGAGCGCAAGCCAGGGATCGCCCGAGGCCAGACGCCGCCGCGCCAGCCCCAGGCGCCAGACCGAGGGCGATGTGGGCAGCGCCGACTGCTCGACCGCGATATCCCCCGCCACGCCCAGCGTCAGGCGCAGCCGCTCCCCGCCCGCCGGATCGGCCCCGTCCAGGGCCGCATCGAACCGCGCGGGCGCAAAGACCCAGCCCAGCGCCGCCGCCCCCCGCGCCATGCGCGCCCGGTGCAGCCCCGCGCGCGGCGAGCCCAGCCGAAAGGTCTCGATCAGCCTGAGACCCGGGGCGCCAGCCCCCCCGCGTAACGCGCTTTCCACAATGCCTCTTCCCATTCATCCTGTTCGGAACTGTCCTGCACGATCCCGCCGCCCACGTTCAGCCGCGTCCCCCCGTCGCGCGCCACCGCCAGGGTTCGGATCGCCACGTTGAATCGCGCCGCGCCGTCCGGTCCCATCCAGCCGATCGCGCCGCAGTAGATGCCGCGCGGCGCCGGCTCGATCTCGCGGATGATCTCCATCGCGCGGATCTTTGGGGCGCCGGTGATCGAGCCGCAAGGGAAAAGCGCGGCCATCAGGTCCGGCAGGCTGGGCGGCCCCGAGAGCTGGCCCACCACGTTCGAGACCATCTGATGCACCGTCGCATAGGATTCGATGGCGAAAAGCCGGGGCACCTTGACCGAACCGACACGGGCGATGCGGGCGATGTCGTTGCGCAGCAGATCGACGATCATCAGATTTTCCGCCTGCCCCTTTTCGCTGGCACGCAACTCTTCGGCCAGTTCGGCATCGCGCACCGGGTCCGGATCGCGCGGGGCCGTGCCCTTCATCGGCCGCGCCTCGATCCGGCCGGCGCTGTCGAGCGACACGAACAGCTCGGGACTGCGCGAGACCAGCACCTCCTCAAGCCCCAGATCGACAAAGGCGCCGTGGCCGACCGGCTGACGGGCCCTGAGCGCGCCGTAAAGCCCCAGCGGCGTGCCCGCGACCAGCCGGGCGCGCATCGGAAAGGTCAGGTTGATCTGATAGCAGTCGCCGGCGCCGATGTAGTCCTTGACGCGCCGAAAGGCGGCGCCATAGGCCGCACGGCTGATCGCCGGTTCGGGCGCGGTCAGGCGCACCTCGGCCGCCCCGGCGCGGGCAAGGGCCAGCGCCGGGGCGGCCGGGCGCGGCGGGCCAAAGACGCCAAAGGCCAAAAGCGGGCCCGGCCGCGGGTCTGGCATCAGCGCCGCCAGACGCGGCTCAAGCGCATAGCCGGCTTCGTAGGACAGGGCGCCGGCGATGAAATGCCCCTCGGCGCGGGCCCGCTCAAGCTGCGCAAGCGCCGGGGCAACCTCGTCCGCCCGGTGCGCGACCACGGTGGTCACGGGCGCATCGAACAGCGCCGCCACACCATCCGGTCCGTCTTCCAGCAGGATCAATGCGCCCCCCTTTGCCGGGCCCCGGGCCCGCCCACGGCACAGCTTTAGGCACTGGACCGGTCCCTGACAATCCGCGATCCTGCGCCCCGAAAGCCGCCTGTGCCGGGCGCCCCGAATCCGCTTGCACCTCGCTCGGGCGTGGCTATAACCCGCGAAGTTTTGCGCGGATGACGGGGGCTGGCATGCCGAAGAGAACCGATATCGGATCCATCATGATCATCGGCGCCGGCCCCATCGTCATCGGCCAGGCCTGCGAGTTCGACTACTCCGGCGCGCAAGCCTGCAAGGCCCTGCGCGAAGAGGGATACCGGGTGATCCTGGTCAACTCGAACCCCGCCACGATCATGACCGATCCCGGCCTCGCCGACGCCACCTATATCGAGCCGATCACCCCCGAGGTGGTCGCCAAGATCATCGAGAAAGAGCGCCCCGACGCCCTGCTGCCGACCATGGGCGGGCAGACCGGCCTGAACACCGCGCTGGCGCTGGCCGACATGGGAATATTGGAAAAGTACAAGGTCGAGCTGATCGGAGCCAAGCGCGAGGCCATCGAAATGGCGGAAGATCGCAAATTGTTCCGCGAGGCGATGGACCGCATCGGCCTGGAAAACCCCAAGGCGACCATCATCGCCGCCCCCAAGGTGGCCGGCAAGTACGACATCGCCGCCGGCGTGCGCGAGGCCATCGCCGCCATCGACTATGTCGGCCTGCCTGCCATCATCCGCCCGGCCTTTACCCTTGGCGGAACCGGCGGCGGCGTGGCCTACAACCGGGATGATTACGAGGCCATCGTCAAGAGCGGCCTCGAAGCCAGCCCGGTCGCGCAGGTGCTGGTGGACCAGTCGCTGCTCGGCTGGAAGGAATACGAGATGGAGGTGGTCCGCGACACCAAGGACAACGCCATCATCGTCTGCTCCATCGAAAACATCGACCCGATGGGCGTGCACACCGGCGACAGCATCACCGTCGCGCCGGCGCTGACGCTGACCGACAAGGAATACCAGATCATGCGCAACGGCTCCATCGCGGTGCTGCGCGAGATCGGGGTCGAAACCGGCGGCTCCAACGTGCAATGGGCGATCAACCCCGCCGATGGCCGCATGGTGGTGATCGAGATGAACCCGCGCGTGTCGCGGTCCTCGGCGCTGGCGTCAAAGGCCACCGGTTTTCCCATTGCCAAGATCGCCGCCAAGCTGGCGGTCGGCTACACGCTGGACGAATTGGACAACGACATCACCAAGGTCACGCCGGCCAGCTTCGAGCCCTCGATCGACTATGTCGTCACCAAGATTCCGCGCTTTGCCTTTGAAAAATTCCCCGGCTCCGAGCCGTTGCTCACCACCGCGATGAAATCGGTGGGCGAGGTGATGGCGATTGGCCGCACCATCCACGAATCGCTGCAAAAGGCGCTGGCGAGCCTTGAGACCGGCCTGACCGGCTTTGACGAGATCGCCATTCCGGGCGCGCCCGACCGCGCCGCCGTCTTCAAGGCGCTGGGGCAGGCCACCCCCGACCGGCTGCGCGTGATCGCCCAGGCCATGCGGCTGGGCCTGACCGATGCCGAGATCAACACCGCCACCGCCTTTGACCCCTGGTTCCTGGCCCGCATCCGCGAGATCATCGAGGCCGAGGCCGAGGTCCGCAAGGCCGGCCTGCCGCTGGATGCCGCCGGTCTGCGCAAGCTCAAGATGCTGGGCTTTACCGATGCGCGGCTCGCCCGCCTGACCGGGCGGGACGAGGGTCAGGTCCGCCGCGCCCGCCGCAATCTGGGCGTCACCGCCGTCTTCAAGCGCATCGACACCTGCGCCGCCGTGTTCGAGGCGCAGACGCCCTACATGTATTCCACCTACGAGGCCCCCGCGATGGGCGATGTGGAATGCGAGGCACGGCCAAGCGCGGCGAAAAAGGTCGTCATCCTTGGCGGCGGGCCCAACCGCATCGGTCAGGGGATCGAGTTCGACTATTGCTGCTGTCATGCCTGCTATGCCCTGACGGCTGCCGGCTATGAGACGATCATGATCAACTGCAACCCCGAGACGGTGTCGACCGACTACGACACCTCGGACCGGCTGTATTTCGAGCCGCTGACGCTGGAGCATGTGCTGGAGATCCTGCGTGTCGAGCAGGAGAACGGCACCCTGCACGGCGTCATCGTCCAGTTCGGCGGCCAGACGCCGCTGAAACTGGCCAATGCCCTGCACGCCGAGGGGATCCCGATCCTGGGCACCACCCCCGATGCCATCGACCTGGCCGAAGATCGCGAGCGGTTCCAGCAGCTTCTGCACCGGCTGAACCTGCGCCAGCCGCACAACGGCACCGCCCGCTCGCGCGACGAGGCCTTTGCCGTGGCCAAGGATGTCGGCTATCCGCTGGTCATCCGCCCCTCTTTCGTTCTGGGCGGGCGGGCGATGGAGATCATCTGGTCGGACGAACAGCTTGAGCGCTACATCACCACCGCCGTGCAGGTGTCGGGCAGCAGCCCGGTCCTGCTGGACAGCTACCTGTCCGGCGCGGTCGAGGTCGATGTCGATGCCCTTTGCGACGGCAAGGACGTGCATGTCGCGGGCATCATGGAGCATATCGAAGAGGCCGGCGTGCATTCGGGCGATTCGGCCTGCTGCCTGCCGCCGCACCGTCTGCCCGAGGCCATCGTCGCCGAGTTGACGCGCCAGACTGTGGTCATGGCCCGCGCCCTGGGGGTTGTCGGCCTGATGAACGTGCAGTTCGCGATCAAGGACGGCGTGATCTATGTGCTCGAGGTGAACCCCCGCGCCAGCCGCACCGTGCCCTTTGTCGCCAAGGCCACCGATTCGGCCATCGCCTCCATCGCGGCACGGCTGATGGCGGGGGAACCGCTGTCGACTTTCCCGATGCGCGCGCCCTATGCGCAGGGTGTCGGCCCCGACACGCCGCTGCCGCTGGCCGATCCGATGACGCTGGCCAACCCCAGGACGCCGTGGTTTTCGGTCAAGGAGGCGGTCCTGCCCTTTGCCCGCTTCCCCGGCGTCGATCCGGTACTGGGCCCCGAGATGCGGTCGACCGGCGAGGTGATGGGCTGGGACCGCTCCTTTGCGCTGGCCTTTCTCAAGGCGCAGATGGGCGCGGGCGTGCACCTGCCGCAGGCGGGGAGGGTCTTTGTCTCGGTCAAGGACATGGACAAGACCGCCGAGATGGCGGCGGCCGTGGCCGGGCTGGCCGCGCTGGGCTTTGACATTGTCGCCACGCGCGGCACGGCGGGCTGGTTGAACGCGGCCGGCATCGCCACGCGGCCGGTGCTCAAGGTCTACGAGGGGCGACCCAACATCGTGGACATGCTCAAGAACGACGAGATCGCGCTGGTGATGAACACCACCGACAGCACCCAGGCGATCAGCGACAGCCGCGACATCCGCCGCGCCGCGCTGATGGACAAGATCCCCTATTTCACCACCGCCGCCGCCAGCATCGCGGCGGTCGAGGCGATGAAAGCGCGGGACGAAGGCTATGGAGTGCGGACGCTGCAAGGGTGAGGGACGGCGGCGCGCAGCGTCGCGAAAACGCTCCGGTGGAGCGTTTTCAGTCCCGAACGCCCGCGCAAGCCTGCGCGGGCCGGCCAGGGACGGCGGCGCGCAGCGTCTTTCCTGTTTTGCCCGACTTTGGCCGTGGCTTTCGCCGAGGTCATGCGATGGTCCATCTGCATCCCCGGCCGAGGGCCCCAAAGGCCCTCGGCCAGCGCCCGCCCCCCCCAGGGAGGGCGCTCCACGCCCTCCAGGTCGGGCGCTGGCCTCTGACAGCTACGCGGAACCGGTTTACCTTCACCGTTCCCACACGGGCGGGAAAACGCAGTGCGTTTTCCTTTTCGCCCGACTTTGACCGAGGCTTTCGCCGAGGTCATGCGAAGGCCCGTCAACATCCCCGGCCGAGGGCCCCAAAGGCCCTCGGCCAGCGCCCGACCCGCCCCCGGCGGGCGCGGGCCTTTGACCTCTACGCTGAACCAGTGTACCGGACAGGTTCCCACACGGGCGGGAAAACGCAGTGCGTTTTCCTTTTCGCCCGACTTTGACTGAGGCCCCCGCCGAGGTCATGCGATGCCGCTTGCCCCATCCCCGGCCTTCCCCCGGCCGGCGCTGGCCTCTGATGTAAGGGCGGAACGGGTCTACCCGCCACCGTCCCCACAACGGTCCGGGAAACGCCGCGCGCTTCCTGATCCCCCCTTTGATCTGCCTCAAGGCCATCCCCCGCCGCGCCGTGCCACAAGGCGCCATGACCCAGATCGACCGCCTCCGCGCCCTTGGCCTTTTTGACGCCCGTGTGCCGCGCTACACCAGTTACCCCACCGCCCCGGTGTTCAGCACCCACACCGGCGCGGCGTTTCAGGCCGCCTGCCTGCGCGCCCTGCCGCCGGATGAGCCGGTCTCGGTCTATGTCCACATCCCGTTCTGCGAGCGGCTGTGCTGGTTCTGCGCCTGCCGCACGCAGGGCACCGCCACCCTCGCCCCGGTCGAGGCCTACCTGGACAGTCTTGAGCGCGAACTGGCGCTGCTGGCCGCCCATCTGCCGACCGGCGTCCGGATGGCGCGCCTGCACTGGGGCGGCGGGACGCCCACGATCCTGCCGCCGGCGCTGATCCGCCGGCTGGCGGCGGCGATCAAGGCGGTGATCCCGCCGGCCGATGCCTTTGAATTCTCGGTCGAGATCGACCCGATGCTGGTGGACGGGCACAAGATCGCGTCGCTGCGCGAGGCCGGGATGACCCGCGCCAGCATCGGCATCCAGGACTTTGCCGATGAGGTGCAGCAGGCCATCGGCCGCAAGCAACCCTTCGAGGCGACCGCCCGCGTGGCCGCGATGCTGCGGGCGGCCGGGGTCGGCTCGCTCAACGCCGATCTGGTCTATGGCCTGCCGCACCAGACGCCGGCGCGGATCGCGGATTCGGTGGACAAGGTGCTGTCACTGCGGCCGGACCGGGTCGCGCTGTTCGGCTATGCGCATGTGCCCTGGATGGCCAAGCGGCAAAAGCTGATCGACGAGGCGGCCCTGCCGGGAGATGCCGAGCGCTACGGCCTGGCCACCCTTGCGGCCGGGATGTTCACGCAGGCAGGATACCGCGCGATCGGCATCGACCATTTCGCCCTGCCGCAGGACAGCCTGGCGCGGGCGGCCGAAACGGGCGGGCTCAGGCGCAACTTTCAGGGCTACACCGACGATGCCGCGCCAAGTCTTCTGGGCCTTGGCGCCTCGTCGATCTCGCGATTCCCGGCCGGTTATGTGCAGAACGCCGCCGCAACGCCGGCCTATCTGGCCGCGATTGCCGAGGGGCGGCTGGCCGGCAGCCGGGGCCATGAGCTGAGCGCCGATGACCACCTGCGCGCCCGCGCCATCGAGATGCTGCTGTGCGACTTTGCGCTGGACCTGCCTGCCCTGCGCGCGCGCTTTGGCGGCGCGGCCGAGGCGCTGCTGCCGACCCTGCGGCAGATCGGGGACGACTTCGGCGATCTCGTCACTTTGGGCGCGGCCGGACTGGCACTTTCGCCGCCGGGGCGCCCGCTTGCCCGCATCATCGCCCAGCGCCTTGACGCCCATTCGGGCATCGAGGCGCGCTATTCCCGGGCGTCCTGAGCCCCCGCGTCAGGCCAGAAGCAGCACCTGCACATCCGCCACATTGGTGCCCGTGGCGCCGGTGACCAGCAGATCGCCCGAGGCGGCCAGCGCGCGGTTGCTGTCGTTGTCGGCCAAAAGCGCGCCGGCATCCAGCCCGGCGGCGGCCATGCGGCCCGGACTGCCCGGATCGACAAGACCGCCCGCCGCCCTGGTCGGCCCGTCGCGCCCGTCCGTGCCGCCGCTCAGGAAAACCCATTCCCGGCCAAGCCCTTGCGCGCCAAGCGCGACCCGCAAGGCCAGTTCCTGGTTGCGCCCGCCCAGACCCGTGCCGCGCAGGGTCACGGTGGTCTCGCCGCCAAAGATCAGACATTGCGGCAGGCCGGCCGGCGCCTGACGGGCGCTGGCCAGAATACGCTCCGCCGCCGCGCCGACATCGCCGGTCAGCGCATCATCGACGATGCGCGCCTGCCAGCCGGCGGCGACGGCGGCATCCCGCATCGCCTCAAGGCTCTGGCGGTTGCTGCCGACAAGGTGGTTCTGCGCGACCGGCGGCACGGCCTGGCCCGGCGGATCGCGCGACAGCGCCGCGCGGGCGGCGGGCGGCAGAGCCGGCCAGACCCCCGCCGCCTGCAAGACCGCCCGCGCCTCGGCCGGCCCGCCGATGGGGCCCACGGTCGGCCCGCTGGCGATGACGCGCAGATCGTCGCCGATCACGTCCGACATGATGTAGGCGCTGACCTGCGCCGGGGCCGCCAGGCGAAGGAACCCGCCGCCCTTGAGCCGCGAGAGGTTCTGGCGAACCAGGTTCATCTCGGTGATGCCAAGGCCATGCGACAGCAAGAGCCGGCTCACCGCGATCTTGTCCGCCAGGCTCACCCCGTCAACCGGCGCCGGCATCAGCGCCGAGGCCCCGCCCGAGATCAGCGCAATGACCTGGTCCCCGGCCCTTGCCGCCGCCAGGGCCCGCATCACCGCCCGCGCCGCCTGCTCGCCCCGGGCGTCGGGCACGGGATGGCCGGCGCCATAAACCGCGGCACCCGGAATTTCGGCGTGATTCTCGTCGTTTGTGACCGCAATCGCCTCGGCACCGGGCAAGAGCGGCAGGGCCGCGCGCAGCATCGGCACCGCCGCCTTGCCGGCGGCGATCACCAGCCAGCGCCCGCCGGGCGCGGGGGCGGGAAAGGGCGCTTGCGCCAGCGCGCGGCGCAGGGCCAGCGCCGGGTCGGCGGCCCGCACCGCCGCGTCGAACAGCCCGCGCGCCACCGCCCGCAGGGTGCCGGCCCCGTCCACCCTCAGCCCGCCGCGATCTGGCGGGCCTTTTCGACCAGCACCTCGGCTTGCCGGATCGAGGCATAGTCGATCAGCCGCCCATCCAGCGACACCGCGCCCTTGCCCTCGGCCGCCGCGACCGCCATCGCCTCCAGAATGCGCCGGGCGCGGGTCACCTCGGCCTCTGACGGGCTCATCGTCTCGTTCGCCAGCGCGATCTGGCTGGGGTGGATCGCCCATTTCCCCTCGCATCCCAGCACGGCCGCCCGCCGCGCGGCATAGCGATATCCGTCGTGGTCCGAGAAATCGCCAAAGGGGCCATCGACCGGCCGCAGCCCGTTGGCCCGCGCCGCCACCACCATCCGGGCCAGCGCATAGTGCCACATGTCGCCCCAATGCACCTCGCGCGAGCCGTCCTCCAGCTTGTCGGTCAGCACCGCGTAATCGGGGTTCACCCCGCCGATCACCGTGGTCCGCGCCCGGGTCGAGGCGGCATAGTCTGCAACCCCAAAGTGTAAGGACTCGTTGCGTTTCGAAGCCGCCGCGATGGCCGAGACGTTCTGCATTCCCAGCGCGGTCTCGATGATGTGCTCAAACCCGATGCGCTTTTTGTAGCCCTTGGCCGCCTCGATCTGGGTGACCATCATGTCGACCGCATAGACGTCTGCGGCGGTGCCGACCTTGGGGACCATGATCAGGTCCAGCCGCTCGCCAGCCTGTTCCACGACGTCGACGACATCGCGGTACATGTAGTGTGTGTCGAGCCCGTTGATTCGCACCGACATGGTTTTCTTGCCCCAGTCGATCTCGTTCAGGGCCTTGATGATGTTGCGCCGGGCCTGCGCCTTGTCGTCGGGCGCGACCGCGTCCTCAAGGTCGAGGAAGATGACATCCGCCTCTGATTTCGCTGCCTTTTCAAACATTTGCGGGGCGCTTCCGGGCACGGCCAATTCGCTGCGGTTCAGCCTTGCGGGGGCCTGTTCGATGATGTGAAAGCTCATGGCGCTGATCCTGTGTTGGGGGTGAGGCGATGGGCGGCAGAAATGCTGAGAAATTTTCTTTCGTGTCAAGCAGGTATTTTTTGCATTTCGTACCCCCGGGGAGCGGCCGGGCATCGGCCTCAGCCGGCGGTCGCGGCGCCCTTGGCCGCGTAGTAGCGCGCGATCGCCTTGGTACGGTTGTTGACCCCCAGCTTTTCGAAAAGGTTGGACAGGTGGAACTTCACGGTGTTTTCCGAAATCGCCAGCCCTTGCGCCAGCTCGCGGTTGGTCTGCCCCTTGGCCAGCCCTTCAAGAAGGCCACGCTCGCGCCGGGTGAGCTGCTGCATGGGGTCGCTCTGCAACCCACGGATGTCAAGAAACGGAAACACCATCTGCCCGTTCGCGGCGGCAAGACAGACCTCCAGCAGCCGCTCGACCGGGTCACTCTGCCCGACAAAGGCGGCGGCGCCGGCGACCATCGCCAGACGCGGCAGATCGCCCTGCGCGCTTTCTCCGTAGACCACGAGCCGTGGCGCCTGGGTTTGCTCGCGCAGCACCTCGGCCAGTCTTTGCCCGCCCAGTGCCGGCAGCGCCCAGTCGATCACACCGACATCGACCGCGACGCGCATCACCGCCCCCAGAAACCCCTCGGCGCTGGACGAGGTGGTGACGAGCGAGAATCTGGGGTCGCGGTCAAAGACCTCGGCCATGGCGCCCAGCACCAGCGGATTGCCTAGGCCCAGCGCGATCTTGACCTGCCCCTGCGTTGCACGAAGTGCCTGCATTTGTTGCCTTTTCGTCAATTACCTACCCGTAAGTGCTGGCCATGACTCCGTATACCACGGTATTCCAGCCAGAATGGGTGGTAATTTCCCTATACTATTAGATGCCTGAAAGCAGGAGTAAGGCAGGTTGCGGGCCGTGTCAAATCGGGGTTGCATCCAGAAAAGCCGCCCCTGATGCCGGCCGCGCAGAACGGAAAACCGCAGATGACGATCTTTCCCCGCCTCACCATCCCCCAGACCCTTGCGGCCGGGCCCGGTCCGGGCAACACCGACCCCCGGGTTCTGGCCGCCTTTGCCGGGGCCGGCCTGGCCGATCACATGCATCCCGACGTGCTGCGCGGCATGGCCGAGTGCAAGGCGATGCTGCGCAGCCTCTGGGGCACCGCCAACATCCACACCTACGGCGTCGCCGGCACCGGGTTTTCGGGGCTCGACTGCCTGCTGGGGGCCATCCTGCCGGGGGACCGGGTGGTGGCTTTCGTCAACGGCACCTTTTCGGGGCTGGACGGTCTGACCATCCGGATGAAGGCCGCAAGCCGCGAAGAGCTGCGCGCCGCGCCGCTGGACCCGCGTCCGGCCTGCGTGACCATCGTCACCGTGCCGCACGGCCAATCGGTCGGCGCGGCGGTGATCGAGCGCGCCCTGGCCGAGCACAAGCCGAAATGGGCCTTTATGGCGCACTGGGAAACCGGATCGGGCCGCACCAACGATCTGCGGGGTTTCTCGGACGCCTGCCTGCGCCATGGGGCCCTGGGGCTTGTGGATGCGGTGTCCTCGCTTGGCATCACGGATTTCTCGATCGACGATTATCCCGGCGTGGTCGGCTGGGCCTCGTGCCCGCAAAAGGGCGTCCTGTGCCTGCCGATGACCTATGCGCCGGTCAGCTTCGCGCCCCGCTATGTCGCCGAGGTGGCGGCCGGCGGCTGCCACAGCTATGTGCATCACCCGATCCTTGAGGCGCGGCACTGGGGCATCGTCGAGGGGCGCGACGTGGCGGCGGGCAGCTATCACCGCACCCATTCGGGCTATGCGGTGGCCGCCTTTCACGAGGCGCTGCGCATCCTTCTGCAAGAGGGTCTGGCGCGCAAGGCGGCCGATTATGTCCACCACGAGGCCGCCCTGCGCCTGGCGGTTGCGGCGATGGGCTGCTCGGTCACCTCGGACATGCCGAGCCTTGTCGTGCTTGACCTGCCCGCCCGGCTGGCCGGGCGCGAGCGCGATCTGGTCCAGCGCTGCCGCGCCCGGGGCTTCGGCATCTGGCCGACCCTGTCCGAGCCGGTGCAGGTGCGCATCGGCATCCTGAACCAGCTTTCCGCCGCCGCCGTCACCGAGATCGCCACCCGCTTCGGGCAGGCGATGCTGGAGATGGGGGCCGACTTCGACCTGACGCAGGTCATCGGCCTTCTGGAACGGCACTACCGCGCCGACGAGCCGGCCTTGCAACACTGAACAGAGGGGAACGCCGTGGACATCCACGAATATCAGGCCAAGGAAATCCTCAAACGGTTTGGCGTGGCCGTGCCGATGGGCGCGCTGGCCTACAGCCCCGAACAGGCCGCCTACCGCGCGCGGGAACTGGGCGGCGAGCGCTGGGTCGTCAAGGCGCAGGTCCATGCCGGCGGACGTGGCAAGGCGGGCGGCGTCAAGCTGTGCGATTCGGAAAGCGAAATCCAGGATGCCACCAACGAGATGTTCGGCCGCAAGCTGGTCACGCATCAGACCGGGCCCGAGGGCAAGGGCATCTACCGCGTCTATGTCGAGCAGGTCGTGCCCTTTACCCGCGAGATCTATCTGGGGCTGGTGCTTGACCGTTCCTCGCAGCGGGTGATGATCGTCGCCTCCTCCGAAGGCGGCATGGAGATCGAAGAGATCTCGGCCAAGCGCCCGGACAGCATCGTGCGCTCGACCGTCGAGCCGGCGGTGGGCCTGCAAGGGTTCCAGGCCCGCGAGATCGCCTACAAGCTGGGCATCCCGAACGCGCTGGTGCAGCAGATGGTCCGCACGCTCGAAGGCTGCTATCGCGCCTTTCGTGACCTTGATGCGACCATGGTCGAGATCAACCCGCTGGTGATCACCGCCGACAACCGTGTCCTGGCGCTGGACGCCAAGATGACCTTTGACACCAATGCGCTGTTCCGCCATCCGCAGATCGCCGAATTGCGCGACAAGAGCCAGGAAGACCCGCGCGAATCCCGTGCGGCGGACCGGGGGCTGTCCTATATCGGCCTGACGGGCAACATCGGCTGCATCGTCAACGGCGCCGGCCTGGCCATGGCGACGATGGACACGATCAAGCTGGCGGGCGGCGAGCCGGCGAATTTTCTGGACATCGGCGGCGGCGCCACACCCGAGCGGGTGGCCAAGGCCTTTCGCCTGGTGACATCGGACCAGAACGTGCAGGCGATCCTGGTCAACATCTTTGCCGGCATCAACCGCTGCGACTGGGTGGCCGAGGGCGTGGTGCAGGCGCTGCGGGCCAGCCCGGTCGAGGTGCCGGTGATCGTGCGCCTTGCCGGCACCAACGTCGAAGAGGGGCTCAAGATCCTGGCCAAGAGCGGGCTGCCGATCATCCGCGCCGGCTCTCTGATGGAAGCGGCCGAGCGCGCCGTCGAAGCCTGGCGCAACGATTCGGCGCAAAATACCAAGTTGGGGGCGCGGACATGAGCATTCTACTGGATCGCGGCAGCCGGATCGTGGTGCAGGGCATCACCGGGCGAATGGCGCAGTTTCACACCAAGGAAATGATCGACTACGGCTCGAACGTGGTGGCGGGGGTCGTGCCGGGCAAGGCCGGCGAGACCGTGATGGGCGTGCCGATCTTTGACACCATGAAACAGGCGCACGAGGCGACGGGCTGCGACACCTCGCTGGCCTTTGTGCCGCCACCCTTTGCCGCCGACGCGATCATGGAGGCGGCCGACGGCGGCATACGGTATTGCGTGTCGATCACCGATGGCATTCCGGCGCAGGACATGATCCGCGTCAAGCGCTACATGCTGCGCTACCCGCGCGAGCGGCGCATGGTGCTGACCGGGCCGAACTGTGCCGGCACCATCTCGCCCGGCAAGGCGATGCTGGGGATCATGCCCGGACACATCTATCTGCCCGGCCCCGTCGGCATCGTCGGACGCTCGGGCACGCTCGGCTATGAGGCGGCACAGCAGCTCAAGGATCTGGGCATCGGGGTGTCGACCTCGGTCGGGATCGGGGGCGATCCGATCAACGGCTCCAGCTTTCGTGACATCCTGGAGCGGTTCGAGGCCGACCCCGACACCCATGTCATCGCCCTGATCGGCGAGATCGGCGGCCCGCAAGAGGCCGAGGCGGCGGCCTATATCCAGAACCACATGACCAAGCCTGTGGTGGCCTATATCGCCGGCCTGACCGCGCCCAAGGGCCGCACCATGGGCCATGCCGGCGCCATCATCTCGGCCTTTGGCGAAAGCGCCAGCGAAAAGGTCGAGATCCTGTCGGCCGCCGGCGTGACGGTCGCCGAAAATCCCTCGGTCATCGGGAAGACCATCGCCCGTGTGCTCAAGGCGGCCTAGGGGGAACCATGGCCAAGCCCCGGGTTCTCTTGTCGCGCGCCTGGCCCGCCCGGGTCGAGGCGCGCCTGGCCGAGCATTTCGAGGTCACGGCGAACCGGGGCGACGTGCCCCTGACCGCCGCCGACTTTCGCGAGGCCTTTGCCAGCCATGACGCCGTGTTGCCGACCGTGACCGACCGGCTGGCGCCAGAGGTCTTTGCGCTGGACGCGCCGCGCACCCGCATCCTGGCCAACTACGGCGTCGGCTTCAGCCATATCGACACCGCCGCCGCCGCCGCGCGCGGCATGGTGGTGACCAACACGCCTGACGTGCTGTCGGACTGCACCGCCGATCTGGCGATGACGCTGCTGCTGATGGTGGCGCGCCGCGCCGGCGAGGGCGAGCGCGAGTTGCGGGCGGGCCAGTGGACCGGGTGGCGCCCGACGCACATGATCGGCACCAGGGTTTCGGGCGCGACACTGGGCATCGTCGGCTTTGGCCGGATCGGACAGGCCATGGCGGCGCGGGCGCATTTCGGCTTTGGCATGACGGTTCTGGTCCAGAACCGCTCGCCCGTCGCGCCCCAGGTGCTGGCCCGTTACGGGGCCCGGCAGGTCGGCGATCTGGACGCGCTCTTGCCCGAATGCGACTTTGTCTCGCTTCACTGTCCGGGCGGCGCGGCGAACCGCCATCTGATTGACGCCCGCCGGCTTGACCTGATGCGCCCCGGCGCCTTTCTGATCAACACCGCGCGCGGCGAAGTGGTGGACGAACAGGCCCTGGCCCGGGCGCTCTGGTTCGGCACCATCGGCGGCGCCGGCCTTGATGTCTACGAGCGCGAGCCCCGGATCAGCCCGGAGCTGATGGGCGCAGACAACCTGGTGCTGCTGCCGCATCTGGGCTCGGCCACCGGCGCCACGCGCGAGGCGATGGGAATGCGCGTGCTGGACAACCTGGTCGACTTCTTCGCCGGCCGCCCACCCCGCGACCGCGTCGCCTGAGCCTGCCGGGTCACTCGCCGGCCCCCGCCGGGCGCGTCTGCCAGAGCCGTCGCCCCCAAGCCCCGCCGCCGCCCCCGCGCGACATTGGCGCGCAGCGGCAAGGGGTTGACCATCGCGGGCATTCTGGTGTTCTGAGGGCGCAGGCTCCGTCTCTTTTCGCGCCCCCGACCCCGGGGGCGGGATGGCCAGAGCGGCGCCCGAACCCGCCGGGCATACCCCACCTCAGGGGTCCGGCGGGAAAGGGCAAGATGGCCCGGCCCCGCGCCGAGCCGAACGGGCCTTGATGGCAACGACGCAGGCAGGACGGCGCATGTACAAAGTCTGGAACGTGATCTCGACCTATTCTCTGCTGCTCCTGTCCGGGGCGGGGCTGGCGCTGGTCTGGGCCAACATCGACAACGAAAGCTACCAGCATCTGGTGCATTTCGTCCTGTGGGACCACGCGCCCATCGGGCTTGACCACGAGGTCGGCGGCGAGGTGGTGCGCGAGCTGACCCTGCATTTCCTGATCAATGACATCTGCATGGCCTTTTTCTTTGCCATCGCCGCCAAGGAGGTCTGGGAAGGCATCGCGCTGAAAGATGGCGAATTGCGCGGGAAAAAGGCGCTGACGCCGCTATTCGCGACCGCCGGCGGCATGGCCGGCCCGGCGGTGGTGTTCCTGCTGCTGGGCGTGATGCTGGGCGTGCCGGGGCAGTTCGACAACGGCTGGGCGATCCCGACCGCCACCGACATCGCCTTTTCCTATCTGGTCGGGCGGATCGTCTTTGGCGCCGGGCACCCCGCCATTCCGTTCTTGCTGCTTCTTGCCATTGCCGATGACGCGGGCGGAATGATCATCCTGGCGGTCTTTTATCCGACGGGCGAGGTGCAGCCGGCCTGGCTCTTGCTGTCGCTGGGGGCGGCGGTTGCGGTCTATCTCTTGGCCAACTGGCTGCCGCGCCGGCTGGACCGGGGCAACCAGTCGCGCCCGAATTCGACCTGGATGCGCACAAAGGCCTCGTTCTGGCCTTATGCGGTGGCGGGGGTTCTGTCCTGGTATGGCTTTTACAACGCCGGCATCCATCCCGCGCTTGGGCTGTTGCCGATCGTGCCGACCATCCCGCATGCCGACCGCCCCTACGGCTTTTTCGCCGAGGCCGAGGCGCATCTGACCGATCTGCTGAACTGGATCGAGCATCGGTTGAAATACGTCGTCGAGGTCATGCTGTTCTTTTTCGGCCTGCTGAACGCGGGCGTCGCCTTTTCGGCCCTGGCCGAGCCGACCTGGATGGTGCTGGGCGGGCTGATAATCGGCAAGCCGGTGGGGATATTCCTGCTGGGCATGATTGCCGCCAGGGGTCTGGGCCTGGGGCTGCCCACCGGCATGACGCCGCGCGATCTGTGGGTGCTGGGCTGCATCGCCGCGATCGGCTTTACCGTGGCGCTGTTCGTCGCCTCGGTCGCCTATCCGGCCGGCGCGGTGCAGGAGGCGGCCAAGATGGGCGCGGTCCTGTCCTTTGGCGCGGCGGCCATCGCCATCGTCATGGGCCGCATCCTGAAGGTCGAGCGGCGCGAAGGCTGAAGCCTATCCCCGCCCGGCGCCGGCGAGGGCGGCAAAGCAAAGCATCGCGGCCGGGCGCAGCGCCTTCAGCGCCGCGACCCGCGCCGGGGTGTAATAGCCCGCCGTGTGCAGCACATTGACCGTGCCGAGAAAGGCGCCAGCCAGAAACACCGGCATGTTGATCACCGCGCCGCAACCAAGCGAGCCGATCAGCTCGTGATCGGGAAAGACGGTGGCGATCTCGTCCAGTCGGTTCGACACAAAGGTCTGCCGGCGGTCAAGCACCTGCGCGGTCCATCGGTTCGGCGTGATCGGCTTCAGCCCCGAAACCGGATAGACATCGGGCATGTTGCTGTAGACGCGCTGCGACGATCCGGCGCCCAGATCAAAAGTGGAGCAGGAAAAGATGATCGCGCCGACATCCTGCTGCACCATGCGTTCAAGCAGGGCAAAGCAGTCGGCCGGCACGGCGGTCTCGGCCTGCTCGGCGAAATCCTGAAGCGTGATCATTCAGCCCCCCACGATGGTCAAATGGCGCGGAAATTCGGTCAACGACAGCGCGCCGCTGTCCTGGATCACCACGTTGTCCTCGATCCGCACCCCGATCTCGCCCGGCCGATAAAGCCCCGGCTCGATGGTAAAGACCGTTCCGGGAACCAGCACCTTGTGGTTGCCCTTCATGATCTGCGGCGCCTCGTGCACATCCAGGCCCAGCCCGTGCCCGGTCTTGTGAACGATCAGCCCGGCAAAGGGCGAGGCCGCCAGCACCCCGGTCACGGCCACATCGACATCATGCGCGGTCAGGTCCGGCCCGGCGATGGCCCGGCCATGGGCGTTGGCCGCCAGCACGGTTTCATAGATCGCGGCATGGGCGTCGCTGACATGGCCGCAAAAGACGGTGCGGGTGATGTCGGCGTTGTAGCCCTCAAAGCTGGCGCCGAAGTCGATCAGCAGCGCGTCGCCCGGGCAGAGCGGCCGCTCGCCGGGCGAGCCGTGCGGGTTGGCCGCGTTGCCGCCGATCAGCACCAGCGGCTCAAAGGCAAAGCCCTCGGCGCCGCCGGCCAGCATCCGCGCCTTGAGAAGGTTCAGGATCGCCCGCTCGGTCATCCCGGCGCGGACCTCGGCCAGGGTTTCGGCCAGGGCGGTCTCGCTGATCGCGATGGCGCGGCGCAGGCTGTCGACCTCGGCCGCGGATTTGGACAGGCGCAGGTCGATCAGGTGCGGCTCTGCATCCATCACCGCGCCCTGCTGGAAATGGCGGCGCAGGGCATCGCCCTCGAAGATGCGCATCCGCATCCCCTCGACCCCGATCATCTGGCCCCGCAGCGCCTCGGCGGCGGCGGCAAAGGCGCCCTGGTAGCCGTCGGCGTCCTGCCAGTAAAAGGTCTGCGCGTCCGGAAAGGCCGCCGACCACTTTTCGCGTTCAAGCTCTGGCATGATGCCCAGAACCTGGTTGCCCGCCGTGACGAAAAGCAGCGTGGGCCGCTCCATCAGGTGGAAATGCAGCCCCGTGAGGTAGTGGAAATTCGCCCCCGGAACCAGGGCAATCGCCCCCAGCCCCTGGGCCCCGGCGATCCGGGACAGTCTGTGCCGGCGCTCGGCATGGACATCGGTCATCTCAGGACTCCCTTTGTGCGGCAACGGATTTCAACGCCATCCTGTGCCCGGACCTGGGCTGGAGCGAGCGCAGGATGATCTCGTTCTCGGCCAGCAGCATCCGCGTCACGGTCCCGTCCGCCCCATCGGCGTCCCGGCGCCGGATCGCCGCGACCAGCGCCTGCCAGCTTTCGCGAAAGGCCGCCAGATCCGCGCGGCGGGAATTCGGAAAGAAGTGCAGGATCTTGGAACGGATGCCCATGTCCAGGATCTGCCGGTAGAACCGGTTCTGAAAGGCGTTGCCGGCCAGATCGCCCAGAAGATGCCGCAAGGCCAGGTCGGCCCGCAAGGCCGGCTCGCCCGCCCCGTCCTCAAGCCGGTCCACCAGAGCGGCCAGCCGCTGGTCGATCTCGGCCAGGTCGGCTTGCCTGAGGCTGACGATGACGCTCTGAACCACCGACCGCGACAAAAGCAGGTACATGTCCATGTACTCGCCCATGTTGTGCAGCGACAGGGGCGGCACGATCGAGGTGCGGTTGGGCAGGAACACCACGAGCTGTTCGGCCGCCAGAAGCATCAAAGCCTCACGGATAGGCGTGCGCGAAATTTCGAAACGGCTCGCCAGCGCCATCTCGTCGATGGCCGATCCGGGGGCGATTCGCAGCCACAGGATGTCGTCGCGCAGGGTCTCGTAGACCTGAATGGCCCCGCGCTTTGGCTTGCCGGGCGTCTCGCCCGATCGCTCGCTGATCCCTTCGCTGTGCATCCTGCCACGCCCCGCAAAACTTCTTGCATTATGTTTGCATTATCGTAGGCTCCTGTCCATCGCGTATCTTTCGAGTTTTCGAGCCATTCATCAGGGGGACTGCATCATGACCACTACAGCCAGACTGGCCATCGGTCTCAGCGCCGCGCTGCTTGCGTCGACCGCTGCCTATGCCGAAGGAAAGAAGATCGCCTATTTTGCCGCTTCGTCGCAAAACGGCTTCAACCAGGCCACCTATGAGGGGGTCCAGGCCAAGGCCGCGGAGCTTGGCTACGAGACCGAGATTTTCGACGGCGCCTTTGACGCCGCCGTCCAGTACAGCCAGATCGAGGATGTGCTGGCAGGCGGAAACTTTGCCGGCTTCATCGTGGCGCCGAACGATTCGGTGGGCGTCGCCGGCGCCTTCGAGCAGGTGATCGCGGCCGGGGTGCCGATCGCGACCGTGCTATTCCCGGTCGGGCCCGACCTGAACACGCTTGACCCGCAGGTGCCGGGCATCACCACCACGGTCGCCTCGCCCCCGGTGGCCGGCGCCACCGTGCAGGCCGAGGCGGTCGTGGCGCATTGCGCCGACAAGGACCCCTGCAACGTCGTGATCATCATCGGCGGCAAGATCTTTCCCTTTGACAACCTGCGGCTGGAAACCTTCCAGTCGGTGCTGGCGGGGCATTCCAACATCAAGGTCCAGGCCGTGGGCGAGGGCTTTTACTCGCCGGACGCCGCGCTGACCGCGATGACCGACATCCTGCAAGCCAATTCGGATGTGCATGTCGTGCTGTCGAACGCCGACCAGCACCTTGTTGGCGTCGAGATCGCGCTTGAGGCGGCCGGCTACAACGTGCCCGACCTGTACCTGTCGGGCGGCGGGGCGGCGGCGATTGCCATCGACGCCATCCGCGAAGGGCGCTGGGATGCCACGCTGGCCTATTTCCCCGTCTCGATGGGCGCGATGGCGATGGAGCAGATCGCCAACGCCATCGAGGGCAAGCCGGTGACCCAGGCCATTGACATGGACACCGCCGGTCCGCTGCAAGCGATGATCGACCGGGCCGTGCTGGATGCCAACCCCGACTTCAAGGGCGAATGGGCGCAGTGACGGCGCAAAGGCGCGGCCGGGCGCCCTGCCCGGCCGCAACTCGACCATTGCGGAGAAAATGACGTGGCCAAGCACTATCGCGTGTCCGCCGACATCGGTGGAACCTTTACCGACATCGTGTTCCAGGACGCCGAAAGTGGCGAATGCGGCGCCGCAAAGGTGCTGTCCACCCCGGAAAATCCCGCCCTTTCGGTGCTGGAGGGGATCCGGCAGGCGATCCCGGCCGATGCCACGATCGACTTTTTCGTGCATGGCACGACGGTCGGGCTCAACGCGCTGCTGACGCGGCGAGGTGCCAGGGTTGCCTTGCTGACCACGCAGAATTTCCGCGATGTCTACACCATCCAGGGCAACGACCGAGGCGCGATCTTTTCGATCCGCTGGAACAAGCCCAAGCCGCTGGTTCCGCTGCGCTACACCTATACCGCGCGCGGGCGCCTGGCGGCGAACGGCGACGAGGTCGAGCCGCTGAACGAGGCCGATCTTGACGCCTTTGTCGAGGCGGTCCGCCGCGAGGGCTTTGAGGCCATCGCGATCTGCTTTCTCTTCGCCTACAAGAACCCGGCCCACGAATTGGCCGCCGCCACCTATATCGCGGCGCGCCTGCCGGGCATCGCCATCGCGCTGTCGCATCAGGTCTCGTCGGAATGGCGCGAATTCGAACGCACCTCGACCACGGTGATGGACAGCTACCTTGCCCCGGTGGTGCGCAAGTATCTGGGCACGCTGGTCAGCGATCTGAAGGACCGGCTGCCGGCCGGACAGGGCCTGCATGTCATGGAATCGAACGGCGGCGTGATGACCGCCGCCACCGCCAGCGAGACGCCGCTGCAAACCCTGCTTTCGGGCCCGGTCGGCGGCGCCATCGGCGGGCGGGCGCTGTCGGCGGCGACGGGCCGGCCGAACCTGATCTGCGTCGACATGGGCGGCACGTCGTTTGACGCCTCGCTCATCATCGACGGGGCGCCCTCGGCCAGCAACGAGGCCAAGATGGAAGGGCTGCCGGTGCAGATGTCGGTGGTCGACATCCATGTGATCGGCGCGGGCGGCGGCTCGATTGCCTGGCAAGAAGCCGGGGCGATGCGCGTCGGACCGCAGTCGGCAGGGGCCAAGCCGGGGCCGGTCTGCTATGGGCGCGGTGGCACCGAGCCGACGGTGTCGGACGCCAACCTGGTGCTGGGCCGGCTTGACGGCGGCAACTTCATGGGCGCGGGCATGGCGCTGGACCGGACGGCGGCGGCGGCCGCGCTGGGGCGGATGGGCGCGCTTTACGGCATGTCGGCCGAGGCGATGGCGCAGGGCGTGCTGGACATCATCAACGCCAAGATGGCCGACGCCATCCGCACCATCACCATCCGTCGCGGCATCGATCCGCGCGATTTCTCGCTGGTGGCCTTTGGCGGCGCCGGCCCGGCGCAGGCCGCGGCCCTGGCCGAGGAGTTGCAGATCGGCGAGGTGATCGTGCCGGTCTTCCCGGGGGCTTTCTCGGCCTGGGGGATGCTTCAGACCGACGTGCGCCATGACTTCAAGGAAACGCTCTACGGCTTTTGGGACCTGACCGACCCGCTCGCGCTGGAGGGGGCCTTTGCCGCCCTGGCCGACAAGGGTCGCGGCTATCTTC
The DNA here is from genome assembly GCA_052387855.1 of Paracoccaceae bacterium. GTDB lineage: Bacteria > Pseudomonadota > Alphaproteobacteria > Rhodobacterales > Rhodobacteraceae > CAIYZT01. Next base: position 100,083 of record JBQTIT010000018.1, read on the forward strand.
TGAACGAGGGGATCGCCCCCGATGCCATCGGCTTTGAACGCTCGGTCGACTTTCGCTATCACGGCCAGGAATATGTGATGACGATTCCGATCCCCGCCGGCCCCATCGACATGGGCGCGGTGCGCCATGCCTTTGATCTGGCCTATGACCGCCAGTACGGCCATTCCAGCCCCGAAGGCCGCGTCGAGATGGCCAACATCCGCCTGGCCGCCCTGGGCCGCCTGCCGCGCCCGGCCAACGCGCCGCCCGCGCGTCAGCCGGCCAGACCGGCCCGCTCTCGCGCCGTCCACTTCGCGGGCAAGGCGCTGGACACCGCCATTCTTGACCGCAACGCCCTTGAGCCGGACAGCGTCGTCCACGGCCCCGCCATCATCGAAGAGGGCACCGCGACCACGCTTCTGCCCCCCGGCTGGCAGGCCCGGCTGATCGGCGGCGGCCACATGACCCTGACCCGGACCGGAGGCGCAAGATGACCAACAGCGCAGACCCCATCACCACCGAGGTGGTGCGCAACTTCGTGATCTCCTGCGCCGAGGACATGAACGCCTCGCTCTGGCGCTCGGCCCATTCCTCGGTGATCTACGAGGGCAAGGATTCGGCCGTGGCGCTGATGGACGAGCATGGCAACATGCTGGGCCAGTCGACCGGCGTGCCCCTGTTCATCGGCGCCATCGATGCCTGCGTGCATGCCGTCAAGGCCTATTACGGTGAGGACATCAACGAGGGCGATGTCTTTATCATGAACGACAGCTATCTTCAGGGCACGCACCTGCATGACGTGACGGCCGTCGGCGGCATCTTCCACAGCGGAGAGCTGGTCGGCTTCGGCGCCGCCCGCGCCCACTGGGGCGACATCGGCGCCATCGACCCCGGCTCGACCATGCAGTCGACCGACATCTACCAGGAAGGGCTGCGCATTGGCCCGACCCGGATCATCGCGCGCGGCAAACCCATCCGCGAATGGTACGACCACCTGCGCCTGAACACGCGGATCAAGGACGCCACCATCGGCGATCTGGGCAGCCAGATCGCGGCCATCCGCACGGGCGAGCGCCGGCTGGGCCAGCTTCTGGACCGCATCGGCGTGCCGACCTACCGCGCCGCCTGCCAGAACATCTTTGAACAGTCGCGCCGCATGGACCGCGAGGCGATCCGCGCGATCCAGGACGGCACCTGGAACCGCCACGGCTATCTGGACGATGACGGCACCGGCAAGACCCCGATCCGGGTGGAACTGACGCTGACCATCAAGGGCGATGCGCTGACCGTCGATCTGACCGGCTCTTCCGGGCCGGTCCCCGGCTCGGTCAACTGCGGCGCCAAGCAGACCGAGAGCCTGCTGCGCCTGGCCTACAAGACCATGATCAACCCCGACCGCGCCATCACCGGCGGCTCTTTCGAGACGATGACCGTGGTCATCCCCGAAAGCTGCATGTTCAACGCGCAGGAACCCTCGGCCTGCGAGTGGTACTTTACCGGCCTTGGCCTTCTGGCCGATCTCTTCATCTCCTGCATGTCCGAAGCCATGCCCGAACGGTCCACCGCCGCCCATTACGGCGACAGCATGGTCGCGGGCTTCTTCTCGGTCGACACGGCGCGCGGCCAGTGGATCGCGCTGGAGCCGACGGCGGGCGGCTGGGGCGGGCGGGCCGACGGCGACGGCGAAAGCGCGCTGATCAACCTGGTCAACGGCGGGTTCCGCAACATCCCCGCCGAGGTCTACGAGACCAAGTTCCCCGTCCGGCTGGAAGAATTCGCCATCCGCAAGGACAGCGGCGGGCCCGGGCGCCATCGCGGCGGCTGCGGCGTCATCCGCCGCTACAGAACGCTGGAGCCCTGCTATTCCGCGCTCTGGTTCGAGCGGTCCCACACCCCGGCCTGGGGGCTGAACGGCGGAAAGGACGGCGCCGGCCCCTTCATCGAGATCACCCTGCCCGACGGCACGCGCGAGCATCCGCTCAAGATGCGCGCGCGCGGCTTTCCCGCCGGCACCGTGATCGAGACCATGACCGGCGGCGGCGGCGGCAACGGCAACCCCCTGGCCCGCCCCTTTGCCGAGGTGCTGACCGACGTGCTGCAAGGCTATCTCAGCCCCGGGGCCGCCTTTAGCCAGTACGGCGTCAGGATCACCGACGCGATGACGGTGGACGCCGCAGCCTCAGAGCCGCGCGTCTGACCGTGGACGGCGCCGCGCCACAGGATGCCATCAGGGCCCGGGGCCTGGGGGTTTCCTTTGCCGGCGTCTCGGTGCTGCGCGACATCGACCTGGACATCGCGCAGGGCGAGATTCACGGTCTGGTGGGCGAGAATGGCGCCGGCAAGTCGACGCTGGGCAAGGTTCTGGGCGGCTACTATCAGGCCAGCAGCGGCCGGATCGAGGTCTTTGGCGCCCCGGCCGAGCCCTGGACCCCGCGTATCGCGCTGTCGCGCGGGGTGGCGCTGATGCATCAGGAATTGCAACTGGTGCCGGCGATGACCGTGGCGCAGAATGTCTTTCTGGGGATCGAGAACAGCCGCATGGGCGTGCTGCGCCGCGACGAGCCGGCGCGTCTGGCCGGCCTGATGGCCTCCAGCGGTTTCGCGCTGGATCCGGACGCGGTGGTGTCGACCCTGTCCATCGCGGACCGGCAGAAGATCGAGATCCTGCGCGCCCTGGCCCGCGATGCCCGCGTGATCGTGATGGACGAGCCGACCTCTTCGCTGGCCAAGGACGAGGTGGCGCAGCTTCACCAGACCATGCGCAACCTGCGCGCGGGCGGGCGAACGGTGATCTATGTCTCGCATTTCCTGGACGACATCCTGTCGGTATCGGACCGGGTGACGGTGCTGCGCGATGGCGACCATGTGCTGACCGCACCCGCCGCCGGGCTGACCAAGGCCGATATCGTGGGCGCCATGTTGGGCGGCGGCAAGACCGAAACCCCCTTTCCCCCCAAGGCGCCCCCCGCCTCTGCCGCCCCGATGCTGCAGGTCGAGGGGCTAAGTTCGGCCACGGGACTGCGCGATGTGGCGCTGACGGTGGGCCGGGGCGAGATTGTCGGCCTGATCGGTCTGGTCGGCTCTGGCCGCAGCGAGATCGCCCGGGCCCTGGTCGGCGCCGATCCCTCGACCGGACGGGTCTGGCTGGACGGGGCGGAGCTTTCCGCCCGCACCCCGCACAGCGCCACCCAGGCCGGGCTGGTCATGGTGCCCGAGGACCGTCGCAAGCAGGGGCTGGTGATGACCATGCCGCTGCGCCCCAACCTGACCTTGCCGCATCTGCGCCGGTTCTCGCGCGGCGGGGTCGTGCAGCAGCGCGAGGAAAGCCGCAAGGCCCGGGACGTGATCGCGCATTTCCGCGTGCGCCCGGCAAGACCCGAGGGCGACATCGCCGCCTTTTCCGGGGGAAACCAGCAAAAGGTACTGATCGGCAAATGGCTGTTAGGCGATCCCAAGGTGGTCATCCTGGACGAGCCGAGCCGGGGCGTCGATGTCGGCGCGCGCCAGCGCATCCACGAGGCGATTGCCGAGATGGCCGCGCGCGGCGTCGCGGTGCTGGTGATCTCCTCCGAGATCGAAGAGGTGCTTGGCCTGGCGCACCGCGCCTATCTTGTCTCGGGCGGCCGCATCGTGCAGATGATCGACCCCGGGACCAGTGACGAGGCTTCGGTCCTTTCCGCTCTTTTCGCAGACCAGTCGAACGCACGGACGGGCCAGAACCCATGACCAGACACGCCATCGCACGAGCGCTTCAGACCTATGCCGTCCTGATCATGATCCTGATCCTGATGGCGGCGCTGACGCTCATGTCGGACAGTTTCCTGACCTTGCAGAACCTGCTCAACATCCTCAACCAGAACGCGCCGCTGGCGATCCTGGCCTCGGCGATGACGCTGGTGATCATCGCCGGGGGGTTCGATCTGTCGGTCGGGGCGATCTTTGCCATGGGCGCGGTCGCCTCGGCCTGGATCGCGCTGCACTTTGATCCCTATGTCGGGCTCATCCTGTCGCCGGTCATCGGGCTGGTGCTGGGCTGCGTGAACGGTCTGGTGATCACTTTGCTGCGGGTCCATTCCTTTCTGGCCACCATCGCCACCTCGCTGATCTTCAAGGGCGTCGCCATCGTGATCTCGGACGGAAGGCTGATTCCGGTGCGCATGGATGCCTTCACCTGGCTGGGGCGCGACAAGCTGGGCGGGGTCTTTGTCTCGATCTGGGTGATGACGGCCTTTGCGCTTGTGCTGGGGTTCATCCTGACCCGCACGGCGCTGGGCCGGCAGATCCTGGCCGTCGGCGGCAATGCCGAGGCGGCGGTCCTGTCGGGCATCCGGGCCGACCGCGTGCGCATCATCACCTTTGCCATCGCTGGCCTTGCCGCCGGGCTGGCCGCCTCGATCGCGACCTCGCGCGTTTCGATGGGACAGGCGGCGGCCGGCGCGGGCTATGAGCTGGACGCCATCGCGGCGGTCATCCTGGGGGGCACCAGCATCTACGGCGGCGCTGGCGCGATCTGGCGCTCGGTGGCGGGGGTGCTGCTGCTGGCGCTGATCAACAACGGATTCAACATCCTGAACGCCGATCCCTTCTACCGCGACCTGACCACCGGCCTGGTGATCCTGGCCGCCATCGGGATCAGCGCGGCGGGCAAGCGCGGCTGACGGCCCGCGCGGTCAGGCCAGCCGCGTCAGGATGACGCCAGCGACGATCACCACGGCGGCGGCGGCCTTGCCCCGGCCCATCGGCTCGCCAAAGACCAGCCAGCCGATCAGCACCGCGAACAGGATCGAGGTTTCGCGCAGGGCCGCGACCACGGCGATGGGCGCCACGGTCATCGCCCAGACCGAAACGCCATAAGCCCCGAACGAGGCGGCCGAGGCGATCATCCCCACCCCCCAGGCCCGCCGCTGGGCCGGCAGGATGTTCCAGCCCTTCCACAAGAGGATGCCGGTGGAAAAGAACAGCCCGTCCGCCACAAAGACCCAGGCGACATAGGCCACCGCATCGCCCGCCACCCGCGCGCCCGAGCCGTCGATCAGCGTATAGACCGCCGTCGCCGTGGCCGAGCCCAGCGCATAGGGGATCAGCCGGCGATTCTCGCCCCGGGCAAAGACCCCCTGCGCCATCAGCAGGATGCCCAGGCCCAGCACCACGATCCCGGCATATTCGGCCGGCGCGATCACGTCGGACAGAAGCAGGCCCGACACCACCCCGACGATCAGCGGCGCCGCGCCCCGGGCGATGGGATAGACGCGGCTCAGATCGCCGCGCTCATAGGCATAGGTCAGGAAGAACTTGTAAAAGAAATGCGCGCAGCCCGCTGCGATCACCCAGGGCGCGATGTGCCAGTCCAGCGCCGGGCGGCTCAGGATCACCGCGATGCCGATCGGCACCTCGCCGATCGACAGGATCACCATCGCCCCCATCCGCGAGGCGCCGACCTTGAGCAGCGAATTCCACAAGGCATGCAGAAAGGCCGATCCCAGCACGGCCGTCATCACCCAAAAGCTCAAGCCGGTCTCCTGCCCTGCGCCGTCACGAAACTGTTACACTCCGGCCGGCGGAAAGGCCATGTTGAAACCTGTTCGGCAGAAGGGCGACAGCGCTCAGCCCGGAAGCACCAGCGGGGCAAAGGCATCGCGCACCATGGCCGCCAGCCCCTCGATCGCCTCCGACGTGCCGCGCGGATTGCGCCGCAGCACCACGCGGGCGCGGTCGACGATGGGAAAGCCGTCCTCGGCGGTCAATTCGCGGCAGCCCTCGGGGATGGTGCTGCGCGACAGGGGCGCGATGGCCAGCCCGGTCCGCGCCGCCACGCGCAGGCTGGCCGAGGTGTCGCATTCAAAGGCGATGCGGTAGCCGATGCTCTGCTGGATCAGCGAGCGCAGGGCAAAGTCCCTGCCCCAGTCGGAATGGATGTACATGCCCACCGGCACCGGGGTTTCGCGGTGCTGTGCATGGCCGACAGAGGTGACCCAGACCGTGGGATCGATGCCCAGCACCTCGTCCGCCGCCGTGTGGCTGCTGTCGTAGAGAATGGCAAGGTCAAGCTGGTCCTCATCCAGCGCGGCCTGCTGCGGCGCGGTGAAGTCGCAGCGCACCGTCACCTCGACCGCCGGATGGCGCTGGTTGAAGGCCGCCAGCGCGCGGGGCAGCACGCTTTCGGCATATTCGTCAGGAATGCCGATCCGCACCGGCCCGATCAGCGGCTTTTCCCGCAGGGCGGTGGCGGCCTCGTCCAGCAATTGCGCGACCCGGCGCGCATAGGGCATCAATTGCGCCCCGCGCGCGGTCAGCGCCACGCCGCGCGGCAGGCGGGCGAACAGCGCCTGGCCCAAACTGTCTTCGAGCCGCTTGATCTGCATCGACACCGCCGATTGCGTGCGCCCCACCCTCTCAGCCGCCATGGTGACAGAGCCGGTATCGGCCACCGCCAGAAAGGCGCGCATCAGGTCACTTTCCAGGGGGATCATCGCCAGCCATCAATTTCATGCATGGCGACCATCATCACTATTCGTTTGTGTGATGTCAAGCCGGTGGGGTAAATCCATCCTGTCCGCAACTGTCCGGCCGTAGAAGGAGTCCGCCATGGTCATCAGCTTTCTCACCACCCTGCGCCAGCGCCGCGCGCTGCAAAGCTCGATGGGCGCGCTGTTGCGCCGCAGCGATGAACATCTGCTCGACGACATCGGCCTGACCCGCCACGACATCGCGACGATGATCGCATCGCCCGCCGGCGCGGCGCTGGGACGCTCGGCCATCCTGTCGGCCGCAGCCGCCTACGCCTGACGCGCCGCGTCATGACAAACGGGCAGAGGCGCTGGCCCCTGCCCGTTTCAATTTGCCCTGACCGTCCGGTCAGCCCAGCGCGTCGCTGCACCGCTGGCAGGTGCCGGGGTGGCTGTGCCGGCCGACATCGGGCAGAACCTTCCAGCAGCGCTCGCATTTCTCGCCCGGGGCGGGCGCAAAGGCCACCGCCACCTGCGGCACCTCGGCCAGGGCAAAGGCGCCCTCGGGCACCGGCCCGCCTGACAGACGCAGCCCCGAGGTGATGCAGACCTCGTCAAAGCTTACCGACTGCAACAGCGCCATCATCGCGGGCGTTACAAAGACCTCGGGCGCCGCCTCAAGGCTGGAACCGATGACCTTGGCCGTGCGCTGCACCTCCAGCGCGCCGGTGACCACGCGGCGCACGTCGCGCACCGTCTGCCATTTCGCGGCCAGCGCCTCGTCGCGCCAAGCCTCTGGCGTTTGCGGAAAATCCACCAGATGGATCGAAGAGTCCTCGCCCGGGAACCGCTCCAGCCAGGCCTCTTCCATGGTAAAGACCAGCACGGGCGCCAGCCAGGCGGTCAGGCGGTGAAAGAGGATGTCCATCACCGTCCGGCAGGACCGGCGGGTCAGGCTGCCGGCCGGGTCGCAATAAAGACTGTCCTTGCGGATGTCGAAATAGACCGCCGACAGGTCCGAGGTGCAGAAGGTAAAGAGTTTCTGGAACACGCCCTGGAAATCGTACCGCGCATAGCCCTCGCGGACCTCGCCGTCCAGTTCGGCCAGCCGGTGCAGCACCCAGCGTTCCAGTTCTGGCATCAGCGCCGGATCGACGCGCTCGGCATCGTCAAAGCCCTTCAGCGCGCCCAGCATGTAGCGCATCGTGTTGCGCAGACGGCGGTAGCTGTCGGCGACGCCTTTCAGGATTTCCTTTCCGATCCGCAGATCGACCGTGTAGTCCGACAGCGCCACCCAGAGCCGCAGGATATCGGCGCCGTATTCGTCGATCACCGCTTGCGGCGCGACGGTGTTGCCCAGCGATTTGGACATCTTCATGCCCTTCTCGTCCAGCGTGAAGCCGTGGGTCAGCACCCCGCGATAAGGCGCGCGGCCCTTGGTGCCGCAGGCCTGCAGCATCGAGGAATGGAACCAGCCGCGATGCTGGTCGGTGCCCTCAAGGTACAGGTCCGCGATGCCGTCTTCGGACCCGTCTGCCCGGTCGCGCAGCACAAAGGCATGTGTTGAGCCGGAATCGAACCAGACGTCCAGCACGTCATAGACCTGTTCATATTCGGACGGATCGACGATGCCTGACAGCATCTTTTCCTTGAATCCTTGCACATACCAGACATCGGCGCCGCTCGCCTCGAAAGCGGCGCGGATGCGGGCGTTCACCTGCGGATCGCGCAGCAGAAAGTCCGGCGCGTCCGGCCGGCTGCCCTTTTTGACAAAGCAGGTCAGCGGCACACCCCAGGCGCGCTGGCGCGACAGCACCCAGTCGGGGCGCGCCTCGATCATCGAATGCAGGCGGTTGCGGCCCGTGGCCGGGGTCCAGGTGACAAGCTGGTTGATCGAGTTCAGCGCCCGCTGGCGGATCGTGGCGCCATGGGTGGACATGCCGTCGTCCAACGCCCGGTCGATCGCCACGAACCACTGCGGGGTGTTGCGGTAGATCACCGGCGCCTTGGAGCGCCAGGAATGCGGGTAGCTATGCTTGAGCCTGCCCTTGGCAAACAGCGCGCCGGCGCCGTGCAGCGCCTTGATGTTGCTGACATTCGCCGCGCCTTCCTTGCCGTCGGGCTGGATGATGAACTGCCCGCCGAACAGCGGCAGGTCGGGGCGGTAAGAGCCGTCCGCCTCGACGTTGTAGGTCATCGGCAGTCCGAACTTCACGCCCATCTGATAGTCGTCATCGCCGTGGCTGGGCGCGGTGTGGACAAAGCCGGTGCCGGCATCGTCGGTGACGTGATCGCCGGGAAGCATGGGAACGGGGAAATCCCACTCGCCCCTGCCGCCCTCGATGCCGGCGTAGGGGTGGGCGAGGACCAGTCCCGCAAGCTCTGCGGCGAAGACGTCGCGCAGGCGGGTGAATGCGGTGACCTTGCCCGCAGCCATCACTGTTTCGGCCAGCTTGTCGGCCAGCAGGATCACCTCGCCGACCTCGGCGGTGGAATGCTCGCCCAGCGCATCGACCCGGTAAAGGCCATAAGCCAGACCGGGGCCATAGGCGACGGCGCGGTTTTGCGGGATGGTCCAGGGCGTCGTGGTCCAGATCACCACGCTGGCCCCGTCCATCGCGCCGCCTTGCGGGCGGAACCGCACCCAGACCTGATGGCTGGTGTGGTCGTGATACTCCACCTCCGCCTCAGCAAGGGCGGTCTTTTCCACCGGGCTCCACATCACGGGCTTCGATCCCTGATAGAGGCTGCCGTTCATCACGAACTTCATGAACTCGTCCGCGATCACGGCCTCGGCGTGGTAGTCCATCGTCAGATAGGGCCGGTCCCAGGCGCCGGTGATGCCCAGGCGCTTGAATTCCTCGCGCTGCACGTCGATCCAGCCTTCGGCGAAGCGGCGGCATTCCTGGCGAAAGGCGACGATGTCGACATCGTCCTTGTTCAGCCCCCGGGCGCGGTACTGTTCCTCGATCTTCCATTCGATGGGCAGGCCGTGACAGTCCCAGCCGGGCACATAGCGCGCATCGCGCCCCATCATCTGCTGGCTGCGCACCACCATGTCCTTGAGGATCTTGTTCAGCGCGTGGCCGATGTGCAGATGCCCGTTGGCATAGGGCGGGCCGTCGTGCAGCGTGAAATCCTGCCGCCCCGGCTTGCCGCGCAGGCGGTCATAAACGCCGATCCGCTGCCAGCGGGCCAGCCAGTCCGGCTCGCGCTGGGGCAGGCCGGCGCGCATCGGAAAGCCGGTTTCGGGCAGAAAGACGGTGTCGCGGTAGTCGGGGGCGGACGGGGGCGGCGTGGTGGGCGTATCGGCGCTCATCGGCGGCATACCTTGCAATGCGGTCTGGATGGGGGTCGGCAGGCGGCGCGGGTCACCCAGGCGCCTTGTCCCGGCGCCGATCAGGGCGCCGGGCGGATAATTCGCGCGAGAGGGGCCGAATTCCACATGGTCGGCGCCTTATAGCCGCGCGCCGCGCCAAGGTCAAAGGGGCTGGATCAGCCGGCCCGGCGCGCCTATGCTGGGCCGATGATGGAACCATCGGTCAATGTTCTGGGCGGCCGGCTGGAGCTGTGCTCGCAAGCGCCGCGCACCGGCTATTTCCGCAACGGCTGCTGCGACACCGGGCCCGAGGATCGGGGGCAGCACACTGTCTGCGTGGTGACCACGGCCGAGTTTCTGGCCCTGTCCAAGTATCTTGGCAACGATCTGTCTACCCCGCGCCCCGAATACGGCTTTGCCGGGCTGAAACCGGGCGACCGCTGGTGCCTGTGCGCGGCGCGCTTCTTGCAGGCGCATGAAGAGGGCGCGGCGCCGCAGGTCAACCTGGCCGCGACGCACCGGCGCACGCTGGACGTGGTCCCGCTTGAGGTGCTGCGGCTTTACGCCTCGCGCCCGGCGGGGGCGGACTGAATGCGCGACAGCGCGGTATCGTCGCGCATCAGATCCTCGATGAACACCGACAGAAGCTGCGAGCGCCCCGAAACCCCGGCCTTGCGATAGATCGCGTTGGTCTGCGCCTTGACCGTGCCTTCGGAGGTGGCGCGCAGGGCGGCGATTTCCTGCGTCGACAGGCCCTTGATCGCGAACAGCGCCACGTCCCGCTCGGACGGGGTCAGGCGCCATTCGGCAAAGCGTTCGTGCAGCAGCTCGACAAAGGCCGACGAGGCCCGTCGCAGGCTTTCGCGGGCGCGGTTGCGTTCAAGGATCGCGCGGCGCAGCGCAAGCCCGCCCAGCACCATGCCGGCGACAAGACCGAGCGAGGCGAAAATCTCAAGATATTCACGCAGTTGCCACGAGATGGGCGAGATGGCAAAGGCGAACGAGGCGGAAAGGATATCGGAAATGAAGAAGAAGGCGCAGAGCGCCTGAAGCAGAAAGACCGCGGCTAGGGCAAGCGAGGACCGCATCAGGCTGCCCGCCGGCCGGTCATGGCGTGGGCGCGGGGATCAGTCATCGGTCCCGTCCCCGTCGCTGCGGTCCCTGTCGTCCCTCTCCGCTTCGTCCTTGTCGTCCAGGGACCCGTCCTTGTCCTCCGGGTCGGGCTCGTCCGCGCGGTCCTCGTCTCCGTCCTTGCCGCTGCCGCTGTTGTCCGTGTCCTCGCCGCCGTCTTGCGGCTCGTCGCTGCCATCCTTGTCGTCGCTGTCGTCCGCCTTGAGCCCGGGGATCACCGGGTTGCCGTCATGGTCAAACCACAGATCCCGCAGGATCTCGCCGGTCCTGGGGTTCAGGATGATTTCGCGCAGGCCGTATTCGCCCTCGGCCCGGATGCGCACCCGGCCCAGAAGCGTGGTTTCGACGGTGACATTGGCATAGCCCTGATCGACAAGCTGGCGGACGATCAGGTCAGCATAGGTTTCGGCCGCCGCCACGGAGGCCGAGAACAGGCCCGCGCCCAGCAGTGCAATAAAGCCGCGTCGGTTCATCGCAAAGGTCCCTTGCCCCGGGGGCATTCCTAACAACAAAGCGGAAGGACCGAAACCCCGGTCCTTCCCTGTTCGCCTCAAGACTGGCGCGCTGATCAGTTGTCTTCGTCTTCGTCTTCGTCTTCGTCTTCGTCGTCCTCGTCGTCTTCGTCGTCTTCGTCGTCCTCGTCGTCTTCGTCTTCGCCGACAAAGTCCTTGTCGGTCTGCTTGATTTCGACCCCGACATCGTCCGACGGCGCGGCCAGCGTAGTGGTTTCCTGGCTCAGGATCGCCTCGCTCTCGATGTCGTAGACGATCTCGACCTTGGTCGTGCCCTTGATCGCCTCGACCTTGATCTGGGTCGGACCCTGCTTGACCTCGATCGAGGTATAGCCCTCGGCCTGAAAGGTGCTGACGACGCCGTCGACGGTCAGGGCCGCCATCGCGGTCGTGCTGGTCAGGGCAAGCGCCAGCGACAGGGCGGCGACGCGGCGGTTCATCCGGGCGCGCTGGGCCACATAGGCTTTCTGGAAGTTGCGAAGCTTGGTCTTCATTTGTCTTCTCCTCGTCGGGGCCACGAGCCGGGCCGCACTGGTTGCACTGTCACTCCCCTGCCTGAACACGGGGTTGGCCGTGTCAGGCATGGGGCGTGCTGAACACCTGGGGCCCCGGGAGCGGCCCTGAAAATTGATCTGGGGTTTAGAGCGCCGATTTAAACCCCCGCGTCATGCGGGGGGTCGGGCCATATGCCTTTGGTTTATGCCGGCGGGCGGTTTGCGGGCACCGGCGGCCCGCGCCGCGCGAACGGCGGCGGCGCTGGGGGGGCGGGCCCGCGGCAAAGGGCGAATCGGCGCGGCGCCGGCCCGCCTTTCAGAGCTTCATGTCAAAGCCCAGGTGCCGGGCCACCGTAAAGATGTCCTTGTCGCCGCGCCCGCACATGTTCATCACGATGATGTGGTCCGAAGGCAGGGTCGGCGCGATCTTGATCACATGGGCCAGCGCGTGGCTCGGCTCCAGCGCCGGGATGATGCCTTCAAGCTTGCAGCAAAGCTGAAAGGCTTCCAGCGCCTCGGCGTCGGTGATCGAGACATATTGCGCGCGGCCCATGTCGTGCAGCCAGGAATGCTCGGGCCCGATGCCGGGATAGTCCAGGCCGGCCGAGATCGAGAAGCCTTCGAGGATCTGCCCGTCGGCGTCTTGCAGCAGATAGGTGCGGTTGCCGTGCAGCACGCCGGGGCGTCCGCCGGTCAGGCTGGCGCAGTGCTGCATCCGCTCGTCCACGCCCTTGCCACCCGCCTCGACGCCGATGATGTTCACCGACGGATCGTCAAGGAAGGGAAAGAACAGCCCCATCGCGTTCGACCCGCCGCCGATGGCCGCAATCACCGTGTCGGGCAGCCGCCCCTCGCCCTCTTGCTCGGCCAGTTGCCAGCGCACTTCCTTGCCGATGATCGACTGGAAGTCGCGCACCATGGCCGGATAGGGGTGCGGGCCCGCCACCGTGCCGATGCAATAGAAGGTGTCGCGCACATTGGTCACCCAATCGCGCAGCGCGTCGTTCATCGCGTCCTTGAGCGTGCCACGCCCCGAGGTGACCGGGATCACCTCGGCCCCCAGAAGGCGCATGCGAAAGACGTTGGGCGCCTGGCGTTCCACGTCATGTGCGCCCATGTAGACCACGCATTTCAACCCGAACTTGGCGCAGACCGTCGCCGTGGCCACGCCATGCTGGCCCGCCCCCGTCTCGGCGATGATGCGGGTCTTGCCCATGCGGCGGGCCAGGATGATCTGGCCCAGCACGTTGTTGATCTTGTGCGCGCCCGTGTGGTTCAGCTCGTCCCGCTTCATGTAGATCTTGGCGCCGCCCAGATGGGCCGTCAGGCGCGGGGCGAAGTAAAGCGGCGAGGGGCGGCCGACGTAGTGTTTCCACAGATCGTCCATTTCGGCCCAGAAGGTCGGGTCGGTCTTGGCGAATTCGTAGCGCTCTTCCAGATCAAGGATCAGCGGCATCAGGGTTTCGGACACGAACCGCCCGCCGAACTTGCCGAAACGGCCCTGCTCGTCCGGTCCGGTCATGAAGCTGTTGGGATTGTCCTTGGGCATGTCGCACTCCACCGCTGCTGACCCCGGTTTAGCGGCAATGATTGGCCGGCGCAACGCATGGACTGGGTGCCGGTTGGTGTGCGGGAGGGGCGGTGGCCAGGGAGCGCGCCGGTCTGCCCCCCACCCCCATCCCTCCCCCACAAGGGAAGAGCGGGGCGCCGGGGGGCCCGGGCGATGTCGATCCTGATGAAGCGCGTGGGAGGGGCCACGCGCAGCGGCGGGATAAAGGCGGCTCCCTCCCCCCTTGTGGGGGAGGGAAGGGGTGGGGGGGCTGGCTACTGAACCGAGCCTATCGACCTCATCGCGCTGCCGCCACGAAGTCCGCGATCCGCGCGTGGTCCTTGACCCCCGGCGCGCTTTCCACGCCGCTGGCGACGTCGACCTGCCGCGCGCCGGTCAGGCGGATCGCCTCGGCCACGTTCTGGGGCGTCAGGCCGCCCGCCAGCATCCAGGGTCGCAGCCAGCGCCGCTGCGCCACCAGCCGCCAGTCAAAGGCAACGCCGTTGCCCCCCGGCAGGATGGCCCCCTTTGGTGCCTTGGCGTCGATCATGATCTGGTCGGACACGAGCGAATAGTCGACCAGCGCGGCAAGGTCGCCCTCGTCCTGCACGCCGATTACCTTCATCACCGGCAGGCCGTAGCGGCTGCGCACCTCGGCCACCCTGTCGGGCGTCTCGTGCCCGTGAAGTTGCAGCATGTCCAGCGGCATCGCCTCGGTGATCGCGTCCAGCGCGGCATCGTCGGCATCGACTGTCAGCGCGACCTTGGCCAGCCCCGGCGGCGCAGCCAGCGCCAGCTCGCGCCCAAGCGCCAGGCTGACAAAGCGCGGGCTTTTGGGAAAGAAGTTCAGCCCGAAATAGGCCGCCCCCGCCTGCGCCACGGCCGCGACATCGGCGGGTGTCCTCAGCCCGCAGATCTTGACCCGCACCCCGGACATTCAGCCCTTCTTGCCGTCAAGCAGTGCCAGGATCTCGTCCTTGGGCGTCGATGCCGAATCCTTCATCACCGCAAGCTCGCGCTCAAGCCGCGCCACGGTCCGGGTGCCGCTGGCGGCGGCGGCCCGGTGCTTGTGCTCGCGCGCCCATTCCCACAGGAAGCCCAGAATCAGGCCGATGGCGATGCCCAGAAAGACCACCAGGAACAGCGGCATCTCGACCCCCAGGTTGCCACCCGCCAGCAGCGCCAGATCGTCGGGCAGCGCCCGAAGCGCCACGGGCGCGCGATTGGCGATCGAAAAGGCGACCAGTGCAAGCGCGATCAGCGCCAGCAGGACATAACGGAGATATCGCAACATGCTTGTGCCAATGCTGAAGGAGCCTGTCCGGATCATCGGCCCGAAACAGCCGCGCTGCAAGCGGCCTTACTTGCCGTTCAGCCGGTCCCGCAACAATTTGCCGGTCTTGAAGAAGGGCACCTTCTTGTCGTCAACCTTGACCGCCTCGCCGGTGCGCGGATTGCGCCCGACACGCGCGTCGCGCGCCTTGACCGAAAAGGCCCCGAAGCCGCGCAGTTCCACCCGGTCGCCCTTGGCCAGTGCCTCGATGATTTCCTCAAACACGGTGTTAACGATACGCTCAACGTGGCGCTGGGTCAGATGCGGGTTCTCATCTGCAATCTTCTGGATCAGTTCTGAACGGATCATTCCACATTTCCCCCCTCGTGGCCGCGTGCCCTGTTGTTCGGGCCTTGGTCGCCACGGCGTCTGTAACATGGCGGACTATAGGACAAAATTTCCGGGCTGCACAAATGAAATCCAAGAAGTCGGCGGGGCCTGGCAAAAGGGCCGCCCCCTGCGGGACGGCCCAATTTCTGCACCAAGGCGGGATTGCCCCCCTTTGGTTTACTTGTTGCCCTTCAGAGCCGCGCCAAGGATGTCGCCCAGCGAGGCGCCCGAATCGGACGAGCCGTACTGCTCGACCGCTTCCTTTTCCTCGGCGATCTCGCGCGCCTTGATCGACAGACCCAGCTTGCGGGTCTTGGCGTCGATGTTGGTGACGCGCACGTCGATCTTGTCACCGACCGAGAAACGCTCGGGGCGCTGATCGCCGCGCTCGCGCGACAGGTCCGAACGGCGGATGAACGACTTGGCGCCGTTGTACTCCACTTCGATGCCGCCATCTTCGATCGCCGTCACTTCGACGGTGATGATCGAGCCGCGCTTCACGCCGTCGACCGCATCGGTGAAGTTGTCCTCGCCCAATGCCTTGACCGAAAGCGAGATGCGCTCTTTCTCGACATCCACTTCGGTGACAGCGGCCTTGACCGTGTCGCCCTTGCGGTAGTTCTGAATCGCCTCTTCGCCGCGCTGGTCCCAGGACAGGTCCGACAGGTGGACCATGCCGTCGATGTCGTTGTCCAGGCCGACGAACAGACCGAATTCGGTGATGTTCTTGACCTCGCCCTCGATGGCGGTGCCAACGGGATGGGTTTCGGCAAAGACTTCCCACGGGTTGCGCTGGGTCTGCTTGAGCCCCAGGGACACGCGGCGCTTGGCGCTGTCGATCTCCAGCACCATGACCTCGACCTCTTGCGAGGTGGAGACGATCTTGCCGGGGTGGACGTTCTTCTTGGTCCAGGACATTTCCGAGACGTGAACCAGCCCCTCGACCCCGGCCTCAAGCTCCACAAAGGCGCCGTAGTCGGTGATGTTGGTGACGCGGCCCTTGTGAACCGTGCCGATGGCGTACATCTTTTCGACCGCATCCCAGGGATCGGACTGGAGCTGCTTCATCCCCAGGCTGATGCGGTGGGTTTCCTTGTTGATCTTGATGACCTGAACCTTGACGGTCTCGCCGATCGACAGGATTTCCGACGGGTGGTTGATGCGCCGCCAGGCCATGTCGGTGACGTGCAGCAGGCCGTCGACGCCGCCAAGGTCAACGAAAGCACCGTATTCGGTGATGTTCTTGACCACGCCGTCCACGGTCTGGCCTTCGGTCAGGTTGCCGATGACCTCGGCGCGCTGTTCGGCGCGCGACTCTTCCAGGATGGCGCGGCGCGAGACAACGATGTTGCCGCGGCGACGGTCCATCTTGAGGATCTGGAAGGGCTGCTTCATGCCCATCAGCGGGCCGGCGTCGCGCACCGGGCGCACGTCGACCTGAGAGCCGGGAAGGAAGGCGACAGCGCCGCCCAGATCCACGGTAAAGCCGCCCTTGACGCGGCCAAAGATCGCGCCGTCGACGCGGGTTTCCGAGGCATAGGCCTTTTCCAGACGGCCCCAGGCCTCTTCGCGGCGGGCCTTCTCGCGGCTGATCTGCGCCTCGCCGCGGGCATTTTCCACGCGGTCCATATAGACCTCGACCGTGTCGCCGACCTTGATGTCGGGGTTCTCGCCGGGGCCGGCAAATTCTTTCAGGTCAACGCGGCCTTCCATCTTGTAGCCGACGTCGATGATCGCCTGGCCCGCCTCGATGGCGATCACCAGACCCTTGACGACAGTGCCCTCTTCGGGGGTGTCGATCTCGAAGCTTTCCTTCAGGAGGGCTTCGAATTCTTCCATGGCTTTCGAATTCATTGTTCAGTCCTTTTCATCGTCATGTCACTGGCCATGCGGTTGGCTCCGCCGGTCTTGCCCGAATGGAACAAGGGCCGTGGCATTGGCCCGACCCTTGCAGGGCGGCTCATAGTGAAAGGGGCGGGGCGATGCAAGGGCCTTGCGGCTAGAACCACTGCCCCGGTTCCATCAGGCCCAGGTCCATCAACTGCTGGCTGTGCCAGGTGAAGGGAACCGAGTTTCGCCACAGAAAGCTGTGGATGCCATGCCTGGATCCGGCGTTTGTCCGCAGCGCCTTGGCGGTGCGAAAGCTGACGATGGCGGTGGTGATGTTGTGATGCCAGGGGCAGGCATAGGTGTTGTATTCCTCGTCCGTCAGCGTGAAGTCGGGGCGCATCTGCAACCCCGGCCTGGCGCGGAACAGCGCGATGCGGTCGATCTTGCGGCGGGGCACCGGGACATGTTCCTCGAACCGCCAGCGCAGGCCGCCGAAGAAATCAAGCTGCCGTTCCTTTGTCCGGTCCGGTCCTGCGGGGTCGGGCCGGCCCAGCGCGTAATAGCCCGACCGGTCAAGATGTGCCGTCTCGCGGCAGACGGCATTGGGATGGGCGGTCAGATCGGCGGCATAAAGGTCGATCACATAGCTCAGGATCGCGTCGCGCCGCTCTTCGGTCTGAAAGGTCACCAGATCGCGCACGGTGCGCGTCTCGCAGAACGGAAAGAACAGGTATTCGCCGTTGTAGCAGCCATAAAGCCAGACCCCGGGGCTGGCGGCCGCGATGATCCGGTTCATCGCGCCCGGCAGCGCGTTCTCGGCCAGAACCGCGCAGGGCGCCCGGTCGATGCGCGCCTCAAGCTCTGCCGCGACCGGCAGCGCGGGGTCGGCCAGCAGCAGGACAGCGGCAAAGCCGGCCTCAAGATGGTGGCGCAGGGTCGACTCCACCTCGACCTCGTCCTCGGCCAGGATGACCGCCAGCGGTCCCCTGGTCAGCCCCGGTCCCGGCCTGGCAAGGTAGGCTTCAAGCGAGGGAAAGTTCATCGGGCCCCGATCGTCTGCGCTGCTGCGCGGCAGATTCCGCGTTTGGCCTGGCCTTTGCAAGCCGCAAGCGCGGAAAGGTCGATCTTTTCGCGCCCCCGCCCGCCGCGCCGCGCGTTGCAGGCGCGCGTGGATTGGACTATGGGCCAAGGGGCGGGGCCAAAGGGCGGGATCATGGCCTGCGAGGAAAGATGATGACCGGACCCAAGAAGCTCTTCATCAAGACCTATGGCTGTCAGATGAACGTCTACGACAGCGAGCGCATGGCCGAGGCCATGGCGGGCGAGGGCTATGTCGCCACCGAGGACGCGGCCGAGGCCGACATGGTGCTGCTGAACACCTGCCACATCCGCGAGAAGGCCAGCGAAAAGCTTTATTCCGACCTTGGCCGCCTGCGCCCGCTGAAAGCCGCCAAGCCCGGTCTGAAGATCGGCGTCGCCGGCTGCGTGGCGCAGGCCGAGGGGGCCGAGATCCTGCGCCGGATGCCGCTGGTCGATCTGGTGGTCGGCCCGCAAAGCTATCACCGCCTGCCCGAGATGGCCCGCTCGGGTCGCCAGCAGGTCGACACCGAATTTCCGGCCGAGGACAAGTTCGACCTCTTGCCGGGGCGCAAGGCCACGCGCGGGCCCTCGGCCTTTCTGACCGTGCAAGAAGGCTGCGACAAGTTCTGCGCCTTTTGCGTCGTGCCCTATACCCGCGGAGCCGAGGTCAGCCGCCCGCCGGGCCGCGTGCTGGACGAGGCGCAGGCGCTGGTCGCGCGCGGGGTCAGGGACATCACGCTCTTGGGCCAGAACGTGAATGCCTACAGCGCCGAGGGGACCGGGCTTGCGGCCCTGATCCGCAAGCTGGCGCAGATCGACGGGCTGGCGCGCATCCGCTACACCACCAGCCATCCCAACGACATGGAAGACGATCTGATCGCGGCCCATGGCGATCTGCCAAAGCTGATGCCCTATCTGCATCTGCCGGTGCAGTCCGGCTCGGACCGGATGCTCAAGGCGATGAACCGCAAGCACACCGCCGCGGACTATCTTGCCGTGATCGCGCGCCTGCGCGCCGCGCGGCCTGACATCCTGCTGTCGTCGGACTTCATCGTCGGCTTTCCGGGCGAGACCGAGGCCGACTTTGCCGACACCCTTGCGCTGGTGCGCGCGGTCGGCTTTGGCATGGCCTACAGCTTCAAATACTCCGCCCGCCCCGGAACCCCGGCGGCCGAAAAGCCGGCCGTGGCCGATGAGCTGGCCGATGCCCGACTGCAAACCCTGCAGGCGCTGCTGACGGCCCAGCAGCGCGCCGCGCAAGAGGCGATGGTCGGGAGCGAGGTGGGCGTGCTTTACGACAAGCCGGGCCGTCTGGCCGGCCAGATGGTCGGCAAGTCCGACCATCTGCACGCGGTCCATGTCACCGATCCGGCCGGCAGGGTGGGCGAGCTTGTCCGCGTCCGCATCACCGCATCCTCCACCAACTCGCTGGCCGGGGTCAGGATCGGTTAGGGCTTGCCCCGCCCCTCGGATTCGGCGGCACGGCCCGGCAATCCTGCCACAGCGGCGCCGAATTGCCGCGCCGGGCGATCTGTCGCAAAAACTTTGCTTGCAAGGGCCGGAACGGCATCTCACACTCAGCCCCATAGCCAGACACCTTGACCGGAAGGAGAGTCTTTTTGGGCATCAGCGCGCTAACCCCGCCGCCGCAATCCAGCGATATGATCGAGACAATCGTTGAATTTCCAGACAACCGGCTGCTGATCGGACTTTGCGGCGAATACGACCGCAACCTTTCGCAGATCGAGCACCAGATGGGGGTCCATATCCTCCGCAGGGGCAACCGGCTGTCGGTGATTGGGGAGGTGGCGGCGCGGGAGCAGGCGGCGGCGGTGCTGCGCTCGCTCTATGCCCGGCTCGAAGCGGGGCGCGAGGTGGTCGCGGGTGATATCGACGCCGCGTTGCGCCTGCCACGGGGCCAGGACCCGCTGCGGATCAGCGAGGGCGAGCAGATCGAGATGTTCGCCGGCTCCGGTTCGGGATTTGAGCTGCGCACGCGCAAAAAGCCGATTGAGCCGCGCACCGAAGCGCAAAAGGCCTATGTCGCGAACCTCTTTCAGAACGAGTTGGGCTTTGGCATCGGCCCGGCCGGCACCGGCAAGACCTATCTTGCGGTGGCGGTCGGGGTGACGATGCTGATTTCGGGCGCGGTCGAGCGCATCATCCTGTCGCGACCGGCGGTCGAGGCGGGCGAGCGGCTTGGGTTTCTGCCGGGCGACATGAAGGAAAAGGTCGATCCCTACATGCAGCCGCTCTATGACGCGCTGAACGATTTCCTGCCGGCCAAGCAGTTGCAAAAGCTGATGGAGGACAAGCGGGTGGAAATCGCGCCGCTGGCCTTCATGCGCGGGCGGACGCTGTCGGACGCCTTTGTCATCCTGGACGAGGCGCAGAATGCCACCTCGATGCAGATGAAGATGTTCCTGACCCGACTGGGGCAAGGCAGCCGCATGGTGATCACCGGCGACCGGACGCAGATCGACTTGCCGCGCGGGGTGACGAGCGGTCTGCACGAGGCCGAGCGCATCCTGAAGGGGGTCAAGGGCGTCTCGTTCAACTACTTCACCTCCAAGGATGTCGTGCGCCACCCGCTGGTGGCCCGCATCATCGAGGCCTACGAGGCCGAGGAAAGCTGAGCAGGCGCAGGGAGGGGGCGCTGCCCCCTCGCCGGAATTTCGGGGAAATTCCGTCTTGCCCCCGGGATATTTGGGCAGAGAAGAAGGGGCTTGAGGCAGGGCCGCCTTTCGCGGTAAGCGCCGCGCCATGGAGCAGGACATCGAGACCATGCTTGAAGACCAGCGCTGGCGTCAGGTCGGGCTTGAAGGGCTGGCCGAGGCTGCGCTGAAGGCCGTGCTGGCCACGCTCGGACTGGCGGGGGAGCGGTTTTCGGTCTGCGTGATGGGCTGCGACGACGCGCGCATTGCGGGGCTGAACGCCGCGTTCCGGGGCAAGCCGACGCCGACCAATGTGCTGAGCTGGCCTGCCGAAGACCGGCAGGCGGCGCATCCGGGCGAAGCGCCGCCGCGTCCGGTGGCCGGGCCGGGGGAAGAGGCGATCGAGCTGGGCGACATTGCCCTGGCCTATGACACCTGCGCCCGCGAGGCGGCCGAGGCCGGCAAGCCGATGGCCGATCATGTCAGCCATCTGGTCGTTCACGGCCTCTTGCACCTTTTCGGCTATGATCACGTCGAGGACGAGGATGCGGCCCTGATGGAGGGGATCGAAGTGCGCACCCTTGCGCAGATGGGCCTTTGTGACCCATACTCGGCCTGATCGTCGCTCTGGGACGAAGATTGGACAAAGGACAGATGGGCAGTACAAACGACGCCACTGGCGCGGCACAGGGCGCGCCAGACCAGGGCGAAGAGGCCAGGGGGCGAGGCTTGTTCGGCCGGCTCCTGAGCGGATTGAGGTCAACAGCGGCCGCTGACGGCCCGGCCGGTGCACCGCTGGCGCAGCAGGGCGGCGGCGCGCCTGCGGTGCTTGGTCTGGGCAACCTGCGCAACCTGCGGGTCGACGACGTGGCCATCCCAAAGGTCGAGATCGTCGCGGTGCCGATCGACATCGGCAAGGACGACCTGGTCGAGGTCTTTCGCACCCACGGCTTCAGCCGGGTTCCGGTGTTCAAGGGCACGCTCGACCATCCGCAGGGGCTTTTGCTGCTCAAGGACCTGGCGCTGACCCACGGCTTTGGTGCGGCCGGGCGGTTCAGTCTCAAGAAGATGTTGCGCCCGATCCTGTTCGTGCCGCCGTCGATGCCGGCGGCGAGCCTGCTGCAGAAGATGCAGCGCGACCGGGTCCACATGGCGCTGGTGATCGACGAATATGGCGGGGTCGACGGCCTGGTCACGATCGAGGACCTGATCGAGGTCGTGGTCGGCGAGATCGAGGACGAGCATGACGAGGACGAGGGCGCGCTGTGGAAGCAGGAGCGCGAGGGGGTCTTTGTGGTGCAGGCCAACGCACCACTCGAGGATTTCGAGGCGGCCGTGGGCATGTCGCTGCGCCTTGGCGAAGAGGACAAGGACATCGACACGCTGGGCGGGCTGATCTTTCTGCGCACCGGCCGGGTGCCGGTGCGCGGCGAGGTGGTGGCGGATGAGAGCGGTGTCGAGTTCGAGGTGCTTGACGCCGACCCGCGCCGGATCAAGCGGGTGCGGGTGCGCCTGCCCGGCGCCGCCCCGCAGCCCGAGGCCAGGCCCGCCGGAGAGGGCGCGACCGCGTGAGCCCGGGGCTGGGCCGGCTCGTGCTTGCCGCGCTGGGGGGCATCGGGCTGGGACTGGGCCAGGTTCCCTGGTCGCTCTGGCCACTGGGTCTGGCGGGGCTTGCGCTGGTCCTGCATCTGACGGCCGCCGCGCCGACGCCGCGCCGCGCCGCGGGGCTGGCGTTTGCCGCCGGGGGGGCGCATTTCGCGCTGACCCTGTCCTGGATCACCCAGCCCTTTCTGGTCGAGGCCGAGCGCACCGGCTGGATGGCGCCCTTTGCGCTGGTCCTGATGGCGGCTGGCGCGGCGGCCTTTTGGGCGGTGCCGGTCTGGCTGATGCGGCACTGGCGCGGCGGGCTGGCGGCGCTGGTGCTGGCGCTTGGCCTGTCGGACCTGGCGCGCGGCTATGTGCTGACCGGCTTTCCCTGGGCGCTGTTCGGCCATGTCTGGCTTGACACGCCGCTGGCCCAGGTCGCGGCGCTGGTCGGGCAGACCGGGCTCAGCCTGCTGACGCTGACCGCAGCGGGCCTGGCGGCGGGCGCGCTGCGGCGAGGTGCGCTTTGGCTGCCCGCGCTCCTGGTCCTGGCCCTGCCCTGGGGCTTTGGCGCCTGGCGCCTGGCCCAGCCCCTGCCGCCGCCCGCCGGACCGATGCTGCGACTGGTGCAGCCCAATCTCGACCAGGCGGCCAAATGGGAGCCGGGCCTCGCCCGCCAGCATTTTGAGCGGCTTCTGGCCGCCACCCGGGCCGCGCCGCCGGTCGATCTGGTGATCTGGCCCGAAACCGCCCTGCCCTATCGGCTGGAGGGATCAGACGAGGTCGCCGCTGCCATCTCGGCGGCGGGTGGCGGCGCGGCGGTGCTCTTTGGCCACCAGCGCACCGAAGGGCCGCGCGGCTGGAATTCGCTTGCCGTGCTTGGGGCGGACGGCGCCCTGCTGGCGAGCTACGACAAGCACCATCTGGTGCCCTTTGGCGAATATCTGCCCTTTGGCGATCTCTTGTACGACTGGTTCGGCATCGGCGCCTTTGCCGCCCGCACCGGGCAGGCCTATTCGGCCGGGCCCGGGCCGCAGGTGCTTGACCTTGGCCCATTGGGACAGGTCCTGCCGCTGATCTGCTACGAGGCGGTCTTTCCGCAGGACCTGCGCACCGGAGCCGTTCGCGCGGACTGGATCGTGCAGATCACCAACGACGCATGGTTCGGCACCCGATCGGGCCCGTTCCAGCACGCGGCGCTGGCGCGGCTGCGCGCGACCGAACAGGGCCTGCCGCTGGCCCGCGTCGCCAACACCGGCGTCACGCAGATGATCGACGCGCGCGGGCAAGTTACCGCGAGCCTGGCCTTTGGCGTGACCGGCCACCTTGACGTCGCCCTGCCCGGGCCCTTGCCGGCAACGCTTTATGCCCGTTGGGGCGAGGCGCCGGTCCTTTTGTTGCTCGGCGCCCTCGGCCTGTGGCTTTTCCGCCGCGGTGGGGGCCGGGCGGCTTGACGCTGGCGCCACAACCGGCTTAGACCAGCCCATCGCCCCCTCCAACGGCTTCCTGACGGGGGGAGGTTCACCAATCGGAGCACGTCCCAATGAGCAGAAATACCTATGTCTTCACCTCTGAATCCGTTTCAGAGGGGCACCCGGACAAGTTGTGCGACCGCGTGTCGGACGCCGTCCTGGACGCCTTCCTGACCGAAGAGCCGAATGCCCGCGTCGCTTGCGAGACCTTTGCCACCACCGGCCGCGTCGTGGTCGGCGGCGAGGTCGGGCTGAGCGGCCCCAAGGCGCTTGGCGCCATGATGGAGCGGGTCGAGGACATCGTGCGCGGCTGCGTGCGCGACATCGGCTATGAGCAGGACGAGTTTCACTGGTCGACGCTTCAGGTGCAGAACTACCTGCACAAGCAGTCCGCCCATATCGCGCAGGGCGTCGACCGCGACGGCGCCGGGGACCAGGGCATCATGTTCGGCTATGCCTGCCGCGAGACGCCCGAGCTGATGCCGGCGCCGATCCAGTATTCGCACGCCATCCTTCGCCGTCTGGCCGAGGTGCGCAAGGCGGGCAAGGAGCCCACGCTGCGCCCCGACGCCAAGTCGCAGCTTTCGCTGCGCTACGTCGACGGCATGCCGGTCGAGGTCACCTCGATCGTGCTGTCGCACCAGCATTCGGACGCCGCGCAGGATTCGGCCGCCATCCGCGCCATCGTGGAGCCCTATATCCGCGAGATCCTTCCTGCGGGCTGGATCACCGAAAAGACCGAATGGTGGGTCAACCCGACCGGGACCTTTGTCATCGGTGGCCCCGACGGCGATGCCGGCCTGACCGGGCGCAAGATCATCGTCGACACCTATGGCGGCGCGGCCCCGCATGGCGGCGGCGCCTTTTCCGGCAAGGACCCGACCAAGGTTGACCGCTCGGCCGCCTATGCCGCGCGCTATCTGGCCAAGAACGTGGTCGCGGCCGGTCTTGCCGACCGCTGCACCTTGCAGGTCTCTTACGCCATCGGCGTGGCCAAGCCGCTGTCGATCTATGTCGACACCCACGGCACCGGCAAGGTCGAGGCCACCGCCATCGAGCGGACGGTCATGGAATGCATGGACCTGACCCCGCGCGGCATCCGCACCCATCTGGGCCTGACGCGCCCGATCTATGCGCGCACCTCGGCCTATGGCCATTTCGGCCGCGCGCCCGAGGCGGACGGCGGCTTTTCCTGGGAAAAGACCGATCTGGTCGAGGCGCTGAAAAAAGCGGTCTGAGCGCGAGAGCGCACCGGTTCTAGTTGGCGGGCGGCTCGGTGGACGGGCCGCCCGTTCCAGTTGTCAGGGCCTTGATCTGCAGCGCCGTTGCCTTGGCCTCGGCGCGCAGCCAGTCCACGAAGCGGTGCAGTTGCGGCCTTGCGCCGATCTCATGGCGCAGGCTCAGCCGATAGGGGTGCGGTGCCGGCAGATGCTCGGCCACGGGAAAGGGCAGGACGACCGAGCCCTCGGCCAGATCGCGGCTGAACAGCGAATAGCCGCAGATCAGAAAGGCCGCGTTGTTGCGCACGCCCTCCATCGCGATGCGCGCACTGGGGCTGGTCACCCCCCGGTCGGCGCCCTCCTGGCGGTGCCCGAAAGTCCGGAACCATTCGACCCAGCCCGGGCGGTCGGGTTCGGCCCTGTGCTCGCGCAGATGCATCAGCGGCATGCCCTCCATCGGCAGGGCCGGGTCGAAGGTCGACAAGCGCCGCACATTGTCCGGGCCGGTCACCGGCAATAGAATATCGCGGTACAGAACCTCGCCCGGCCCGGGGCCGTAGGTGACGCGCAGGTCGGGCATGCCAAGCCGCACCGGCGCATCGCCCATGCCGTTGATGCAGAACCTGATGTTCGGATAGGCGAGCCTGAAGGCCGGCAGTCTTGGGATCAGCCACAGGTCAGCCCAGTCGGGCTCGGCCACGACATGGATCTGGGCGGTGCGCTGCAGATCCAGGGCCTCGGCCACCCGGCCGAGCGCATCAAAGGCCTGTCGCAGATCCTCGACCGTGGCCGCCAGAAGCGGGGTGGGCGAAAGACCCGACCGGCCCCGGAGCAAGAGGTCCTCACCCAGAAAATCCTCAAGCGCGCGGATGCGCTGGCCCACCGCCGCCGGGGTGATGCCCAGACGATCCGCCGCCGCGGTGAGCGAGCCCTCGCGCAGCGCCATGTCCAGTGCCTGAAAGGAACGCAGATGCGATGTGGCGGTCATTTGACAAAGGTTATCCTTATTGGTGCAAAACCCAAGGGGATTTGCGAAAGGCAGGCTTTAGCCCGCCAAAGAATATCAGGTTATGCGCCCGCCCCGGTTGGCCGCATACTGCCCCCACAAGCCAGACACCTCCATCCGAAAGGACCGATCCATGAAACGCTTCCTGATCGAACGCGACATCGCCGGCATCGGCGACTTCAGCCCGACCGACCTTTGCGGCGCCGCGAGGGCCTCAAATCAGGCGCTGTCCACCATCGGGCCCGACATCCAGTGGCAGCATTCCTACGTCGCGGCCGACAAGACCTTTTGCATCTATCTGGCCAAGAGCGAGGAAGAAATCCGCAGGCACACGAGCCTTAGCGGCATCCCCTTTACGCGCATCACCGAGGTGCCGACGATCATCGACCCGCTGACCGCGAACAACTGACGCTATCCCGGATGTCGCCTTGGGGGGGGCGGGCCCGTGCTTGACCCCCAACGCGCTGTTGGATAGGTCCGGCCCGGCAATCCCGCGCGCCAAATCAGGCGGACCATGACCGACATTCCCCCACCGCAGCCTGAAGCCGTGGCAGCGCACCGCAATTTCTATGGCCGTGTCCACGGCAAGACCCTGCGCGCCAGCCAAAAGGATTATCTGGCCAATGACCTTGGGCCGTTGACCCTGCGCGGGGTCGCGTCTGCGGAAAACCCCACACGCGCGCCGCTTGATCCGGGCCGCTGGGCGGGTCGGCCGCTGTGGCTTGAGATCGGCTTTGGCGGCGGCGAGCATCTGGTTCACATGGCCGCGCGCTATCCCGATGTCTTTCTCATCGGCGCAGAGCCCTTCGTGAACGGCATCGCGATGCTGCTGGGCAAGGTGCGGGCGGCGGCGGTGTCGAACCTGGCGCTGCACCCGGGCGATGTGCGTGACCTGTTTGACGTGCTGCCCCCTGGCGAGGTGCAAAAGGCCTTTCTCAACTACCCCGACCCCTGGCCCAAGGCCCGCCACCACCGGCGCCGCTTTGTCACGCCGGGCTATCTGGGCGCGCTCGCCCGCGTCTGCGCGCCGGGGGCCGAGTTTCGGGTCGCCACCGACATTCCCGATTACGTCCGCCAGACCTTGGAAGAGGTCCCGCCGGCCGGGTTCGATCTGGTCCATCAGGCCGGGCCGGGCGGCGCCTGGGAGGACTGGCTTTCCACCCGCTACGAGCAGAAAGCCCTGCGCGAGGGCCGCGCGCCGCACTACCTGACCTTTCGCCGCGCCGGCTGACCGCCGCCGTCAAGGGTGGTGGACCCTGTCCCTCGCTTGCGTTATCAGGCACATGCCAGCTTGAGGAGACCCGAATGAGCGGACATGGCAACGCCCAACCGATGACATCGTCCGCCTGCGGGCCCCTGTCGGGCACGGCGCTGATCCCGGGTGACAAGTCGATCTCGCACCGCGCGCTGATCTTTGGCGCCATGGCCGTCGGACAGACCCGCATCTCCGGGCTCTTGGAGGGGCAGGACGTGCTGGACACCGCCGCCGCGATGCGCGCCTTTGGGGCGACCGTGACCCGGCACGAGCCCGGCGCCTGGACCGTCGAGGGCGTCGGTGTCGGCGGATTTCAAGAGCCCTCGGACGTGATCGACTGCGGCAATTCGGGCACCGGGGTGCGGCTGATCATGGGGACCATGGCCACAACGCCGATGACCGCGACCTTTACGGGCGACGCCAGCTTGCGCAAGCGGCCGATGGGGCGGGTGACCGATCCGCTGTCGCTGTTTGGTGCGCAGGCCTATGGCCGCAAGGGCGGCCGTTTGCCGATGACCGTGGTGGGCGCGGCAAATCCCCTGCCCGTTCGCCATACCCTGCCGGTCGCCAGCGCGCAGGTGAAATCGGCCATCCTGCTGGCCGGTCTCAACGCCCCCGGCGAGACGGTGGTGATCGAGCGCGAGCCGACAAGGGACCATTCGGAGCGCATGCTGCTGGGCTTTGGCGCCAGCCTGAACGTCGAACGGACTTCCGAGGGGCATGTCATCACGCTGACCGGCCGGCCGGAACTGCGCCCGCAAACGGTTGCCGTGCCGCGCGATCCCTCCAGCGCCGCCTTTCCGGTCTGCGCCGCCCTGATCGTGCCCGGCTCTGACATCCTGGTGCCCGGCGTCAGCCAGAATCTGACCCGCAACGGGCTGTATGTCACGCTGACCGAGATGGGCGCCGAGATCGAGTTCCAGAACCCCCGCACCGAGGGCGGCGAGCCGGTCGCGGACCTGCGCGTGCGCTTTTCCGGCGCCATGCGCGGCATCGAGGTGCCGCCCGAACGCGCGCCCTCGATGATCGACGAATACCCGATCCTGTCGGTCGTGGCGGCCTTTGCCAGCGGGCGGACGGTGATGCGCGGTGTCAAGGAATTGCGCGTCAAGGAAAGCGACCGCATCGACGCCATGGCGCGCGGGCTTGAGGCCTGCGGCGTCAAGGTCGAAGAGGACGAGGATACGCTGATCGTACACGGCATGGGCCCGGGCGGCATGCCCGGAGGCGCCACTTGCGCGACGCACCTTGATCACCGCATCGCCATGTCGTTTCTGGTGGCCGGAATGGCCGCCCGGCGCGCCGTTTCGGTCGATGACGCCAGCCCGATCGTCACCTCTTTTCCGATCTTCGAGGGGCTGATGAACGGACTCGGCGCGGCGCTGGATCGGGTGGGCGACTGACCCGGGGCCTCTGCGTCAGTCGGGCGGATGGAGGTGCCGATGATCTTCACTGTCGCCATTGACGGGCCCGCCGCCGCCGGAAAGGGCTCGGTCGCGCGGGAAATCGCGGCGCGGTTTGGGCTGGCGCATCTGGACACCGGCCTGCTTTACCGCGCCGTCGGGGCCAAGGGGGGCGATCCGGTGCAGGCCGCCAGAACGCTGACGCCGCAGGACCTGAACCACCTCGGCCTGCGCACGCTCGAGGCGGGCCGAGCCGCCTCGATCGTCGCGGCCATCCCCGAAGTGCGGGCGGCGCTGACCGCCTTTCAGCGCGACTTTGCCCGCCGCCCGGGCGGCGCGGTTCTGGACGGGCGCGACATCGGCACCGTGATCTGCCCCGAGGCGGAGGTAAAGCTGTTCATCACCGCCAGCGCCGAGGTGCGCGCCCATCGCCGCTGGCTGGAACTGGGCGGCGACGAGGCCCGCATCCTGGCCGAGGTCCGCGAGCGCGATGCGCGCGACATGGGCCGCGCCGAGGCTCCGCTGCGCCCCGCGCCGGGTGCCGTGCTGATCGACACATCCACGATGCCCCTGGACGAGGCGGTTGCCACCGCCTGCGCCCTGGTCGCGCAGCGCATCGGGCGGGTCCGTTAGCGTCAGGCACTCTCGCTCTGCGCTCATGCGCAATCACTGTGCGAATTCGCCCCTGTTGTGCGACTGCTCACAGCCCTACCTCATCCAGCATGAAGCGCCGGCCCCTTTGCCGGCGCAAGCAGATGGAATTTCATGATGCTGAGCGAAAAGCTGAACTGGCGCTATGCCACGAAAAAGATGGATGCGGGCCGGGCCGTGCCCGCCGACAAGGTCGAGCGCATCCTGGATGCCGTCCGCCTTGCCCCCACCTCGTCAGGGCTGCAACCTTTCGAAGTGATCGTGGTCACCAACCGCGACCTGCGCGAAAAGCTCAAGGGGGCGGCCTATGGCCAGGCGCAGATCACCGACGGCAGCCACCTGTTGGTCTTTGCCGCCTGGGACACCTATACCGCCGACAGGATCGACGGGGTTGCAAATGTCGTGGCGGCCACGCGCGGCGGCATGAATGACGGGATCAAGAGCTACTTTGACGGCCTCAAGGCGCAGTACCTGGCGCGCAGCGCGCAGGTCAATTTCGAACATGCCGCCCGCCAGGCCTATATCGCCTTTGGCATCGGCCTGACGGCGGCGGCCTTTGAAGGCGTGGATGCTACCCCGATGGAGGGCTTTGATCCCGCCGCCGTGGACGAGATTCTGGGCCTGCGCGCGCGCGGGCTGCGGTCGGTCACGCTGATGCCGCTGGGCTACCGCGCGGCCGAGGGCGACTGGCTGGCCGGCCTGCCCAAGGCCCGGCGGCCGAAATCCGAGATGATCACCGAACTGGCCTGACCAGAATGCCGGTTCCCGGGCGGGCCAAGCGGCCGCGCCCGGGGGCTGCAATCCTATTTGGCGTGGCGCCAGACGTTGACGGCAAAGAACACCAGGCCCAGCAGCACCATCACCTCGACGATCGGCGCCAGCGGGAACATCGCGGCTTCCGCGATCTTTCCGGTCAGCAGCAGCCACAGCATCGACAGCAGCACGGCCGTTCCGATCTGGTGCAGCCAGAAATGCGCCACCGCCAGCCTGGACGCCGCCGCCGCAGGGTAAAGGTGGTAAAAGAACCCGAAAACCATCATCAGCACAAAGCCGAGCAGGTTCATGTGGGCGTGGACCGGGACCAGCGTGTAATCGCTGGCGCCCCCCATATAGGCCCCGATCGAGACGCCAACGATGATGTAGAGCGACCCGATCCCCATGAAAAGACGTGCGATATTCATTCTTCACTCCCCCCTTGTTGTGCCGTGTTGTACCGGCATTGAGCCACCAGTCTAACACCGCGCGGAGGGTTCGGGTCAATATTTTGAATTGGTGCGGTCGCGCAGGATCGGCCGGAATGACTGCTGTCAGACCGGGCGGCCCCACAGGTCATACTCGCCCGCCTCGTCGACCCGGACCTCAACCAGATCGCCCGGTCTCAGCCCGTCAAAGCCCTCGTCGATGTAGAGGTTGCCGTCGATCTCGGGCGCATCGGCGCGGGTGCGGCAGGTGGCGCCGTCTTCGTCCACCTCATCGACGATCACCTGTTGCAGGCTGCCGACCTTGGCCGCCAGCTTTGCCTCGGAAATGCCTTGGGCCTTTTCCATGAACCGGTCCCAGCGGTCCTGCTTGACCTCTTCGGGCACATGGCCGGGCAGCGCGTTCGACCGCGCACCGGCGACGTTTTCGTATTTGAAGCAGCCGACCCGGTCGAGTTGCGCCTCGTCCAGCCAGTCCAGCAGGGTCTGGAATTCATCCTCGGTCTCGCCCGGATAGCCGACGATGAAGGTCGACCGCAGGGTGATGTCCGGGCAGACGCCGCGCCAGGCGGCGATTTCGTCCAGCGTGCGCGCGGCGGCGGCGGGGCGGGCCATGCGGCGCAGGGTGTCGGGATGGGCGTGCTGAAACGGGATGTCGAGATAGGGCAGCACCAGGCCATCTGCCATCAGCGGGATCAGGTCGCGCACATGGGGATAGGGATAGACGTAGTGCAGCCGCACCCAGGCGCCGAGCGAGCCCAGATCGCGCGCAAGGTCCGTGATATGGGCGCGGTGGCCGCGATCCGCCGCGTGTTTGATGTCAACGCCGTAAGCCGAGGTGTCCTGCGAGATGACCAACAGCTCTTTGACCCCCGCCGCGACCAGCCGTTCCGCCTCGCGTAGCACGGCATGGGCGGGGCGGCTTGCCAAACGGCCGCGCATGTCGGGGATGATGCAGAACTTGCACTTGTGGTTGCAGCCCTCGGAGATCTTCAGATAGCTGTAATGGCGCGGGGTCAGGCTGACCCCCGTGGCCGGAAGCAGGTCGATGAAGGGATCGGGCGCGGGCGGCACCGCCCGGTGCACGGCGTCAAGCACAGACTCGTACTGGTGCGGGCCGGTCACCGCCAGGACGCGCGGATGCGCGCCGGTGATATACTCCGGCTCTGCCCCCAGGCAGCCGGTGACGATCACCCGCCCGTTTTCCACCAGCGCCTCGCCGATCGCGTCCAGGCTTTCGGCCTTGGCGCTGTCGAGAAAGCCGCAGGTGTTGACGATCACCGCATCGGCGCCCTTGTAGTCGGGCGAGATCGCATAGCCCTCAGCGCGCAGGCGGGTCAGGATACGCTCTGAATCCACCAGCGCCTTGGGACAGCCAAGCGAGACCATGCCGATCGTCGGCTGCCCCGCCCGGCGCGTGTCAGGGATGAGCGAACGGGCAAGGTCGGGGCGCAGGAGCGGCGGGTTCTGGGTCATGTCGGGGGGTATAGCGGGTTTGGCCGGGGGGGGCAAATCGCCCCTGGCAGCGCCTGCGCCCGGCCGGGGATTGGATATTTGTGCCAAAGTGAAAGGTGAGGTTGCGCAGTTGCCCGGAGGGGTGGAACAGGGTTAACCTGATCTTTACGCGTCAGACGGCAGGGTGCGGGGGCGGCGCGCGAGGGCAGATGAACCATTTGCATTACGGCGACAATCTGACGGTGCTGCGGGACAGCATCGCCTCTGAGAGCGTCGATCTGGTCTACCTGGACCCGCCGTTCAATTCGAACGCCAGCTACAACGTGCTGTTCAAGGGGCCGCAGGGCACCGACAGCGCCGCGCAGATCGAGGCGTTTGACGACACCTGGCACTGGAACGACAGCGCCGAGGCCGCCTTTGGCGACGTGGTGCGGGGCGGCAACGCGGCCGCGACGACGATGCTGCGCGCGATGCGGTCATTTCTGGGCGACAATGACATGATGGCTTACCTCGCCATGATGGCGGTGCGGCTGATCGAGCTGCACCGGGTGCTGAAGCCGACCGGGAGCCTGTACCTGCACTGCGACCCGACGGCGAGCCATTATCTGAAGGTGTTGCTGGATGCGGTGTTTGGGGCGAGTGGGTATCGAACGGAGATTTCTTGGAAGCGTTCTTCAGCGCATAACGACGCCAAACAGGGACGTGTCCAGTATGGCAATATTAGCGACACGATCTTCTTCTACACTAAGGGAAAGACATGGACTTGGAACTGGCAATTCACGGGTTATGACGATTCCTATGTCGAAAGCGCATATCGGCTCAAAGACAAGGACGGGCGGCGCTATCGCCGGGACAATTTGACAGCAGCAAAGTCGGGTGGGGACGTTTCTTACCTTTGGCCGGTCAAGCGGCCTATCGGTGGTGCTTGGGAAGCTGACCTGTCGAATGAATTTGAGCAACCACGAGAGGGATGGGAATATCGGCAAGTTCCACCCTACAATGGTCGATTTTGGGCATACAGCAAAGAAAACATGAGGAAATTTGCCGAGGAGGACCGGCTGGCATACGCGTCAAGTGGGATGGCCGAATATAAACGTTACCTTGATGAAATGCCCGGCGTTCCACTTCAAAACCTTTGGACGGACATACCCCCGGTCATCGGCCGAGACAGCCTCGGCTACCCCACCCAAAAACCCGTCGCCCTGCTGGAGCGTATCCTGAACGCCTCGTCCAACCCCGGGGATGTGGTGCTCGACCCGTTCTGCGGCTGTGGCACCACGGTGCATGCGGCGCAAAAGCTGGGGCGGCAGTGGATCGGCATCGACGTCACGCATCTTGCCATCGGCCTGATCGAAAAGCGGCTGCGTGATGCCTTTCCGGGGGTGGAGTTCAAGACCCACGGCACCCCGCAGGACATCGAAGGCGCGCGCAACATGGCGGCGCGGGGGCGCGAGGACAAGAATTACTATTTTGAATTCGAGAAATGGGCGCTGTCGCTGATCGCCGCGCAGCCGGGCAACCTGTCGAAAAAGGGCGCCGACAAGGGCATCGACGGCAACATCTTTTTCGGCGCGAAGCACGAGGGGCGGGCGATTGTCAGCGTCAAGGCCGGCGACAACGTGGGCGTCAGCATGATCCGCGACCTGCGCGGCGTGATCGAGCGCGAGGGGGCGGACATCGGCATCTTCCTGACCCTGACGGACCCCTCGCGCCCGATGATCACCGAGGCGGCGGGGGCGGGGCTCTGCGAGGTGGCAGGCTTCGGCGCGGTGCCGCGCATCCAGATCGTGACCATCGAAGAGGCGATGCGCCTGCGCGACCGGGCGGTGCGGCTGCCCGCGCGGCAGGACGGATTCAAGAAAGCCGCGCGCGAAGAGGACCAGAGCCGGCAAAGGTCGCTGGACCTGTAGCGCGGCGCGGGCAGCCCGCCAAGGGCGCGCCGAAGAGTCGGGCTGCGCCCGACCTACGATAGCCTACCGCCGCCGGTCGCGCCTTGCGCTCATCGGCTGGAAGGCGACGCCGACATGGGCCTCGCAATACGGCTTTCCGGCGACCGAGGGCAGGCCGCAGAACCAGAAATCGTCGGTCGCGGGGTCGCCCACGGGCCATTTGCAGGTCCGCTCGGTCAATTCCATCAGCGTCAGCCGCTTGGCGCGCTTTTCGACCTCGCGCACCGAGGCGAGCGCCTCGGGCGAGATCTCGTTCAGGCTGGGCTGGGGCGGCAGGGGCTGGCCGGCGGGGATGATCGCCTTGCGCAGCGGGATCGGGGTGACGTTGGTGGCGGCGGCCGGGGCGGCGGGGCGCTCGGGC
The DNA here is from genome assembly GCA_052387855.1 of Paracoccaceae bacterium. Classification (GTDB taxonomy): domain Bacteria; phylum Pseudomonadota; class Alphaproteobacteria; order Rhodobacterales; family Rhodobacteraceae; genus CAIYZT01. The sequence continues at coordinate 134,295 of JBQTIT010000018.1, forward strand.
GCGGTGGTGGTGGCGGCGGCGGCCGGGGCGGCGGCGGGGCGCGGCGCGGGTTCGGCGCGGGGCGGGGCCGGCGGCTCTGCCTTGGGGGCGGGATCGGGGCGCAGGGCGCTGGAAAGGTCGGCCTCGGCCTCGGCCTTGTCGGGGCTGCCGGCGCGGTTCGACAGGCCCAGCCGGTGGACCTTGCCGATCACCGCGTTGCGCGTGACGCTGCCAAGCTCCTTGGCGATCTGGCTGGCCGACTGGCCCTCGGCCCACATGCGCTTCAGGGTCTCGACCCGCTCGTCGGTCCAGGACATGCTCGTCTCCGATAAAAGGTGCTCAAGGCCGGCAGGCTGCACGGGGCCGAACCTGCCTTTTGCAAGCCCCTCCCCGGGCAAAGCGGATACAGGGACCGGGCCGGCTTTGCAAGCGGCCGATCAGCCGCGCACCTGTCAGGCCGCGACGGGGTGGCTTTTGGGGCGGTAAAGCAGCGCCGCCGCCTCGGCCGATTTCAGCACGCGCCGTGCGGCCTGGAACTGGCTGCTACCGGGCAGGGCCAGATCGGGGAACAGTGCCATGATCTCGGCCCGCGCCTGCGGATCGCCCTGCTCCAGCATGTCGCCGGGAAAGAAGCTTTCGGCCCAGGCCCCCTCGGCCAGCACCAGCTCGTGCCGGTCCAGCAGGATATGGACATAGCTGACCGGCCCGCAGGGCGCCTCGCTGATGCCGGGCTGGCCGACCAGGTGCCGCGCGGCCACCAGAACCTCGGGCTCGCCGAACTGCAACTCTGCGCTGCCCCCCGTGATCAGCATGCGGTGCTGGGGCGAGACGCGCAGCTCTGCGAGGTTGCCGAGCGCCCCGGCGGCGATGCGGATCGGGGTGTGGTTGCCGCGCCCCAGGGTCTCGGTCCGGCCGATCCAGCGGATGGGCTGCGCCCCGTGGTCAAGCGTGACCACCAGATCGCCGGTGCGCAGCGTTTCCACCGCCCGCTCGCCGGTGGGGGTCAGCACCCTGGTGCCGGCGGCAAAGCAGGCCAGAAAGTCGGTCGTCTGCCGGTTCGCCTGCAAGCCCGAGTTGGTGGAGGTCGAAACGGTGGTCAGCGTCACCGACTGGATCGGCTTGGCGATCAGCGCCGCCTGGGCCGCGTTGTTGGCGGTGTTCGGCACCAGAAAGGTGTTGCCAAACTCGTCCTGGATGACGTTCAGCGTGCCGGTCCATGTGGTGCCGTCGGTATAGGTCAGCGTACCGGTGTACTGCACCACGGAGTCAAAGGTCGTGGTAACGGGACCCGCCCCCTCGCCCAGATCATAGGTTACTGTATCGCCGGCAACGCTGTTGTCCTGTTCAAGCTGCCCGGGCGAGCCGCCGACGTTGGTCGTGGTGACTAAGACCTCTTCTTCAAAGATCTGATCGGTTGCGCTGCCATAGGTGCCCAGGATCGAGCTTGCGTTTTCGGCCGTGGTGTTGCCTTCGGTCGGGTCGACGACCGTCAGTTGACCGAGGTAAATGGCATTCCAACTTGTCGGCATCTGCGGGCACCACTTGAAAGGGACGGCGCGGGCCGTCGAGACATCACTTTTGCCCCTTATAGCCCCTGTTTCAGGCGAATTGAAGGCTGTTCATCAACGAGTGGTTAAGGGTTCGGCCGCGCTTGTCCGGACCGGGCCTGTGCGGCTAGGCTTTCGAGGCGCCTGAAAGGACCAAGCATGCCACCCTCGCCCATCGCCCGCCACGACAACCCCGACCTTGCGGTCGGCGCCGATGCCCGCCCGCGATGGAATTCGGCCCCGCACCGGCGGCACGGCTTTCACAACCTGCACCGACTGGCGCGCTATGTGCAGTCGTTCCGCGCCGCCAGCGTGCTGGACCTGCGCCGCGCCACCGATCCGGCCATCGCGCAGCGGTCGGACGTGGCGCATCACTGCGGCAACCCGTGGTTTTCCGCCATGGTCGTGGCCGAAGGCAGCCGCATCCTCTTTGAACGCTACGCCGCCGATTTTTCGGCCGATCAGCCCCATTCGGTGATGTCGATCTCCAAGACGGTGATGGGCCTGGTGATCGGCGCGCTGCGCGATCAGGGGCGGCTTGACCTGGGCAGCAGCGCCGGCAGCATCCTGCCCTGGCTGGGCGCGGGCTATGCCGGCGCGTGCCTGCAGGACATCGCGGACATGAACGTGAACAACGCCTATGGCGAGGATTACCAGAACCCCGAGGCGATGTGTTTTCTGCACGAGGCGGCGACCGGGATGCGCCTGCCACGCGGGCCCGAGCCGGACGGCAAGGCGTTTCTGGCAACGATCGGGCTGGAAAAGGGGACGACCGACACGCGCAATCCGACGCGGTTCTGCATGTACCGCAGCGCCAACACCGATGTTCTGGCCGCCGCCGCCGAGGTGGCGGGCGGGCGGGCGATGACCGCCTGGCTCGCAGACCTGGCCGATGCCGCGGGGGTCGAGGGGGCGCTGCATGTCGCCGGCGACCGGTCCGGATTTCCGGCGATGAACGGCGGGCTTTGCCTGACGGCGCGCGATCTGGCGCGCTATGCCCTCTTGATCGCGCGCCGGGGGCGCGGCGTGGCGGGGCAGGACCTTGGCTCGGCGTCCTTTCTGGATGAAACGCTCGGTCGCGGCATTCCCATGGCCCCGCCGCGCGGCGATCTGCGCTATTCGAGCCAGTTCAACACCAACGGCCGCTGGCTGGGCCATGGCGGCTATGGCGGGCAGTACATGCTGGCCGACATGACCACCGGCCGCGTCGCGGTCTTTCTGTCGGTCCTGGACACCGAGGACGGCTATTTCGGCAGCTATTATCCGCCGATCATCCGCATGCTGGCCGAGATCTGCGCGGGTTAGGCCCCCACCCCTAGCCCAAAAGATCCCGCAGCACCCGGTGAAAGATCCCGCAGCCCAGCGCGATCAGATCGTCGGGGAAATCATAATCGGGGTTGTGAAGCTGCGGATGACGCTCGCCCGAGCCAAGGAACATCATCGCCATCCTGGCCCCCGCCTGCCCAAAGCGGCCGAAATCCTCGGACCCGCGCAGGGGCAGGTTGCGCTCGTCATGGGGAGCGTTCAGCGCCTCCAGCGCGGCGGTCAGGCGGGCGATGGCGGCGGCATCGTTGACTGTGGCCGAAAAGGCGTCTTGGGTGGCAAAGTCCACCGACAGCCCGTCGCGCGCCGCCTCGGCCCGCACCAGCGCGGTCGCCTCGGCGTAAAGCGCGGCCATGGGGCCGTCTTCGCGCGTGCGCAGCTTGGCCCAAAGCTCGGCATAGCCCGGAGAGATGCCAAAGGCCGGCTCGCCCATGCGGGCATGCGTGATGGTGACCATGCGGAACCGCTCGTCCAGCGGGCCGCCCGGGCCAAGCGCCAGAAGCGCCGGGATCAGGCGCGCCACGGCATGGACCGGCGAGGTGCCGGTCTCGGGCATCGAGGCATGGGCGGTCTTGCCGGTCAGATGGATGCGCAGACCCTGTGAGGCGCACATCATCGTGCCGGCCCTGAGCGTGGCATGGCCCAGCGGCAGGCCGGGCATGTTGTGCAGGGCAAAGGCCCAGTCGGGCCGCAGCGCGGCAAAGCGCGGATCGGCCAGCACGGCGGCGGCGCCGGCGCCGTTTTCCTCGGCCGGCTGGAACATCAGGATCACACGCCCCCGCGCCGGACGCCGCCGCGCGATCAGCCGGCCAAGCGCCAGAAGGATCGTCATATGCCCGTCATGGCCGCACATGTGGCCCTTGCCCGGGATGGTGGAACGATGGGGCGGGGTGCCCAGTTCCTCGATCGGCAGCGCGTCAAGCTCGGCCCGGAACAGCACCGTCTCGCCGGGGGCCGCGCCTTTCCAGACGGCGGCGAGGCCGTGGCCGCCAAGGCCGGTGACGATCTGGTCGGGGCCAAGGGGGCCAAGCGCGGCGCGGATGGTGGCGGCGGTGTGCGCCTCTTCGCCCGACACTTCGGGAAAGCGGTGCAGCGCGCGGCGGAAATCGGTCAGCTCGGCGATGTCGGCATTGGTCAGCATGGGGGCCAAACGATTGGGGATGATCCGACAAGGCTATCGGGGAAAGGTCGGGAAGGCCAGCGCCGAGGTCAGTTTCGACCGGTCCGCCGGCCGGGCCGAACCTGCCCGGGCCAGGGGGTGGTCCACACCCCCGCGCCTTGCGGGACCTTGGCGATGGACGAAACCCGACGGCGCCGGTTCACCCCGCCGCCGCCGCCCGCGCCGCCAGGGCGGTCAGGGCATGGGCGCATTCGTCCCAGGCGGTGCGCGCCATCGAGCGAAAGGTCAGGATCATCAGCGATCCGTCCTCTTCGGCCCAGAAGACAGCGTTCATATGACCAAGCTGCGCGCGCGCGGCCTGGCCCGGCTTGAAAGCGGCAGGGCGAAAGTCCAGCGGGCAGAGCCGGGCCATGACCTCGGCCATCGCCGGGCCGGAGAGCCGCAGCGCCGACCAGCCGCCCGACTGGTCGGTGACGGCAGCGGCGCCCGTGACATCGGGCACCGGGGCGCCGATCACAAAGGCCTGATCGGCGCCGGTCCAGACGATGCGGACCGATCCGCTGGCCGCCGAGGTGCCCGGCGCGGGAAAGGCCAGACCAAGCGGCTTCAGCGTCTTGTCCAGGGCCTTGATCCGGCCCGGAAACGGCGCAACCGAGGTGATGGCGCCCAGATCGACCGGGGCCAGCGTGGTGCCGACCAGCGTCAGCGGCGCCTGCCCGTCCAGGCTGGGCTTTGCGATGAGCTCAGGCACGCAGCTTTTCTCCCTCAGGGTCCACAAAGACGGGGTTGCACAGGGTCACCGGCAGATCGGTGCCGCGCATGTGATCGACAAGGCGCAGAACCTCGCCATGCCGGGCACGCCCGTCCCGCACAAAGCCCAGCCCGATCCATTCGCCCAGGGTGGGCGAGTAGCACATCGAGGTGACATAGCCCTGATCGGTTTCGCGGTGCACCCTTTCGCCGGGGTTGAAAAGATGCGCGCCCGAGCCGAATTCGGCCCTGGCCCGCAGCCCGACAAGCTGCTCGCGTTCGGGGCCGACCAGCCCCTCGCGCGCCGCCATCCGCTTGCCGATGCAATCCTTTTGGGCCGCGATCATTTTTTCCATGCCGATGTCAAAGGCCGTGGTGCGGCCGTGAATCTCGGCATGGGTGATGAACCCCTTCTCGATGCGCAGAACGTTCAGCGCCTCCATCCCGTAGGGCCCGCCCCCCATCGTCTCGGCCCGTGCCACAAGGTCGCGGAACAGCGCCTCGCCATAGCGGGTGGGAACCGCGATCTCATAGCCCTCTTCGCCCGAGAACGAGATGCGGAACAGCCGCGCCGCAACGCCGCCAAGGCTCACCGGGCCGACGGACATGAAGGGAAAATCGCCAAGGGGCGTATCCAGCACCGAGTTCAGCAGCGCCCGCGCCCGGGGGCCCGCGACCGCGAACTGGGCCCAGGCCTCGGTGACCGAGATCATCCGCAGGTCGGCCCCGGCGAAGTGCGCCTGGTGCACAAAGTCCAGGTGCCGCATCACCTGCCCGGCGGCGGCGGTGGTGGTGGTCATCAGATAATGGCCCTCGCCCAGCCGCGCGCTGGTGCCGTCGTCCATCACCAGCCCGTCCTCGCGCAGCATCAGCCCGTAGCGCACGCGCCCCACCGGCAGGGTCGAGAAGGTGTTGGTATAGACAAAGTCCAGAAACCGGGCCGCGTCCCGCCCCTGGATGTCGATCTTGCCCAGCGTCGAGACATCGGCCACCCCGACCGCCTGGCGCACATAGCCCACCTCGCGGTTGCAGGCCTCGCGCCAATGCGTCTCGCCCGGCTTGGGGAACGTGCTGGGCCTGTACCACAGCCCGGCCTCGACCATCGGCGCGCCGCGGTCGCGGCTGGCCTGGTCCGAGGTCATGAAGCGCTGCGGGGCAAAGGTCTTGCCGCGCCCGCCCGCGCCCAGCGCCGCGATCGAGACCGGCGTATAGGGCGGGCGGAACGTGGTGGTACCGGTCTGGGGAATGCCCCGCCCGGTGGCATCGGCCAAGAGCGCCAGCGCCGCCATGTTGGAATTCTTGCCCTGATCAGGCGCCATGCCTTGCGTGGTGTAGCGCTTCATGTGCTCGACCGAGGCATAGCCCTCTTGCGCGGCCTGGGCGATGTCCTTGGTCGTCACGTCGTTGGCAAAGTCGAGCCAGGCGCGGTGCCGTCCCTTGACCGCCCAGAGCGGGGTCAGCCGATAGGGCGCATCCTCGGCCGCCGGCAGGGGAATGTCCGGGGCGTTGCGGCCAAGTTGGCCGAGCGCGTCGGACGCTGCCGCCTGCCCGGCCGCCAGCGCGCCATGCGTGGAAAAGCTGCCGTTGGCGGCGCCGGCGGCTACCAGGCCGGGCACCGCGCCCGGGGTCGGAACAAAGGCCGCGAGGTCTTCGGACCAGTGCGGGCGCCCGTTCATGTGGCAGGTCAGGTGCAGCGTCGGATTCCAGCCGCCCGACAGGGCCAGGCAGTCGGTCTCGATCTGGAAACTGCCGCCGGCGTGCCGCCCCTCGATCCCGCGCAGGGCGTGGCGACCGTGGGTCTGCAAAACCTCGGCGCCAAGATAGACCGGGCAATCGTCATCCAGCGCGGCATCCGGGCGGCTGTCCAGGATCGCCGCCACGCGAACGCCGGCCGCCATGAGTTGGCGCGCCAGGCTGCGGGCGCCGTCGTTGTTCGCGTAGATCGCCACCCGCGCGCCGGTGGCCACGCCAAAGCGGTTCAGATAGCTCTGCACCGCGCCCGCCATCATGATGCCGGGCCGGTCGTTGAGCGGAAAGGCGATGGGACGCTCCAGCGCGCCCGAGGCCAGGATTGCGCGCCGCGCCGTGATGCGCCAGAAGCATTCGCGCGGCAGATGCGCCTCGGCCGCGCGGTGCAGGCCGACCCGCTCAAGCGCGCCAAAGACGCCGCCGTCATAGGCGCCGGTCACCGTGGTGCGGGGCATCAGGCGGACATTGGGAAGGCTGGAAAGCTCGGCCAGGGCGGCCTCGACCCAGGCCAGGGCTGGGGCGCCGTCGATGGCTTCTTCGGCCGACAAGAGCCGGCCGCCCATGCGGAAATCCTCATCCGCCAGGATCACGTCGGCCCCGACGCGGGCAGCGGTGAGGGCCGCCATCAGGCCGGCGGGCCCGGCGCCGATCACCAGAAGATCACAGCTCGCCCAGGCTTTTTCGTAAGGTGCGGCATCGGCGTTGGGCGACAGGCGCCCCAGGCCCGCAGCGCGGCGGATCGCAGGCTCGTATAGCCGCTCCCAAAAAGCGCGGGGCCACATGAAGGTCTTGTAGTAGAACCCCGCCGACAGGAAGGGCGCCATCAGGTCGTTGACCGCCAGAAGGTCAAGGCCGAGCGGCCCGAGGTGGTTCTGGCTGCGCGCCTCCAGCCCGTCGAAGATTTCCTGCACCGTGGCGCGGGTGTTGGGTGTGCGCTGGCCGGCCTCAAGCACCTCGACCAGCGCGTTCGGCTCTTCGGAACCGGCGGTCAGGATGCCGCGCGGGCGGTGGTACTTGAACGAGCGCCCCACGAGGCGGACAGAGTTGGCCAAAAGCGCCGAGGCGAGCGTGTCGCCCCGGTGACCCATGTAGGAGCGGCCGTTGAACCGAAAGCTGACCTGGGTGTCACGGTCGATCAGACCCTTGCCGGGAACCCTCATGCCGCGCCCTCCTTGCGGTCGGCGACCCGCCGGACGTCAAGGATTTCATGGCTGACCGTGCTGCGGGTGACCAGCAGCCACGAGGCGCAGCCGCCTTCATGGTACCACAGATCGCGGGTCACGCCGGCGGGGTTGGCGCGCAGGTGCAGATGGTCGTCCCAGGCCTCGATCGGGGCCTCGGGCGCCGGGCGGGCGAGGTAATCCTCGGCCCCGTAGTAGAAGAACTCCCGCCGGTCGCGCGGGCCGCAGAGGGGGCAGGTCAGGCGCATTGCATTTTTCCTGTGGCAGGGTTGCCCACCCTCCCACTCCCAAAAGGGGGGCGGGAAGCGCCAGATGCGCGGACGCGAGGAACGTCGCCCCCCCTCCCCCTTGTGGGGAGGGGATGGGGGTGGGGGGGAGGGATGAGGTGGAATGTGACCAATTCCTTGGCCCCCTCAATGCAGGTTGTGTTGCGAGCCCGTGCCTTCCTCGTCGATGAGGTGGCCGGTGCGGAAACGGTCAAGGCGGAAGCGGGCGGCGACCGCGTGCGGCTGGCCGGTGGCCATCAGATGCGCCATGCACCAGCCCGAGGCCGGGATGGCCTTGAAGCCGCCGTAGTTCCAGCCGGCATCGACGAAAAGCCCCTCGATATCGGTCCTGTCGATGATGGGCGAGCCGTCGGGGGTCATGTCCATGATCCCGCCCCAGGTGCGTAGGACCTTTGCCCGCCCGATCATCGGCATCAGCGTCATGCCCGCCTCCATCACATGTTCGAGCATCGGCAGGTTGCCCCGGGCGGCATAGGAGGCGTAGAAATCCAGATCGCCGCCAAAGACCAGGCCGCCCTTGTCGGACTGGCTGATGTAGAAATGGCCCATGCCGAAGGAGATGACGCTGTCGATGCAGGGCTTGAGCCCCTCGGTGACATAGGCCTGCATGATGTGGCTTTCGATCGGCAGGCGCAGGCCGGCCATGGCGGCCACCTGGCCGGAACGGCCGGCGGCGACCATGCCGACCTTGGCGGCCCTGATCGGGCCGCGCGTGGTCTGCACGCCCGTGACGCGCCCGGCCTCGATGTCGATGCCGGTCACCTCGCAGTTCTGGATCAGATCGACGCCCAGCCGGTCGGCGCCGCGCGCATAGCCCCAGGCCACGGCATCGTGGCGGGCGGTGCCGGCGCGGGGCTGGTTCATGCCGCCATAGATCGGAAAGCGGGTCTGCTCGTAGTCGAGGAAGGGAAAGCGCGCCTTTAGCGTCGGCACGTCGAGGATCTCGGCATCATCGCCCTGGTTGACGATGGCATTGGCGCGGCGCACCGCAGCGTCGCGCTGGCCGTCGGAGTGGAACAGCACCACCTGTCCGCGCTGGGAATGCATGACATTGTAGTTGAGCTCCGCCTCCAGCCCCTCCCAGAGCTTGAGCGAGTGGGAGTAGAATTCGGAATTGCCGGGCAGGAAGTAGTTGGCGCGCACGATGGTGGTGTTGCGCCCGACGTTGCCGCCGCCGAGATAGCCCTTTTCCAGCACCGCGATGTTGCGCAGCCCGTGGTTTTTCGCCAGGTAATAGGCGGTCGACAGCCCGTGCCCGCCGCCGCCGATGATCACGGCGTCATAGCTAGGCTTGGGTTCGGGCTCGCGCCAGGCGCGGGTCCAGCCCTTGTTGCCCAAAAGCCCCTCGGTAAGGATCCTGAAGCCTGAATAGCGCATGTTCCTGCCTTCCGGACGGTCCGGACTGGTCGTCCACTGCCGGTTATCGGTGAAAACCGGCCCTGGGCCAACTCCGTTTCCGACATGGGATGTCGCCCACGGCGGGGGCGGCGGTGGGCGGGCTATTCGACCATGCGGAAATACTGCGCGACGAAGTTTTCTTCCATGCCGGTGCCGCAAAAGGACATGTTCATGTTCGAGGTGCCCGAGATGGAGCCGCCCGAGACGATCGCGGCGCCCTCGAAGCCGTCGGCGCGGGCGGCAAACTCGATGTCCCGCAACGCCAGAAGCTGGCTGCCGAACATCGCCAGGTTCGCCGACAGGGTCATTCCGCCCAGGGTCACAAGCTGGACGCCGCCGCCGACGGCGCAGTCGTCATCCTTGCCAAGGGTCAGGCCGGAGGAGGCCGAGAAAGAGGTCAGGCTGGTGTTGGACGAGACGATGACGACATCCTCAAGCTCGGCATTGGCGCCAAAGGCGACCTCGCAGGGGGTGACGATCACCACCTTGCGGATGGCCGTGGTCATGGTCCGGATCGTACCGCTGCCACCGGTGCAGTTCCAGTAGTAGAGGCGCCCCGGGATCAGGTTCGTCTCGTCGATGGTTCTGTCGGTCAGGGTCTGCGCGGCGGATTCGGTCAGGTAGTCGGGGCGATAGGGCGAGCCGGCCTCGTCGATGGTCTCGACGATGTCGGTGATGCGGTTGATGATGCGGATGTTGTAAGAACCCTCGCGCAGGGCGCTTTCCAGGCCGAGGTTGGATTCAAAGCCCGAGTTCGGCAGTTGCAAGAGATCAAGGTCCGGCATCGACACGACTGTGCCGGATTCAAAGAAGTTGTTGGCGTTCAGCGCGACATAGGAATTTGAATGGATGCAGAAGCCGCTGAAATAGCTGTTGTTGGACTGGATGTTGACCTCGTCCGTCGCGACAAAGCCTTCGCGAAAGCAGGTCGGGACATAGGTCGTGTAGGTCGCGCGCGCCGTCAGGTCAAAGGCGTTCACGCCGGCGACCTGCCACATGTAGGTGTCCAGCGCGTTCTGGTTGGCCTCCGTCCGGTAGACCGTGGCCTGGACCGCGTTCGGCAGGTCCGGGTCGGGGGTAAAGACCTGGGTGGTTTCATCCCAGGCGCCAAAGACGATATCCGCCGCGTCAAGCACATCGCCATAGACCTCCGGGGACAGGTTTGCCTCGGCCAGGGTGATCGCCTTGAGCTTGGCCTCTTCGGCGGTGTGCAACTCGCGCTCGACCAGCGCGGCATGGGCGGCGGTGTCGACGGCGGCCTGAAGGCGGATCGATTCTGTCGACAGGTTCGAGACGTCGACCGCATAGCCGCCGAGGAAGAGAAAGGTCGTGATCATCATCAGGGACCAGACCGTGGCGTTGCCCTCGGTGGCGCGCGCAAAGGCGATCAGCGGTCTGGTCGTGCCTGTGTCGCGGCGCGCCATGGCTCAGACCTCGGACATGAAATCGGCCGAGATCGTGACCGAAAGCTGATCGAAGGCGTCCACAAGGCCGGTGATGCCGATGTCCGAGATCGGCAGCACGACCGTGGTCGTGATGATGCCGGCCACGATGACCGTGTCGACGGTGGCGTTCGGGCTGATGGAGGCTATGTTGCTCTGGATATAGGTTTCGGTCTCTTCGATGGTCAGAAAGCGGCCCAGCGACAGGCTGCGGTTGGCGTCCTGGACCACGCGCAGCGCCTCGGCCTGGCGGCCGAAGATCGCCGAGGTGTCGGCGACGACGGCGATGAGCAGAATGAAGACCGGCATCCAGATGACCGCCTCGACCGAGGCCATGCCGCTTTCGCCCCGGCAAAAGCCCCGCCATCTGGCCGGCAGAGATTTCAGCATCCCCGCGAACCTGTGCATCCCAAGACTCCGACCCCTGATTCCCCTTGCCTGGCAGGGGGACATGACACCGCGAATGACCCCGGAATGCGTTGTTTTTGGGGCGGGCATGGGGCAGAAACGGCGCCCGTTGTGGCCGGGCCGGAAACAATCCGGCGGGCCGGGGCAAAGGGCGCCGCCGGCGGGCGGCGCCCGGGGTCAGTGCGCGGCGATCCTGCCCTCAGAGTCCTTTGGAAACATAGGTTTGCGCGACGCGGCCAATGGCGACGATATAGGCCGCCGTGCGCAGATCGTCCACGTCGGGGCGGCTGTGCCAGATCGCGCGCATCGACTGGTAGGCGGTGCGCATCGTGTCGTCCAGACCCGAGCGGACCAGCGCCAGCTCGTCCGATCCTTGCAGGAATTTCTCCTTGAAGCCCTCGCTCAGCGTCCAGCCCATCTCGCCCGTCGCAGAGAGCCGTTCAAGCTCTTGCACCAGGATGCGCGAGCGGCCTTCCTCGGCGCGGCGCTGCATGCGGCCAAAGCGGATGTGCGACAGGTTCTTGACCCATTCAAAATAGCTGACCGTCACCCCCCCGGCATTGGCGTACATGTCGGGGATGATGACGCATCCCTTCTTGCGCAGGATCTCGTCGGCGCCATAGGTCACGGGGCCATTGGCGGCCTCGACGATCAGCGGCGCCGTGATGCGGGCGGCGTTGCCAAGGTTGATCACGCCTTCCAGCGCGGCGGGGATCAGGATGTCGCACTCCGCCTCCAGCACCGAAGCGCCGTCGGCGACATGCCGGCCTTTGGGATATCCGGCCAGCGCGCCGTCGTGGCGGTTCATCCAGCCCCGCAGATCCTCGATGTCGATGCCGGCCTCGTTCAGGATGGCGCCGTCGCGCTCGATCACCGCGACGACGCGGGCGCCGTCCTCTTCGCTGAGAAATTTCGCGGCGTGATAGCCGACGTTGCCCAGCCCCTGAACGATGACCCGCTTGCCAGCCAGATCGCCGGACAGGTTGGCCCTGGCCACATCCTCGGCGTGGCGGAAGAACTCGCGCAGGGCGAATTGCACCCCGCGCCCCGTCGCCTCGACCCGGCCCTGGATGCCGCCAGCATGGGGCGGCTTGCCGGTGACGCAGGCCTTGGCATTGATGTCGGTGGTGTTCATCCGCGCGTATTGGTCCGCGATCCAGGCCATCTCGCGCTCGCCCGTGCCCATGTCGGGGGCGGGCACGTTCTGCGCCGGGTGGATCAGGTCGCGCTTGATCAGCTCATAGGCAAAGCGGCGGGTGATCTGTTCCATCTCATGCGCGTCCCACTGGCGCGGATCGACGCAGAGCCCGCCCTTGGACCCGCCAAAAGGCGCCTCGACCAGGGCGCATTTGTAGGTCATCAGCGCCGCCAGCGCCTCGACCTCGTCCTGGTTGACGCCCAGCGAATAGCGGATGCCGCCCTTGACCGGCTCCATGTGTTCGGAATGGACCGAGCGGTAGCCGGTAAAGGTCTCGATCTTGCCGCGCAGGCGGACGCCGAAACGCACGGTATAGGTGGAGTTGCAGACGCGAATCTTTTCCTCAAGCCCCGGGCCCAGATCCATCAGCGCGGTGGCGCGCCGGAACATCAGGTCGACGGAATCGCGGAAACTGGGCTCGCCGGCTACGGACATCATCTCTCTCCCTCGGGCCAAAGGTCGCAGTTGGGGGGCCTGCCCCCTGTGGCGGAGTTCTAGACAGGCGCCGGGCCCGAAACACCGCGCGATTTCCGGCATATTGCACGAATTTCCGGCAAAATCACCAACTCCTTGCGCGCAGGCCGCCGGTGGTTGCCGTCCGGGCGCGGCGGGCCTAGTCTGGCGGACATGAATCCGGTCCATGCCCTGCTGCTCGTCGCCCTCACCACGGCCTGCGCCCCCTGGCCGCCCGAGGCCGCCGATCTGGACCGGCGGGCGGCGGGGCTGGAGGCCCCTGCCCTGCTGCCGCAAGCGGACCTTGTCGTGCCGGAACCGGCCCGCGAACCCTAGGCGGCGCAGCGGTGCCAGCCTTGCGTTGCGCCGCGCCCGAATCCGGGCTAACAGGCGCCGTGCGCCTCGCCGATGGAGTGATATCATGTCAGATGCCCCGCTTCGCCTGGGACTTGCCGGCATCGGCACCGTCGGCGCCGGCGTGCTGCGCATCCTGCACGACCACGGCGAGCTGATCGCCGCGCGCGCCGGGCGGCGGATCGAGGTTGTCGCCGTCTCGGCCCGCGACCGCCACAAGGATCGCGGCGTCGATGTGTCGGCGCTGGCCTGGCATGACGACCCCGTGGCGCTGGCGCAGCGGTCCGACATCGACGTCTTCATCGAGGTGATGGGCGGGCACGAGGGGCCGGCGCGGCTGGCGACCGAGGCCGCGATCGCGGCAGGGCACGACGTGGTCAGCGCCAACAAGGCCCTGCTGGCCCACCACGGCCAGTCCCTGGCCGAGGCGGCCGAGGCGCGCGGGGCGGTGATCCGGTTCGAGGCGGCGGTCGCGGGCGGCATCCCGGTGATCAAGGCGCTGACAGAGGGGCTCGCGGCCAACCGCATGAAGCGGGTGATGGGCGTGATGAACGGCACCTGCAACTATATCCTGACGCGGATGCAGGGCGCCGGCCTGCCCTATGAGCAGGTCTTTGAAGAGGCCCGCGCGCTGGGCTACCTTGAGGCCGACCCCAACCTTGACGTCGGCGGCATCGACGCCGGGCACAAGCTGTCGCTGCTGGCCGCGATCGCCTTTGGCACAAGGGTCGATTTCGCCTCGGTCGATCTGGAGGGCATCGGCAATGTCTCGATCGACGACATCCGGCTGGCGGCCGACATGGGCTATCGGATCAAGCTTCTGGGTGTGGCGCAGATGACCGGGCGCGGGCTGGAACAACGGATGACGCCCTGCCTCGTGCCGGCCGACAGCCCCCTTGGCCAGTTGCAGGGCGGCACCAACATGGTGGTGCTTGAGGGCGACAGCGTCGGCCAGATCGTGCTGCGCGGTCCGGGCGCCGGCGCCGGGCCGACCGCCAGCGCGGTGATGGCCGACGTGATCGACATCGCGCGCGGCACAAGGGTCGCGACCTTTGGCCGGCCGGCGCTGTCGCTGACCTCGGCCCCCAAGGCCAGCACCGCCAGCGCCGCGCCGCATTATCTGCGCATGACGCTGCTCGACAAACCCGGTGCCCTGGCCAAGATCGCCACCTGCCTGGGCGAGGCCGGCGTCTCGATCGACCAGATGCGGCAGTATGGCCATGCCGGCACCCATGCGCCGGTGCTGATCGTGACCCACAAGGCGACGCGCGACGACATCGACCACGCCATGGGCCTGTTCGCCGGAACCGGGGTGCTGGTGGGCACGCCGGTCGCGATCCGGATCGAAGAGGTCTAGGGCCGGCCGTTAGCGTAACCAGTCTTGCAGCTTTCGGTCGGCTCTGCTTTGCGGGAATGACCGGGCCCGACCACCCACAGGAGAGCCGCCATGACCGACGCTGAAACCCCAAAGCACGCCTTTCAGGACCGCCTGCTGTCACTGGGCCTGGCCCGGGTGTCAGAGGCGGCGGCGCTCGCCTCGGCGCATCTGATCGGGCGCGGCGATGAAAAGGCCGCCGACCAGGCGGCGGTCAACGCCATGCGCGAGCAGCTCAACCTTCTGGACATCAGGGGCGTCGTCGTCATCGGCGAGGGCGAGCGCGACGAGGCGCCGATGCTGTTCATCGGCGAAGAGGTCGGCACCGGCAGCGGCCCGGCGGTGGACATCGCGCTTGACCCGCTCGAAGGCACGACGCTGACGGCCAAGGACATGCCCAACGCCCTGACCGTCATCGCCATGGCCCCGCGCGGCACGCTGTTGCACGCCCCCGATGTCTATATGGACAAGCTGGCCATCGGCCCCGGCTATGCCCCCGGCGTGGTGTCGCTGGACATGTCCCCGGCCGAGCGGGTGCGTGCCCTGGCCCGTGCCAAGGGCTGCGCGGCCGACGAGATCACGGTCTGCATCCTTGACCGGCCGCGCCACGAGGCGATGATCGCCGATGTCCGCCGCACCGGCGCCGCCATCCGCCTGATCACCGACGGCGATGTGGCCGGCGTGATCCACTGCGCCGAGGCCGCCGTGACCGGCATCGACATGTACATGGGCGCGGGCGGCGCGCCCGAGGGGGTTCTGGCCGCATCGGCGCTCAAATGCATGGGCGGGCAGATCTTTGGCCGGCTGCTGTTCCGCAGCGATGACGAGCGCGCCCGCGCCGCCAAGGCCGGGATCACCGACCTGAACCGCATCTATTCCCGCGACGACATGGTCACCGCCGATGTGATCTTTGCCGCGACCGGGGTGACGATGGGCTCGATCCTGCCGGGGATCAAGCGCGAGCCGGGCCATGTCACCACCGAGACGCTGCTGATGCGGTCCAAGACCGGATCGGTCCGCCGGATGAGCTATCGCACGCCTCTGCGCTGAGGCGCGCCGCCCCCGGTCATCGCCGGGGGCATGCCAGCGGCGGGACGATCAGAACGCGAAACCGAAGCCGATGGTCACGAAAGGCGTGACCCAGAAATTCGCAAGATCGTCATTGATGTCGGCCACCGAGGCATCAAGGTCTGCCTGCTCGGACGGCGGAAGGGCGATCGTGGTGTCGATCGAGGCCTCGTAGGTCGCAAAGCGGCCGCCGACATCGCCGAACAGCGCAAACCCGTTGTCGAACTGATGCGCGAAACCCACCGAAAGGACCGGCGCAACCGACGATTTCTGCGCGACCCGAAGCGTGGACGTCCCGGTAAAGGTGTTTCCGTCCAGTGTCAGGTCCGTCATTTCGGCCGTCGCGACGTAGCCGCCCATGCCCACACCCCCCGAAACGCGAAGGGCATTGGCCCAGGGGCTGAAGTCGAGCATTAGCGTCGTGTTGGTCACGTCGATCGTGGCATCGACCATGTTGCCTTCGACATCGAAGGTGTCGCTGTAGGCGCCGAAATGCAGCGGGGCCCGCAGGCTGAACCGGTCACTCAGCCCAAAGGTCGGGGCAAGGTGGACCCCAAGGGTCGAGATCCCGGTCTCGATCCGGAAACTTCCCCCGTCCTGCGCCGCCGCCGGGCCGACGAGGCCCAGAAGGGCCAGGGGCCCCAGGAACAAAGCCAGCTTCATGTCCAATCCTCCACTTTTTACACATCCCGATGCCGCAATTCTTATTCGGCGCGGTCCCGGCAAGGCCACGACATTCCGCATCCCGCCCGGTCTTTTCTTTAGTCCAGTGCAAATGGACAACAATTCCCAGCAAAGGCGCGCCCCCGGGGCCATGGCCGGCCCGCTGGGGCGCGGCGGACGGCGGCGGCACTTTTGAGCTGCGCCAGGATTTTCTTTGCCCGCCGGATGTGCAAACTGCCGCCATGACCGACCGCCCCCTTCTGAACGTCGCTGCAAGCCTTACCCAGCGCCGCTGGACCGGCCCCGCCCCCGAGGCGCTGCGCCGTGCCGAGGCGATGGCGCAAGAGACGCGCCTGCCGATGGCGATCTGCCAGACCCTGGTTGCGCGCGGCGTCGCCCCGGCCGAAGCTGCCGGCTTTCTGGCCCCGCAACTGCGCGATCTGCTCCCAGACCCGATGGGCCTGCACGACATGGGCCGCGCGGCCGAGCGCCTGCTGGCGGCCGTCCGGGGCGGGCAGCGCATCGCGATCTTTGCCGATTATGACGTCGACGGCGGCGCCTCGGCCGCGCTCTTGATTACCTGGCTGGCGGCGCTGGGCCGGCAGGCCACGCTCTATGTCCCCGACCGGATCGACGAGGGCTATGGCCCCAACATTCCCGCCATGCAGGCGCTGGGCGCGGCGCATGATCTGATCCTCTGCGTCGACTGCGGCACGCTCAGCCACGCGCCCATCGCGGCGGCGGGCTGCGATGTCGTTGTGCTTGACCATCACCTGGGCGGCACGGAGCTGCCCCCTGCGCTCGCCGTCGTCAACCCCAACCGGCAGGACGAAGACGGCAGCCTGGCGCATCTGTGCGCCGCCTCGGTGGTCTTTCTGCTGCTGGTCGAGGCGAACCGCCGGCTCAAGGCCGAGGGCGGCCATGGGCCCGACCTGATGGCAATGCTGGATCTGGTGGCGCTGGCCACCGTGGCCGATGTGGCGCCGCTGGTCGGGGTCAACCGCGCCTTTGTGCGCCAGGGGCTCAGGGTCATGGCCCGGCGCGACCGGATCGGCCTGCGCGCCCTGGCCGATGCGGCACGGATGGATCAGGCGCCCTCGGCCCATGCGCTGGGCTTCATCCTAGGCCCGCGCGTCAATGCCGGGGGCCGGATCGGGCAGGCCGACCTGGGCGCGCGGCTGCTGGCCACCGGGTCCGAGACCGAGGCCGCCACCATCGCCGCCCGGCTTGAGACGCTGAACGCCGAGCGGCGCGAGATCGAATCCCAGGTGCGCCAGGAGGCGCTGGCCCAGGCCGAGGCGCGCGGCACCACCGGCGCGCTGGTCTGGGCGGCCGGGGCGGGCTGGCACCCCGGCGTGGTGGGGATCGTCGCCGCGCGGCTGAAAGAGGCCTTTCACCGCCCCGCCGTGGTGATCGGCATCGAGGCGGGCGAGGCCAAGGGCTCTGCCCGGTCGGTGAGCGGGGTCGACCTGGGCGCCTCGGTCCAGCGGCTTGAGGCAGAGGGGCTGATCACGCGCGGCGGCGGGCACAAGATGGCGGCCGGCCTGTCGATGCGGCAGGACCAGATCGCGCCGGCGATGGCGCGGCTGGCCGAGCTGCTGGCGCGGCAGGGCGCCGGCACCGGCGGACCCGAGGCGCTGCGGATCGATTCGCTGCTTTCGCCCGCCGCCGCGACGCCCGACCTGGTGGAGCAGATCGAGGCCGCGGGCCCCATTGGCCAATCCGCCCCCGCCCCGCGCTTTGCCTTTGCGTCCCAGACCGTCGCGGCCCGGCGCGTCGGCGCGAACCATCTGAAACTGACCTTCGGCGAGCCCGGCAGCGCCGCGCGGCTGGAGGCGATGGCCTTTGGCGGCTATGACAGCCCCCTGGCCGCGCTGGACGGCGCCGGCCACCGGCTTTTCCACCTCGCGGGGCGGCTGGAGCTGAACCACTGGGGCGGGCGCGCCCGGGTGCAACTGCGCCTTGAAGACGCCGCGCCCGCCTGACCCGCCCGGCACGATTTTCGCGCAGATTCCCTCTTGCGTCCGCGCCCCGGCCCGATTATTCACCCCCCACGAAAGACAGCGGCCCGTTCGTCTATCGGTTAGGACACCTGGTTTTCAACCAGGTAAGAGGGGTTCGACTCCCCTACGGGCTGCCACCTTCCTCCGCTAAGATATTGGAACGCATGGGGTTGCAAGCGCCCGTCCGTGTTACGGGGCAACCGGAAGCGGCCGCTTCTCGCGCGGCCGCTGTCGAATTTCCGGCGTGTAACCCCCCCCTACCCCTTGACCGCCCCATCCCCCAGGCCCCGCACCAGGAACCGCTGGGCGAACAGGAACACCACCGTGATCGGCAGGCCTGACAGGATGGCGGCGGCGGCGAAGTCGCCCCAGAGGTAGCGGAACTCGTTCAGGTACAGCCGCGAGCCGACCGCGAGCGTCATCTTGCTTTCCGACCGGATCAGCACCGAGGCGATGGGGTAATCATTGATGAACCCGATGAAGGCCAGCACAAAGACCACCGCCATGATCGGCACCGCCAGCGGCAGAAAGATGAACCGAAAGGTCTGCCAGGGCGTCGCGCCGTCGATCGCGGCGGCCTTGTCCAGCGCGGTGTCGATGCCGTCGAAATAGCCCTTGATGGTCCAGATGTGCAGGGTGACCCCGGCCAGGTAGATCACGACCAGCGCCACATGGCTGTCCAGGCCCATCAGCGGCGTCACCTCGCCCAGGGCGTCAAAGATGGCGTAGATCGCCACCAGGGCCAGCGTGGTGGGGAACATCTGCACCAGGAACAGCCCGTCCAGCAGCGCCGCCTTGCCCCGGATCCGGATGCGGCTGAAGGCATAGGCCGAGATGGTCGAGATGGCCAGCACGCCAAGCCCGGCGATCATGCCGATCTTGACCGAGTTCCACATCCACAAGAGCACCGGATAGGGCGGCTCGATGACCGTGCCATCGGCGCGCGTCCAGTCCAGCCCAAAGGCCAGCGCCCAATGCTCCAGCGTCGGCTCGCGCGGGATCAGATCGCCCGTGGTGAAGTTGCCGGCGCGAAAGCTGATCGAGATGATCGACAGAAAGGGGAACAGGATCAGCGCGAGGAACACGATCAGAAAGGCATGGGCGAGGATCTTCTTGCGGCGCAGGGCGCGGGGGTTCTCGACGATCATCTTGCGCTCCTATTGGCCGGCGCGGCGGGCGGCGGCCCGGCGCATCGCGGCGAAATTCAGATAGGACATCCCCGCGACTGCCAGGAAGATCAACAGCGTGATCGCCCCGGCAAGGCCGAACTGCGTGCCCGAATCGTCAAAGGCCATCCGGTAGGTGAACGAGGCCAGAATGTCGGTCTGCCCCGCCGGAATGATGGTGCCCGACCGGTCCGGCCCGCCCATGGTCAAAAGGACGATCAGCACCAGGTTGTTGAAGTTGAAGGCGAAAGAGGCGATCAGCAGCGGCAGGAAGGGCGGGATGATCTGCGGCAGGGTGATGGTAAAGAACACCCGGGCCGAAGAGGCGCCCTCAAGCGCGGCGGCCTTCTTGTGGTCCTCGGGCACGCCTTGCAGAAAGCCCATCGCCAGAAGCATCATATAGGGATAGCCCAGCCAGGTGTTGACGATCAGGATCATGATCCTGGCCAGCGTGGCATCGGTGAACCAGCTTGGCCTGATGCCAAAGATCGCTTCGAGGATCAGGTTGATCTCGCCGAAGTTCTGGTTGAACAGGCCCTTGAACACCAGGATCGAGATGAAGGCCGGCACCGCATAGGGCAGGATCAAGAGGATGCGGTAGACCGGCTTGAAGCGCAGATGCTCCCATTGCAGCACGACCGCCAGCGCCAGACCCAGTCCAAAGGTCAGCCCGACCGAGGCCGCGGCAAAGACCACGGTCCAGACAAAGATCGACAAGAGCGGCGCGCGGATGCCGGCCGAGGTAAAGACCCTCTCGAAATTGCCCCAGCCGATGTTGACCCGCCATCCGGGCGGCACGGTTTCGCCCTCGGGCGTGGTGAAGAAGCCTTGGGACTGGTCGGGCGTCAGGATGATCCCGTCGCTTGACCGCTTCAGCGTGCCATCGGCTTGCAGGATGTATTCCGGCGTCACCGCCGCAAAGGTGCGCAGGCCCGAATTGACGATCTGCGCCCCGTCGGGCGTGGTCAGGGTCAGGCGGCCCAGCCCCTCGCGCAGGCGGATGGCGTCGCGCGTCGCCAAAAGCTCGGCCGGGGCCGGGCTGGCGGACAGGGATGCGGCGATGGGGTCGGTCCCGGCCGCCTCAAGCGGGACGGGGTCCGACAAAAGGCCCGCCTCGGGCAGCCAGATGCGATAGAGATCGCCCTCTTGCGCCACGGCAAAGGGCTGCTCGCTGCTGGGGTCCGCCACCCCGCGCGACAGAAGGATCGCCGTCGCCCGCTCGTGGCTGAGCAGGTTGAAGGACGAGAAATTGGTGAAGCCCAGATAGACCGTATAGCCGATCGGCAGGGCGATGAAGATCAGGACGGCGGCAACACCCGGAAAGATGAACCGCGCGCCATAGTACCGGCGGGCGCCAAAGATCACGGCAAAGCCGCAGGCCAGCGCGACCAGGACCGCGCCGAACAGGGGCTGAGCCAGGGCATAAAGGTAGAAGGCCCCGTAAAGCAGCGCCGCAGTGACCGCACCGACGAACAGCAGGCGCGGCAGGGCGGGGGAAAGAGCGGGTGCTGCAACGGTTGACATGGGCGGGCTGCCTCTGGTTCGGACCGGGGGCGCCGGTCCCGTTCAAAAGGGGATGCCCCCCGGCGAGCATGCCGCCGGGGGGCAAGGGATCAACCGATCACTCGCCGAGGATGCGCTTGGCCGCGTCGTTCAGCGCGTCCGCCGGGGTGGCGGCGCCGGTGGTGATGTTGGTCAGCGCCGGGCCCATGGCCGACCAGAAGGCGCCCATCTCCGGGTTCGAGGGCATCGGAATGCCATTGGCCGCAACGGCCAGCATCGCGCCGACCAGCGGGTCTTCCTGCGCGGCGGCGGCGCTGATGTCAGCCAGGGCCCCGATCCCGCCCTTGGCGTTCCACGTCGCCAGGCCTTCGTCGGTGGCCAGGTAGTTCTCGATGAACTCCTTGGCCAGGTCGGCGTTCGGCGAGGCGGCGTTGATGCCCAGAACCTGCACGCCCAGGAAGGGCGGGCTGACGTTGCCGCCAACGGTCGGGATCGGCGCGACGCCGATGTCGATGCCCGCCGCGCGGTAGCCTGCCCAGGACCACGGACCGTTCAGCACGGCCGCGACCTTGCCGCTGGCCATGGCGCCGTCCATCACGCCGTAATCCACGCCGGCGGTCAGAGCGCCCGAATCGAACAGGGATTTCAGCGTCTCGGCGCCGGCGATCGCGCCTTCGGTGTTCACGCCGGTGGACTTGCCGTCATAAACCCCGTCCACCTTTTGAAAGGCGAAGCCGCCGCCGGCCATCAGCATCGGCATGGTGAAATAGGTGTTGTTGTAGTCCCACAGGATGCTGTTGGAGGCGCCCGCGTCGCGCAGCTCCTCGAACGAGGCGGCGGGGGTTGCCATCAGGGCCTTGTTGTAGATCAGCGTCACCGCCTCGACACCGACCGGGTAGCCCCAGATCTTGCCGCCCGCGCTGACCGCGTCCATCGCCGAGGGCAGGATGCCGTCGATCCACTCCTGGCTCGGGCTGACCGGAGCGACCAGGCCGCCGGCGGCCCATTCGCCAAAGCGGTCATGCGCCCACAGCACGATGTCGGGGCCGTCGCCGGTCGCGGCGGCCTGCTGGAACTTGTCGGTCAGGTCGGGGTCGACCACCTCGACCTTGACCTCGACGCCAAGGTCGGCGGCGAAGGTGTCGCCGATGGCCTGCAGGGCAGCCTCGTCACGGTTCGCGCCGACCCAGATCAGCAGCTTGCCGTCTTCCAGTGCCAGCGCCGGAAAGGCGGTGGTCATCAAAAGCGCCAGGGCGCTCAAGCCTTTAGTCGTCATTTCGGTCTCCTCCTCAGGGTACCTTCTGTGTGCCGGCGGTGGGCCCGGCCGCCCGTCGTCAGGTCGCGGGGATGAGCTCCAGCGACTTTTCGGATTTCAGAAAGACAAAGCCCTGCGCGGGCAGGGAAAGATGCGGGCCGTGACGGCCGGCGGCCTGCGGGCCCACCGGGGCGAACCTGCCCCTGACATCCACGGTCCGCGCCCCGTCGCTCAGGTTGAACAGCGCGGTCAGCACGGCGCCGTCATGGCTGCGCTCGATCGCCAGCAGCGGCTCGGGCAGGGCGTGGAACCTTGTGGCGCCCTCGGTCAGCGCCGCCTGCGCCTTTCGAAAGGCGATCATCGCGCGGTAGTGGTGCAGCACGCTGTGCGGATCGGCCTCTTGCCGGTCTACGGCGCGGGCGGCCTGCGGCGGCTTGACGGGCAGCCAGGGCGTCCCTTCGGTAAAGCCGCCCTGCGGGTGCTGTGCGGCCCAGACCATGGGCGTGCGGCATCCGTCGCGGCCCTTGATCGCCGGCCAGAAGTCGATGTAGCCCAGATCGCGGACCTCCTCATAGAGGATGTCGGTCTCGGTCTGGCCCAGTTCCTCGCCCTGATAGAGGCACAGCGCGCCGGGAAAGCTGCACAGCAGGGCAATGGCCTGCCGGGCCACGGCATCGCTGTCGGCCCCCGGCGCGGTCCAGCGCGTGACATGGCGCGTGACGTCATGGTTGGAAAAGGCCCAGCAGGGC
The DNA here is from genome assembly GCA_052387855.1 of Paracoccaceae bacterium. Taxonomy (GTDB): domain Bacteria; phylum Pseudomonadota; class Alphaproteobacteria; order Rhodobacterales; family Rhodobacteraceae; genus CAIYZT01. Next base: position 157,266 of record JBQTIT010000018.1, read on the forward strand.
CAGCCATCGGGCGCGGCGCGCAGAAAACGCTCGATCCCCTGGCGAAAATGCCCGGCGCTGCGGTTCGGTCCCAGGAATTCGAACGAATAGGCCATGTGCAGTTTTTCGCTGCCGCTGGTGTATTCGGCCATGATGTCGATCATGCGGTCGGCCTCGCCCACCTCGCCCACGCTCATGGTGGCGCCGAACTCGTCCAGCAGGGCGCGGATGCGCTTCAGCACCGCGATGTTTTCCGGGCGGGTCTTGGAAAAGCGATGGGCCTGCGCCTCGTAGGGGTTGTCGGGAAAGACGGTCCACTCGGCGGCCGGGTTGTCGCGCAGCCGGTCGTCGTGGACGTAGAAATTCACCGTATCCAGCCGGAACCCGTCAACCCCGCGCGCGAGCCAGAACCGCATGGTGCCCAGCAGGGCATCCACCACGTTTGGATTGTGAAAGTTCAGGTCCGGCTGCTCGATCAGGAAATTGTGCAGGTAGTATTGCTTGCGCCGCGTGTCCCAGGCCCAGGCGCTGCCGCCAAAGACCGATAGCCAGTTGGTCGGCGGGGTGCCGTCGGGCCTGGGATCGGCCCAGACGTACCAGTCTGCCCTTGGGTTGTCGCGGCTGGCGCGGCTTTCGCGAAACCAGGGATGGTCGATCGAGGAATGGCTGATCACCTGATCCAGGATCACCCGCAGCCCCAACCCATGCGCCGCCTTCACCAGATCGTCGAAATCCGCCAGCGTGCCGAACAGCGGGTTGATCCCGCAATAGTCGGACACGTCATAGCCCATGTCCCGGTCGGGCGAGGTGAAGATCGGCGAGAGCCAGACCACATCGGCCCCCAACCCCGCGATATGCGGCAGGCGGGCGGTGATGCCCCTCAGATCGCCGATCCCGTCGCCGTCGCTGTCCTGAAACGAGCGGGGATAGACCTGATAGATGATCGCGTCACGCCACCAGTCGCGCATGTTTCCTCGGCCGATAGGGGCGACCGGCAAACGCCGCCGCCATGATTCCCTGCGCCGTATAGCACCGTTGATCCAAGTTTCAAAACGTTTTAATTTTCTGCGGCGCAGCATGACAACTGCCTGACGAATTCCCTTGCTGTGTTGATAAAATGGCAATAGCAAGTGAACTGAAACGATTTGAGACCAGGCATGGCAACGCTCAAGGACATCAGCATCGAGCTTGGGCTTTCCGTGGCAACGGTCAGCCGGGCGCTGAATGGTTTTCCAGAGGTGAACGCCCGCACCCGCGACCGCGTGGCCGAGGTGGCCAGCCGGATCGGCTATCAGCCGAATCGCGCGGCCCAGCGACTGGTGACCGGTCGGTCGGGAATGGTCGGCATGATCGTGCGGCTCAAGGCCGACCTGACCGCGGACCAGACCTTTCTGGATGTCATCACCGGGCTGACGGCGGCGCTGGCGGCGCGTGATGTCGATCTGGTCCTTTCGGTGGACCAGCACGAGGATCCGACCCAGGCCTATTCGCGCATGCTGGCGCGCAACATGCTTGACGGCTTCATCCTGAACGCGCCCACGCCGGACGATCCGCGCGTGGCCTATCTGCGCGCGCGCGGCATTCCCTTTGTCGTCCACGGCCAGACCAGGGGCGAGCAGGACTATCCCTATTACAGCATCGACAACCACGCGGTCAGCGCCGATGCGGTGGGTCTGTTGCTGGCGCTCGGCCACCGGCGGATCGCGCTTTTGAACGGCGATGTGAGCCTGACCTACGCGGCGGACCGGCTTGAAGGTTTCTCGCAGGCGATGGCGGCGGCCGGCCTGCCGGTGCCCCGGGCCTTTGTCGCGGCGCAGCGGCCGTCGGAGAGCTATGGCTACACCGCCGCGCTGGCCATGCTGTCGGGGCGCGCCGGTCCGCGGCCGACGGCGCTGGTCTGCGGATCGACCCTGATCGCGGCCGGGGCCGCGCAGGCCGCGCGCGATCTGAGGCTGGTGATCCCGGCCGATCTGTCGATCGTCGCCCATGACGACGCGCTGCCCCAACTGCGGGCGATCAACTTTGAACCGGCGCTGACCGTCACCCGCTCGCCCCTGCGCGATGCCTGCGGGCCGCTCGCCAACCACCTGATCGACCATATCGACGGCGTGCCCCCGCGCGCGCTTCAGACCCTCGCCCATGCCGACATCATCGTTCGCGGGTCCACCGGCCCCGCCCCAGCGACAGGAACAGACCCATGGCCCTTGACGTGACACAGACCGCCCCCGCGATGGAAACCCGCGCCCTGCGCAAGAGCTACGGCTCGGTTTCCGTGCTTCAGGACATCAACATCTCGATGGGACAGGGCGAGTTTCTCGTGCTGGTCGGCCCGTCGGGCTGCGGCAAGTCCACCCTGCTGAACTGCATCGCCGGGCTGGAGGACATCACCGGCGGCGCGCTGATGATCGCCGGCAAGGATGTCAGCCAGGAGCCGCCCAAGGACCGCGACATCGCCATGGTGTTCCAGTCCTATGCGCTCTACCCGACCATGAGCGTGGGCGAAAACATCGGCTTTGGCATGCGCATCCGCAAGACGCCCAAGCCCGAGATGGGCCGCCGGATCGCCGAGGTCGCCAAGCTCTTGCAGATCGACCACCTGCTTGACCGCCGTCCCAGCCAGCTTTCGGGCGGGCAGCGCCAGCGCGTGGCGATGGGCCGGGCCCTGGTGCGCGAGCCCAAGCTCTTTCTCTTTGACGAGCCGCTGTCGAACCTGGACGCAAAGCTGCGGGTCGAGATGCGGGCAGAGATCAAGCGCCTGCACAAGACCACCGGGGCCAGCATCGTCTACGTCACCCATGACCAGATCGAGGCGATGACGTTGGCGACACGCATCGTCGTGATGAAGGGCGGCGTCGTGCAGCAGGTCGGCACTCCCGAGGAAATCTACGACCGCCCCGCCAATACCTTTGTCGCCGATTTCATGGGCAGCCCGCCGATGAACCTGATCCCGGCCCGCGCCGAGGGGCGCGATCTGATGATCGGCGACTGGCGGATTGCCCTGGATCGGGGGGCCCTGCCGGCCGAGGTGATCCTGGGTCTGCGGCCCGAGCATCTGACCCTGGCCCAGGGCGGGCCACCCGATCTGGAGGTTACCCCGACGATGATCGAGAACACCGGGGCCGAGACCTATCTGTCGTTCCGCCTGGGAGAGGTGAACGTGACCGCCCGCCTGCCCGGCCGGATGGCCGAAGGGTCCCTTGCCAAGGTTCCCCTTTGCCTGGACAAGAGCGCCCTCTGCCTCTTTGACGCAACCTCGGGCCTGCGGCTGGCGTGACCGGCCCCTGATCCGATTGCCTCGGGATCGACCGCACAGCGGGCGTGTCGGCCGGCGGGCCTGCGGGGGCACCTGCACCCGGTCCGACCGGCCCGCCGCCTCGATCCCGCTCAGCGTGACAAAGCCGGCGCCGGTTAGGGGCAGCATCGCCGCGCGGTCGGCCAGACCGGCCGGAATGTCGCCGCCGGGCAGGTCCCGGGCCCGGGTCAGCACAAGGCGGCGCGCGGGGGTCAGCTCTGGTCCCGGGGCGGATCCGGCGTGACGGCACATTGCCGCAGCGACAGCGGCCCGCAAGACCCGGCCCATCGGTGCCGCCCTCCTGCTGCCTGCCAGGACGGCCGCGTGCAGCCGCCTTGGGGGGCAAGCGCGCAGCGCTGCCGCCCCGGCCCTGCCAGTCCCGCCATCCTCCGTGCAAAATATCCCACGGGGGCGGTTCCATTGGCCCGGCCAATGGAACGCGGGGGTGTGAAACCCCCGCCCCGGGCCAAAGCCGCAACATGGCGCCCGGACGGGCACCCCCCACAGGGGGAAATCAGATGCGCGGAGGGTCTGTAAGCCGGATTCTGTCCCGGGGGCTGCCCCCCCCTGGATGACCATTCCTCTGCCAGCGCCGTTGCCGGCGTGGTCAAGCTGCCAACCCGGGCCCCTGGGCTGAAGGTCCCTCGCGGAGGTCCCCGGCAGTCTGTCGCCAGACTGGTCTCCGGGCCTTTCCGGGGCGGGGCCCCTATTCGGCATTGCTCCGGGTGGGGCTTGCCATACCGTCCCTGTTGCCAGGTCCGTGGTGGGCTCTTACCCCACCGTTTCACCATCACTCCGGACCCGCCAGCGGCAGGCCGCCGGCACCGGAGCAGACTCTTCTCTGTGGCGCTTTCCCTGGGGTTGCCCCCGCCGGGCGTTACCCGGCACCCTTCCTTCATGGAGTCCGGACTTTCCTCGGGTCCGCCCTTTCGAGCCCTGGCCCCGCGGTCATCCAACCCTCCGCGCGAGGTGGGACTTAGGCCAGCGCGCCCCGGGTTGCAAGGGGCGGCGCGGCGGCGCCAAGGGGCTCTTGGCTATCGAAGCGCCAGGCGGAACGGCGCCGGGTCCCAGTCGCAGGCAAAACCGTCGCCGTCGGGGTCAAGGTTCTTGCGGTCCCTCTCCGGCCCGCCGGCGGCGAGAAAGGCCTGCTGCGCCTGATCGGGCGAGGCGAATTTCAGACAGGCCTTTTCGGTCGAGACCAGGGCAAGGCCGCTGCGGTCATAAAGCGCAACGCCGACCGGGTTGGTGGTGGCCAGCGCGAATTCGACGATGTTCGGTCCCTGCTCGCCGGGGCGGACCGGCAGGCTGCCGGGCTGGATCACCACATATTGCGCCCGGTTCGCCTCGATCCGGGCCTTGTCGGACTCGATGGTCTCGCGGGCGCTGACGGCGGTAAAGTCCTGCTCGTCGGACACGGCGGCGTCGACGAAATCGGCCACCTCGCCCGATTCGGGCTGGATCGTGGCGGGCGCATCGCCCCTGGGCCGCGCGCCGCCGTCGGTCTGGGCGGTCCCCTCGGCCGCGTCGATGGCGCCGGCGATCACCTCGGTCGAAAAAGCGCCCTGCGCCGCCAGCGCGTCCTGCTGGGCCGCCGCCTCGGCCGTGCGCTGGTCAAGATAGGCGCCATAGTCGGTAAAGCCGGGACCCGCCGCCGGATCGGGCGCGGTGGGACCGCAGGCCGTCAGGGCGCAGACCACACCAAGCGAAACCAAGACGCGCATTGCCGAACTGCCCCGTTCTTTTTGACGTTTTCGGCCGCTTACCACCATTTTCCGGGTTTGGAAACAAAGCCGGCCGCCTTTTCCAGCACATAGGCATGATTGAGCAGATCGCCCTCTTCCCAGGGCCGGCCGATCAGTTGCAGGCCCACGGGCAGGCCCTTGCGGTCCAGCCCGACCGGCACGGCGACGCCGGGCAGCCCGGCCAGGTTCAGCGTGACGGTAAAGACGTCGTTGAGATACATCTCGACCGGATCGGTGGATCCGACCTCGCCCAGCCCGAAGGCGCTGGAGGGGGCGATCGGCGCCAGGATCGCGTCGATGCCGGCGGCAAAGGCGGTCTCGAAGTCGCGCTTGATCAGGCTGCGGACCTTGCGGGCGCGGTTGTAATAGGCGTCGTAGAACCCGGCCGACAGCACATAGGTGCCGACCATGATGCGCCGCTGCACCTCGGGGCCGAAGCCGCTGGCGCGGGTGCGCTCGTACATCTCGGTCACGCCGTCGCCGGCGGCCAGCGCGGCGCGATGGCCATAGCGCACCCCGTCATAACGCGCCAGGTTGCTGGAGGCTTCGGCCGGGGCGATGATGTAATAGGTCGGCAGCGCGTATTTCGTGTGCGGCAGCGAGATGTCGACGATCTCGGCGCCGGCATCCTTCAGCATCGCCGCGCCGTCCGACCAGAGCCGGTCCAGCGCCTCGGGCATGCCCTCGCTGCGATACTCGCGCGGGATGCCGATCCTCTTGCCCCGGATGTCGCCGGTCAGCGCCGCCTCGAAATCCGGCACGGCCAGGTCGGCCGAGGTGGAATCCTTGGGGTCGTGCCCGGCCATCGACCCCAGCATGATCGCCGCGTCGCGCACCGAGCGGGTCATCGGCCCGGCCTGATCCAGGCTTGAGGCATAGGCAATCACGCCCCAGCGGCTGACGCGGCCATAGGTGGGCTTGATGCCGGTGATGCCGGTGAACGCGGCCGGCTGGCGGATCGAGCCGCCGGTGTCGGTGCCGGTGGCGCCAAGGCACAGGTCGGCCGCGACCGCCGCCGCCGAGCCGCCCGACGAGCCGCCCGGCGTGCGCAGCACCTCGTCCACCTTCCAGGGGTTGACGGCGGGGCCGTAACACGAGGTTTCGTTGGACGAGCCCATGGCGAACTCGTCCATGTTCAGCTTGCCAAGCATCACCGCGCCGTCGCCGAACAGCCGGGCCGTGACGGTGGATTCGTATTCCGGCCTGAACCCCCTGAGGATGTTCGATCCGGCCTGCGAGGGCACCCCGCGCGTGCAGAACACATCCTTGATGCCCAGCGGAATGCCGCACATCGCCGGCGCATCGCCCGCGCGCAGCCGCGCATCGGCGGCGCGTGCCTGCTCCAGCGCGATCTCGGGGGTCTTGTGGACAAAGGCGTTCAGCGCGTCGCCCGCGTCCATCGCGGTCAGGCAGGCCATGGTCAGATCGACCGAGGTGATCTGCCCCGCCCGCAGCGCGTCGCGCGCCTGGGCGATGGTCCAGGCGTTGGGGGTCGTGCCCGGCGCGCTCATTCCACCACCTTCGGCACGGCAAAGAACCCCTCGCGCGCGTCGGGCGCGTTTTTCAGGATCTGCGACTGGATGTTGCCATCCGTCACCACATCTGCACGGCGCTTGAGCCGCATCGGCGTGACCGAGACCATGGGCTCCACCCCCGTCACATCGACCTCGTTGAGTTGCTCCATGAAGCCGAGGATGCCCGATAGCTGGTCCGCCAGGCGGGGAAGGTCGGCCTCCTCGACCCGGATGCGGGCAAGCTTGGCCACCTTGCGGGCGGTTCCTGGGTCGATGGACATGGGGCGCGGCTCCCTTTGGCACTCGGCCTTCGTTTAGCCGTGCCCGCGCATGGGCGCAAGTTCCCGCCCGGCGTTTTGGGGCGCACGATTTTTGCTTTTCCCGGCCCGTTCGCGCGGTAAGACTTCCCTGGAACACCCGGAGACGAACATGATCATCACCTGGCTTGGCCATTCCTCCTTTCGCATCCAGATCGAGGGGGCGGTTCTGCTGATCGACCCCTGGCTGACCGGCAACCCGCTGTTCCCCGCCGCCCGCCGGGCCGAGGCCATCGCCGGGGCCACCCATGTGCTGGTGACCCATGGGCACGGCGACCACATCGGCGATGCCCCCGCCATCGCGACGGAGTTGAACCTGCCGGTCGTCGGCATCTACGACCTGGTCGGCCACCTCAAGGCCCGGCACGGGGTCGAGATCATCGGCTACAACAAGGGCGGCACGGTCGATCTGGCCGGGGCGAAGGTGACACTGGTCAACGCCTGCCATTCCTCCTCGGTCGAGGGGGTGGCGGTGGGCTCGGAGGCCGGATTCATGATCGCGGGCGAGGGGCACACCATCTATGTCTCGGGCGACACCGACATCATGGCCGACATGGAGTGGATGGGCGACTATCACAAGCCGGACATCGGCATCCTGTCGGCGGGCGGGCATTACACGATGGACATGGCGCGTGCGGCCTATGCCGCGCGGCGCTATTTCGATTTCAAGACCGTGATCCCCTGCCACTACCGCACCTTTGGCCTTTTGGCGCAGGATGCCTCGGCCCTGGCCGCCGGCCTGCCCGGCGTGCGGGTGATCGAGCCGCAGGTTCTGGAGCCGATCGTGATCTGACGGAAGCCGAGGGGCCAAGGCCGGCCAGGGCAATCGGTGGGCGCTGGGCGGGATGTTGACGGGCCCTCGCCTGACCTCTCGGTCAGTGCCTCGGCCAGGTCTGGCGGGGCGGATCAGGAAACGCACCGCGTTTTCCCGCCCGGGTGGGAGCGTGTCCGGGTGACCGGTTCCGCATCGTTACAGAGGCCGGCGCCCGACCCGGAGGGCGTGGAGCGCCCTCCCTGGGGGGGTCGGGCGCTGGCCGACGGCCGTTGGGGCCCTCGGCCGGGGATGTTGACGGGCCTTTGCATGACCTCGGCTGGTGCCTCGGCCAATTCGGGCGAAAAGGAAAACGCACCGCGTTTTCCCGCCCGTGTGGGAACGGTGCGGCACAACCGGTCCCGCCCTCACGACAGAGGCCAGCGCCTGACCTGGCTGGCGCGAAGCGCTTGCCGGGGGGTGATGAGGGATCAGAAAAGGTCCAGTGGACCTTTTCCCCGAAGAACGCCCGCCCCGTGGGCGGGCCGGGTGGGCAGGCGCGGGCCGAGGGCCTTTGGGGCCCTCGGCGGATTGCGGCAACCGTCCCGCATGACCTCGGCGATGGCCTCGGCCATTTCTGGCC
>JBQTIT010000019.1:0-10780 GCA_052387855.1 Paracoccaceae bacterium
CGGCGATGGCCTCGGTCAATTCGGGCGAAAAGGACAACGCACTGCGTTTTCCCGCCCGTGAGGGAACGGTGCGGCACAACCGGTTCCGCCCTCGCACCAGAGGCCAGCGCCTGACCTGGCTGGCGCAAAGCGCCTGCCGGGGGGTGATGAGGGATCAGAAAAGGTCCAGTGGACCTTTTCCCCGAAGAACGCCCGCCCCGTGGGCGGGCAGGGTAGGCAGGCGCTGGCCGAGGGCCTTTGGGGCCCTCGGCCGGATTGCGGCACAGGTCCCACATGGCCTCGGCGATGGCCTCGGCCAAGGCGGGGCAGGGCGGGAAAAGGAAATGCCCCGCGTTTTCCCGCCCGTGTTGGAACCAGCCCGGGTGGCGAATTCCCCGCTCACACCAGAGGCCAGCGCCCGCCAGGGGCCGATGACTACCCGCCTTGTCCGCCCGTCAGGGCGCGTCCCCGATCAGGACTGCACCTCGCCCACCTGATGCGCCGGCACCACCCAGCGCGCGACGACGTTCCTTGCCCCGGCATGGTCGAACTCGATCTCCAGCTTGTCGCCCTCGATGCCCATGATCTCGCCATAGCCGAACTTCTGGTGAAACACCCGCTCGCCGATGCCATAGGGCGACAGCGCCTCGGCGTCGATCACCAGCCCCGCCGCCTCGCGCGGCTGGGCGACGGTGCGCGACGGCCCCCGCTCTTGCATCCGGCGCCAGCCGGGCGAGTTGTAGACATCGGCCCGCCCGACCCGCTCATGCAAAGCCGAGCCGCCAAACCCGGTGCTGGCCGACGCGCCAAAGCCGCCACCGTAAAGCCCGGGCGGGGTCAGCACATCGACATGCTCGGGCGGCAACTCGTCGATGAAGCGCGAGGGAAGCTGGCTTTGCCATTGCCCATAGACCCGCCGGTTCGAGGCGAAGGAGATGGTGCACAGCTCTTCGGCCCGCGTGATGCCGACATAGGCAAGCCGGCGCTCTTCCTCCAGCCCCTTTTGCCCGCTCTCGTCCATGCTGCGCTGGCTGGGGAACAGCCCCTCTTCCCAGCCGGGCAGAAAGATCACCGGAAATTCCAGCCCCTTGGCGGCGTGCAGCGTCATGATCGAGACCTTTTCCTCGGCCTCTTCGCTGTCATTGTCCATGATCAGCGCGACATGTTCCAGAAAGTCCTGAAGACTGCCGTACTGCTCCAGCGCCTTGACCAGTTCCTTGAGGTTCTCCAGCCGCCCCGGCGCCTCGGGCGTCTTGTCGTTCTGCCACATCCCGGTGTAGCCGCTTTCATCCAGGATCGTCTCGGCCAGCTCGATATGGCTGGAGCCGGGGCGGAGGATCGCGCCGTGCCACCGTTCCACCGCATCGCAGAAGATGCGCAACTGCCCCGCGCCCCTGCCGCCGATTCCGCCAGCCGCCAAAAGCGCCCGCGCCCCGCCCAAAAGGCCCGTCTCCGCCTCGCGCGCCGCGCGCTGGATCATCTGCATGGCCTTGTCCCCCAACCCGCGCCGGGGCAGGTTGACCACCCGCTCAAAGGCCAGATCATCGTCGGGCGAGACGGCGAGGCGAAAATAGGCCATGGCGTCGCGAATCTCGGCCCGCTCATAGAATCGCGGCCCGCCGATCACGCGGTAAGGCAGCCCGATGGTCAGGAACCGGTCCTCGAAAGCGCGCATCTGGTGGCTGGCGCGCACCAGAATCGCCATCTCTTCAAGACCAAAGTCGCCCGGCAGAGGATGGTTTCCCCGACCTTCCGGCGTCAAACTTTCCGCACGCAATAAGTTGATCTCGTGAATGTCACCACTTGGATTCGATGAAACCGCGCCACCTTTCGACCGCCGATCCAATTCTTGTTGCCTCGAATTCGACCTTACATTCATTCGCCTTTTTGCGACCGGTGACGAGCCCCGCTGCAAGCCTTCGATCTCTTCGCCGATCCAGCGCGCCTCTTCCTCGCCGTCCCAGTGGCCGATCAGGCGCAGCTTTTCGCCCTCCTGCGCCTCGGTCCACAGGGTCTTGCCCAGCCGTCCCTCGTTCCGCGCGATCACGCCCGAGGCAGCGGCAAGGATATGCGGGGTCGAGCGGTAATTCTGCTCCAGCCGGATCACCTGCGCGCCGGGAAAATCCTTTTCGAACCGCAGGATATTGCCCACCTCGGCCCCGCGCCAGCCATAGATCGACTGGTCGTCGTCCCCGACGCAGCAGATGTTCCGATGCGCCTGCGCCAAGAGCCGCAGCCAGAGATACTGGCAGATGTTGGTGTCCTGATATTCGTCCACAAGGATATAGCGGAACCAGCGCTGGTATTGCTGCAGGATGTCGGGATGGCGCTGAAAGATCACCACGCAATGCAAGAGAAGATCGCCGAAATCGGTGGCGTTCAGCGTGCGCAGGCGGTCCTGATACTGCTCGTATAGCTCGGTCCCGCGGTTGCCAAAGGCGGACGCCTCGGACGAGGGCACGCGGTCAGGCGTCAGCGCGCGGTTTTTCCAGCCGTCGATCATCCCGGCCAGTAGACGGGCCGGCCAGCGCTTTTCGTCGATGTTCGCGGCGGTGATAAGCTGCTTGAGCAGCCGCAACTGGTCGTCTGTGTCCAGGATGGTGAAGTTCGACTTCAGCCCCACCAGTTCGGCATGCCGGCGCAGGATCTTGACCGAGAGCGAATGGAAGGTGCCCATCCAGGCCATGCCCTCTGCCGCCTCGCCCAGAAGCCGGCCGACGCGCAATTTCATCTCGCGTGCGGCCTTGTTGGTGAAGGTCACGGCAAGAATTTCGTTCGGCCGCGCGCGTCCCATTTGCAGCAGGTGCACGAGCCGCGCGGTCAGGGCCCGGGTCTTGCCCGTCCCGGCCCCCGCGAGCATCAGGACCGGGCCGTCCAGCGCCTCCACCGCCGCGCGCTGGGCGGGGTTCAGATCGTCCAGATAGGGCGCCGGGCGCGCGCCAAGGGCGCGCTGGCTCAGCGGCAGTGCCGAGGCGGAAAGCGAGGTTTCAGGCCCGTCGTTCATGCGCGCAGCCTAGCGGGGATTGCGGCGCAGGAAAAGCCATGTTCTGCGATTGTTCCCAGCGCGCCCCTGCCCACCCCGATGCCCCGGCTTGGGCGCGCAAGGACACCGGAAGCGGCCGAATGGCCCAGGGATGTCCCTTTGCCCGCCCGGGCCCGGGGCGCGGCCGGCGACGATGCGCCCCGCCCCGGCAGGGGACGGTCGGATATCGCGCGGAAAGTGGCGAAAGCAGACCTTGCGCTGCGCTGCAGCATGTCTAGAGTGCGCGACCGAGAGCATCGACACAAGTCCCGGACGAGGTCTGCCCATGCCCGATTTCCAGAAGATCCTGATCGCCAACCGCGGCGAAATCGCCATCCGCGTCATGCGGGCCGCGAATGAGATGGGCAAAAAGACGGTGGCGGTCTATGCCGAGGAAGACAAGCTGTCGCTGCACCGCTTCAAGGCGGACGAGGCCTATCTGATCGGCACCGGCCTTTCGCCGGTCGGGGCCTACCTGTCGATCCCCGACATCATCCGCGTGGCCAAGGCCGCCGGGGCGGACGCCATCCACCCCGGCTATGGCCTTCTGTCCGAAAACCCCGATTTCGTCGAGGCTTGCGATCAGGCCGGCATCACCTTCATCGGCCCGCGCGCCGAGACGATGCGCGCGCTGGGCGACAAGGCTTCGGCCCGGCGTGTCGCGGTCGAGGCCGGGGTGCCGGTCATTCCCGCGACCGAGGTTCTGGGCGCCGACATGGCCCTGATCAAGCGGCAGGCGGCCGAGGTCGGCTATCCCCTGATGCTCAAGGCCTCGTGGGGCGGTGGCGGGCGCGGCATGCGCCCGATCCTGTCCGAGGACGAGCTTGAGCAGAAGGTGCTCGAAGGCCGGCGCGAGGCCGAGGCCGCCTTTGGCAACGGCGAGGGCTATCTGGAAAAGATGATCCTGCGCGCGCGCCACGTCGAGGTGCAGATCCTCGGCGACAAGCAGGGCAACGTCTGGCACCTGTGGGAGCGCGACTGCACCGTGCAGCGGCGCAACCAGAAGGTGGTCGAACGCGCCCCCGCCCCCTACCTGACCGAGGCCCAGCGCGCCGAGGTCTGCGAGATGGCCCGCCGCATCTGCGCCCATGTCGACTATGAATGCGCCGGCACCGTCGAGTTCCTGATGGATATGGACGACGGCAAATTCTATTTCATCGAGGTGAACCCCCGCGTTCAGGTCGAACATACCGTCACCGAAGAGGTGACGGGCATCGACATCGTGCAGGCCCAGATCCTGATCGAGGAGGGCAAGGCCCTGCCCGAGGCCACCGGCGTCGCCAGCCAGTCCGAGGTCAGGCTGAACGGCCATGCCGTGCAGTGCCGCGTGACGACCGAGGACCCGCTCAACAACTTCATCCCCGACTACGGCCGCCTGACCGCCTACCGCTCGGCCACCGGCAACGGCATCCGGCTGGACGGCGGCACGGCCTATGCGGGCGGGGTCATCACCCGCTATTACGACAGCCTTCTGGTCAAGGTCACCGCCCATGCCCAGACGCCCGAAAAGGCCATCGCGCGCATGGACCGCGCCCTGCGCGAATTCCGCATCCGCGGCGTGGCCACGAACATCGAATTCGTGATCAACCTGCTGAAACACCCGACCTTTCTGGACAACACCTATACCACCAAGTTCATCGACACGACCCCGGCGCTCTTTGCCTTCAAGAAGCGGCGGGACCGGGCGACCAAGCTCTTGATCTACATCGCCGACATCACGGTCAACGGGCATCCCGAGACCGCCGGCCGGCCCAAGCCCCATGCCGAGGCGCGCGCGCCGCGCCTGCCCGCCCTGCGGGCCGAGCCGCCGATGGGCACCCGCAACCTTCTGGAACAAAAGGGCCCGCAGGCGGTCGCCGACTGGATGAAGGCGCAGAAAAAGGTCCTGATCACCGACACCACGATGCGCGACGGGCACCAATCGCTGCTGGCCACCCGGATGCGGTCGATCGACATGATCAAGGTGGCGCCCGCCTATGCCGCCAACCTGTCGCAACTCTTCAGCGTCGAATGCTGGGGCGGGGCGACCTTTGATGTCGCCTACCGCTTCTTGCAGGAATGCCCCTGGCAGCGCCTGCGCGATCTGCGCGCCGCCATGCCGAACCTGATGACGCAGATGCTGCTGCGCGCCTCGAACGGGGTCGGCTACACCAATTATCCCGACAACGTGGTGCGCGCCTTTGTCAAGCAGGCTGCGATCACCGGCGTTGACGTCTTTCGCGTCTTCGACAGCCTGAACTGGACCGAAAACATGCGCGTCGCCATGGACGCGGTGCTGGAGGCGAACAAGCTCTGCGAAGGCACGATCTGCTACACCGGCGACATGCTGGACCCGGCGCGGGCCAAGTATGACCTGAAATACTACGTCGAACGCGCCCGCGAGCTGAAGGGCGCCGGCGCGCATGTGCTGGGGCTCAAGGACATGGCCGGCCTGTTGAAGCCCGCCGCCGCGCGGCTGCTGATCCGGACGCTGAAGCAGGAAATCGGCCTGCCGGTGCATTTCCACACCCACGACACCTCGGGCGCCGCCGCCGCCACGGTCCTTGCCGCCTGCGAGGCGGGTGTCGATGCGATCGACGCCGCGATGGACGCCTTTTCGGGCGGCACCTCGCAGCCCTGCCTCGGCTCGATCGTCGAGGCGCTGCGCCACACCGACCGCGACACCGGGCTCGACATCGCCGCGATCCGCGAGATTTCCAACTACTGGGAAGCCGTGCGCGGCCAGTACGCCGCCTTCGAATCCGGCCTTCCCGCCCCCGCCTCCGAGGTCTATCTGCACGAGATGCCCGGCGGCCAGTTCACCAATCTCAAGGCCCAGGCCCGCAGCCTGGGGCTGGAGGAACGCTGGCACGAGGTCGCCCAGGCCTATGCCGACGCCAACCGGATGTTCGGCGACATCGTCAAGGTCACGCCCTCGTCCAAGGTTGTGGGCGACATGGCCCTGATGATGGTGGCGCAGAACCTGACCCGCGCCCAAGTCGAGGATCCCGCCACCGAGGTCTCCTTCCCCGAATCGGTCGTCGACATGCTCAGGGGCAACCTCGGCCAGCCCCATGGCGGCTGGCCCGCCGCCATCCAGAAAAAGGTGCTCAAGGGCGAGCCGCCGCTGACCGCGCGCCCCGGCGCCGGCATGGAACCGGTCGATCTGGAGGCGGTCCGCAAGAAGGTCTCCAAGGAGCTGAACGGCTTCAAGGTCGATGACGAGGACCTGAACGGCTATCTGATGTATCCCAAGGTCTTTCTCGACTACATGGGCCGCCACAAGCTCTATGGCCCGGTGCGCACCCTGCCGACCCGGGCTTTCTTCTACGGCATGCAGCCCGGCGAAGAGGTCACGGCCGAGATCGAGCCCGGCAAGACGCTTGAGATCCGCCTGCAAGCCGTGGGCGAGACCACCGATGACGGCGAGGTCAAGGTCTTTTTCGAGCTGAACGGCCAGCCGCGCGTGATCCGCGTGCCGAACCGCGCCGTCAAGGCCAAGACCGCCGCCAAGCCCAAGGCGACCGAGGGCAATCCGCGCCACATCGGCGCGCCGATGCCGGGGGCGATCGCCTCGGTCGGCGTGGTGGCGGGGCAAAGGGTCAAGGCGGGCGATCTTCTCCTGACGATCGAGGCGATGAAGATGGAAACCGGCATCCACGCCGACCGCGACGCCGTGGTCAAGGCGCTGCACGTCCATCCCGGCAGCCAGATCGACGCCAAGGACCTGCTGGTCGAACTGGAATAGCGCGCCCCGTCCGGCTTCTTCTCTGCCCAAATATCCCTCCGGGGGAGGCGGGGCCGCCCGGCCCCGCCCGGGGGTGGAAAACCCCCGTGCCCCCGCCGGCCAGAAAATCGCCGCAAGGCATCGTTTTCCCCTTGCAGCGGCACGCGCCTGCCCCTAAATCCGGCCTCGTTCAAAGGGTGCGGGCGTAGCTCAGGGGTAGAGCATAACCTTGCCAAGGTTAGGGTCGAGGGTTCGAATCCCTTCGCCCGCTCCAGTTGAACCGCAGCAGGGGCCCCTCACGCAGGGGCCCTTTTGCTTTTGGCGCGGATGTAGATCTCCATAAGCGCAAGGTTGGGCAGCCAGGCGGCCCAGCCGGTGACCTCGTAGGTTTCCACCACCGTCCAGCCCTGCTCCATCAACGGCAGCATGATCAGCCGCAGCGTGACCGCCGCCAGCGTCAGCGCGACCGAGCGCAGCATGAACCGCCGGTGCGCCACCCGCGCCCCCGCCCGCGCCAGCGCCACCCCGCGCAGGGTAAAGCCGATCCACAGCACCGCCAGCGCGGCAAAGCCCGTGGCGGCGAAAGGCGAGCCCAGGAAATGCGGCAGCATCACCAGCGCCCCCGCCCCGGCCAGCACGACCGAGGCCACATAGGCATAGCCCAGGGCCCGGTGCAGACGTGGACGGGCCGCGCGCAGGCCCCGCCAAAGCTGGAACGGCGCCAGCACCAGCGCCAGCGGGCCGCCGATGATATGGGCATACAGCGCCAGCGGCACCTCGGGCAGGTAGTGGGCCATGTGCGCCATCACCTCCTGCAGGGGCGCGAACAGGAACCGCAGCGAGATGACCGCGATCAAGGGGCTGAGGGTCCAGAGCAGGAACGTCGCGCCGATGCGGGGCAGCCGTGTCATTTCCATATCCTTGACAGTGTAAAGATAGGGCACCATAGCAATAATCTTGACACTGTCAAGCCATCGCGGCACAAAGCCCCATGACCGCCCCGCCACCGCACCACCACGGCAACCTGCGCCAGGCGCTGATCGAAGCCGGCCTGGCGCTCTTGATCGAGGGCGGCACTCCGGCCCTGACGCTCCGCCGCGCGGCGGCGCGGGCCGGCGTGTCGCACGCGGCGCCGGCGCATCACTTCGACGGTCTGGGCGGGCTCCTGACCGCGATGGCCGCCCGCGCCTATCGCGACTTCGCCCAGGCGATGACCCTGCGGCGCGACCTGGCCCCGCCCGGCGCCTTTGCCGCGCTGCTTGGCGTCGCGCAGGGCTATCTGGACTTTGCCCTGACCCGCGCCGGCCTGTTCCATCTGATCTTTGTCAACCCCGAGGTCGACCGCAACGACCCCGAGGTGATGACCGCCTCGCTCGCCGCCTATCAGGTCCTGCGCGAGGCCTGCCTGCCCTTTTCGGCCACCGGCCAGCCCGACCCGGTGATCGAGACCGCGGTCTGGACCGCCGTCCACGGCTACGCGCTTCTGGGGCTGAACCTGCCCGACAGCCCCAAACGCTCGATCGTCGCCATCCCGCCGATCGAGGCGCTGCTGGCAAGGATCGTCCCCGTCCCGCGCTAAACCCGCTTGCCCTTGCCCGGAACTTCGGCTAGTCAGCGCGAACGGAGTGCGGGCGTAGCTCAGGGGTAGAGCATAACCTTGCCAAGGTTAGGGTCGAGGGTTCGAATCCCTTCGCCCGCTCCAGATCAAAAGGCCGCCACCCCCCGGGTTGGCGGCCTTTGACCTGTGCCCCCACCCGCAGCGCAGCGCGGCCAGCACGCCCGAAAGCCGCAGCTATATCGGCGCGCGGCTGGATGCGGATGCGGGGCTCCTTTCAGCGGGGAAAACAGTCCCCCGGACTGTTTTCTGATCCCGCTTCACTCAACGCGCGGTACTATGATCCGAAGCTTGGCCTTCCTCGGGAAAACAGTCCCCCGGACTGTTTTCTAATCCTCGTCGATCACCCAGCCCGACTGGTGGGAGGTGACAAAGCCAGGGGTCGGGACCAACCGCTATCCTCAAGCGGGCGGGGATCCGGTGAATGGCAGCGATCCGGGGGGGAATGAGGTGTTTGCAATGAACCGCGATCTGGACAATGGTATTCGTACACTGGGTGTGGGCCGGCACTCCTTCTTGATCGTAACGGCCAAGACCTCCGACCAGTTTGGAAAACCATACATGAAGTATTTTCACAGCTACGATAATCCGCTAGGACGTGTTCCTGGAGTTGAGACGGGTGGAAGTTTTTTTGCTGCGATACTCTCCGGAGATCAAACCGGAAACTACGAAAGCCAGACCTTTGGCGCGAATATTCTATTCAAACTAACCGACCAGGCTTCCGATATAGCTTCGTTCAAAGCGTTCTTGACAGATGAGGGCAGGACTGAATTGAGTCCTGAACTATCGGATACACTGGCCAATGAGACGGGCCATGAGAATTCTGATCTAGAGAAGGCCATATTGGACGCTTTCGATAGCTACGACGATTCCGCTCCATACCAGGCTCTTCCCTCACTGATGCCAGGCGAAGGCTACAACAGCAATGGGTTTGCAGCCACTGTTGCGGTGCGCGCTGGATCGATTAACTATCCCAGGGGTGTTCTTGGCATGCCCGGACGAGACCCGGGGACACGATCCCCATTGCCGGCGAGCTATTTTGATAGGTGGTATGATTTTGGAGGGCGACGGTGAACATGCGCATCTCAGGTCAACTTAGATCGGCAGTGAAAGTGGTTGCTGCCTACGTGGTTCTAGAGGCGTCTGCGGCGTTAATATTGGGCAATGTTGTCCCTTCGAGTGGCGGTGACTATCTCTTGTTTTTGCCTTTCTTTTTCATAATTTTCTGCGCTGCGGTGGTAGTTGGGCTGATGAGTTATGTTGCCTGGGATTGGAGGGTGGAGGTTGTCACTTTAATGTTCTGGGCGGTTGGAATTTATTCTCGAATTGATGCGGAGTATTCACCAAGTCCGGAGTACTTGGCGTATTCTCGAAAGTTTCTGGAATTGACAGCCATCACACTTCCAATTCCCATCATTTGCATGAAGTTCTGGAAGAGATAGCGGACACTCTCCGAAGTCCGCTGGATTCGGTTTAGGATGTCTGGCCCCTTGTTGCCGACCAGCACCCCCTCCACGCCCCGGGCAAGGTCGGCACAGTTCAACTTGCCTATGACGCCAATGGCAACATGCTCAACGGCCCTGGCGGCAAGGTCATCACCTATGACGCCGAAAACCGGCCGCTGTCGGTTGCCCTCGCCGCCAAGCTGACCTGCTACGTCTACGGCGCCGATGGCTCGCGGCTGAAGAGGATCAGCACCACCGGCACCACCTGCCCGGCGCAGACGATCACCGGCGCAGACGATCACCGGCGCCGGCGTCACGCTTTATGCCGGTGCATTGGAGGCTCGCAACTGGCGGGCTGGATCGACGGAGCAGTTCTTTGTCACGCCGCTCCCCTCCATCCGCCTGTCCTATACCACCCCGCTCTCCACCGCCTATGACTGGACCGTGGTCCACCACGACGCCCAGGGCTCTGTTCGCGGGGTGACCAGTTCTGCCGGGGCCAAGGTGGAGCGGACGATCTACAATCCCTACGGCAACTGGGACGATGTCCAGCTCACCTGGCGCAATGCTGGCGTCACCGACCCGGCCAACGTCAATGAGCGCAGCGCGGCGAGCACGCCCGAGAGCCGCAGCTATATCGGCGAGCGGCTGGATGCGGAGGCGGGGCTTCAATATCTGAACGCGCGGTACTATGATCCGAAGCTCGGCATGTTCACCCAGCCCGACTGGTGGGAGGTCACCCAGCCCGGCGTGGGGACCAACCGCTACGCCTATGCCGGTGGGGACCCGGTGAATGGGAGCGATCCGGGGGGGAATGAGGTCTTGGTTATGAATCGGGATATCGATGCCCTATTTCCATGGGGGGCGCACTCGTTCTTGATTGTGACTGAGCTACTCCCCAACTCTTGGACAGATTTCCGGTTGATTTAAGCTACTGCCTGCACCTGCTGATGGATTTGGGTTGCGTTGAAGTAGACCACAGCGGGTGGTTGTCCGCCATGGGCGGCATGGGG
>JBQTIT010000020.1:0-28670 GCA_052387855.1 Paracoccaceae bacterium
GGGGCCCTCGGCCGGGGATGGAGCTTGCGGCTCGCATGACCTCGGCGATGGCCTCGGTCAAAGTCGGGCGGAGAAGGAAACGCACCGCGTTTCCCCGCCCGTGTGGGAACGGTTGCGGGTAAACCGGTTCCGCATGAGACCGCTGAGGCCAGCGCCCGACCCGTAGGGCGTGGAGCGCCCTCCCTGCGGGGGTCGGGCGCTGGCCGAGGGCCTGTGGGGCCCTCGGCGGGATTGCCGCATACGTCCCGAATGACCTCGGCTGGTGCCTCGGCCCAAGTCGGGCGGTAGGGGTAACGCATCGCGTTTCCCCGCCCGTGTGGGAACGGTGCGGCACAGCCGGTACCGCATAGACGACAGAGGCCGGCGCCTGACCTGGCTGGCGCGAAGCGCCTGCCAGGGGAAGGGCAGGCGCTGGCCGAGGGCCTTTGGGGCCCTCGGCCGGGGATGTTGACGGGCCTTCGCATGACCTCGGCGAAGGCCTCGGCCAAGTCGGGCGTGCCCGGGCGAAACAGGACAGGCCCCGACCGGCCCGCGCAGGGCCTCTTCCTGTCGCCCCCAAAGACGCCCCCCAGCCAGCCCCGCCCCGGCTGGCGGGGCAAATCCTTTTCGGCTAAGTCTGGGCCGAGGCCACCGAGGAACCGCCATGCCGCCCAAGCCGATCTATCCCTCCGGCGCCGCCTATCGTGCCGCTCCGCGCAAGCGGGTGCTGCTGTTCGGCATGTCGGGCCTTGGCAAGACCCGCCTGTCGAACCTCCTGCGCGAGGCGGGGGGCTGGTTTCACTACTCGGTCGATTACCGGATCGGCACGCGCTACATGAACGAATACATCGCCGACAACTTCAAGCGCCAGGCGATGCGCGTGCCGCTCCTGCGCGAGCTTCTGCTTTCGGACAGCGTCTACATCACCTCGAACATCACCTTCGACAACCTCGCGCCGCTGTCCACCTACCTGGGCAAGCCCGGCGACAAGTCCAGGGGCGGTCTGCCCTTTGCCGAATACCAGCGCCGGCAGGACCAGCACCGCCAGGCCGAGATCAGCGCCATGCTGGACACCACCCGTTTCATGGCGCGCGCGGTCGATCTGTACGGCTATCCGAATTTCGTCTGCGACACCTCCGGCTCGATCTGCGAGGTGGTCGAGGCCGAGAACGCCGCCGATCCGGTGATGCGCGAGCTTGCGGCGCATCACCTGCCGGTCTGGATCAGGGGCTCGGACGACCACAAGGCCGAGCTTTGCCGCCGTTTCGACCGCGCGCCCAAGCCGATGTACTACCGCCCCGCCTTTCTGGCGCAGGTCTGGGCCGAGTTTCTGGCGGCCGAGGGCAAGCCGGCCCACAAGGTCGACCCCGACGCCTTTCTGCGCTTTGGCTATGCGCGCCTGCTGGACAGTCGCCAGCCGCGCTATGCCGCCATGTCCCGCTGGGGCATTACCGTGACCGCCGAAGAGGCGGCAGCGGTGGCCAGCCAGTCCGATTTCGACGATCTGATCGGCGCGGCGCTTGAACGGCGCGCGCGGACATCCTAACTGCGCCTTCCGGCGCCCCATGAGAACCCCAGATGCCCATTACCCTGCCCGAAAACCTGCCAGCCTTTGACGTGCTCTCGCGTGAGGGCGTCATGGTCATGTCGCCGGACCGGGCCGCCCATCAGGACATCCGCCCCCTGCATATCGGCCTTCTGAACCTGATGCCCAAGAAGATTCAGACCGAAAACCAGTTCGCCCGGCTGATCGGCGCGACGCCCTTGCAGATCGACCTCTCGCTGATCCGGATGAGCGAGCATCAGACCCGCAACACCGCCGCCGAGCATATGGAGACCTTTTACCGCCCCTTCGCCGAAGTGGCCGACAGCGGCGAGAAATTCGACGGGCTGATCATCACCGGCGCACCGATCGAGCATCTGCCGTTCGAAGAGGTGTCGTACTGGGACGAGCTGTGCCAGGTGATGGACTGGACGCAAGGCCATGTCCATTCCACCTTTGGCGTCTGCTGGGGCGGCATGGCGATGATCAACCATTTCCACGGCGTGCGAAAGCACATGCTGACGGCCAAGGCCTTTGGCTGCTTTCCGCAGGCCAACATGGCCCCGACCTCGCCCTATCTGCGCGGGTTTTCGGATGAATTCGTCATCCCCGTCAGCCGCTGGACCGAGATGCGCCAGGACGAGATCGACGGCGCGCCCGGTCTGCGCACGCTTCTGGGCAGCCCCGAGACCGGGCCCTGCCTGGTCGAGGATCCGGGGCACCGCGCGCTCTATATCTTCAACCACTTCGAATATGACAGCGACACG
The DNA here is from genome assembly GCA_052387855.1 of Paracoccaceae bacterium. Taxonomy (GTDB): domain Bacteria; phylum Pseudomonadota; class Alphaproteobacteria; order Rhodobacterales; family Rhodobacteraceae; genus CAIYZT01. Next base: position 2,290 of record JBQTIT010000020.1, read on the forward strand.
CTGAAGCAGGAATATGACCGCGACGTGGCCAATGGCACACCCATCAACGTGCCGATGAACTATTACCCGCACGACAATCCCGCGCTGCCGCCGCTCAACCGCTGGCGCAGCCATGCGCACCTGCTTTACGGCAACTGGATCAACGAGATCTATCAGGGCACGCCCTTTGACCCCGGCCAGATCGGCCGCTGACCCTTGCCCGCGATTGCGCCCGCGCCGCCGATGGTCATACTGGCGCAAAGCTGACAGGAGAGATCATGGACCTGCCCTTTGACGGTGCAATATCCCGCTTCTATCGGGAAAGCGCGCCCAAGCCGGTGCGCGCCGCCATCAAGGGCGCGGGCAAGGACGACATCCTGACCCCCGGCTTTCCCTATAGATCCATGCTGAAATCGGCCCCCTTCGAGGCGCACATGCACGCGCTCCAGATCGAGCTGAGCCGCATGCAGGCCGACATCCGCGCCACCGGCCAGCGCCTGGTCGTGGTGTTCGAAGGTCGCGATGCCGCCGGAAAAGGGGGCACGATCAACGCGATGCGGGCCAATCTTAATCCGCGCAACGCCGCTGTGGCCGCCCTGTCCAAACCGACCGAGCGCGAGGCCGGCCAATGGTACTTTCAGCGCTACGTCGACTGGCTGCCGGCGCGCGGCGAGATGGTGATGTTCGACCGCTCCTGGTACAACCGCGCCATGATCGAACATGTCTTCGGCTTTTGCACCCCGCCGCAGCGGGAAAAGTTCTTTGCCCAACTGCCCGATTTCGAACGGATGATCACCGGCGAGGGGATCACGCTGGTCAAGCTCTGGCTCGAGGTCGGGCAGGCCGAACAGCTTCGCCGCTTTCTCGCGCGAGAGAGCGATCCCTTGAAGCAATGGAAGCTCAGCCAGATCGACGTGGACGGGCTTTCCAAATGGGACGCCTATTGCGACGCCATCGACGAGACCATGGAACGGTCGGATTTCGACGATGCCCGCTGGACCGTGATCCTGTCGGACGACAAGCGGCGGGCAAGGATCGCCGCGATCCAGACCGTGCTGATGGCGGTCGACTACAAGGGGCGCGACACCGGGGCCATCGGCCCGATCGACCGCACGATCTGCGGCGGCGTCGCGATCCGGCAGACGGACCCGGCGCGGTGAGGGGGAGGTGAAAAGCGGCTACCATCACGGCAACCTGCGCCAGGCCCTGATCGAGGCCTCGCTGGCGCTGATCGCGCAGCAGGGCCCGAACGGCTTTACCCTGTCCGAGGCGGCCAAGGCGGCCGGCGTGACCCCGGCGGCAGTCTATCGCCATTTCGCGGGGCGCGACGAGCTTTTGGCCGAGGTGGCCCGGCAGGGCTTTGACATCTTTGCCGCCCTGATGGAATTCGCCTATGGCGGCGGCAAGCCTTCGGCGCTGGCGGCGTTCGAGGCGACGGGGCGGGCCTATCTGGCCTTTGCCCGCAAGTATCCGGGCCATTACATGGCCATGTTCGAGGCCGGGCTGAACCTGAACGCCCATCCCGATCTGGCCCTGGTCGCCGCCCGCGCCCGCGGCGTGCTGGAGCGTGCGGCCGAGGGGCTCAGCCAGCATATGCCGGCCGGTCGGCGCCCGCCGGCGACCATGTTCTCGGCCCATATCTGGGCCATGAGCCACGGGGTGGTCGAGCTGTTCATGCGCGGCAGCGGCGCCAAGTCGCCCTACACGCCCGAGGATCTCTTGGAGGCCGGCATCGGCATCTACCTGCGCGGGCTGGGCCTGTTGCCGCCCGACCGCGAAAACTGAGGCGCTCAGCCCGCCCTGCCCTTGCCCGACAGACCGGCCATAAGCGGCCCGATCGCCCTTGTGGCCACGGGGATCAGCGCCAGCCCCAGCGCCAGACCGACCACACCGTCAAGCGCGGCCTGTACCGCCCAGGCGCCAAACCCCTGCCCGGCCAGCGCGGCGATGGCGTGGATCGTCTCATAGGGCCAGGCCCACAGATGCGTGACCTCAAGCCCGTGCAGCACGATGGACCCGCCGACCCACAGCATCGCCGCCGTGCCGACGCCTGACAACAGCGCCATCAGCCCCGGCATGGCCGCAACCAGCCCGCGGCCAAAGGCGCGCGCGGCGGCGGTTCTGCGGTTCGCGGCCATGTGCAGGCCGATGTCGTCCATCTTGACGATCAGCGCCACCGCGCCATAGACCGCCACGGTGATCGCGATGCCCACCACCGCCAGCGTGATCGCCTGAAGCCAGAAGCTGGGGCTTTCCACGGTGGCCAGCGCGATGGTCATGATCTCGGCCGACAGGATGAAATCGGTCTTGATCGCGCCGGCGACCCTTTCCTCCTCCAGATGGGCCGGGTCCTTGGTGTCGAAATCCCCCTCGACCGCGTGGTCGGCATGGGGAAAGACCAGGTGAAAGACCTTTTCCGCGCCCTCAAAGCACAGATAGGCCCCGCCCAGCATCAACAGCGGCGTGATCGCGCCGGGCAGGAAATAGTCAAGCGCCAGCAGCCCCGGCAAGAGCACCACGAGCTTGTTGCGCACCGACCCCAGGGCGATGCGCCAGATGATAGGCAGTTCCCGCTCGGCCGAAAAGCCGTGAACGTACTTTGGCGTCACCGCCGCATCGTCGATCACCACGCCGGCGGCCTTGGCCCCCGCCTTGGCCGCCGCCGCCGCGATGTCATCGACCGAGGCCGCCGCCACCTTTGCAATGGCTGCCACATCGTCCAGCAGCGCCAGAAGTCCGCTCATCTCAGGCTCCATCCTTGGGCTTGGGTTTCAATAGCGGCTCGCCCGGCAAATGCAAAGCCACCTCCGCGTTAGCGAAAACATCCCCCGGTTATCGCTAACATGTTGAATTAAGGCGCTTTTGGCACTTTTCAAGCCGCGCGGCCGATCTTATAGCCGCCCTGGGCAACACAAGGAGCGCGCGATGACGGTGACGGTCGGAATCAACGGGTTTGGCCGGATCGGGCGGTGTACGCTGGCCCATATCGCCGAATCGGGGCGCAACGACGTGCAGGTCGTGGCGATCAACGCCACCGGTCCGATCGAGACCAACGCGCATCTGCTGAAATACGACAGCGTTCACGGCCGCTTTGGCGGGCCGGTCCGGGTGGCGGGCGGCACGATGGACATCGGGCGCGGCCCGATGCGGGTGATGTCCAGCTACGATCCGCAGACGCTGGACTGGGGCGGCGTCGACGTGGTTCTGGAATGCACCGGCCAGTTCAACGACCGCGACAAGGCCGCCGTGCACCTGTCGCGTGGCGCGCGGCGCGTGCTGGTGTCGGCTCCGGCCAAGCGCGCCGATCTGACCGTGGTCTACGGCGTCAACCACCGGGCCCTGCTGCCCGCGCATCTGGTGGTCTCGAACGCCTCTTGCACGACAAACTGTCTGGCGCCGCTGGCCAAGGTGCTGAACGATGCCATCGGCATCGAAAGCGGCATCATGACCACGATCCATTCCTACACCGGCGACCAGCCGACGCTGGACCGCCGGCACAAGGACCTGTACCGCGCCCGCGCCGCCGCGATGGCGATGATCCCCACCTCCACCGGCGCCGGCAAGGCGATTGGCGAGGTGCTGCCGGAACTGGCCGGCAAGCTTGAAGGATCGTCGATCCGCGTGCCGACGCCCAATGTCAGCGCGGTGGATCTGACCTTTGTCGCCGGCCGCTCGGTCAGCGTGCAGGACGTGAACGAGATCATGCGCGAGGCGGCGGCGGGCCACATGGGCATGGTGCTGGCCTATGACCCCGAGCCCAAGGTTTCCATTGACTTCAACCACACCCCGCAGTCCTGTATCTTTGCCCCGGACCAGACGCGGGTCGTGGGCGGGCGCACCGTGCGGGTGCTGGCCTGGTATGACAACGAATGGGGCTTTTCCGCGCGCATGGCCGATGTGGCCGCGGTGATGGGACGGCTCCTGCACTGAAGCGGAGCCTTGGCTTGGACGATCGGATCTACGCCGGCCTTGCCATCGCGATCACCCTGGCCATGGGGGCCGACGCGGTGCTGAACGGCGGCGAGGGGATGCTGTACCTGGCGCGAAAGCTGATGAACCTTGTCGGCGCCATGACATTCTGGCGAAACTGATCGCGCGCCTGCCCCGGACGCTCACAATCCTTTGACGCCGCCGCGCCAAGGGCGCATTCTGACCGCAAGGCGCTTTTGTTCCGGTCATGTTAGCGCTATCTGAAACCAAGGTCCGATTCGCACGAGGAGAAGGTCATGGCAGTCAAAGTGGCGATCAACGGGTTCGGCCGCATCGGCCGCAACGTCCTTCGCGCCATTGTCGAGTCCGGGCGCACCGACATCGAGGTCGTGGCGATCAACGATCTTGGCCCGGTCGAGACCAATGCGCATCTGTTGCGCTACGATTCCGTCCACGGCCGCTTTCCGGCCACAGTGACCACCGGCGCCGACTGGATCGACGTCGGTCGCGGCCGGATGCTGGTGACCGCGATCAGGGCGCCGGCCGATCTGCCCTGGTCCGATGTCGATGTGGTGATGGAATGCACCGGCATCTTCACCTCCAAGGATAAGTGCCTGGCGCATCTTGAAAACGGCTCCAAGCGCGTGCTGATCTCGGCCCCCGGCGACGGCGCGGACAAGACCATCGTCTACGGCGTCAACCATGGCACCCTGACGCGCGATGACCTTGTCGTCTCGAACGCCTCTTGCACCACCAACTGTCTGTCGCCCGTTGCAAAGGTGCTGAACGACACCATCGGCATCGAGCGCGGCATGATGACCACGGTCCACAGCTACACCGGCGACCAGCCGACGCTGGACACCATGCACAAGGATCTCTACCGCGGCCGCGCCGCCGCGCTGTCGATGATCCCCACCTCGACCGGAGCGGCCAAGGCCGTGGGCCTGGTGCTGCCGGAGTTGAAGGGAAAGCTGGACGGATTCGCGCTGCGCGTGCCGACGCCAAATGTCTCGGTCGTGGACCTCAAGTTCATCGCCAGGCGCGCCACCTCGGTCGAAGAGGTCAACGGCGCGATCAAGGCAGCGGCCGAGAAGGGGCCGCTCAAGGGGATCCTGGGCTATACGACCGAAAAGCTGGTCTCGTCCGATTTCAACCACGATCCGCATTCCTCGGTCTTCCACATGGACCAGACCAAGGTGATGGAGGGCAATTTCGTCTCGATCCTGTCCTGGTACGACAATGAATGGGGCTTTTCCAACCGGATGTCGGACACCGCCGTTGCGATGGGCAAGCTGATCTGACCTTGCCAGTCGGCATGGGTTCAAATGGGGCGCCTGCGGGCGCCCCATGCATTTTCCGGTCAAGCCATGCGTCTGGCGCATGCCCCACCGCCCGAATCGTCGGTTGTCGCCACTGGCGCCCCGGCCCATATGAGCGACATGCGAATAGGGAAGCGGCCATCCGGGCCGATCCGGTCGCAGGTTGAAAGGACCGAAACGATGAAGACCCTGATTGCCCGCATCCGCGCCGAGGTTGCAAAGCGCGCCGCCTACCGCACGATCCGCGACGAGATCGCCCGCCTGCCGCGCGCCATCGCGCTGGACATCGGCATTTTCCCCGAGGATGCCGAGCGCATCGCGCGCAAGGCCGTCTGGGGCTGATCCCGGGCAGGCCCATGACCCGTGGGGGGCCTTCTGGCCCCCTTTTTCTTGTCAGCCCGGCTCTGAAAGCCCCGCCGCGAACCGCGCCGCATTGGCCCTGTAGCCCGCCGCCGAGGCCAGGATCCTGTCCTGCGCGGCGCCATCCAGCGCCCTGACCACGCGGCCCGGCGCCCCCATCACCAGCGATCCCGGCGCAATCGCCTTGCCCTCGGTCACCAGCGCGCAGGCGCCGACCAGACTTCCCGCGCCGATGCGCGCGCCGTTCAGCAGCGTCGCGCCCATGCCGATCAGGCAGCCATCCTCGATCTGGCAGCCGTGCAGCATCGCCTTGTGCCCGATGGTGCAATCGGCGCCGATGGTCAGGGGATAGCCCATGTCGGTGTGCAGCACGGCGTTTTCCTGCACGTTGCTGCCGGGGCCGACGGTGATTTCCTCGTTGTCGCCGCGCAGCACCGCGCCGAACCAGATGTTGGCATGGGCGCCCACCACGACCTTGCCGATCAGCACGGCGGTCGGCGCGATCCAGGCCGTGGGGTGGACCTGCGGCACGATTCCGTCAAGGGCAAAGATCATCGGGCGTCGAACTCCTTGTTCAGGCCGCGCACGAAATCGGCCAAGTCGGGCTGGCGGTCACGGCGCAGCCGCCCGGCCGACAGGATGGTGACCAGTTCGGCAAAGGCGGCGTCAAGGTCACGGTTGATAATGACATAGTCATATTCCGCCCAATGGCTGATTTCGTCGCGCGAGCGGGCCATGCGCCCGGCGATCACCGCCTCGCTGTCCTGCGCCCGCCCGCGCAGGCGCTGTTCCAGCGCGGCAATCGAGGGCGGCAGCACAAAGACCGAAACCACATCCCGCCCCAGGGCCGAGTTGCGGATCTGCTGGCCACCCTGCCAGTCGATGTCGAAAAGCGTGTCGCGCCCGGCCAGCATCGCCGCCTCTACCGGCGCGCGGGGCGAGCCGTAGAGATTGCCGAAGACCTCGGCATGCTCCAGCATCTCGCCCGCCCGCACCATCGCCTCGAACTCCGCGCGCGACTTGAAGTAATACTCGAGCCCCTCCGCCTCGCCCGGACGCGGCGGGCGCGTGGTGGCCGAGACCGAAAAGCGCAAGGTCGGATCCCAGTCCATCAGCCGCCGCGCCAGCGTGGACTTGCCCGCGCCCGAGGGCGAGGAAAGGATGAGAAGAAGCCCGCGCCGCGCCATGGTCATTCCACGTTCTGAACCTGCTCGCGCATCTGATCGATCACGGTTTTCAGGTCAAGCCCGATCCGGGTCAGCCCCCGCGAGGCGGATTTTGAGCACAGCGTGTTGGCCTCGCGCATGAATTCCTGCATCAGGAAGTCGAACTTGCGTCCGACCGCGCCGGGATCGGCCAACAAGGCGCGGGCGGCGGCGATATGGGCGGTCAGGCGGTCAAGCTCTTCGGTGACATCGCCCTTGACCGCGACCAGCGCCAGTTCCTGCATCATGCGCGTCTCGTCCAGCCCCTCGGCCAGGCCGATGATCCGCGCCAGGGCCTCGCGCAGCGCCGCATCCTGCGCAGGTCCCCGCGCCGCCGCCTCGGCCGCCGCCTCGGCGTGCAGGGCGGCGATCCGGTCAAGCTGGGCCGCGATCACGGCGCGCAGGGCCGCCCCCTCGGCCGCGCGCATGGCGGAAAGGGCGGACAGGACCGGCGCGAAATCGGCCAGCAGCACCGGCAGCAGCGCCTCGCCCAGATCGGGCTCGGCGGCGCCGGTCTCGACCATGCCGCGCAGGGACAGCACCTCGGCCGTGGTTGCCGCGCGCAGGCTCACGCCGCGCTCCATCGCCGCCGTCTCGATCCGGGACAACGCCTGCAGGGCCGCCGACAGGGCGGCGGGGTTCACCTGAAAGGCCCCTGCCCCCGCCTCGGCGCCAAGACGGTCCAGCCGCAGCGTCAGGCTGACATTGCCGCGCCGCAGCGCCGTGATCAGCTCCGCCCGCAGCGCCGCCTCAAGCCCGCCGATCCAGTCGGGCAGGCGCAGGCGCAGATCCAGCCCCTTGCCGTTGACCGACCGCAGATCCCAGGTCCAGCCGTGGCCCAGACCCTCGCCCTTGCCGCTGGCAAAGCCGGTCATCGAAACGGTCATGATGTCTCCTTGTGGCCCGGCGCGGCGCGGGGTCATCCCCAGCCGCCACGTTTACCAAGGTTGCAGATTCCGCGATCGTTAAACAAGCGCCCATGTTATTAACAAGCTGCTAACGATACTGCGACAGGGTCGCGCCAGGGCATCCGCACCCCGGGGGGGGGCAGGTGCCGCCGCCACCCGCGCGATCAAAGGGGACAAGCCATGGTGGTCTTTGGCGATTTCGGAAATCCGGCGGCCGGCGGGCCCCAGGGCGCCCCGTCGGTCGTGCAGCAGGTGCGCGCCTATTGGGAATCGCTGCGCATCGATGGCCGCTTGCCGCTGCGCCAGCACATCGACCCGCGCGGCCTGGCCTCGGCGCTGGAACAGGTGTTCCTGATCGAGCAGGTTGCGCCGGGCCATGGCCGCTTTCGCCTTGCCGGCAACCTGTTTCACGACCTCTTGGGCATGGATGTGCGCGGCATGCCGCTGACCGCCCTGTTCGAGCCGGTCTCGCGCGAGCGGGTCAAGATCGGCTTGCAAGGCGTCTTTGACGATGCCGCCGCGCTGCATCTGGGGATGGAGGCCGAGCGCAGCATCGGCCGGCCGACGCTTGGTGCGCGGATGACGCTTTTGCCCCTGCGCGGCGGCGAGGGGGAGCCGATGCTCGCCCTGGGCGTGCTGGCCTGCCGGGGCCAGGTCGGCCGGGCACCGCGCCGGTTCTCGATCGGCACGATCAGGACAGAAATTCTGTTTCCCACCCAGACCGCCACGCGCATCCTGCGCCGCCGGACGCCCGAGACCCCTGCCCCGGCCGACGCCAGGGCGCCGCGCGGCACGGTCCTGCGGCTGGTCCATTCGCGCCAGGACGAGCCCACCGGGCGCTGACGCGCCCCGCCGGATCAGAGCGCGACGCGCCGCTGCCCTTCCCTCTGCGAGGACAGCTCCTCGGCCACCAGAAAGGCCAGCTCAAGCGACTGGCTGGCGTTCAGGCGCGGATCGCAGGCGGTGTGATAACGGTCGGCCAGGTTTTCGTCCGACACGGCGCGCAGGCCGCCGGTGCATTCGGTCACATCCTTGCCCGTCATCTCGAAATGCACGCCGCCCGGTACGGTGCCCTCGGCCTTGTGGATGGCAAAGAACTCGCGCACCTCGCGCAGCACCGATTCGAAGGTCCGCGTCTTGTAGCCCGACGAGGCCTTGATCGTGTTGCCGTGCATCGGGTCGCACGACCAGACCACATTGGCGCCCTCGGCTTGCACCGTCCGGATCAGGCGCGGCAGATGCTCGCCCACCTTGCCGGCGCCAAAGCGGGCGATCAGGGTCAGCCGGCCCGGCTCGTTTTCCGGGTTCAGCTTGGCCATCAGCACCTTGAGGTCCTCGGCCGTGGTGGTGGGCCCGCATTTCAGCCCGATCGGGTTCAAAACGCCGCGCGCGAATTCCACATGGGCGCCGTCGGGCTGCCGGGTGCGGTCGCCGATCCAGATCATGTGCCCCGAGCCGGCCACGTTCTGCCCGGTGATGCTGTCCACCCGGCACAGCGCCTCTTCGTATTCCAGCAGCAGCGCTTCGTGGCTGGTGTAGAATTCGACCGTGCTCAGCGTGTGGGCGGTGTCGGCATTGACGCCGGCCGCGTTCATGAAGTCCAGCGCGTCCGAGATGCGGCCCGACAACTCGCGATAGCGTTCGGCCTTGTCATGCTCGGCAAAACCCAGCGTCCAGGCATGGACGCGGTGGATGTCGGCAAAGCCCCCGGTCGAAAAGGCCCGCAGCAGGTTCAGCGAGGCCGCCGCCTGGGTATAGGCCTGCAACATGCGCGCCGGGTCCGGGCGGCGCGCCTCGACCGTGGCGTCAAAGCCGTTGATGATGTCGCCGCGATAGGACGGATATTCGACGCCGCCGATCACCTCGGTCGGGGCGGAGCGCGGCTTGGCGAATTGCCCCGCCATGCGGCCGACCTTGATCACCGGAACCTTGGCGCCATAGGTCAGCACCACCGCCATCTGAAGCATGACGCGAAAGGTGTCGCGGATGTTGTCGGCGGAAAACTCGGCAAAGCTTTCGGCGCAGTCGCCGCCCTGAAGCAGAAAGGCCTTGCCCTCAGCGGCCTGCGCCAGATGCTTCTTCAGCCGCCGCGCCTCGCCGGCAAAGACCAGCGGCGGATACTTGGCCAACTGACGCTCGACCTCGACAAGGGCCTGTGCGTCCGGATAGTCCGGCATCTGGATACGCGGCCTTGCGCGCCAGTCCGACTTTGTCCAACCCTTGGTCATGGTATCCTCCGTTTGCGGTAACGAGGGCCCTATAGGCAAAGCGCGCCAAAAGCAAAGGCCCCGCTCAAAAATAGAGCGCAGCGGCCCTTGATCTTCAAGGGGAAAGGTGTAGCACTGCGCCGATAACGACGCTTTCGGTCGCAAGATGACAATCGCCCCCCAAAAGGCTACCTTGGTCCCCAAAGGCACGGCCGTTCGGCGGTTCGTGTTCCTGCTGCTGGACCAGTTCACCATGCTGTCCTTTGCCGGGGCGCTGGAGCCGCTGCGCATCGCCAATCGCATGCTGGGGCGCAAGGCCTATGACTGGATCCTGGTGGGCGAGAACGGCGCATCGGCCACCTGCTCGAACGGGGCCTCCTTCAAGCTGGACAGCGGTCTGGCAGAGGTCGGGCGCGACGACACGGTGCTGGTCTGCGGCGGGATGGAGGTTCACAAGGCCGCCACCAAGTCGATCCTGAACTGGCTGCGCCGCGAGGCACGGCGCGGCATCGCGATCGGCGGGCTCTGCACGGGGTCCTACGCCCTGGCCAAGGCGGGGCTTCTGGACGGCAGGAAGGCGACGATCCACTGGGAAAACCAGGACGGCTTTGCCGAGGAATTCGACGACGTGACGCTGACCAAATCGGTCTTTGTGATCGACGGCAACCGCTGGTCCACCGCCGGGGGCACCTCGTCGCTGGACCTGATGCTCAAGGTCATCGCCGCCGACCATGGCGAGGACCTGGCCAACTCGGTCGCCGACCAGCTCATCTATTCCTCGATTCGCACCGACCAGGACACGCAGCGCCTGTCGATCCCCACCCGGATCGGCGTGCGCCACCCCAAGCTGAGCCAGGTCATCCAGATGATGGAGCAGAACATCGAGGATCCGATGTCGCCCGCCGATCTGGCCGAAGAGGTCGGCATGTCGACCCGTCAGCTTGAACGGCTGTTTCGCCGTTACCTGAACCGCAGCCCCAAGCGCTATTACATGGAGTTGCGCCTGCAACGCGCGCGCAACCTGTTGATGCAGACCGACATGAGCGTGATCAATGTCGCGCTGGCCTGCGGCTTTGCCAGCCCGTCGCATTTTTCCAAATGCTATCGCAGCCACTACCACACCACCCCCTACCGCGAGCGGGGCAGCCAGGGCATGCCCAGCCCCGGCATCGGCGTGCGCCTGTCGATCTGACCCGCACCCAGACCCGCATTCCGCGCCGCGCCAACAATTTTGAACTTGAAATAACGCGCGATTGCTGCAAGGCTGAGGTCAACCTGGCGCATAGGACCGGGGTCGCGCCGAACGATAAGGGTCGTCAACTGACGCTTTCCTTTTTCGTACGGACGATCTAGCCTGACGTCAGGATTGCGATCCAACATGGGAGATACCAATGAAAAAACTGCTTATGGCCTCTGCGGCCACGCTGGCGCTGACCGGCGCCGCTTCGGCCGAAGAGGTGAAACTGGGCATTCTGATCGGCTTTACCGGGCCCATCGAATCGCTGACCGGCCACATGGCCGCTGCCGCCGAACTGGCGATGGCCGAGGTGAACGCGTCGGGCCTGTCCGCTCACACCTTTGTTCCCGTCCGCGCCGACTCGACCTGCGTTGACGCCGCCGCCGCCCAGTCCGCGGCCGAGCGTCTGGTCACCGCCGAGGGCGTCAAGGGCATCATCGGCGGCGACTGCTCGGGCGTGACCCGCGCCGTGCTGCAAAACGTCGCCCGTCCGAACGGCATCGTGATGGTCTCGCCCTCGGCCACCTCGCCGGCGCTGACCGTGGACGAAGATGACGGCCTGTTCTTCCGCACCGCCCCGTCGGATGCGCGCGAAGGCGAAGTCATGGCCGACATCCTGGTTGAAAAGGGCATCGGTTCCATCGCGCTGACCTATTCGAACAGCGACTACGGCAAGGGTCTGGCCGAGTCGATCGCCGCGGCCTTTACCGCCAAGGGCGGCACCGTGACGATCAACGCCGCCCATGACGACGGCAAGGCCGACTATTCGGCCGAGGTTGCGGCCCTGGCTTCGGCCGGCGGCGATCTGCTGGTCGTGGCGGGCTATCTCGACCAGGGCGGCAAGGGCGTGATCCAGGCCTCGCTCGATTCGGGTGCCTTCTCGACCTTCGGTCTGCCGGGCGGCATGGTGGGCGACAGCCTGCCGGCGGCCATCGGGCCGGCGCTTGACGGTTCCTGGGGCCAGGTCGCACAGTCCGACAGCCCCGGCGCCGCCACGCTGACCGACATCGGCAAGGCCGCCGCGACCGCGTTCGACGCGACCTCGCCCTACACGATGGAAAGCTATGACGCCGCTGCGCTGATCATGCTGGCCATCGCCGCTTCGGGCTCGACCGACGGCAAGGTCTACAAGGACGCGCTGCTGGAAATCGCCAACGGCCCGGCCGATGGTTCGGGCGTTGCGATCATGCCGGGCGAGCTGGCCAAGGCTCTGGAGCTGATCGCTGCCGGCACCGCGATCAACTACGAGGGCGCCTCGGGCGTCACGCTGATCGGACCGGGCGAATCGGCTGGCCGCTACCGCCAGTTCGAGATCAAGGGCGGCGTCTACGAAACCGTGACCTTCCGCTGATCTGGCACTGGACGCATTGGAACGGCCCGGGGCACCCGCCTCGGGCCGTTGCCACAAGAACGCGCCGCACCGGGCCAACCGGGCGGCCAGAGACAACCCGACGGGGGGACCATGATCAAGGTCGAGAACCTGCATCGCCATTTCGGCGGCTTTCGGGCCGTGGATGGCGCGAGCCTGGAGATTCAAGCCGGCTCGATCACGGGCCTGATCGGCCCGAACGGCGCCGGAAAGACCACGCTTTTCAACGTCATCGCCGGCCGCCTGCCGCCAACCTCGGGCCGCGTGACCATGGCGGGCGAGGACATCACCGGCCTGCCGCCGCATGTGCTGTTCGCCAAGGGCCTGCTCCGCACCTTTCAGATCGCGCATGAATTTTCCTCGATGACGGTGCGGGAAAACCTGATGATGGTTCCCGACCGGCAGACGGGCGAAAGCATCCTGTCCGCGATGTTCCGCCGCAACGCCGTCGCGGCGCAGGAACGCGCCATCCGCGAGCGCGCCGACGAGGTGCTGGAGTTCCTGACCATCTCGCATCTGGCCGACCAGAAGGCGGGCATGATCTCGGGCGGGCAGAAAAAGCTGCTGGAGCTTGGCCGCACCATGATGGTCGATGCGCGCATCGTCTTTCTGGACGAGGTCGGCGCCGGGGTGAACCGCACGCTCTTGAACACCATCGGCGATGCGATCCTGCGCCTGAACCGCGAACGCGGCTACACCTTTTGCGTGATCGAGCACGACATGGACTTCATCGCGCGCATCTGCGGGCCGGTGATCTGCATGGCCGAGGGCAAGGTGCTGGCGCAGGGCACCGTGCAAGAGGTCAAGAACGACGAGCGCGTGATCGAGGCCTATCTGGGCACCGGGCTCAAGAACAAGCTCAAGGAAGAGGCGGCGCATGTCTGAGCCCTATCTGATCGGCGAGTCCATGACCGGCGGCTATGGCGGCGCCGACATCCTGCACGGCTGCACCATCGCGGTGGAAAAGGGCGAGATCGCGGTCATCGTCGGCCCGAACGGCGCCGGCAAGTCCACCGCGATGAAGGCGGTCTTTGGCATGCTCAGGCTGCGCCAGGGCCATGTGCGCCTGGCCGGCGAAGACATCACCGCCCTGACGCCGCAGGCGCGGGTGCACAAGGGCATGGGCTTTGTCCCCCAGACCTCCAACATCTTCACCACGATGACGGTGCAGGAAAACCTTGAGATGGGCGCCTTCATCCGCTCCGACGACATCGCGGACACCATGGCGCAGGTCTATGACCTGTTCCCGATCCTCAAGCAAAAGCGCTTTCAATCGGCGGGCGAGCTTTCGGGCGGCCAGCGCCAGCAGGTGGCGGTCGGCCGCGCGCTGATGACGCAGCCCAAAGTGCTGATGCTGGACGAGCCCACGGCCGGCGTCAGCCCCATCGTCATGGATGAGCTCTTTGACCGCATCATCGAGATCGCCCGCTCTGGCATCTCGATCCTGATGGTCGAACAGAACGCCCGCCAGGCGCTGGAGATCGCCGACAAGGGCTATGTCCTGGTGCAGGGCACCAACCGTTTCACGAACACCGGCAAGGCGCTTTTGGCCGACCCCGAGGTTCGCCGTTCATTTCTGGGGGGCTGAGGATGGATCTGATCAACGCCATCGTCGCGGTCCTGAACTACATCGTGCTGCCCGCCGCCACCTATGGCAGCCAGCTTGCGCTTGGCGCGCTTGGCATCACGCTGATCTTTGCGGTGCTGCGCTTTTCCAACTTTGCCCACGGCGACACCATGGCCTTTGGCACCGCCTTTACCATCCTGTTCACCTGGGGCTTTCAGGCCGCCGGCATCTCGATCGCGCCGCTGCCGACCGCGCTACTGGCCCTGCCCTTCGCGATCCTGGTCACCATCGCGCTGGTGCTGGGCACCGACCGCGCCGTCTATCGCTTTTACCGGCGCAAAAAGGCCGCGCCGATCATCCTGGTGATCGTCTCGGCCGGCGTCATGTTCGTGATGAACGGCCTGGTGCGCCTGATCATCGGCACCTCTGAACGCAACTTTGCCGATGGCGGCCGCTTTCTGATCGACCCGAAGACGTTCAAGGAGGTGACGGGCCTGGCCGAGCCGCTCGCGCTCAAGGTCACCTCGGCCGTCACGATCACCGTGGCGGTGATCTGCGTCGCGGCCCTGTTCTGGTTCCTGCAACGCACCCGCACCGGCAAGTCGATGCGGGCCCTTTCCGACAACGAGGATCTGGCGCTCTTGTCGGGCATCAACCCCGACCGCGTGGTGCAGGTGACCTGGATCATCGCCGCCAGCCTGGCGGTGATCGCCGGCACGCTCTACGGGCTCGACAAGTCCTTTCGCCCCGGCATCTATTTCGGCCTGATGTTGCCGATCTTCGCCGCCGCCGTGGTGGGCGGGCTCGGCAGCCCGATCGGCGCCATCGCCGGCGGCTTCATCGTCGCCTTTTCCGAGGTTTTCGTGACCTATGCCTGGAAAAAGGTGGCCGGCTACCTGCTGCCCGCCGACTGGCTGGGCGACGGCCTGCTGCAGATCCTGTCCACCGACTACAAGGTCGCGGTTTCGTTCAGCATCCTGATCATCGTGCTGCTGTTCAAGCCCACCGGCCTTTTCAAACGATAGGAGCACCGCATGAGCCGTCATCTCATCCTCTTCGCGGGCGTCGCGGCGCTGTACCTGTTCACCGGGCTGTTCTACAGCTGGAACCTGTCGCTGAACATTCTGAACCTCGGGATTCTCTCGGCGATCATGGCGCTGGGGATCAACATCCAGTGGGGCTATGCCGGCCTCTTTTCCACCGGCATCGTCGGTTCGGTCGCGCTGGGCGGGCTGGCCGTGGTCCTGGTCAGCGCCAACCCGGTGCCCGCAGGCTTTGCTGCCGGCGGGCCCCGCATCCTTGCCGCCCTGGGCTTTGCGGTGGTCGCGATCACCGCGATTGCAATGGCTTACCGGCGCATGGCGCCGGGCCGCGCCCGCTCGGCCCTGATCGTGCTGGCGATGGTCCTGGCGTTTTTCGTCTTCCGCTTCATCCTTGACCCCGGCGTGTCGGCGGTCGAGGCGAACAACCCCGAGCAGGCCGGCAACATCGGCGGGCTGGGCTGGAATCCGCTCCTGGCCTGGCCCGCCGGGGCGCTGCTGGCAGCCGCCGCCGCCTGGGTGATCGGCAAGGTCGCCCTTGGCCTGCGCGAGGACTACCTGGCCATCGCCACCCTCGGCATTGCCGAAATCATCGTCGCCGTTCTCAAGAACGAGGACTGGCTGGCGCGCGGGGTCAAGAACCTCGGCCTCAACCAGCGCCCCTGGCCCGTGCCCTACGAGGTCGACATGCAGGCCGACCCCGGCTTTCTGTCGTTCGCGCAGGCCATCGGCGCCGATCCGGTCACCGCCTCGACCATCACGGTCAAGCTGCTTTACGCGGCCATGTTCGCGGCGGTGCTGATCGGTCTCATCGTGCTGATGGAGCGGGCGCTCAACAGCCCCTGGGGCCGGATGATGCGCGCCATCCGCGACAACGAGGCCGCCGCCTCGGCCATGGGCAAGCATGTCACCCGCCGGCACCTTCAGGTCTTCATCCTCGGCTCGGCCGTGGTGGGGCTGGCGGGGGCGATGTACACCTCGATGATCTCGCAGATCAATCCGGGCGAATACATCCCCTTGCGCTTTACCTTTCTGATCTGGGTGATGGTGATCGTGGGCGGGTCGGGAAACAACTGGGGCTCGGTCCTGGGGGGGCTGCTGATCGGCTGGCTCTACTTCATCGTCGAGGATTTCGGCCCCCGGATCATGGGCCTGCTCACCACCGGCCTGCCGGCGGGCGATCTGCGCGACCATCTGATCGACAGCTCGCAGCACCTGCGCCTGGTCACGCTCGGCGTGATCCTGCTCCTGGTGCTGCGCTTCTCGCCCAAGGGCCTGCTGCCCGAGAAGTAGCGCGCGCGTCCCCGCCCCGGACCCGATCCGGGGCCCCGGGTCAAGCCCGGGGCGGGGTTTGGGGGATAGGGCGGCGCGAGGGCGTGTCCCCCCCTGCCCGCTTCATCACAAGGCCCTCTCCAAACTCCCCCGCCCCGGACCCGATCCGGGGCCCCGGGTCAAGCCCGGGGCGGGGTTTGGGGGTTAGGGACGGCGCGCAGCGGTGTGCCCCCCCCCGCCCGCTCCATCTCAAGGCCCTCTCCCATTTCCCCCGCCCCGGACCCGATCCGGGGCCCGTGGTCAAGCCCGGGGCGGGGTTATGGGGATAGGGCGGCGAGCAGGGCCGTGCCCCCCGGGCCCGCTTCATCACAAGGTCCTCTCCAAACTCCCCCGCCCCGGACCCGATCCGGGGCCTCGGGTCAAGCCCGGGGCGGGGTTTGGGGTTGAACGCGCGGCACGCTTCCTCGGACTCCGATCCCGGCAAGCCCATCCCGCATTTGCGACACATTCCTGTCGCGAAACCGCATGACCCTGCGCGCGCGGCCCGCCATTCTGCCTGCGAACCGGTTTTCTGGAGAACCCCTGATGAAATCCCATTCCCGCGTGGTGGTGATCGGCGGCGGCGTCGTCGGCTGCTCGGTCCTGTACCACCTGACCAAGCTCGGCTGGTCCGACGTCATGCTGATCGAACGCTCCGAGCTGACCTCGGGCTCCACCTGGCACGCGGCCGGCGGGTTTCACACGCTGAACGGCGACACCAACATGGCCGCCCTGCAAGGCTACACCATCCGCCTCTACAAGGAGCTTGAGGCGATCACCGGCATGTCCTGCGGGCTGCACCACGTTGGCGGCATCACCCTTGCCGACAACCAGGAACGCTTTGACCAGCTCAAGGCCGAACGCGCCAAGCACCGCTACATGGGGCTCGACACCGCCATCCTGACCCCGGACGAGGTCGCCAAGATGACCGATGGCCTGGTCAACACCAAGGGCATCATCGGCGCGCTCTACGACCCGCTCGACGGCCACCTTGACCCCTCGGGCACGACGCATGCCTATGCCAAGGCGGCGCGAATGGGCGGGGCAGAGATCGTGCTGCACAACCGGGTTCTGGAAACCCACCAGCGCGCCGATGGCGGCTGGGACGTGGTGACCGAAAAGGGCACCGTCACCTGCGAGCATCTGGTCAATGCCGGCGGCCTCTGGGCGCGCGAGATCGGCGCCATGGCCGGGGTCTACCTGCCCTTGCTGCCGATGGCGCACCAGTACCTGGTGACCGACGACATCCCCGAAATCATGGACATCCTGAAAACGGGCCGCGAATTTCCCCATGTGATGGACCCCGGCGGCGAGAGCTATCTGCGCCAGGAGGGCCGCGGTCTCTGCATCGGCTTCTATGAGAAACCCTGCGAGCCCTGGTCGGTCGACGGCACCCCCTGGACCTTTGGCCATGAGCTTCTGAACGAGCAGTTCGACAAGATCGAGGATTCGGTCAATTTCGCCTACCGCCGCTTTCCGGTGCTGGAACGCTCGGGTGTCAAGCGCGTGATCCACGGTCCCTTCACCTTTGCCCCCGATGGCAACCCGCTGATCGGCCCGGTGCAGGGCCTGCGCAACTACTGGTCCGCCTGCGCGGTGATGGCCGGCTTCTCCCAGGGCGGCGGCATGGGCCTGTCCCTGGCCCAGTGGATGATCCACGGCGAGGTGGAACGCGACCCGCGCGGCTTTGACGTCAGCCGCTTCGGCACCTGGACGACGCCGGGCTATACCGTGCCCAAGGTGATCGAGAATTACCAGATGCGTTTTTCGGTCGGCTATCCGAACGAGGAACGCCCCGCTGCCCGCCCCTTCCGCACCACGCCCATGTACGACACCCACACGACCCTGCGTGCCGTCTGGGGCCAGCAATACGGGCTTGAGGTTCCGAACTACTACGCTTTGCCGGGCGAGCCGCTCTACGAGCAGCCCACCTTCAAACGCTCCAACGCCTGGGAGGCGACGCGCCAGGAGGTCCACGCGGTCCGCACCGGCGTCGGCATCAACGAATTGCAGAATTTCGGCAAGTATTCGGTCAAGGGCACGAACGCCCGCGCCTGGCTTGACCGGATCATGGCCGGCGCGATCCCCAAGCCGGGCCGCCTGTCGCTGACCCCGATGCTGGCCCATTCGGGCAAGATCATCGGCGATTTCACCGTCTCCTGCCTGTCGGAAACCGAATTTCAACTGACCGCCAGCTACGGCGCGCAGGGTTGGCATTCGCGCTGGTTCGAACAGAACGCCGGCGACGGGGTCTTGGTTGAAAACATCTCCGACGCCCGCAGCGGCTTTCAGATCGCCGGCCCCAACGCGCGCGCGCTTCTGGCCCGTGTCACGCGCTCCGATGTCAGCGCCCAGGCCTTCCGCTTCATGGACGTGCGCCGCATGACCGTGGGCATGGCGAGTTGCATCGTGCAGCGCGTCAGCTACACCGCCGATCTGGGCTACGAGATCTTCTGCGACCACATGTCGGTGCGCCATCTCTGGGATGTGCTGAGCGAAGCCGGCAAGGACTTGGGCCTGCGCCCCTTCGGCATGCGCGCGATGATGTCGCTGCGGCTGGACAAATGGTTCGGCTCCTGGGGGCGCGAGTTCAGCCCCGACTACACACCGGCCGAAACCGGGCTCGACAAGTTCATCCGCTGGAACAAGGAGGCCGACTGGATCGGCCGCGCCGCCGCCACGGCGGAAAAGGCCGCCGGGCCCAGGCGCCGTCTGGTGCCGATCGTGGTCGATGCCGACGATGCCGACGTCGTCGCCTGGGAGCCGATCTGGCTGGACGGCGCGGTCGTGGGCTGGTGCACCTCTGGCGGCTACAGCCACTGGTCCGGCAAATCCGTTGCCCAGGGCTTCATCCCGGCGGACCGGGTGGTCGACGGCTTGCCGCTCGAGGTCGAAATCCTTGGCCAGCGCCGCTCGGCCCGGGTGCATCTCGCCCCGCTCTGGGATGACGGCGGGCGGATGCGCGCCTGACCCCTGCCTTCATCCCCCCCTGCCTGCATCCCCCGTGGAAAAATATCCTCGGGAGGTGAAGCGGGCACAGCCCGCGAGGGGGGCAGACAGCCCCCCTCTTTCGCCCGATCCTAGTGCCTGTCAGGTCCAAATTGAAACCGAGCCATCGAAAATCGCGCTCGCGCGCAAGCGAGAGGCAGCGAATTTCGATTCACCATGAACCTAACAGGCTTTAGCTGGCCATCAGCGAAAGCTCGCGCCGCGTCAGCACCCGCCGCGCCGCCGTGAACCTGGCCTGAACCTTGCGCGAGCCAAGGTCCGGAAACAGCGTCATGATCTCACGCCGCTGCGCCTCGTCCATGCCGTGCATCACCCGGTCGCCGGGCTGAAAGCTTTCGGTCCAGACGCCATCGGACAGCACGATCTGGTGCCGGTCGAACAGAAAGTGCAGATAGGTGATCCCCGTGACATCGACCACCGCATTGCCCTGCGCCGCACCCAGGTTCCGCGCCGCGACCAGAACCTCGCGCTCGCGGAACAGCGCGGCGCTGCGGTCATTGTCGACCAGCAGACGGTGATCGGGCGACAGCATCATGTCCCGCTCGGGCAGGCCCCGGCCCAGACTGCCCCTGGCCAGAAAGACCGGTTTCAGGTCGGGATGGGCGGCAAGGTCCGCCCAGGACAGCGTGCGGCGCCCGACCCAGGCAACCTCTTGCAGTCCGCTGTCGCGGGTGACCACCCTGTCGCCCGGCCGCAGATCCTCGACCGCGACCTCGCCGGCGGCGGTCACGATCCGGGTTCCGGGCGTGAAACAGGGGCTGACCGGCCGCACCGGCATGGCAGGGTGCTCCGGCTGGCCCGGGGCCTGGGGGGTCTGGGGTTTGCTCATCTGTCCGTCCCTTTACGCACCGCCAGGGGCCCGACACGCGGCCTGATCTGGCGAAACCAACAAACAGCCTCTCCCACAAGAGGCCCGGCGCACCGCGCCCGATGTTCGATTTTTACCAAGAATTGCGCCATCCGGAAAGAAAAAAGGCATTTTCGTGGCAAAGGCGGCCCCCGGCCCCGGTTTCGCGCCTTGCGAGGGGGCGGGAACCGGCCCCGGGGCGGCCGGCCTTTGTTTCCCGATCGGACACGCCCCTTGCCCCAGATCGGCAGCGCGGCCGCCTTTCGCCGTGCACGCCGGCCCCGGGCGTGTCGATTGTCGCGCAGGGCGGAACAGCCAGTTCGCGCCCTGCCGGGCGGGCGGGACGCGCGGAGGAGCAGGACAGCCCCACCCCAAGGTCGCGATTTTCCTGGTCAAGGGCCGCGTCCGTGGCGCCACGGCGCAGCGGGGCGCCGCGAATCACCTGCCGCCGGGGCCGCGATTCGGCCCGGGGCCAGGTCTGGTACGGGTGGTCGGACTCGAACCGACACTCCTTGCGAAAGCAGATTTTGAGTCTGCCGCGTCTACCATTCCGCCACACCCGCAACATCGGGCCCCCTGGCAGCGATCCGCCCGAAGGGGATCGAAAGGGCCGTCCAGACCGGGCCCGTCCGGCCCTTGCCGGGGGGTTTAGCCCGCCTGAAACCCGGCGTCAACGGCGCTGGCGGGGCTGCCGGCGCCCTGCGGCGCCGGCCAGACCCACAGGTCAAGCGCGCCGTCCCCTGGGTCATCACGCGTCCCGGCGCGGGCAAAGCCGGCCTTTTGCAGCACCCGGCGCGATGCCGGATTGTCCAGGGCCGTTTCGGCCCGGACTTGCACGACCCCTTTGGCCAGCAGCAGCGGCAAGAGCGCCCTCACCGACGCCGCCGCGTGCCCGCGTCCGCGCCGCGCCGGGGCGGTGCCATAGCCGATCTCGACCGAACCCGCGCGGGGCACATCCTTGACCGCCACCGAGCACACCACCTCGCCCTCCGCCACACCAAACCAGGTGCCCCAGCCCTGGGCCCGGTTCAGCCGCAGCGACAGCGCGCCAAGCATCGCCAGCACCGGCGCGGGCTCCAGCCCGCCTTCGGGGATCGCCAGACCGCGCCAGGTGCCGGCCCCGACCAGATGGGAATAGTCTTGCGGCCCGGTGGCGATCAGGTGGATCATTCCTCGGTCCAGGTGTCCTCGCGGCCCTTGCCCGAAACGCCAAGCGCCAGGGTGGCGGCCATGAAGCGGTCAAGATCGCCGTCCAGCACGCCGCCGGTGTCGCTGGTCTCGACCCCGGTGCGCAGGTCCTTGACCATCTGGTAGGGTTGCAGGACATAGGAGCGGATCTGGTTGCCCCAGCCGGCATCGCCCTTGCTTTCATGCGCCTCAAGGATGGCCGCGTTGCGCTTGTCCAGTTCCTGCTGGTAAAGCCGCGACTTCAGCGCCTGCATGGCGATGTCGCGGTTCTGGTGCTGCGATTTCAGCGATGAGGTCACCACGATGCCGCTGGGAAAGTGGGTGATGCGCACGGCGGAATCGGTCTTGTTGACGTGCTGGCCGCCCGCGCCCGAAGATCGGTAGGTGTCGATGCGGATGTCCTTGTCCTGCACCTCGATCTCGATGTTGTCATCGACCACCGGATAGACCCAGACCGAGGAAAACGAGGTGTGCCGCCGCGCCGCGCTGTCATAGGGCGAGATGCGCACCAGCCGGTGCACGCCCGATTCCGATTTCAGCCAGCCATAGGCGTTGTGGCCCATGATCTTGTACGAGACGGACCGGATGCCGGCCTCTTCGCCCGGCGTTTCGGACTGCATCTCGACAGTGTAGCCCTTTTTCTCGGCCCAGCGAACATACATCCGCGCCAGCATCGAGGCCCAGTCGCAGCTTTCGGTGCCGCCCGCGCCTGCGTTGATCTCCAGAAAGGTGTCGTTGCCGTCCGCCTCGCCGTCGAGCAGCGCCTCCAGTTCCTTTTGCCGCGCGGTTTCGACCAGCGCCTTGAGCGCGCCCTCGGCCTCGGCGACGATCTCGGCGTCGCCCTCGGCCTCGCCCAGTTCGATCAGGTCGGTGTTGTCCTTGAGCCCGCCGGCGATCAGCCGATAGGTGCCCATCGCGTCCATCAGGTGCTGGCGTTCCTTCATCAGCTTTTGCGCCTTGGCCGGATCGTCCCACAGGCCGGGGTCCTCGATCATCGCCTCGAATTCCTCCAGACGGTGGGGCGCGGTCTCCCAGTCCAGCCGCTGGCCGAGCAGGCGCAGCGACTTTTCGATCATCTGGACGTGGTTCTGTGTCTCCGCGCGCATCAGGCGGCCCCTTCCGGTCAGGTCTTTGACTGCGGCGTGATAGCGAAAGCGGGCGGCGGCGACAAGCGGCAGGTGGGCGGGCAGTCGCGGCCGTCCCGGGCGGGCGCGGGCCGACGGCGGTTCGGGCGGAACAGGAAACGCACCGCGTTTCCCCGCCCGCGTGGGGCCATGTCTGGTAAACCGGTTCCGCATAGCTGACAGAGGCCAGCGCCCGACCCGGCGGGCGTGGAGCGCCCTCCCTGCGGGGGTCGGGCGCTGGCCGAAGGCCTTTGGGGCCCTCGGCGGGGGATGGGACGGGCGGCGCGCATGACCTCGGCGATGGCCCCGGCCAGTTCGGGCGGAGAAGGAAACGTACCGCGGTTCCCCTCCCCCGGCGCGGCCCAGACGCCATGCGGGCGCTGGCCGGCCCTCTCGGCTCCTCGGCAGGCACGAAGCCGCGCCTCCGCGCAAGGTGTTTTGACCTTGCCCGCGACCTTGCCTATATGGGGGCAAGTCATGCCTTGCGCTGGGGGCCGCGTGCTGCGCTTCATCGTTTCCTTTTTCGGCGGCCTCTTCACCCTGGTGACCATGGGCATCCTGTTTTCCGCCCTGACACTGGGCGGCATTTTCTACATGTACGCCAGTGACTTGCCGAGCCACGAGCGCCTGGCGCAATATGCCCCGCCCACCATCAGCCGCATCTACAGCCGCGAGGGGCGCATCATCGACGAATTCGCCCAGGAGCGGCGGCTCTTCGTGCCGATCGAGGACATCCCCCAGATCGTCAAGGACGCCTTCATCAGCGCCGAGGACAAACACTTTTACAGCCACAAGGGCTATGACGTGATGGGCATGATCAGCGCCTTCCGCGACGCGGTGATCACGCGCGGACAGACCCTGCGCGGCGCCTCGACCATCACGCAGCAGGTGATGAAGAACTTCCTTCTGTCCGGCGACCGCACCGGCGAGCGCAAGATCAAGGAAATCATCCTGGCCACGCGGCTTGAAGAAACTTTGACCAAGGACAAGATCCTTGAGCTTTACATGAACGAGATCTTCCTGGGCCAGAACTCCTATGGCGTGGCGGCGGCGGCGCAGACCTATTTCAACAAGTCGCTGGACGAGCTGGCCCCGAACGAGGCCGCGATGCTGGCCGCGCTGCCGAAGGCGCCGGGCGAGTTTCATCCCGTCCGCGGCAAGGAGCGGCTGACCGAGCGGCGCGACTATGTGCTGGGCGAGATGCGCCAGAACGGCCAGATCGACGAGGCGACATATCGCGCAGAGATCGCCCAGCCGCTCCTTTCGGTGCAGAACGGCGACTATCCGGCGTTTCGCCTTGCCCTTCCGCCGCGCGACTACTTCACCGATGAAATCCGCCGCCAGCTCTCGGGCACCTTCGGCGAGGAGGAGTTCTTTGGCGGCGGCCTGTCGATCCGCGCCACGGTCGAGCCCGAGTTGCAGGCCATGGCCGCCCAGGCCCTGCGCGAGGGGCTTGAGAAATACGACCGCGCCCAGGGCGTCTGGCGCGGCACCGGGCGCAAGTTGACGGCCGAGGCCATGGCCGACTGGCGCGCGGCCCTTGCGGACGAAGAAAACCTGCCCCGTGACGTGCCGGGCTGGAAGGCGGCCGTGGTGCTGGACCTGGGCGAGGGCACCGCCACGCTGGGCATCGAGGGAGAGGCGGAGCCGGGCACGCTGCTGTCCGAGGATGTGGGCTGGGCGCGCAAGCGCGCCGCCGATGGCAGCCTCGGCCGGACCGCCCGCACACCGGCCGACCTGATCGAGGTGGCCGAGGTGGTGATGGTGCGCGCGATCACCTCGGACGCGGACGGCAGCTTTGTACGCTGGTCGCTGCGCCAGGTGCCCGAGGTGCAGGGCGGCTTCATGGCGATGGATGTGAACACGGGCCGCGTCTTTGCCATGCAGGGCGGCTTTTCCTACATGGATTCGGTGTTCAACCGCGCCACCCAGGCGACGCGGCAGCCCGGCTCGGCCTTCAAGCCCTTTGTCTATGCCGCGGCGCTGGATTCCGGCTTTACCCCCGCCACCATCGTGGTGGATGCCCCGATCGAGATTGACACGCCGCAGGGCCTGTGGACGCCCAAGAACGCCTCGAACAAGTTCTACGGCCCCGTGCCCGTGCGCACCGGGATCGAGCAGTCGCGCAACCTGATGACGATCCGCATCGCCCAGGAAATCGGGATGGAGACCGTCGCCGGCTATGCCGAGCGCTTTGGCGTCTATGATGCGATGAACCCCTTTCTGGCCAATGCGCTGGGGGCGCAGGAGACGACTTTGTTCCGCATGGTGGCCGCCTATGCGATGTTCGCCAACGGCGGCGAGCGGGTGGAGCCGACGCTGGTGGACCGGGTGCAGAACCGCTATGGCGAGACGGTCTATCGCCATGACCCGCGCCGGTGCCTGAGCTGCGGCGAGACCACCTGGCCCGAGGGTCGCGGCCCGTCCATCCAGGCCGACCGCGAGCGGGTGATGGATGCCGTGACGGCCTATCAGTTGACCTCGATGATGGAGGGCGCGGTGCAGCGCGGCTCGGCGGCGGGGCTGTCGCTGCCGGTGCCGGTGGCCGGCAAGACCGGCACCACCAACGACGCCAAGGATGTCTGGTTCGTCGGCTATTCGTCGAACATCGTGGCCGGCTGCTACATCGGGTTCGACCAGCCGCGCACGCTGGGGGAAAACGCCTTTGGCGGTACGCTTTGCGTGCCGGTGTTCCAGGCCTTCATGCAAGAGGCGGTCAAGAAATACGGCGGCACCCGGTTTGCCGTGCCGCCGGGGGGATACTTTTTGTCCATCGACCGCTTCTCGGGGGCCCGCCTGCCCGACGGGACCACGGGCGAGAACGTGGTGCAGGAATATTTCCGCGAAGGCGAGGAGCCGGTCTTTGGCCTGGCCGCATTGATCGATGGCGGCTTTGCCATGGGGGCCAACCTGCCGCTCGTTGTCGGCGGCGAGGTGGAGACGACCGAGGGCGCCGCCCCGGCCCCTGCGCCAGGCGGCACCGATCCGGACGCGCCGGTCAACGCCGACTTTGGCACGCTCAGCACCGGCGGGCTGTACTGAGGGATTGACCCGTGGCGCAGGGTGGCTCCTGAAAGGGCTGGGCGAGGCCCCGCGTATGTCTTGGACGAGGCACGCGCCGAGGTCATGCGAGACGCCCGCCCCATCCCCGGCCGAGGGCCCCCCCGGCCCTCGGCCAGCGCCTGCCCTTCCCCCGGCAGGCGCTGTCCTCTGTCGCTGATGCGGAACCTGTCTACCGGACAAGCGTCTACACGGGTGGGGAAAGGCAAAGCCTTTCCTAATCCGCCCGACCTTGGCCGAGGCCATGCGAGCCGCCCGCCCCATCCCCGGCCGAGGGCCCCAAAGGCCCTCGGCCAGCGCCCGACCCCCCCCAGGGAGGGCGCTCCGCACCCTCCGGGTCGGGCGCTGGCCTCTGACATCTATGCGGAACCGGTCACCTTGACACGTTCCCACACGGGCGGGAAAACGCAGTGCGTTTTCCTTTTCGCCCGACTTTGGCCGAGGCCATCGCCGAGGCCATGCGAAGGCCGGTCAACATCCCCGGCCGAGGGCCTCAAAAACCCTCGGCCAGCGCCTGCCCTTCCCCCGGCAGGCGCTTCGCGCCAGCCAGGTCAGGCGCTGGCCTCTGGATCGCAAGCGGAACGGGTCACCCGGACACGTTCTCACGTGGGCGGGAAAACGCGGTGCGTTTTCCTTTTCGCCCGACTTTGGCCGAGGCTATCGCAGAGGTCACGCGGGGCGGTTGCCCCATCCCGGCCGAGGGCCCCAAAGGCCCTCGGCC
>JBQTIT010000021.1:0-204419 GCA_052387855.1 Paracoccaceae bacterium
CCCCCCCAGGGAGGGCGCTCCACGCCCTCCGGGTCGGGCGCCGGCCTCTGGTGTGTGGGCGGAACCGTTCACCCGGACATGTTCCACACGGGCGGAAAAACGCGGTGCGTTTTCCCTTTCGCCGGACTTTGGCCGAGGCTATCGCCGAGGTTATGCGAAGGCCCGTCAACATCCCCGGTCGAGGGCCCCAAAGGCCCTCGGCCAGCGCCTGCCCTTCCCCCGGCAGGCGCTTCGCGCCAGCCAGGTCAGGCGCTGGCCTTTGTCAGTGTAGCGGAACCGGTCCTCCGCACCTGTTCCCACCCGGGCAGGGAAACGCGGGGCGCCTTCTTCCCCACCCCCCCCTTGCGCTGCCCCGGCCTTTGCCCCACCCTCACGCCAAAAGGGAGGCCCCGATGCCCGTCAAGAACCGCTTTGCCGAACTCCTGCCCGAAATCGCCGCCTGGCGGCAGGACTTTCACCAGCACCCTGAGCTTCTGTTCGAGGTTCACCGCACCGCCGCCCGCGTTGCCGAGCTTTGCCGCGGCTTTGGCTGTGACGAGGTGGTTACCGGCATCGGGCGCACCGGCGTGGTGGCGGTGATCCGGGGCAAGAGCGACACCTCGGGCCGCGTCATCGGCCTGCGCGCCGACATGGACGCGCTGCCGATCATCGAGCAGACCGGGGTGGGTTATGCCTCCACCACCCCGGGCAAGATGCATGCCTGCGGCCATGACGGCCACACCGCCATGCTTCTCGGCGCCGCCAAGTACCTGGCCGAGACGCGCAATTTCGACGGCACCGCCGTGATGATCTTTCAGCCCGCCGAAGAGGGCGGCGGCGGCGGGCGCGAGATGGTGGCCGACGGCATGATGGACCGCTTCGGCATCCAGGAAGTTTACGGCATGCACAACATGCCCGGCATCCCGCTGGGCCAGTTCGCCATCCGCGCCGGTGCGATGATGGCCGCCGCCGACACGATCGAGATCACCGTCACCGGCAAGGGCGGCCATGCTGCCAAGCCGCATGACTGCATCGACACCACCGTCGTCGCCGCGCACATCATCGTGGCGTTGCAGACCATCGCCTCACGCGGGGTGGATCCCTTGAAGCAGGTCGTCGTCTCGGTCTGCGCGGTCGAGACCGATTCGACCGCGCACAACGTCATCCCCCAGGTGGTCAAGCTCAAGGGCACCGTCCGCACCATGGATTTCGCGGTGCAGGACTTTGTCGAGCGCCGGGTCAGGGAAATCGCCGAAGGCACCGCCACCGCGCTGGGCGCGCGGGCGGTCGTGGACTATCAGCGCGGCTATCCCGTGACCGTCAACGCCGAGGAGAACACCCGCTATGCCGCAGAGGTCGCGCAGGCCGTCTCGGGCCGGGTCAACACCGAAACCCCGCCCCTGATGGGGGCCGAGGATTTCTCCTACATGCTCCTGGAACGCCCCGGCGCCTATATCTTTGTCGGCAACGGCGATACGGCGATGGTGCATCATCCGGCCTACAACTTTGACGACAATGCCATCCCCTTCGGGTCAAGCTGGTACGCCGGCATGGCCGAAGCGCGGATGCCGGCGGCCTGAGCGGGTCGTTCAGCCGCCGGTGTGGCTCATGTGGCGCGGCATCTGGCCGGCCACCTTCTGGCGCGCATAGTCGAAATCGTGCCCCTTGGGCTTCAGCGCAATGGCCGCGCGGATCGCCTGTTCCAGCGCTGCGTCATCCGCGCCCGACCGCAGCACGGCGCGCAGGTCGGCCCGGTCCTCTTGCCCCAGGCACATGTACAGCTCGCCCGTACAGGTCAGCCGCACCCGGTTGCAGCTTTCGCAGAAATTATGCGACAGCGGCGTGATGAAGCCGACGGTCTGGCCGGTTTCCTCCAGCCGCACATAGCGCGCCGGCCCGCCGGTGCGCAGCGGCAGGGGCGTCAGCCGGAAGCGTTCGGAAAGCCGCGCCTGCACATCCTTCAGCGACCAGTATTGTCCCAGGCGCACCGCCTCGGACATATCGCCCATCGGCATCACCTCGATGAAGGTCAGATCGTGCCCCTCGGCCGCGCACCAGTCCACCAGGGTGAACAACTCGTCCTCGTTGAACCCCTTCAGCGCCACGGTGTTGATCTTGACCCGCATCCCCGCCGCCGATGCCGCCGCGATGCCGTCCAGCACCTGGCCCAGCCGGCCCAGACGGGTGATGGCGGTGAACTTGGCCGCGTCCAGCGTGTCGAGCGAGACGTTGATCCGCCGCACGCCGCAATCGGCCAGATCCTGCGCCAGACCGGCCAGTTGCGAGCCGTTGGTGGTCAGCGTCAGCTCTTGCAGCGCGCCGCTGGCCAGATGGCGCGACATCGCGCGCATGTAGCCCATGATGCCCTTGCGCACCAGGGGCTCACCCCCGGTGATGCGCAGCTTCCTGACGCCCAAACCGATGAAGGCGGATGAGAGCCGGTCAAGCTCTTCAAGCGTCAGCAGCTCTGCCTTGGGCAGGAACTGCATCTGCTCGCTCATGCAATAGGTGCATCGGAAATCGCAGCGGTCGGTCACCGACAGCCGCAAATAGGAGATGGGACGCAGAAAGGGGTCGATGAGCGGGGCCATGGGCGGACTCTAAGCCCGCGACGGGCAAGGCACAAGGCCGGGGCCGCCCCGGACACCGGCCGCCGGGATCACATCTGCGACGGCAGCGGGGCGAGGGGCGCGACGGTGTCCAGATATTTCACCGCCTCCTTGCGCGCCCAGGACTTCATGTGGGGCCCATGTTCGGCCAGAAAGCCGCGTGCGCGCGGCGCATCGTGGCGGGACAGATCGCGCAGCCACCAGGCCACCGCCTTTTGAATGAACCAGTCCTTGTCGCCGACGTAGCCGCCGGCCCAGTCCAGAACCCGGTCCCGGATCGCCAGATCGGCGGGTTTGGGGTGGTTCATCTTGGCCCAGGGCAGGGTCATCACCAGGGCCGCGCGGCGCACCCACATCGAGGCGTCCTGCGTCCAGGGCTCGACCTGATCCAGCCGCGAGGGGTCCGCGATCAGCCGCTTTTGCCCGGCGATGCAGACGTGATCGGCGATGGCCCAGGCGTCGAATTGCGGCACCCAGGACAGGATCAGCGCCCAGGCGCCGGCGTCATCCGGGCGAATCCGCGCCTGCGTCAACAGCTTGGCCGCCGCGATGCGCGCCTCGTGGATGTCTGACCGCCACAGCGCATCCGCCAGCGCCAGACGCTGGTCAAGCGTGCAGGCCGCCCGCCAGTCGTCCGTCAACGCCTCGATCCCCGGCACCGCGAGCCCGAGATAGCGGCGGTCCACCTTGTGATAGGCCGCAGCCTCGGCCGCCTTGTTCGGGTCGCTGCGGGCAATCAGCGCGGCAAGCGCCGCCTGCGGGCTCACAGGGCCACCTCGATCCCGGTGGGAAGCCCGTCGATGGAACTGCGGTTCCGCTCGGACCAGTAGCCCGGCAGGCCGTCGCCCTTGTCGGCGGCCCATGCGGCCAGGGTGGGACGGTCCTGGACATGCTCCATCAGCGGCACGGCATAGCCGCACGAGGTCTGGACCAGCTCGATGGTCATGTCATAGATCTGCCGCGCGCCGGGCGTGGCGGGCAGGTTCGCGGCAAGTCCGGCAAAGTCGGGATCGGTCACATGCAGCGTCCGCGCCGTGCCATAGCAGCGCAGGATCAGCGGCCGCGCGGTGAACGAGCACCACATCACCGTCATGCGGTTCAGCGCCGCCAGATGGGCGGCGGTCTCATTCCCCGATCCGGTCAGGTTCAGCCAGATCAGCCGGTTCGGCGCCAGGACGCGCAGGCTGTCCATGCCTTTGGGCGACAGATTGACCCGGCCCGCCGGGGCGGAGGTGGCGACAAAATACAGGTGCTGGGCAGCGATGAAGGCGCGCTGATCCTCGGTCAGCGAGGGGAACTGTTTCGCCATCATTCCACCGTCACGGATTTGGCCAGGTTGCGCGGCTGGTCCACGTCGGTGCCCTTGGCGATGGCGGTGTGATAGGCCAGAAGCTGCGCCGGCACCGAATACAGGATCGGGGCAAAGGGCGCCGCCACCTCGGGCAGGGTCAGGGTGCGCCAGGTGCCCATGCCGGCCTCGGCGATCCCGCGCGCGTCGGACACCAGCAGCACCTTGCCGTGCCGCGCCATCACCTCTTGCATGTTCGAGACGGTCTTTTCGAACAGCGCATCGCGCGGCGCCAGCACGATCACCGGAACATCCTTGTCGATCAGCGCGATGGGCCCGTGCTTGAGCTCGCCCGAAGCATAACCTTCGGCATGGATGTAGCTGATTTCCTTGAGCTTCAGCGCCCCCTCCAGCGCCAGCGGATACATCGCGCCGCGCCCCAGGAACAGGATGTCGCGCGCCTCGGCCAGCTCCTCACCCACTCTGGCAATTTCGGCCGACAAGCCCATGGTAAAATGCATCAATCCGGGCAGGCTTTCCAGCGCGGCAAGGTGCTGCGCCAGCGCATCGGGGCCGATCCTGCCCCGGTCGACCCCCGCCTTCAGCGCCAAGAGCGCCAGCGTGATCAACTGACAGGTAAAGGCCTTGGTGGACGCCACCCCCACCTCGACCCCGGCCATGATCGGCAGTGCCAGATCCGCCTCGCGCGCGATGGAGGAGGTGGGCACGTTCACCACCGCCGCCACCTTGGCCACCTTGCCAGAGGCATAGCGCAGCGCGGCCAGGGTGTCGGCGGTTTCGCCCGACTGGCTGACAAAGATCGCCCAGCTTTTTTCGGACAGCACCGGCTCGCGGTACCGGAATTCCGAGGCGACATCGACCTCGGCCGGCAGGCCGGCGAGGGATTCAAACCAGTATTTCGCGACGTGGCAGGCGTAAGAGGCGGTCCCGCAGGCCACCATGCTGACGCGGTCGACAGTCCGGAAATCCACCGCCTCCGGAAGCACGAACGCGCCGTTCCGGATGTAATGCTTCAGGGCGTCGGCGATGACAATGGGCTGCTCGGCGATCTCCTTGGCCATGAAATGGCGATAGCCGGCCTTTTCGATCCGGGTCTGGTCGATCTGGATGCGCGTTTCGGCCCGGTTGGCCAGCCGGCCCTCGGCGTCCAGGATCCGCGCCCCCGAGCGGGTGACGACAGCCCAGTCGCCCTCTTCCAGATAGGTGATCCGGTCGGTCATCGGCGCCAGCGCGATCGCGTCAGAGCCGACATACATCTCGCCCTTTCCGTGCCCGATGGCCAGCGGCGAGCCCCTGCGGGCCGCGATCATCAGATCATCCTCGCCGTCAAAGAGAAAGCACAGCGCAAAGGCGCCGCGCAGGCGTTTCAGCGTCTCGCGCGCGGCCTCGACCGGGGAGGCGCCAAGGTCCATGTGGTGCCGGGCCAGCAGGGCGACGGTTTCGGTGTCTGTCTCGGATTCAAAGGAAAGGCCGGCGGCGGTCAATTCCGCCCGCAGGTCGCGGAAATTCTCGATGATGCCGTTGTGCACGACCGCGACGCGCCCGGCGCGATGCGGGTGGGCGTTGGTGGTGTTGGCAACCCCATGCGTGGCCCAGCGGGTGTGGCCGATGCCGGACTTGCCGGCCAGCGGCTGATGCACCAGCAGATCGGAGAGGTTCACCAGCTTGCCCACCGCGCGGCGCCGGTCCAGATGGCCGTTGTTCACCGTGGCGATGCCGGCGCTGTCATAGCCGCGATATTCCAGCCGCTTGAGCGCCTCGACCAAGAGCGGCGCCACCTCGTGGGAGCCGAGAACACCAACAATTCCACACATTTACTGCCCTTTCTTCGCGGCCTTGATCGCCTTCAGCCGCGCAAAGAACGCCGCCGCCAGGCCGGGGCGGTTGACCTGCCGCGCCCGACCAAGCGCGATGGCGTCCGGCGGCACATCCTCGGTGATGACCGAGCCTGACCCCGTGATCGCCCCATCCCCCACGCTGACCGGCGCCACCAGCATCGTGTCGGACCCGATGAAGGCGCCCTTGCCGATCCGGGTGCGGTGTTTCATCACCCCGTCGTAGTTGCAGGTCACCGTGCCGGCGCCGATGTTGGTGAATTCGCCCACCTCGGCATCGCCAAGATAGGTCAGATGGCCGACCTTCACGCCCTCGCCAAGCTGGGCGTTCTTGATCTCGACGAAATTGCCGACATGCACATCCTCGGCCAGTTCCGCCCCCGGCCGCAACCGGGCAAAGGGGCCGACCGTGGCCCCGCGCGAGATGTGGCAGCCCTCAAGATGGCAAAAGCCCTTGATCTCGGCGCCCGATTCCACCGTGGCGCGGGGGCCGAAGATGACGTTGGGGCCGATCACCGCATCGCGGCCGATGAAGGTGTCGAGCGCGAAGAACACCGTTTCGGGCGCGACCAGCGTCACGCCGTCCTCCAGCGCCCGGGCGCGCATCCGGCTTTGAAAGACGGTCTCGGCGGCGGCCAGTTCGGCCCGGGTGTTGATGCCCAGCGTCTCGGCTTCGTCACAGGCCACAACGCCGGCGGACAGGCCGCGCGCGCGGGCGATGCCGACGATATCGGTCAGATAATACTCGCCGGCGGCATTGTCGTTGCCTAGGGCCCCGACAAGGTCGGCCAGCAGGGCGACAGAGGCGCAGACAACGCCGGAATTGCAAAGGGTTACAGCGCGTTCTTCGTCCGTGGCTTCCTTGAATTCGACGATGCGGTGCAGATCCTCGCCCGTGGCGATCAGGCGCCCGTAGCGGCCGGGATCGGCCGCCTCGAAGCCCAGCACCACCACGTCATGACGCGCCCGCGCCGCCATCAGCCGCCCCAGCGTTTCGGAAGAGACAAAGGGCGTGTCGCCATAAAGCACGATGGCGTCGCCCGCGTCGCCGGCCAGAAGCGGCAGCGCCTGCGCCACGGCATGGCCGGTGCCAAGCTGCGGCTCTTGCAGGGCGGTTTCGACGTTGGGTTCAAAGTCGCGGGCGGCGCGGCCCACCGCCTCGGCGCCGTGTCCGGTCACCACGACGATGCGCGCGGGGTCCAGCGCCATTCCGGCCGACAGCGCGTGATGCAAGAGCGGCGCCGCGCCCAGCGGATGCAGCACCTTGGGCAGGTCGGAATTCATCCGGGTGCCCATTCCGGCCGCCAGCACAATCAATGCGATCGACATTCTGCCTCTTTTCTTCTTGTGCTGCCGTTTTACCGGGGATTGGCGGGCTGGCAAGGGGCTGGCCGTTCACGGGGTGTTTCAAAGCCTGCGTCCCGGCGCGCGCCGGGTGCGATCCTGTCCGAAACTGCCGCGCTGCCGGCCCTCGCGCAGCGGCTCCGGTCCTGCTAGAAGGGCGCGAGTTGTCCGTTTTTCGTTCCGAGAGTTTTCATGGCCGATCTGCCCCTGTCCCCTTCGGCGCCCGCCGCGAGCGCCCCTGCCTCGCGCCACGCCGTCACCTTCATCCTGATCACGGTCTTTCTGGACATGATCGGCTTTGGCATCATCATCCCGGTCCTGCCCAAGCTGATCCAGTCGGTGGGCGAGGTTTCGCTGGGGCAGGCGGCGGTGATCGGCGGCTGGATGGCGGCGGCCTATTCCATCGCGCAGTTCTTCTTTGCGCCGCTGATGGGCAACCTGTCGGACCGCTTCGGGCGCCGGCCGCTGCTGCTGCTCGCGATCCTTGGTCTGGGGCTTGATTTCCTGCTGCACGCCCTGGCGCCGACGCTGGCCTGGCTCTTTGTCGGCCGCTTGCTGGCCGGGCTCTGCGGCGCCTCATGGATCATCGCCAATGCCTTCATCGCCGATGTGACCGCGCCCGAAGAGCGTGCCAAGGCCTACGGCATGATGGGCGCGGCCTTTGGCATGGGCTTTGTGATCGGCCCGGCCGTGGGCGGGCTGCTGGGAGAGTTCGGCCCCCGCGTGCCCTTCTACGCGGCCGCCGGCATTTCGATGCTGAACCTGATCTATGGCTATTTCGTGCTGCCCGAATCCCTGCCGGCCGACAAGAGGCGCCCGTTCGAGCTGCGCCGCGCCAATCCCTTTGGCGCCTTTGCCATCTTCCGCAGCTATTCGGGCGTCATCCCGATGTGCGTCGTCATGTTCTCGTTCTTTTTCTTTTCCTCGGTCTATCCGGCGATCTGGCCCTTCTGGGCCTTTGCCCGCTTTGGCTGGTCCGAGGCGATGGTCGGCCTGACGCTGGCCATTTTCGGCGTCATCATGGCGGCGTTTCAGGGCCTGGGCACCGGGCCGGCGGTGAAATGGCTGGGCGAGTTCCGCGTGGTACTTCTGGGTCTGGTCTGCGCCACCATCGCCGCCACGGGCTATGGGCTGGCCGGGGGGGCTGAGCGTGGTCGTGGTGCTGATGGTGATCCATGGGCCCGAGGGGTTCATCCACCCGATCCTGACCGGGATCATGACCAAGCGCGTGCCCGAGAATGCGCAGGGCGAGTTGCAGGGCGGCATCTCGGCGGTGACGAACGTCGCGATGCTGGCCGGAACGGTGTTCTCCTCGCAAGTCTTTGGCTATTTCATGTCGCCCGCGGCGCCGTTCCAGTCGCCCAGCTTTGCCTTTTTCGTGGCCGGGGGCGGGCTGGTGCTGACGGTGGTGCTGTTCCTGTGGCTTGTCGGCCATGA
Organism: Paracoccaceae bacterium; assembly: GCA_052387855.1. Lineage (GTDB taxonomy): Bacteria > Pseudomonadota > Alphaproteobacteria > Rhodobacterales > Rhodobacteraceae > CAIYZT01. The sequence continues at coordinate 8,514 of JBQTIT010000021.1, forward strand.
CGGGGAAAAGACGTGACCCCAGAGCGCTTTACCGGCAGTTTCACCCAGCAGGAGCCGATCCCCGAGGCGGGAATCGAGGCGGCACTGGCGGTTTTGCGCTCGGGGCGGCTGCACCGCTACAACACGGCGCCCGGCGAGGTCGGCGAGACCGCGCTTCTGGAGCAGGAGTTCGCGGCCTTGACCGGGGCGCGCTATTGCCTTGCGGTCGCCTCCGGCGGCTATGCGCTGGGATGCGCGCTGCGGGCGATGGGCCTGGCGGCCGGTGAGCCGGTGCTGACCAACGCCTTTACCCTGGCCCCGGTGCCGGGCGCCATCGCGGCGGCGGGGGGGCGGCCGGTGTTCATCGAGACCACGGCCGACCTGACGCTGGACCTGGCCCATCTTGAGGCCGAGGCGCGGCGGAGCGGCGCGCGCATCCTGATGCTCAGCCACATGCGCGGGCATGTCTGCGACATGGACAGGCTGATGGCGCTGTGCGGCGCGCTCGAGGTTTCGGTGATCGAGGATTGCGCCCATACCATGGGGGCGGCCTGGGCCGGCACGCCCTCGGGGCGGCACGGGCGCATGGCCTGCTATTCGATGCAGACCTACAAGCACATCAACGCGGGCGAGGGCGGGCTGATCATCTCGGACGATGCCGAGCTGATGGCGCGGGCGGTGCTCTTGTCCGGCAGCTACATGCTTTACGGCAAGCATCCGGCCGCTCCGCCGCCCGAGGTGTTTCAGGCGATCCGGCTGGAGGTGCCCAACGTCTCGGGCCGGATGGACAATCTGCGCGCGGCGATCCTGCGCCCGCAACTGGCGGACCTGCCGGCGCGCGTCTCGCGCTGGGCCGAGCGGTATGCGCGCCTTGAGGCGGGGCTGGCGGGCTGTCCCGGCCTGCGTCTGGTGCCGCGACCGGCGGCGGAAACCTTTGTCGGCTCGTCGTTCCAGTTCCTGCTGCCGGGCTGGTCCGCCGCGCGCATCGGCGCCTTTCTGGGCGGCGCCCTGGCGCGGGGGGTCGAGCTGAAATGGTTCGGCGCGCCCGATCCGGTGGCCTTTACCAGCGTCTATGCGCATTGGCGCTATGCCGACCCCGCACCCCTGCCGCAGACCGACCGCATCCTGGCCGGGCTGATCGACATGCGCGTGCCGCTGACCTTCTCGCTGGACGATTGCGATCTGATAGCACGGATCATCCGGCAAGAGGCGCTGCGCGTGGGGCAGGGGCCCGAGCCCGAATCCGCCGCGCTTGCGGTCATCCAGTAGGTGAGCATGCAAACCCTTTCGGCCCTTGTCTTTGCCGGTCTTTGCGCGGTGCTGGTGGTCTTTCACCTCTGCATAATCCTGGGCGCGCCCTGGGGGCATCTGACCATGGGCGGGCGCTGGAAGGGCGCGCTGCCCCTGCCGGCGCGGGGGCTGTCGCTGGTCTCGGCCGGGCTGCTGGCCGCGATGGGGTATGCGGTGCTGTCGATGGCGGGGCTGACCGGCTGGGCGGTGCCCGGCTTTGTGCTGCCGGCGCTGGGGGCCTATATGGGGCTGGCCATCCTGGCCCATGTCCTGACCCCCTCGGCGCCCGAGCGCCGTCTGTGGCTGCCGGTGATCGTGGTGATGAGCGGCGCGCTCGGCCTGCTCGCCTGGGGTTGAGCCGGCGGCGCGGCGGCGCGGCGCGGGGGCATCAAGCCTTTGGATAATCCCGGGCTTTGCGGGGAAAATGACCGCCCTTTGGTTGACCCTGCCGGCGGGCCAGAGTAAACGGGACCGAACTGCCCCCACCCCCGGCCCTTGCACCGCATGGCGCCGGCACCAAGGGGCAATCGCCGCAAGAAGGAGCTGCCGGTGGACAATCCCCTGCTCAGAGAATACCTGCCGATCCTGGTCCTTTTGGCGCTGGCCATCGGGCTGGGGCTGGTGCTGATCCTGGCCGCCGCCGTGATCGCGGTGCGCCGCCCGGACCCCGAAAAGCTGTCGGCCTACGAATGCGGCTTCAACGCCTTTGACGATGCGCGGATGAAGTTCGACGTGCGGTTCTACCTCGTCTCGATCCTGTTCATCATCTTTGACCTTGAGGTTGCCTTCCTTTTCCCCTGGGCGGTTGCCTTTGGCGAGATATCTATGGTCGGGTTCTGGTCGATGATGGTGTTCCTCGGTGTCCTGACCGTGGGTTTCGCCTATGAGTGGAAGAAGGGGGCGCTGGAATGGGCGTGATGACGGGGGCGAACACCGCCGGCGCTGACCGCGAGGTTGCAACGCAGGCCCTGAACCGCGAGTTGCAGGACAAGGGATTCCTGCTGACCACGACCGAGGACATCATCAACTGGGCGCGCAACGGCTCCTTGCACTGGATGACCTTTGGCCTGGCCTGCTGCGCGGTCGAGATGATGCACACCTCGATGCCGCGCTATGATCTGGAACGCTTCGGCACTGCGCCGCGCGCCTCGCCCCGCCAGTCCGACCTGATGATCGTCGCCGGCACGCTGACCAACAAGATGGCCCCGGCCCTGCGCAAGGTCTATGACCAGATGCCAGAGCCGCGCTATGTCATCTCGATGGGGTCCTGCGCCAATGGCGGGGGGTATTACCACTACAGCTATTCGGTGGTGCGCGGCTGTGACCGGATCGTGCCGGTCGACATCTACGTTCCCGGCTGCCCGCCCACGGCAGAGGCGCTCTTGTATGGCATCCTGCAATTGCAGCGCAAGATCCGCCGCACCGGCACCCTGGTGCGCTGAGGAGGCATGATGAGCATCACCGTTTCCGCCCTGGCCGACCATCTTGCCGCCCGTCACGGCCCCAAGATCCTGTCCTCGACCCTGGCTTTTGGCGAGCTGTCGCTTGGCGTGGCGCCGGGGATGCTGCTGCACCTGGTCGAAGATCTGCGCAGCGATCCGGTCTGCCGGTTCACCACCCTGATCGACATCACCGCCATCGACTGCCCCGAAGAGCCCGAGCGGTTCGAGATCGTCTATCTCTTCCTGTCGATGACCGCCAACGCCCGCATCCGGCTGCGCCTGCGGGTGGGCGAGGGGGCCATGGTGCCCTCGCTGACCGGCATCCACCCCTCGGCCAACTGGGTCGAGCGCGAGGTGTTCGACATGTTCGGCGTGCTGTTCTCGGGCCACCCGGACCTGCGGCGCATCCTGACCGACTACGGCTTTCGCGGCCATCCCCTGCGCAAGGATTTCCCCACCACCGGCTACACCGAGGTCCGCTATGACGAGGTGCAAAAGCGCGTGGTCTACGAGCCGGTCAAGCTGACGCAGGAATACCGCCAGTTCGACTTCATGTCGCCCTGGGAGGGTGCCGAATACATCCTGCCGGGCGACGAGAAAAAGGCCTGATCCATGGCGGAGGCGCCCATCATCCTGTTTTGCGCGGGGGCCACCAAGGCGGGCACCTCATGGCTTTGGGAGTACCTGCAAGGGCACCCCGAGGGCCATCTGCGCACGATCAAGGAGCTTGGGTTCTTTGGCGCCAACGGTCCTGACCGGCTGAAACACCGCGCCCGCAGGATGGAGCGCGAGATTGCCGATCTGAACGCCGAACTGGCACTCGGCGCGGCCCGGTGGCCGAACTGGCTGCGCCGGCAGCGCGACGACCGGACGGAATACCGCCGCGCCCTGCTGTCCGCCGATCCCTTGGCCGGCTATCTGCGCTATCTGCTCGCCGGTGCCGAGGGCAAGAAGCTGGTGGCCGACCTGACGCCGGAATACGGCCTTGTCCCGGCCGAGCGGATGGCCGAGATGACCGCGCTTGGCAACGTGCGCTGGATCCTGAGCCTGCGCGACCCGGTGGAGCGGCTGTGGAGCCATATCCGCATGCTGGTGCGCCGGATGAAGCCCGCCCCGGGCGATTTCGCCGCCGCCTGCGCCGCCAAGTTCGACGAGGTTCTGGCCGGCGGGGCCGAGGATGTGACGCTGCGGTCCGACTATGCCGGCATCCACCGCAGGCTGGTGCAGGCGGTGCCCCGGGACCGCCAGCTTGTGGTGGTCTACGAGGACCTGATCTCGCAGGCCGGGGTAGACCGGGTGACGCGGTTCCTCGGTCTGGCACGCCATCCGGCCAACACCGAAAAGCGCGTCCATGCCGGCATCGCCGCAGCCATGCCCGCGCCCCTGCGCCAGCGCGCCCGCGACTGGCTTTTGCCGCAATATGAATATGTCTCGCGCGAGTTCGGCCTGCCGCGCGCGTGGGAGACCTTTCCCGAACTGAAAAGCGAGGTTCCATGATGGATGCCGACATCCGCCGCAACGCCTATGACGACGGCACCATGGACGTCGAGACGGGTGAGCAGCGCATCCGCAACTTCAACATCAACTTCGGCCCGCAACACCCTGCGGCGCATGGGGTTTTGCGCCTGGTGCTTGAACTTGACGGCGAGATCGTGGAACGCTGCGATCCCCATATCGGCCTTTTGCATCGCGGCACCGAAAAGCTGATGGAAAGCCGCACCTACCTTCAGAACCTGCCCTATTTCGACCGGCTGGACTATGTGGCGCCGATGAATCAGGAACATGCCTGGTGCCTGGCGATCGAAAAGTTGACCGGCACGGTGGTGCCGCGCCGGGCGCAACTGATCCGGGTGCTGTTCTGCGAGATCGGCCGCGTCCTGAACCATATCCTGAACGTGACCACCCAGGCCATGGACGTTGGCGCGCTGACCCCGCCGCTCTGGGGGTTCGAAGAGCGCGAAAAGCTGATGGTGTTCTACGAGCGGGCCTGCGGCGCGCGCCTGCACGCGGCCTATTTCCGCCCCGGCGGCGTGCACCAGGACCTAACCCCCGAGTTGATCGACGACATCGACCGCTGGGCCGATGAATTCGTCCCCGTGCTGGACGACATCCACGGCCTTTTGACCGAAAACCGCATCTTCAAGCAGCGCAACGCCGACATCGGCATCGTCACCGAAGAGGATATCCTGAACTGGGGCTATTCGGGGGTGATGGTGCGCGGCTCGGGCCTGGCCTGGGACCTGCGCCGCGCCCAGCCCTATGAATGCTATGACGAGTTCGACTTCAAGATCCCGGTCGGCAAGAACGGCGACTGCTATGACCGCTACCTCTGCCGCATGGCCGAGATGGAGGAATCGCGGCGCATCATCAAGCAGGCCATCGCCAAGCTGCGGGCAGAGCCGGGCGAGGTGCTGGCGCGCGGCAAGCTGTCGCCGCCGAAGCGGGCCGAGATGAAAACCTCGATGGAGGCGCTGATCCACCACTTCAAGCTCTACACCGAGGGTTTCCACGTTCCGGCGGGCGAGGTCTATGCCGCCGTCGAGGCGCCCAAGGGCGAGTTCGGCGTCAATCTGGTGGCCGACGGCACCAACAAGCCCTATCGCGTCAAGATCCGCGCGCCGGGCTACATGCACCTGCAATCCATGGACCACATCGCCAAGGGCCACCAGTTGGCCGACGTTTCCGCAATCATCGGCACGATGGACATCGTGTTCGGGGAGGTTGACCGCTGATGCTTCGCCGCCTGCACAAGGACCAGCCCGCGTCCTTTGCCTTCACGCCCGCCAACCTGGCCTGGGCGAACGGGCAAATCTCGAAATACCCCGCCGGCCGGCAGGCCAGCGCCATCATCCCGCTTTTGTGGCGCGCGCAGGAACAGGAGGGCTGGCTGACCCGGCCGGCGATCGAGCATGTCGCGCAGATGCTGGGCATGGCCTATATCCGCGCGCTTGAGGTGGCGACGTTCTACTTCATGTTCCAGCTTCAGCCGGTGGGCTCTGTGGCCCATGTGCAGATCTGCGGCACCACAAGCTGCATGATCTGCGGCGCCGAAGAGCTGATCGCGGTCTGCAAGGAGCTGATCGCGCCCGCCGCCCATCAGCTTTCGGCCGATGGCAAGTTTTCCTGGGAAGAGGTCGAATGCATGGGTGCCTGCGCCAATGCGCCGATGGCCCAGATCGGCAAGGATTACTACGAAGATCTGACCGCGGCCAAGCTGCGCGCGCTGATCGGGCGCTTTTCGGCCGGCGAGGTGCCGGTGCCGGGGCCGCAGAACGGGCGCTACGCGGCCGAGCCGCTGTCGGGGCTGACCTCGCTTCGGGAATTCGATTCGGGGCGCAAGGAATACAACGCCTCGGCTCAGGCGGCGGTGGACCTGAAGGACACGGTCAAGCGCATCGACGGCAGCGAGGTGCCGCTGACGATGCCCTGGCTTGGCGTGACGAAACCGGCCAAGGCGGGGGCCACCAAGGCCCGCGCCCGCACCAAGGAAAGCTGAGGGCGCCCGATGGATCATTCGCACGACACCGCGCCCGCGTCCGGCCCCTGGGCCGGCGGCTGGCTGATTTCCGCGCTGGCGGGGCTTTTTGCGGCGGCGGTCGCCTTTTGGATCGGCGGCACCGGCGCGGCGCCGGCGGCGGCGGTCGGGGTGCTGACGCTGGTGGTTCATGGCGTGCTGCTGGGCGCGGGCGGGGTCGAGCAGACCGCCGTTTCGGGCCACGAAGGCGGGCATGACCATGGCCATCACTAGGGGCGGCGCGATGCGGGGGCCTTCGGACAGACCGCAAGCAACCGCACGGCAGGCCAGGCTGGTCGGTCTGGTGCTGATCGCGACCATGGTGCTGTGGATGGCGGCGCAGGCGGTGGGCGGGCAGATGGGCTGGTCGCCGCGCGCGGCCCTGCTGGTCGATCTGGCGGCGCTGGCGGGGTTCCTCTGGGCGCTCATCACGACGTATCAAATCTGGCGCAAGCGCCGGGCATAGGAAGGGCAAGACATGCTCAAGGATCAGGACCGCATCTTTACCAACCTCTACGGCATGCATGACCGCACGCTGGCGGGGGCGATGAAGCGCGGACATTGGGACGGCACGGCGGGGCTTCTGGCGCTGGGGCGCGACAAGATCGTCGAGATCGTCAAGGCCTCGGGCCTGCGCGGGCGGGGCGGGGCGGGATTTCCCACCGGGCTGAAGTGGTCCTTCATGCCCAAGGCCTCTGACGGGCGGCCGGCCTACCTTGTGATCAATGCCGACGAGAGTGAGCCGGGCACCTGCAAGGACCGCGAGATCATGCGCCACGATCCCCATACGCTGGTCGAGGGGGCGCTGATCGCCTCTTTCGCGATGGGGGCGAACACCTGCTACATCTACATTCGCGGTGAATACATCCGCGAGCGCGAGGCACTGCAAGCGGCGATCGACGAGGCCTATGAGGCCGGGCTGATCGGCAAGAACGCCTGCAAATCCGGCTTTGACTTTGATCTTTTCCTGCACCACGGCGCCGGCGCCTATATCTGCGGCGAAGAGACCGCGCTTTTGGAAAGCCTTGAAGGCAAAAAGGGCATGCCGCGGATGAAGCCGCCGTTTCCGGCTGGCTCGGGGCTCTATGGCTGCCCGACCACGGTGAACAACGTCGAATCCATCGCGGTGGTGCCGACGATCCTGCGGCGCGGGGCGGAATGGTTTTCCTCGTTCGGCCGGCCAAACAACGCCGGCACCAAGCTGTTCGGCATCTCGGGCCATGTGAACAACCCCTGCGTCGTCGAAGAGGCGATGTCGATTTCGCTGCGCGAGCTCTTGGAGACCCATTGCGGCGGCGTGCGCGGCGGCTGGAAGAACATCAAGGCGGTGATCCCGGGCGGATCGTCGGTGCCGATGCTGAACGCGGCCCAGTGCGAGGACGCGATCATGGATTTCGACTGGCTGCGCGAGCAGCGGTCCGGCCTGGGCACGGCGGCGGTGATCGTGATGGACCAGTCCACCGATGTCATCAAGGCGATCTGGCGGCTGTCCAAGTTCTACAAGCACGAAAGCTGCGGCCAGTGCACGCCCTGCCGCGAGGGCACCGGCTGGATGATGCGGGTGATGGACCGCCTGGTGCGCGGCGAGGCAGAGGTCGAGGAAATCGACATGCTGCTGTCGGTGACCAAGCAGGTCGAAGGCCACACGATCTGCGCGCTGGGCGATGCGGCGGCATGGCCGATCCAGGGCCTGGTGCGGCATTTCCGGGACGAGATCGAGGACCGGATCAAGGCCAGAAAGACCGGCCGCGTCTCGGCCATCGCCGCCGAATAGTCTTGTGACTTTGTAAAAGGTATCCTGCCGATGTCCCGCGTGTCCCTCGCACCCCTTGCCGCCCCGGCGCCCCATGGCGCGCCGCTGCGGCCGGTCGCGGGGGCGCGCTGGCGCCTGTGGCCCGGTCTTGTCATCGCCTATCAGCGCGACTTGGCGCATCTCTTGCCGGCAGCATCCGGACGGAGGGCAGGGCGATGATAGGATTTGCACGCGCGGGACTGGTGGCGATGGCGCTGGCGGGGCCGGCATCGGCGCAGGTGCCGCTGAACGAGAACGCGCATATCACGACCAGCCTTGTGGCGGCGCAGGTGGGCGACATGATCCGCAAGGGCTGCGGCACCATCTGGGCGCGCTATCTGGTGGTGTTCGAAAAGATGGGCGAGCTTGAGGCCTATGCCCGCGCCGAGGGCTATACCGAGGACGAGGTGCGGGCCTTTCTGCGCGACAAGACGGAAAAGGCGCGGATCAGGTCCCTGGCCGGCGCCTATCTTGCCGCCGCCGGGCTGGACCCCGCCGTTGAGGACACCTACTGCACGATCGGAGAGCGGGAAATCGCCGCCGGCACGCTGGCCGGCAGCCTGTTGAGGTCGTGGAAATGAGATATGCCCTGCGCCGCGGCACGGATGTTCGCAGCGACCTTGCGCGCAGGTTTCCGGACCTGGGGGATCTTGCCGGGATCTACAGCGGCCTGACCGGTCCTGTGGCCCACAAGTGGCACCATTACCTGCCGATCTATGAACGTTATTTCTCTGACTGGCGCGGCCGGCCGGTCCGCCTGCTGGAGATCGGGGTGTCGCGGGGCGGCAGCCTGCGCATGTGGCGCCGGTATTTCGGCCCGCAGGCGGTGATCTTTGGGATCGACGTTGACCCGGCCTGCCTGGCCTTTGACGGGCTTGACGGCCAGGTCCGCATCGGCTCGCAGGACGACGCGGCGTTTCTGGCCGGCGTGGTCGCGGAAATGGGCGGCGTTGATATCGTGCTTGACGACGGCTCGCACCGGATGGGCCACATCGAGGCCTCGCTGGACATTCTCTTTCCGATGCTCGCGCCCGGCGGGCTTTACATGATCGAGGACCTGCACACCGCCTATTGGCCGCGCTGGGGTGGCGGGCTGGAGGCGCCGGCGAACTTTTTCAACTCGGTGCGCGGGCTGTTCGACGATCTTCATCACTGGTACCACGAGGGCGCGCCGCGGCGTCCGGCGCTTCGCGACATGGTGACGGGAATTCATGTGCATGACAGCATTGTCGTGCTGGACAGGGGCACGGCCCAACGGCCCGTCCATTCGGTGGTCGGCGGCGCGCCGGCGGGGACCGGGGCGGCGCAGCAAGCAGCAGTCGGAGAAACGGGATGAGCAACCTGAAGAAGATCAGCATCGACGGTATCGAGGTCGAGGTTGACGGGGCGATGACCCTGATCCAGGCCGCCGAGGTCGCCGGGGTCGAGATCCCGCGTTTCTGCTATCACGAGCGGCTGTCGATCGCCGGCAACTGCCGCATGTGTCTGGTCGAGGTGCAGGGCGGCCCGCCCAAGCCCGCCGCCTCTTGCGCCATGCAGGTGCGCGATCTGCGCCCCGGCCCGAATGGCGAGGCTCCGGTGGTCAAGACCCGCTCGCCCATGGTGAAAAAGGCGCGCGAAGGGGTGATGGAGTTCCTTCTGATCAACCACCCGCTCGATTGCCCGATCTGCGATCAGGGCGGTGAGTGCGACCTTCAGGACCAGGCCATGGCCTATGGCGTCGATTTCAGCCGCTACCGCGAGCCCAAGCGCGCGTCAGAGGATCTGAACCTGGGCCCGCTGGTCGAGACGAAGATGACGCGCTGCATCTCTTGCACCCGCTGCGTACGCTTCACGACCGAGGTCGCGGGCATCACCCAGATGGGCCAGACCGGGCGCGGCGAGGATGCCGAGATCACCAGCTATCTGAACATGACGCTCGATTCGAACCTGCAGGGCAACATCATCGACCTGTGCCCCGTGGGCGCGCTGACGTCAAAGCCCTATGCCTTTACCGCCCGCCCCTGGGAGCTGACCAAGACCGAAAGCGTCGACGTGATGGATGCGCTCGGGTCCTCGATCCGCATCGACACCAAGGGGCGCGAGGTGATGCGCATCATCCCGCGCAACCATGACGGCGTGAACGAGGAATGGATTTCCGACAAGACCCGCTTTGTCTGGGACGGGCTGCGCCGTCAGCGGCTGGACAGCCCCTATGTCCGCGAGAACGGCAAGCTGCGCAAGGCCACCTGGGCCGAGGCGCTGACGGCGGCGGCGGCGGCGATGAAGGGCCGCAAGGTCGCGGCGCTGGTCGGCGATCTGGCCCCGGCCGAGGCGATATTCTCGATCAAGGCGCTGGTCGAGGGGCTGGGCGGGCGCATCGAATGCCGCACCGACGGGGCCCGCCTGCCGGCCGGCAACCGGTCGGCCTATGTCGGAACCGCGCGGATCGAGGACATCGATTCCGCGCAGATGATCCAGCTTGTCGGCACCAACCCGCGCCTTGAGGCGCCGGTTCTGAACGCGCGCATCCGCAAGGCCTGGGCCCGTGGCGCGCAGATCGGCCTTGTGGGCGAGGCGGCGGACCTGACCTATGACTATGCCCATGTCGGCACCGACCGCGCGGCGCTGGAAAAGCTGTCCTCGACCGTGATTTCGGACGAGACACGGGCCAAGCGAACGCTGGTGATCGTCGGGCAGGGCGCGATCAACGAGGCCGATGGCGCGGCGGTGCTGGCCCATGCGATGAAGCTGGCGGAAAATTCGAATTCGGGGCTTTTGATCCTGCACACCGCCGCCTCGCGCGTCGGCGCGATGGATCTGGGCGCGGTGACCGAGGGCGGGCTGGCGGCCGCGACCGAGGGGGCCGAGGTGATCTACAACCTTGGCGCCGATGAGGTGGAAATCGCGGCCGGTCCCTTCGTGATCTATCAGGGCAGCCATGGCGACCGGGGCGCATCGCGCGCCGACGTGATCCTGCCCGGCGCGGCCTGGACCGAAGAGAACGGGCTGTTCGTGAACACCGAAGGGCGCCCGCAGCTTGCGATGCGCGCCGGCTTTGGTCCCGGTCTGGCCAAGGAGAACTGGGCGATCCTGCGGGCGCTGTCGGCCGAGACCGGCGCGGCGCTGCCCTGGGAGTCGCTGGCGGCCCTGCGCCGCGCGATGATCGCCGCCCATCCGCATCTGGGCGCGGTTGACGAGGTGGCCGAAAACGCCTGGGCGCCCCTGCCGCTGGCGCCGATGGGCAAGGCGACGTTCCGGGGCGCGCTGCGCGATTTCTACCTGACCAACCCGATCGCGCGGGCGTCAAGCGTGATGGCTGAGCTTTCGGCGCTCGCCAAGGCGCGGGCCACCAGCGCGCTGGCGGCGGAGTAGGGCCATGTGCATCGCCTGCAAGAGCATTGCCAGCCTGGGGGTCGCTTCGGTCCTCTTGTTCGGCGGCACGGGCGAGGGGCAGGCGGGCGGACCGCCGCAGGCCAGGGTGGCCGGCGGGGGCGAATTAGCGCGGGATCCGTGCCAGTACCCTGACTTTCAGGGTGGAAATCGGCGCGGCGATGCGGTTTACACCAACGCGGCGGCGCAGGGCGCGGCAGCGGTCTAGGCCCAGCCGGCCGAGACCACAGACGGGGACGAGGGAAGATGGCGGAGTTTTTGCAGACGGGCTTGGGGACGGCGCTGCTGATCGCGGCGCAGAGCCTCTTGATCATCGGTTTCGTGATGATCAGCCTCTTGTTCCTGGTCTATGCCGACCGCAAGATCTGGGCGGCGGTGCAGATGCGCAAGGGGCCGAACGTGGTCGGCCTGTTCGGCCTGCTGCAATCGGTGGCCGACGCGCTGAAATACGTCGTCAAGGAAATCATCGTTCCCGCCGGCGCCGACCGGGCGGTGTTCTTTCTTGCGCCGATGACATCCTTCGTGCTGGCGGTTCTGGCCTTTGCCGTCATCCCCTTTGACACCGGCTGGGTGCTGGCCGACATCAACGTGGCGATCCTTTTCGTCTTTGCCGCCTCCAGCCTTGAGGTTTACGGCGTGATCATGGGCGGCTGGGCGTCAAACTCCAAATACCCGTTCCTCGGCTCGCTGCGCTCAGCGGCGCAGATGATTTCCTACGAGGTCTCTCTGGGGCTGATCATCATCGGGGTGATCCTGTCCACGGGTTCGATGAGCTTTTCGTCCATCGTCGCGGCGCAGGACGGCAATCTGGGTCTGTTGAACTGGTACTGGCTGCCGCATTTCCCAATGGTCTTTCTGTTCTTCATCTCGGCGCTTGCGGAAACCAACCGCCCGCCGTTCGACCTTCCGGAAGCGGAATCGGAACTCGTCGCCGGCTTCATGGTCGAATATTCCTCGACCCCCTACCTCTTGTTCATGGCGGGCGAGTACATCGCCATCTTCCTGATGTGCGCGCTGATCAGCCTCCTGTTCTTTGGCGGCTGGCTGTCGCCCATCCCGGGGCTGGCCGATGGCTGGTGGTGGATGGTCGCCAAGATGTGGGTGTTCTTCTTCATGTTCGCCATGGTGAAGGCGGTGGTTCCGCGTTACCGCTACGATCAGTTGATGCGGATCGGCTGGAAGGTGTTCCTGCCGATGTCGCTGGCTTGGGTGGTGCTGGTCGCCTTTCTGGCGAAGTTTGAAATCCTGGGCACCTTCTGGGCCCGCTGGGCCGTGGGGGGCTGACGGACATGGCAAACATCGACTGGACCCGCGCCACCAAGTATTTCCTGCTGATGGACTTCATCAAGGGCTTTGGCCTGGGGTTCAAATACTTCTTCGCGCCCAAGGCGACGCTGAACTATCCCCATGAAAAGGGCCCGCTTTCGCCGCGCTTCCGGGGCGAGCATGCGCTGCGCCGCTATCCCAGCGGCGAGGAACGCTGCATCGCCTGCAAGCTCTGCGAGGCGATCTGCCCGGCACAGGCCATCACCATCGACGCCGAGCCGCGCGAGGATGGCTCCCGCCGCACCACGCGCTACGACATCGACATGACCAAGTGCATCTATTGCGGCTTCTGCCAAGAGGCCTGCCCGGTCGATGCCATCGTCGAGGGGCCGAACTTCGAATTCGCCACCGAGACCCGCGAAGAGCTGTTCTACACCAAGGAAAAGCTGCTCTCGAACGGCGACCGCTGGGAAGCCGAGATTGCCCGCAACCTTGAAATCGACGCGCCGTATCGCTGATGACCCAGGATTTCGCCGCCCTTCTTGCGCAGATGATGGCCCAGGGCCAGGAGATGGCCAAGGCCTTTGCGCCCGGCTTTGACAAGCTGGACCTCAAGGGCTTTGAAAAGCTGTTCCCCGCGATGCCGGCCGAAATGCTTGAGGCGTTTTTTGGCAAGACCTTCAACCCCGAGGGGCTGGATGCGCGCACGCGGTTTCTGGTGACCATCGCGGCGCTGACGGTCCTTGGCCCGGTGGGCGAGCCGCAGCTTCGCGCGGCGGTGCAGAACGGGCTGGCCGCCGGCGCGACGCGGCGCGAGATTGCCGAGGTGATCTGGCAGATGTCGATGTTCGGCGGGCTGCCGGCGATGCAAAAGGCGCTGGAGATCGCGCAGGCGGTCTTTGCCGAAGCCGACGAAAAGACCGCCGACAAGAGTGGAGAGCAGACATGATGTCCGTTGCCGACTATGCCTTTTACGCCTTTGCCACGGTGACGCTCGCGGCGGCGCTTCTGGTTACGGTCAGCCGCAATCCGGTGCATTCGGTGCTGTGGCTGATCCTGGCCTTCCTGTCCTCGGCCGGGCTGTTCGTGCTCTTGGGGGCCGAGTTTGTCGCCATGCTCTTGATCATCGTCTATGTCGGCGCGGTGGCGGTGCTGTTCCTGTTTGTCGTCATGATGCTGGACATCGACTTTGCCGAGCTCAAGGGCGAGATGAGCCGCGCCATGCCGCTGGCGCTCTTGGTCGGGCTGGTGATCCTGATGCAGCTCGCGCTTGGCATCGGCGCCTGGGTGCAGGCCGAGGGCGCCCTGGCCCTGCGCGGGGCGCCCGCGCCCGATGCGGGCCAGGTCGAGAACACCAAGGCGCTGGGGCTGCTCTTGTATGACAAATACATTCTCCTGTTCCAGCTTGCCGGCCTGATCCTGCTGGTGGCGATGATCGGCGCGATCGTGCTGACGCTGCGCCACCGCAAGGATGTCAAGCGCCAGAACGTGCTGCACCAGATGTGGCGCGATCCGGCATCGGCGATGGAGCTGAAGGATGTGAAGCCGGGGCAGGGGCTTTGATGCCCCGCCCCGGACCTGATCCGGGGCCTCGGGCGGGCATGGAGGCCCCGGGTCAGGCCCGGGGCGCGGCGAGACGAAAAGACAACGGGCAACGACCCGGAGGGACGTAAGATGGTTGGACTTGAACATTACCTGATCGTGGCGGCGGCGCTGTTCGTCATCGGCATCTTTGGCATCTTCCTGAACCGGAAGAATGTCATCGTGATCCTGATGTCGATCGAGTTGATGCTGCTGGCGGTCAACATCAACTTCGTCGCCTTTTCCGCGCATATGGGCGATCTGGTGGGGCAGGTCTTTACCATGTTCGTCCTGACCGTCGCCGCCGCCGAGGCCGCCATTGGCCTGGCGATCCTGGTCGTGTTCTTCCGGAACCGGGGCACCATCGACGTCGAAGACGTCAACGTGATGAAGGGCTGACCCCATGGCAACGATCATCCTCCTTTCCCCGCTTCTGGGCGCCATCCTCTGCGGCTTTGGCTGGCGCCTCATGGGCGAGCGCGCGGGCCAGATCATCGCCACCGCGCTCGTCTTTCTGGGCGCGGCGCTGTCCTGGCAGATATTCCTGACATTTGACGGGCAGACCCAGCACATCGTCCTGATGCGCTGGATCGAGAGCGGCACGCTCAGCACCGACTGGGGCATAAGGCTGGACCGCCTGACCGCGATCATGCTGGTGGTGGTCAACTCGGTCTCGGCGCTGGTGCATCTCTACAGCTTTGGCTACATGGCGCATGACGACAACTGGACGCATGGCGAGGCCTACAAGGCGCGGTTCTTCGCCTATCTGTCGTTCTTTACCTTTGCCATGCTGATGCTGGTCACCTCGGACAACCTGGTGCAGATGTTCTTTGGCTGGGAGGGGGTGGGGGTCGCCTCGTACCTTCTGATCGGGTTTTACTACCGCAAGCCCTCGGCCAATGCCGCCGCGATCAAGGCTTTCGTGGTCAACCGGGTCGGCGATTTCGGCTTTGCGCTGGGGATCTTCGGGCTCTTCTATCTGACCGACAGCATCCGGCTGGATGACGTCTTTGCCGCCGCGCCCGCGCTGGCGGAGACCAGCCTGCACTTCCTCTGGGCCGACTGGAACGCGGCGAACCTTTTGGGGGTGCTGCTCTTCATCGGCGCCATGGGCAAGTCGGCGCAGCTTTTCCTGCACACCTGGCTGCCCGACGCGATGGAGGGGCCGACGCCGGTCTCGGCGCTGATCCATGCCGCAACCATGGTGACGGCGGGGGTGTTCCTGGTCTGCCGGATGTCGCCGCTGTACGAATATGCCCCCGATGCCGCCACGATGATCACCGTGGTCGGCGCGATGACGGCGTTCTTTGCCGCCACCGTGGGCCTGGTGCAGAACGACATCAAGCGCGTGATCGCCTATTCGACCTGCTCGCAGCTTGGCTACATGTTCGTGGCGGCCGGGGTCGGGCTTTATCCGGTGGCGATGTTCCACCTCTTTACCCATGCCTTCTTCAAGGCGATGCTGTTCCTGGGCGCAGGCTCGGTCATCCATGCGATGCACCACGAGCAGGACATGCGCAACTATGGCGGGCTGCGCCGCAAGATCCCCTTTACCTTCTGGATGATGCTGATCGGCACCCTTGCCATCACCGGCGTCGGCGTGCCGCTGACCCATTTCGGCTTTGCCGGCTTCCTGTCCAAGGATGCGGTGATCGAGGGGGCCTGGGCCGGGTCCGCCTTTGCCTATCCGCTCTTGGTTCTGGCCGCCGCGATGACCTCTTTCTACTCCTGGCGGCTGATGTTCCTGACCTTCTGGGGCAAGCCGCGCGGCGATGCCCATGCCCATGACCACGCCGCGGAATCGCCGGCGACCATGCTGGTGCCGCTGGGCGTGCTGTCGGTCGGGGCGATGCTGGCCGGGATGATCTGGTACGGCGTCTTTTTCGGCGACGAGGGCAAGATGCGCGCCTGGTTCGCGATGGAACCGGCCGTGGCCCATGCCGCCGAGGGTGAGGGCGAGGCCAGCGAAGCCGCCGCCACGACCGAGGAAAGCCATGGCGCGGCCGAGACGACCGAAGCCGCCCACGCCCCCGCCATGGCGCCGGCAGGAGCGATCCTGATGACGCGCGGCATCGACACCCTGCACAAGGCGCATGAGGCGCCGACCTGGGTGCGCCTGTCGCCCTTTGTCGCGATGGTGCTGGGCCTGATGCTGGCGATCCAGTTCTACATCCGCAAGCCGCACCTGCCCGCCGCTCTGGCGCGCCAGCAGGCCCCGCTTTATCAGTTCCTCTTGAACAAGTGGTACTTTGACGAGCTTTACGACTGGACCCTGGTGCGCCCGGCCAAGTGGCTGGGCCGCTTCCTGTGGAAAAAGGGCGACGGCGCGGTCATCGACGGCGCGCTCAACGGCATCGCGATGGGGATCATCCCCTTCTTCACCCGCCTGGCTGGCCGCGCCCAGTCCGGCTATGTCTTTACCTACGCCTTTGCCATGGTTCTGGGGATTGCAGTCCTCATCACCTGGATGAGCCTCGGGGGGCGCTGAGACCATGACCAACCTCCTGTCGATCATCACCTTTCTGCCGGCCGTCGCGGCCTTGGTGCTGGCGCTGTTCCTGCGCGGGAACGATGCGGCATCGCAGGGCAACGCCAGGATGCTGGCGCTGATCGCGACCTCGGCGACCTTTCTGCTGTCGCTGCTGCTGCTGGCCGGGTTCGACCCCGCCGATACCGGTTTCCAGTTTGTCGAGGAGGGCGCCTGGATCGCCGGCCTCAGCTACAAGATGGGCGTTGACGGCATCTCGATCCTGTTCGTGATGCTCACCACGTTCCTGATGCCGATCACCATCCTGTCATGCTGGGGCGTCACCAACCGCGTCAAGGATTACATGATCGCCTTCCTGCTGCTGGAAACCCTGATGCTGGGGGTATTCTGCGCGCTGGACCTGGTGCTGTTCTATCTGTTCTTCGAGGCCGGCCTGATCCCGATGTTCCTGATCATCGGCATCTGGGGCGGGGCAGAGCGGATCTACGCCGCCTTCAAGTTCTTTCTCTACACCTTCCTGGGCTCGGTCCTGATGCTGGTCGCGATGATCGCGATGTACATGGCTGCCGGGACCACGGACATCCCGACCCTGATGGGCTTTGACTTTGCGTCAGAGCCGATGGTGGTGCTGGGCATGTCCATCACCGGCGGGCTCCAGACGCTGCTGTTCCTGGCCTTCTTCGCCTCTTTCGCGGTCAAGATGCCGATGTGGCCGGTCCACACCTGGCTGCCGGACGCCCATGTGCAGGCGCCCACAGCCGGATCGGTGATCCTGGCGGCGGTGCTCTTGAAGATGGGCGGCTACGGCTTTCTGCGCTTTTCGCTGCCGATGTTCCCCATCGGCGCCGATGTGATGGCGCCGCTGGTGTTCTGGATGTCGGCCATCGCGATCGTCTACACCTCTCTGGTGGCGCTGGCGCAGGCGGACATGAAAAAGCTGATCGCCTATTCCTCGGTCGCGCACATGGGCTATGTCACCATGGGCATCTTTGCCGCCAACAGCCAAGGCGTCGATGGCGCGATTTTCCAGATGCTCTCGCACGGCTTCATCTCGGGGGCGCTCTTTCTCTGCGTCGGGGTGATCTATGACCGCATGCACACGCGCGAGATCGACGCCTATGGCGGGCTTGTGAACCGGATGCCGGCCTATGCGCTGGTGTTCATGTTCTTTACCATGGCCAATGTCGGCCTGCCCGGAACATCGGGGTTCGTCGGCGAGTTTCTGGTGCTGATGGGCATCTTCCAGGTCAACACCTGGGTCGCGGCGGTGGCCACCTCGGGCGTGATCCTGTCGGCGGCCTATGCGCTGTGGCTTTACCGCCGCGTTGCGCTGGGGGCGCTGACCCGCGAGGCGCTGGCCAGCATCACCGACATGTCGCGCCGCGAGCGGGCGATCTTTGCGCCGCTGGTGGTGATGACGCTGCTGCTGGGCGTCTATCCCGCCCTGGTGACCGACATCATCGGCCCCTCGGTGGCCGCGCTGGTCGCCGATTACCATGCCGCCCTGCCCGTCGTGGCAGAGGCCGCCTCGCACTAAAGGACCGATCCGATGACTGGCGCCGATTTCTCCGTTCTCCTGCCCGAGGTCCTGCTGGCCCTTTACGCGATGGCCGCGCTCTTGATCGCCGTCTATGGCGCCAGGGACAGGTTCGCGCCCGTGCTGACCGGGGTGACCGCCGTGGTCTTTGCGGGCATCGCGCTGATGATCGCCACGCGCGGCGGGCAGGGGGGCGGCGCCACGGGCGGCATGTTCCTGGACGATGCCTTTGCGCGATTTGCCAAGGTCACCATCCTTCTGTCCTCGGCCGGGGTGCTGCTGATGGGGCAGGGCCACGCGGCGCGGCGGGGCCTTGGGCATTTCGAATACCCGCTGCTGGCGGTGCTGGCGGTGATCGGGATGATGGTCATGGTCTCGGCCGGGGACCTGATGACGCTGTACATGGGGCTGGAGCTGCAATCGCTGGCGCTTTACGTCATGGCCGCGATGCGCCGGGACAGCGTGAAGTCGACCGAGGCGGGGCTGAAGTATTTTGTCCTTGGCGCGCTGTCGTCGGGCATCCTTCTTTACGGCGCCTCGCTGGTCTACGGCTATGCCGGCACCACGCTTTTTGCCGGGATTCTCTCGACACTGGGCGGCGATGTCGGCATCGGTCTCGTGATCGGGCTCGTGCTGGTGCTGGCGGGTCTGGCCTTCAAGGTCTCGGCCGCGCCCTTCCACATGTGGACCCCCGACGTCTACGAGGGCGCGCCGACCCCGGTCACCGCTTTTCTGGCCACCGCGCCCAAGGTAGCGGCGATGGTGCTGATCGCGCGCGTGGCGCAAGACGCCTTTGGCGCCATTCCCGGCGACTGGACCCAGGTTCTGGCGGCGCTGGCGGTGCTGTCGATGTTCTGGGGCGCCGTGGCGGCCATCGGACAGACCGACATCAAGCGCCTGATGGCCTATTCCTCGATCGCGCACATGGGATTTGCCCTGGTCGGTCTGGCGGCGGGCAGCGAATTTGGCGTGCAGGCCATGCTGATCTACATGGCGATCTATGTGACGATGAACCTTGGCACCTTTGCCTTCATCCTGTCGATGGAGCGGGACGGCGTGCCGGTGACCGACATCGCCAGCCTGAACCTCTTCGCCCGTGCCGCGCCGCTCAAGGCGCTGGCGCTTCTGGTGCTGCTCTTCTCGCTGGCGGGGGTTCCGCCGATGCTGGGGTTCTTCGGCAAGTTCTATGTGCTGAAAGCGGCGGTTGACGGCGGCATGGCCTGGCTGGCGCTGGCCGGGGCGGTCGCCTCGGTGATCGGGGCGTTCTATTATCTGCGCATCGTCTTTTACATGTACTTCGGCGCCGAGGGCGCGCGGCTGGACAGCCGCATGTCGCCGGCGCAGTGGGTGATGCTGATGGCGGTGGCCTCGGTCATGCTTCTTGGCGTGGTGAACCTGTTCGGACTCGAGGCGCCGGCGCTGGCCGCGGCCTCTGCCCTCCTTGGCTGAGCCGGGCTGGCCCGCGGGCGTGGCGCGCCACGTCCTGGCCGAGGTGGACAGCACCAACGCGCTGGCCTTGCGCCTGGCGCCGGACCTGACCGGGCCGGCATGGTTCCTGGCCCAGACGCAAAGCGCCGGGCGGGGGCGGCGGGCGCGGCCCTGGGCCAGCCCGGCGGGAAATTTTCACGCCAGCCTGCTGTGCTTTCCGGGCGGCCCGGCGGCGGCGGTGGCGCTGTGGTCCTTTGCCATTTCGCTCGCCCTGTGGGAGGCGCTGGCGGCGCTGACCGGGCAGGGGCCGCGTCTGGCGCTGAAATGGCCGAACGATGTGCTGCTGGACGGGGCCAAGGTGGCCGGGATCTTGCTGGAATCCTCGGGCACGGGCGCAAGGATCGAGCATCTGGCGATCGGCGTCGGGGTCAACCTGATCGCTGCCCCCCCGGCCGAGACGCTGGAGCCGGGCGCGTTGCCGGCGGCCTCGGTTCTGGGGCAGACCGGCCAGACCATCACCCCCGCCGCGCTGCTGGACGCGCTCGCCCCCGCCTATGCGCGCTGGGAGGCGGTGCTGGAGCGGCAGGGCTTTGCCCCGCTGCGCGAGGCCTGGCTGGCCAGGGCGGCCCGGCTGGGCGAGCCGATCACCGCCCGCACCGCAAAGGCCGTGCATCGCGGCCGCTTCGAAACGATAGATTTACACGGCCATCTGATCCTGCACACTGCATCCGGGCGCCTGTCGATCCCGGCGGCGGATGTGTTTTTCTGAAAGGGGCGGCGATGCTGCTGGCCATCGACTGCGGCAATACCAACACGGTCTTTTCGCTCTGGGACGGGACCCGCTTTCGCGGCACCTGGCGCATCTCGACCGACCACAGGCGGACGGCCGACGAATATTATGTGTGGCTGTCGTCGCTGATGACGCTGGGCGGGGTCGAGGCGCGGGTCAGCGCGGCGATCATCTCGTCCACCGTGCCGCGCGTGGTCTTCAACCTGCGCGTCCTGTGCAGCCGCTATTTCGACTGCCGTCCGCTGGTGGTGGGCAAGCCCGAATGCCGCCTGCCGGTGGCGCCGCGGGTCGATCCGGGCACCGCCGTGGGGCCCGACCGGCTGGTCAACACCGTGGCCGGCTTTGACCGGCATGGCGGCGATCTGATCGTGGTCGATTTCGGCACCGCCACCACCTTTGACGTGGTCGACACCGATGGCGCCTATGTCGGCGGGGTGATCGCGCCCGGCGTCAACCTCAGCCTTGAGGCGCTGCACATGGCCGCCGCCGCGCTGCCGCATATCGACGTCGCCAGACCGCCGCGCGCCATCGGTACGAATACGGTGGCCTGCATGCAGTCGGGTGTGTATTGGGGCTATGTCGGTCTTGTCGAAGGGATCGTGCGCGAGGTGCGGCGAGAGCGGGAAAGACCCACAAGGGTGATCGCAACCGGCGGGCTCGCCTCGCTTTTCGCGCAAGGCACCGATCTTTTCCATTCGGTCGAGGACGATCTGACCATGCACGGGCTCGTCCTGATCCACAGCTACAACAAGGAAGTCACCTGATGGCGGGCGAGCGGCTCATCTATCTTCCCCTGGGCGGGGCCGGCGAGATCGGCATGAATGCCTATGTCTACGGCTATGGCCGCCCCGGCAAGGAGCGGCTCTTGCTGGTCGATCTGGGCGTGGCCTTTCCCGACATGGACAGCAGCCCCGGCGTCGATGTGATCGTGCCCGACATCGCCTGGCTGGTGGACAACGTTGACCGGCTTGAGGGCATCGTCATCACCCATGCGCACGAGGACCACATCGGCGCGCTGCCGCATCTGTGGCCGAGCCTGCGCAAGCCGGTCTATGCCCGCAAGTTCACCGCCGCCATCGGCCGGCTGAAGTTCGAAGAGGCCGGCCTGCCCAGGGACGCCATCACCACCGTCGGCGCCCGCCCCGAAAAGACCGCGATCGGCCCCTTCAGCGTGCAGTTCCTGCCCGTCAGCCATTCGATCCCCGAATCCGCGATGCTGATCATCGACACGCCGGCCGGGCGGATCATCCACTCCGCCGATTTCAAGCGCGACGCGACGCCCGTGGTGGGCGAGGCCTGGGACGAGGCCCTGATGGCCGAGGTCGCGGCCGAGGCGCCGGTGCGGGTCCTTGCCTGCGATTCGACCAATGTCTTTTCCACCCATGCCGGCCGGTCCGAAGCGACGCTGGCAGAGCCTTTGGCCGAGTTGATCAAGGCGGCCTCGGGCATGGTGGTGGCCACGACCTTTGCCTCGAACGTCGCGCGGCTCAAGACGCTGACCGCAGCGGCCGTGGCGGCCGACCGGTCGGTCTGCCTGATGGGGCGCGCGATGAAGCGGATGGTGGCGGTGGCGCAGGAAACCGGCGTTCTCACCGACTTTCCCCGCATCATCACCCCCGAAGAGGCGGTCGAGGTGCCAAGGCGCAACCTGATGCTTCTGGTCACCGGCAGCCAGGGCGAGCGTCGCGCCGCCTCGGCCGCGCTGAGCCGGGGCAAGTACCTGGGGATGGAACTGCGCGAGGGCGACACCTTTCTGTTTTCCTCCAAGACCATCCCGGGCAACGAACGCGGCGTTCTGCGGGTGATGAACGCGATGTCGGAACTGGGGGTCGAGATCGTCGACGACCAGGGCGGCAAGTACCACGTCTCGGGCCATGCCAACCGGCCCGACCTTGAACACGCCCACCGGGTGTTTCTGCCGGACATGGTGATTCCCATGCATGGCGAGCACCGCCACCTGCGCGAGCACATGAAGCTGGCGCATGAATCCGGCATCGCCTCGATCGTGGTGACCAACGGGCAGTTGGCCGATCTCAGCGGCGAGGCGCCGGTCATCGCCGAGCGGATCGACACCGGCCGGGTCTATCTGGACGGCTCGGTGCTGGTCGGCGCTGCCGACGGCGTGGTGCGCGACCGGATCCGGATGGCGCTGAACGGGCTGGTCATCGTCACGGCCATCCTGGACGAGCAGGACGCCCCGCTGGGCGAGGCCTGGGTCGAGACGCTGGGCCTGCCGGACATGGGCCGCTCGGGCCGGCCGCTGAACGAGGCGCTGGAGGCCGAACTGACCGAGTTTCTGGATGGCGCCGGCCGCAAGGTGTTGTCGGACGACCAGAAGCTGGACGAGGCGATCAAGCGCATCGTGCGGCAGGTCAGCGTCGAGGAGATCGGCAAGAAGCCCGAGGTTGTGGTCATCGTCAGCCGGCTCGCGCTGGACTGACCCGGCCTTTGGCCGGAACGCCCGGCCTTGCCCGGGGCCTCCGGCGGGGATATTTGGGCGAAAGAGAAGGCGGCACCGTCTGCCTGTTTGACAAGGACTGCCCCCGATGGTGCCGCTCGACACCCTTGCCCAGATCACCCAGCGGTTCGAATACATCGAGGCGCGCCTGGCCGCCGGGGCGCCGGGCGCCGAAATGGTGGCGCTGAGCCGGGAATATTCCGACCTGAAGCCGGTGGCCGAAGAGATCGGCGCCTATCGCCGCGCGCTGGACGACATCGCCGAGGCCGAGGCCATGCTGGCCGATCCGGACCTGCGCGTGCTGGCCGAGGAAGAGCTGCCGCGCCTGCGCGAGGCGCTGGCGGGCATGGAGCACAGCCTGCGACTGGCGCTTTTGCCCAAGGACGCCGCCGACGCCCGCCCTGCGATCCTTGAGATTCGCCCCGGAACGGGCGGCGACGAGGCCGGGCTGTTCGCGGCCGACCTCTTGCGCATGTACCAGCGCTATGCCGAGCGTCAGGGCTGGAGCTTCGAGATTCTCGAACAGCAGTTTTCCGACCTGGGCGGCATCAAGGAGGTCAGCGCCCATGTGCGCGGCGCCGGGGTGTTCGCCAAGCTCAAGTTCGAATCGGGCGTGCACCGCGTGCAGCGCGTGCCCGAGACCGAGGCGCAGGGCAGGGTTCATACCTCGGCCGCGACCGTGGCGGTGCTGCCCGAGGCCGAGGAGGTGGACATCGACATTCCCGCCGCCGACATCCGCATCGACACCATGCGCGCCTCGGGCGCCGGCGGCCAGCACGTCAACACCACCGATTCGGCGGTGCGCATCACCCATCTGCCGACGGGGATGATCGTGACCTCGGCCGAAAAGTCGCAGCACCGCAACCGCGAGATCGCCATGCAGGTGCTGCGCGCGCGGCTTTTCGAGATGGAGCGCCAGCGCATCGCCGATGCCCGCGCCGCCGAGCGCAGGGGGCAGGTCGGATCCGGCGACCGGTCCGAACGCATCCGCACCTACAACTTTCCGCAAGGGCGGATCACCGATCACCGGATCAACCTGACGCTTTATGCCCTGCCGCAGGTCATGGCCGGCGATCTTGACGCGCTGATCGATGCTTTGGTGGCCAACGATCAGGCCGAAAAGCTGGCCGAGATCGAGGGATGAGCGATCAGGCGCGCAGCGCGGCCGAGGCGCTGCGCGCGGCCGTCCGGCACCTGCGCGCGGCCGGCGTTCCCGATGCGCCGGGCGATGCGCGGGTTCTTTTGGCCGATGCCATGGGTCTGGGACCGGACCGGCTGACCCTGCACCTGCCCGATCCGCTGGACCCGGCGGCCGAGGCGCGGCTGGCCGCCCATCTGACCGCGCGCGCGGCGCGGCAGCCGGTGTCGCAGATCGTCGGGCGGCGGCTTTTCTGGGGGATGGAGTTCATCGTCACGCCGCAGGTGCTTGACCCCCGGCCCGAGACCGAGGTTCTGGTTGCGGCGGCCATCAGCCGGCCCTTTGTCAAGCTGCTCGATCTGGGCACGGGATCAGGTGCGATCCTGCTGGCCTGCCTGACCGCGATGCCGATGGCTACGGGGCTGGGGGTTGACCTGTCGCCCGGCGCGCTGGCGGTCGCGCGGCGCAACGCGGTGGCGCTGGGGCTGGAGGGGCGGGCAAGGCTGGGACTTTCGGACTGGTTCGCCGCCGTTCCGGGCCGCTATGACCTGATCGTGTCCAACCCGCCCTATATTGCCGCCGACGAGATGCCGGCGCTGGAGCCCGAGGTGCGTCTGCACGAGCCGCACATCGCACTCAGCCCCGGCGGCGACGGGCTTGGCGCCTACCGGCAGATCACCGCCGGGGCCATGGCGCGGCTGATGCCGGGGGGGCGGATCCTGCTGGAGATCGGCCCGACGCAGGGCGCGGCGGTGCGCGCCATGCTGGCGGCGCAGGGGTTCGAGCGTTGTGCCCTGCTGCCTGATCTGGACGGGCGCGACCGGGTGGCGATGGCCTATGCCCCGGGCGGCGATCAGGGCTGCGGATCTGTGTAGAATTCGCGGCTATCCCGGGATTTTCCCTTGCAATGCCAGCCGGAGCATGGTTATTCGCCTCTCGTAAGGTTGCGGGCCGCATGGGTCCTGACCGCCGAATCCTCCCCTTTTGCGCGACGGCATTTTTCCTCAGCGGAACACGCGCGCAAACGGATCAAAGCTCACAAGGACCAAATGCGCTCTTCAAAGTCCCGCTCGCGTTCGAAGCAGAACCGCCCGCGCACGCTTGGAAACATCATCAACCGCGTGTTCGACAGCTCTGGTCCCGAAGGCAAGGTGCGCGGCACGCCGCAGCAGATCATCGAGAAGTACCAGCTTCTGGCCCGTGACGCGCAACTGTCCAACGACCGGGTGGCGGCCGAGAATTTCCTACAGCACGCCGAGCATTACACGCGCCTTCTGGCCGAGGCCACGCGCGAGATGCAGGCCGAGCAGGAGGCGCGCCAGCAGTACGGTCAGCAGGGCGGCTATGGCCAGCCGAACGGCATGCGCGAGCGCCAGAATGGCGAGCGGCCGGCGCGCGGCGATGATGAGGGCGACGAGCGGGCCTATCCGGGTGAGGGCGCAGAGGACGACCGCTCGAACCTGGTCGATCTGCCCGAGCAGAACCGCCCCGCACGGCGCGAGTTCACCCCGGACCGGCCGCGTGAAGAGCGGCCACGCTTTGACCGCCCCCGCGACGACCGCCCCCGCGACGACCGCCCGCGTGAGGATCGCCCGCGTGAAGATCGCCCGCGCGGTGACGGCAACCGCGCCGACGCCAACCGCCCGCGCCCCCCGCGCGAGGACCGGCCCCGCGAAGACCGCCCGCAAGACCGCAAGCCCGAAAGCGCGTTGCCGCGCTTTATCGAGCAGCCCCTGGTGATGCCGGCAGAGCCCGCCCCGGCGCCCGAGGCGGCCGAACCCGCGCCCGCCAAGCCCCGCGCCCGCCGCGCCGCCCCCAAGGTGGAAAAGCCGGCCGAAGAATAGGCCGGGGGGCCGAGTGCCCCCTATGCGACCAGCCGGGCGAGGGCGCAGAACTGTTCCAGCCCGATCTCTTCGGCCCGCGCCGTGGGTGCGATGCCGGCCGCCAGCAGATGCGCTTCGATCGCCGGGCCCATGCCCCTCAGCGATGAGCGCAGCATCTTGCGCCGTTGATTGAATGCCATCGCCGTCAGCCGCGACAGCACCGCGCCGTCGGCCGCAAAGCGCGGCGCCGCTAGCCGTGTCAGGTGCACCACCGCAGAATGAACCTTGGGCGCGGGAACAAAGGCCTCGGGCGGCAGACCCATGACGATCTGCGCATCGCAGCGCCACTGCGCGAGCAGGGCAAGGCGGCCGTAATGGTCGCTGCGCGGCGTGGCCACGATGCGCTCGGCCACCTCGCGCTGGAACATCAGCGTCAGCGACTGCCAGAAGGGCGGCCAGTGATCGGGCGTCAGCCAGCGCACCAAAAGCTCGGTGCCGACATTGTAGGGCAGGTTGGCCACGATCCGCACCGGCGCGGTCAAAAGCGCGGCAGCGTCGATCTTGAGCGCGTCACCCTCGATCACCGTCAGCCGGCCGGGATAGGCCGCCGCGATCTGATGCAGGGCAGGCAGGCAGCGCGGGTCCTTCTCGATCGCCAGCACATGGCGCGCCCCCTCGGCCAGCAGTCCGCGCGTCAGCCCGCCGGGCCCGGGGCCGATTTCAAGCACGTCGCAGGCCGACAGATCGCCGGCCATGCGCGCGATCTTGGCCGTCAGGTTCAGGTCGAGCAGGAAGTTCTGCCCAAGCTGCCGCTTGGCCGCCAGATCGTGGCTGCGGATCACCTCGCGCAGGGGCGGCAGGCCGTCAATCGTGGCCATGTCCCGCCCTTGCCATGCGCGCGGCCATCCGGAGCGCCGCAATCAGGCTGTCCGCCCGTGCCAGCCCCTTGCCCGCGATGTCCAGCGCGGTGCCGTGGTCGGGCGAGGTGCGCACGAAGGGCAGGCCAAGCGTGACATTGACCCCGCCGTCAAAGTCGATGGTCTTGATCGGGATCAGCGCCTGATCGTGATACATGCAGATCGCCGCGTCATAGCCGGCGCGCGCGCGGGGGTGGAACATCGTGTCGGCCGGCAGCGGGCCGGTCAGGGCCATCCCCTCGGCCGCAAGGCGCCGGACAAGGGGGGCGATCAGGTCAATCTCTTCGCGCCCCATGGCGCCGCCTTCGCCGGCATGGGGGTTCAGCCCGGCCAGCGCCAGCCTTGGCCGCGCGATGCCGAACGAGCGGCGCAGGGCGGCCTCCGTGATGCGGATCGTCCGCTCCAGGAGATCGGCGGTCAGGCGGGCCGGCACCTCGGCCAGCGGAATGTGGATGGAGGCCGGCACCACGCGCAGGCCCTCGCAGGCCAGCATCATCACCACATCGCACCCGCCCGCCAGATGGGCGAGGTATTCGGTATGGCCCGGAAAGGCAAAGCCGGCGCCGTCCTTGAGCGCCTTCTTGTGGATCGGCGCGGTACAAAGGGCCGCGGCCGCGCCGGATCGGACCAGCCCCACCGCCCGCGCGATGACCTCGACCACGGCCGCGGCATTGCCGGCGACGGGCGTGCCGGGCCGCTGGGGATGGGCAAAGGGATGGGCAAGAACGGGCAGGGTGCGGGGCGGCAGGCGCAGGGCCTGATCCGGCGCGTCGATCAGCGCGAAATCCGTGCCCAAGGGCAGATGCGCCGGGTCGCCGATCCAGAAGAACGGCACGTCGTGCCCCAGCGCCGCGCGGGCGAGGGGGGCAAGCTCGGGGCCGATGCCCGCAGGCTCGCCGCAGGTCAGGGCGATCGGGGCAACCGGCACCTCAGGGCTCGGTGACATGGGCTTGGGCGCGCAGCGCTTCCAGATGGTTCTGGGCCCGCAAGGCCATCTTCTGGTTCAGGAGCCGCGCACGCACATCCTGGCGCGAGGCTTCCAGCTCGACCGCCGGCTTGCGCGCGCAGAGCATCACAAGGCTTTGCCCGCCCGTCCCGTCCGCCACAAGCGCGCTCTCGCCGGCGTCCAGCCCGGCCAGCGCCGCGCGGGTGGCCGGATCGAGCGCGCGTTCGGGCAGGCTCTGGCGCAGGTCCGTCTCTTCGGGCAGGCCGCGCGCAAGGCCCAGCAGGTCCTCGCAGCGGTCGACCCCGGCGCGCAGGGTGGCCGGATCGGTCTGGCCGGACAGGGGCAGGCGGACGAAATCCACCACCATGGCGCCCCGCGCCGCCGTCTCGGGCGCAAGCGGCTGGTCCGGCCCGGTGGACGAGCGGTCGCGCAGCAAGAGCAGCACGACGGACTCGGGCTGCATCACCAGCTCCGACGTCTGTCCGATCTCAAGACCGCCGACAGCCGCCGCGATCTCGGGCGGCAGGGCGGAAAGCGGGGTCCAGTCCAGCGCGCCGCCCTGCGCGGCCGAGGGCGACTTTGAATGCACCCGCGCCGCCGCGGAAAAGGCCACCGGCGCGCTGGAAAAGCGCTTGATCCGGCCGGCCAGCAGCGCCGCGTCAGAGGTTCCGGAAAGCGGGATCACGATCTCGGACAAAAGCAGGCTCGGCTCTCCGCCCGCCGCGAGGCCGCCGGCGATGGCGCGGTCGATCTCGCGCTCGGACACCGGGGTCAGCGCCAGATACTCTTGCCGGAACACCTCGCGCCAGACCAGCCCGGCGGAAATGAAGTCGCGGAAGGTCTCGGGCGCCACCCCGCGCGCGCCGATGGCGGCGGTGAACTCGGCCGCCGGCAGATTGGCGCGCGCGGCAAAGGTTTCCATGCCGGCCATGATGGCATCGGCGGTCACCTCGATCCCCAGCGCCTTGGCCGCCTGCTGGCGCAGCCGGTCGTCGATCAGTGCCTGGCGCGCCTCGGACGCGGCGTCGATGCCGGGCTGGAGCAGCGCAAAGAGCGTGGCGCGCTGGTCCAGCTCGAAGTGCGAGATCACCATGCCGTTGACCGTGATCGCCGGGGAAAAGGCGCTTTGCTGCCCAAGGACCGGCGCGGCCAGCCCGCAAAGCAGCACCGCGCAAAGACCCAGACCGGCCAGACCCGGCCCGGGGCGCCGGGGCGCCCGCAGCCGTCGCAACATCGTGCGGAGTTCTCTCATCGTCACCTTCATCCCCGGCATCGGGCCGAGGGGCCGCGTGTGCCGCCGCCAAAACCCAAAAGCTCGACCGTCAATCCGAAATCGGTTGCCGGAGTTACAGTAGTCGAGGAGGTGAAACGACGCGAGACCGAAAGATCGACCTTCAGGCATTCATTTAGAAACTCAAGGCTGGCCCCCGCGCTGGTGGGCCGGTCGTTCCACAGGTCAAGCCGCGAATCGGCCGCGATGGTCCAGTTGCCGCCAAGCCGGGTGCGCCCGTCCAGAACCAGCTCGCGCGTCGGCGTATCGCGCCCCTCTAACGGCTCGGCCCTTGCCTCGGTCAGGCCAAGCGCCAGAGCGGTGCCGGCCCGGTCCAGCGACAGGCGAAGGTCGGCCTTGCCGGGCACCAGCCCGGCCCCGGCCAGTATCCGCGCCTCCAGCGCCAGCCCCTCGCCGCCATGGGCCGACATCGCCAGAAGCCAGTCGGACCGGCGGCCCGACAGCCCCGAGGCATCGGTGAACTGGCCCAGATCGTCAAGCCGCAGCACGCGGCCGGCGGCAAGGTCCAGCGAAAAGTCGGCGCCGTCCTGATAAAGATACCGCGCCCCGAGGTTAAGATGCAGCCCGCCCTCGACCGCGTCGGAGCCCGGATAGCGGTTCAGGGCAAAAAGATTGCCCTCGTCAAACTCCACCAGCGCCGAATCCTCGTTCGGGATGCTGTCATCGGCCGCAGGCGCCGCGACAAGCTGCGCCAGCGGCTCGATCAGGTGGCTGGCGCCGGCCGGTCCCCTGCGGATCACCGGATAGCCGATCTCGGCCGCGACGATGCCCGTCAGACGCAGATGGCGCCCGCCATAGACCGAATCCTGCGCGATGGCATAGTAATCGGCCGCCGCCATGGCCTCGGCGCCCATCACAAACCCGCCCGAACCGATCGCCGACCAGCGCCAGTCAAGCCCCAGCGAGAGCCGGTCCAGATCGCGCCCGTCCGCGATGCCGTCGCTGTCCATGTCGGCCGGGTCGGAAGAGGGGCGGACATGGCTGTGCGCCTCGACCGAAAGGCCGGCCTGACCGCCCAGCACCGTGCCGGCAAGGCGCCGCTGATAGCCGATATCGCCGATCAGGACTGGCAGGCTTTCGTTGTCCTCGCCGTCGCGCAGCGACTGATAGCCGATGATCCGGGCCGCGAAATCCGCCTGTCGCGCGGTGCGCGACAGGGTGATGCGGCTGTCCAGCCGGTCCTTGTCGGAAATGCCGTAGTCGAACAGATAGGCGCGGTCCGACACCAAGAGGCCGCTGCCGGTCAGCGCGAGGCCCAGCGGCAGGGAAAAGGCGCCCTCGGCGCCAAGGTAGCCGCGCAGGTCCCCGCCCAGCGAGCGGTCCTGCGACAGCGCCCCGGTCACGCTGAAGCCGCCCCCGGTCACCGCCTGCCGATAGCGCAGCGTCAGCGTCTGGCCGGCTTGCGAGGTCAGTTGCGGCGTAAAGGTCAGATCCCGGCTGGGGCCGAGGGTCTGGAAATAGGGCAGGCTCAGGCCAAATCCGGTCGTGGAGGACGAGGACAGGCGCGGCACCAGAAAGCCGCTGGCACGGTCTTGCGAGGGGTCAGGCAGGCGCAGGCGCGGCAGGTAGAACACCGGCACGCCGGCAAAGCGCAGTTGCGCGCCGGAAAAGTAAAGCTGACGCGCCTCGGCGTCGTGCAGGACCGAACGGGCGCGGATCTCCCACAGGGGCGGGCGGCCGGCGCAGATGGCGCAGGACGAGGCCGCGACCCGCACCAGCCCCGACAGCCGCCCGCCGTCGCTGCGAAGCACCTCGGCGGCGGCGATCTGCAACTGGTCCGCCAGCACCAGACGGGCCGAGGTCAGGATGCCGGTCGTCAGGTCGGCCGACAGCGCGGCCTGATCGGCCAGAAACCTGGTGCCCGCCCCGTCCGTCAGGGTGATCGGCCCCTCGATGGTCAGCAGGTCCGCCCCGGCGTCGAACACCAGCCGCGAGGCGGTCAGGCGCCGGCCACGGTAATAGATCTCGACCCCGCCCTCGGCGATCAGGGTGTTGCCGGCGACGACCAGGATGCGGTCGGCCAGAAGGGTGGCCTGCTCCTGCGCGCGCGCCGGAAGCGACAGGCCCAGCAGCAGGGCCAGGCCGAAAAGCGCCGCGCGCAGCATGTCAGCCATCCTCCAGGTGCAAGAGCAGCCCGGCCGACATCAGGATCGCGATGAGCGGCGGCGACCAGGCGGCCAGCAGCACGGGGATCTGGGCGTTCTCGCCCAGAACCTGGCCGAAGTTGCGCAGAAAATAGATCACAAAGCCGCACAGGAGCGCGAGCAGCACCAGCGGCCCGGTGCCGCCCGCCCGCGCATGGCGCATGGTGAACCCCGCCGCGATCAGCACCATGGCGCTGAGAAACAGCGGCGAGGCGAGTTCCTGCGCAAAGCGCATCCGATGCGCCAGGCCGGAAAAGCCGGCGCCTTCCAGATCGCGCACATAGGCCCGCAGGTCCCAGAAGCTGACGGCGGCCGGCGCGGCGAAACTGCCGGCGATCCTGGCGGCGGTCAGGTCGGTCGCCACGCTCAGCCCGCTGTCCCGGCTCCGGGCGGTCTGCTCGGGGTTGGCGTCCGTCAGGCTCCAGGCCTTGGCGCCGCTGAGCGCCCAGGCCCCCGGCTCCAGCCGGGCCGAGGTGGCGCTGATCCGCCCGTTCAACGCCCCTTGCGCGTCATAGGTCAGAAAGCTGACCCCGAAAAGCTCGGTCGCGTCCAGATTGCTGCGCTGCGCGTGGATAACCGTCTGTCCGGCAGCCGAGCCCTGGCGCAGCCACAGCCCCGCCGCGCTGA
Source organism: Paracoccaceae bacterium (assembly GCA_052387855.1). Taxonomy (GTDB): domain Bacteria; phylum Pseudomonadota; class Alphaproteobacteria; order Rhodobacterales; family Rhodobacteraceae; genus CAIYZT01. The sequence continues at coordinate 40,337 of JBQTIT010000021.1, forward strand.
CCGAGCCGACCGAACCGCCGCTGGTCTGGTCAGAGACCCGGTCCTGATAGGCGCGCTGGGTGGCGGCGGTGACCGGGTTCAAGAGCGCCACGCCGACCGCGCCGATGGCAAAGGCGGTCAGCGCCGGCGACAAGAGAAAGCGCAGACCCGACCGCCCGGCGCCGCGCACCACCACCAACTCGGACGACCGCGCCAGCCCGATGAACAGCCCGATGGCCGACAGGATCACGACCAGAGGCAGGATCTGGTACAGCGTGGCCGGCGCACTGGTCAGGGCCAGCGAAAAGGCCTCGGCAAAGGTGATGCCCCGGCCCGAGAACCGGCGCAGCTCTTCGATCACGCCGATGCCCAGCATCACGGCAAAGAAGGCGCCAAAAACCCGCAGGAACAGCCACAGAAAGCGCCGGGCGATGTACAGGTCCAGCGTCATGCCGGGGCCGCCCCGGCCGGACGCCGCCGCCGTGCCCGCTGCGACAGCCGGATCAGGCCAAGCCCCGCCCCCGCCGCCAGCGCCGGCGCGAGATAGGCCAGCATCCAGCCCTGACGCGCCGACAGCCCAAGCCGCACCGAGCCGGTGGACAGACCCTGCACCAGCACCATCATCACGATGGCCAGCGCGATCTGGCGCCAGAGGCCAAAGCGGCTGTAGCTGCCCTGCATCAGCGCGCCAAAGCCGATCAGCGCCGCGCCGAGCGCCAGGAACGGGTCGGCAAAGCGGCTGTGGGCCTCGAACAGCAGCGCGGCGGGGCTTGCCTTGGCTTCGGCCAGGATCCCGGCGCTGGGCCAGAGCAGATCGCGCGTCGGCAAGAGCTGGGCCTCGCGCCCGCGCGGCAGGGGCGCGCTGACCAGGGCGCCAAGATCATAGGTGAAATCGGCAAAGCGCGTGACCGCCAGCGTCGCGCCTTGCAGGTTCAGCACCTGCGCCATGCCGTCGATCATGATCAGCTTTGGCCCATGCTCGCCCCGGACAAAGATCGCCCGGCCGGCGGTATAGATCGTCTCGCGGCCCGGGTTGCGCGCATCGGCCAAAAGCAGGTTCTCCAGCGCGCCGTTGTCCGCGATGCGGCCCAGATACAGCGTCACCCCCGGCGCGGGATGCAGGAACTGCGCTTCTTTCAGATACTGCGCCGTCAGATTCTCGGAAATCTCGGCGCGGCGGTCGACCATCATGCGACGGCTCTCGGGCACCAGCACATGCGCCAGCACCAGCATCATCGCCGCCACGCTGAGCCCGAACAGGATCACCGGCCGCGCCATCCGCAACGCAGAAAAGCCGGTGGCCTGCATCACCACCAGCTCGCTTTCGGCCGTCAGGCGGTTGATGACATAGACCGTGGCCGCAAAGGCCGCGATCGGCAGGACCATCAGAACCACGTTCGGCAGCGTCAGCGCCGAAATTTCCAGAAAGACCAACGCCGACTGGCCATCGCCGATGAGTTGGTCAAACAGCGCCACCGCCCGGTTGACCCAATAGACCGCAACCAGCACCAAGGCGAAAAAGCCAAAGAGCGCAAGCAGTTGCGAATAGATGTAGCGGTCGATTCTGGCCAAGCGGATGCTTCCGTTCCCTGATCCTTCCTGTCTATCCCACAATGGGGGGCGGCGAAAACTCCCATCTGGCGCTTGGCGCGATCTCGGCCTAGCCTTGGGCGAAAGACGGCCGCCTCCGGCCGCCCTCAGGAGCCATGAGATGACCGGGACCACCCTATCCGCCGCCGCCCTTGACCTTGACGCGCTCGCCGGTTTCGCCGGGCGTCTGGCGCTTTTGGTGGAACCGGGCGGCATGATGGCCACGGGCGGGTCGCGGCTGGACCGGCTGATGCGCGGCGGGCTGAAGCGGTTCCTGTCCAGTGAGGCCTTTTCGCGGATGAAGCCGGGTGAGGTGCGCGATCTGGCCTTTCCCGCCGGTCTGGCCTGCGAGAGCCTGACCATCGCGCTTTTGCCGCGCAAGGCCGACCGGCTGACCGCGCGCAAGGCGGGCGGGGCCATTGCAAAGGCGAACGGGGCCGGCGGCACGCTGGTCCTTGCCGGCGCCCACCCGCTGACCGGCGAGATGGCGCTGGGGCTGGCGCTGCGCGCCTATGATTTTCGCCTTTACAAGACGGCGGACGCAGCCGAGGGACAAGCCAAGACGCCCGGCGCGATCACCCTGGCCGTGGCCGACCCCGCCGCGCTGACCCCCGCGCTGGACGACGCGCGCCATCTGGCCGCCGGCGTCTCCTTTACCCGCGATCTGGTGAACGAGCCGGCCAATGTGCTGACCACGGTCGAATTTGCCCACCGCCTGACCGCGCTTGGCGCGCTCGGGCTTGAGGTCGAGGTGCTGGACGAGGCGGACCTGGCCAAGCTGGGCATGGGCGCGCTTCTAGGGGTGGGGCAGGGCTCGGAAAGCCCCTCGCAGGTGGTGGTGATGCGCTGGAACGGCGGGCCCGAGGGGCAGGCGCCGCTGGCGCTGGTCGGCAAGGGCGTGGTGTTCGACACCGGTGGCATCTCGATCAAGCCGGCGGGCGGGATGGAAGAGATGACGATGGACATGGGCGGCGCCGGCGTGGTGGCCGGGGTGATGAAGACGCTGGCCCTGCGCGGGGCCAGGGCCAATGTCGTCGGCCTGGTCGGCCTGGTCGAGAACATGCCCGACGGGCGCGCCCAGCGGCCGGGCGACATCGTGCGGTCCATGAAGGGCGACACGGTCGAGGTGATCAACACCGATGCCGAGGGGCGCCTGGTGCTGGCCGATGTGCTCTGGTACGCGCAGGAGCGGTTCAAGCCCTCGGGAATCGTCGATCTGGCCACGCTGACCGGGGCGATCATCGTCGCGCTGGGCAACGAGAACGCCGGCGTCTTTTCCAACGACGATGCGCTGTGCAACGCCTTCCTCAAGGCGGCGGCACAAGAGGGCGAGGGGGCCTGGCGCATGCCGATGGGGCCGGGATACGACGAAAAGCTGAAGTCGCGGCTGGCCGACATGATGAACGTCGGCGGGCGCGAGGGCGGGGCCATCACCGCCGCGCAGTTCCTGAAGCGCTTCATCAAGGACGGCCAGCCCTGGGTGCATCTTGACATCGCGGGCGTGACGCTGGCCAAGGCCGACACCGCCACCGCGCCCAAGGGGGCCACGGGCTGGGGCGTGCTGGCGCTGAACCGGCTGGTGGCGCAGATGCAAGAGCGGGCATGAGCGCCCCGCGCGCCGTCTTTTACCACCTGACGCGCCTGGGCCTGGACGAGACGCTGGCCACGATCCTGACCCGCGCGCACAGGACGGGCTGGAAGGTGGCGGTGCGCGGGACGGCCCGCGACGCGCTTGAGGCGCTGGACGCGCGGCTCTGGGCCCTGTGCGAGGGCGAGGCCTTTCTGCCCCACGGGCTGGAGGGCGGCCCGCAGGACGCGGCGCAGCCGATCCTGCTGGGCACCGGAGCGCTGCCCGAGGGGGCGAGAGGATTGGTGCTGCTGGACGGCGCCATGACCGACCCGGACGAGGCGCGCGGGCTGGAGCGGGTCTGGGTGCTGTTTGACGGCAACGACCCCGCCCAGCTTGACGGCGCGCGCGGGCTCTGGCGCGGGCTGACGACCGGCGGCATGGCGGCGCAGTACTGGTCGGACGAAACCGGCGCCTGGGTGATGAAGGTCGAAAGGCCCGCCGGCGCTTCCCCTGGTGACGAAAGTTAACGCGACAGCTCCATCCGCGCGTCCAGCACGGTCACGCGAAAGAGCGACAGATAACTCATGCCCAAAAGCGAGACATCCAGCGCGCCATCCGTGACATCGGCGGCAAGGCCAGCGTCCCGATAGGGGCCCAGGGCAAGCTCGGGCAGGGTGACGGTGGCGGTCCGGACCGTGCCGTTGGCGGTCAGGGCCTGGCCCGTGTAGGCCAGACGCTCGGGGTCGATGCCGATCCGGGCCGCATCGGCGCGGGTCAGCACGATGGTGCTGGCGCCGGTGTCGACCAGCAGGCGCAAGGGCTGCCCGCCAAGGGTCACCTCGGCATAATAGTGCCCATCCGCCGCGCGGGGCAGGCTGACCACGCCGCCGGCCCGTTCCGCCTGCCCGCCCATCAGGCCGCGGCGCAGATCGTCCCAGAGGCCATAGCCCGCCACCAGCCCGACGCCGATCAGCGCCCAGATCAGCGCAAAGCGCAGCGAGCGGCCAAGATTGCCGCGCATCTCGGCATAGGCCCAGCCGGCCACGGCGGCGGCCAGAACCCCGAGGTAGATCAGGCGCATCGTGCTGTCCTGGTCCATGCCGCCGCCTCCCGAACGGTCGCGGTCAGATCAGCCCGGTGCCGCGCACCCCGTCGATGACGAACTGCACCGACAGCGCGGCCAGAAGCATGCCCAGAAGCCGGGTGATCACCACGGTGCCGGTGCGCCCCAGCATCCGCTCCAGCGCCGGCGAGGCGAGGAAAAAGCCGTAGGTCACCGCGATCATCCCCAGCATCAGCGCCAGAACCGCCAGTGTGCCGGCCCAGCCCGGCCCGGACTGGCCGACCAGCAGGATCACCGAGGCGATGGCGCCGGGCCCCGCGATCAGCGGCGTGGCAAGGGGAAAGACCGAGGGGTCGTGATCGGGGTCAGGATGCTGCCCCTCGCGCCGCTGGGTGCGCCGCTCGAACAGCATGTCGAGCGCGGTCAGGAACAGAAGGATGCCGCCCGCGATGCGAAAGGCCGGCATGGTGATGCCGATGAAGCCCAGGATCGCCTCGCCCGCCAGGCCGAACATCAGCAAGAGCGTGGCGGCGATGAGGCAGGCGCGCAGGGCCATCGCCCGGCGCCGGTCGGCATCCATCCCGCGCGTGAGCGCGATGAAGAGCGGCACCAGCCCCGGCGGGTCGATCACCACGAACAGCGTGGCAAAGGCGGTGATCAGAAAGGCGCTGTCGGGCATGGGGGGCTCCGCGAGGTTCCGGGCAGAGTAAGGGGGTTATGCTCCGCTGGAAAGGGGGCAACCGGGGGGCCGGCAGTGCTATCGCATTTGCCGATGCCCCCCCACCCCATCCCTCCCCCACAAGGGGGGAGGGAGTGCCAATATCCGGAAATTGCGCCCGCGGCCGACCAAGAATCCCCCCGGTGTAGGAGGGATGGGGTAGGGGGGGCAAATGCGACGGCTCTGCCGGGGGCCAGCCCCCGGACCCCCGGGATATTTGGGCAGAGAAGAAGGCCGAAGGGGTCAGCCCTGGGCACTCTCAAGCCGTTCTTGCGCGGTGAGCCACATCGCCTCGGCCCGGTCGAGCGCCTCCATCAGTTCGGCGTATTTGGCGTTCCAGGTGGCAAGCTCGGCCTTGCGGGCATCCTCGTAAAGCGCGGGGTCGGCCAGCTTGGTGGCCAGCTTGTCGCGCATCCCGTTCAGCTTTTCCAGCCGATCTTCGGCCTTGCGCACCTCGGCGCGCAAGGCGAGGATCTCGTCTCGGCTGGCCTTTTTCACCTTTTCGGGCGCGCGCGCCGGCTTGTCCTCGACATCGCCGGCCAGCAGGATGCGCCGGTAGGCGTCAAGGTCCTGCTCGAAGGGGGCGACCGCGCCGTCCTTGACCAGCCAGAGCCGGTCGGCCACCAGCGACAGAAGGTGCATGTCGTGGCTGACCAGAATCACGGCGCCGGAATATTCGGTCAGCGCCGTGACCAGCGCCTCGCGCGATTCGATGTCGAGATGGTTGGTCGGCTCGTCGAGGATCAGAAGATGCGGCGCGTCCATCGTGGCCAGGAGAAGCGACAGGCGCGCCTTTTGCCCGCCCGAGAGGCGGCCGACCAGGGTTTCGGCCTGATCGGCCATCAGGCCGAACCCGGCCAGGCGCGCGCGCAGGCGGGCCTGCATCTCACTCGGGCGCAGGCGCTGGACATGTTGGAGCGGCGTTTCGTCGAGGTGCAGCTCGTCCACCTGATGCTGGGCGAAATAGCCGATGCGCAGCTTGCCGGACCGGTGCAGCTTGCCCGCCGAGGGGGAAAGCTTGCCGGCCAGCAGCTTGGACAGGGTCGATTTGCCCTCGCCGTTGCGGCCCAGAAGCGCGATGCGGTCGTCCTGGTCGATGCGCAGGTTCAGCCGGCGCAGCACCGGCGGGCCGCCGTAGCCGACCGCGGCGCCGTCGAGGTTGATGATCGGCGGGGCCAGTTCCTCGGGTTCGGGGAAGGTGAAGACGACCTTGCGCGCCTCTTCGGGGGCCAGGATCGGCGTCATCTTTTCCAGCATCCTGACCCGGCTCTGCGCCTGCGCGGCCTTTGAGGCCTTGGCCTTGAAGCGGTCGACGAAGCCTTGCAGATGGGCGCGGCGGGCATCCTGCTTTTTCGCCTCGGCGGCCTGCAGCGCGCGCCGCTCGGCCGACTGGCGGGCGAACTGGTCGTAGGGGCCGCTCCAGAGCGTCAGCTTGCGGTTGTCGAGGTGCAGGATCGAGGTGACGGCGCGGTTCAAGAGGCCCCGGTCGTGGCTGATGATCAGCACGGTATGGGGATATTTCTGCAGGTAGCTTTCGAGCCAGAGCGCGCCTTCGAGGTCAAGGTAGTTGGTCGGCTCGTCGAGCAGGAGATAATCGGGCTGGGCAAAGAGCACGCCGGCCAGTGCCACGCGCATGCGCCAGCCGCCGGAGAAATCGGAACAGGGGCGCTGCTGCTGGTCCGGCTCGAACCCCAGGCCGCGCAGGATGGCCGAGGCGCGCGCCGTCGCCGACCAGGCGTCGATGTCGGCCAGGCGGTGCTGGATCTCGGCGATGCGGTGCGGCTCGGTTGCGCTCGCCGCCTCGGCCAGCAGGGCGGCGCGTTCGGTGTCGGCGGCCAGCACCGTGTCGATGAGCGAGGTCGAGGACGAGGGCACCTCTTGCGCCACCCCGCCGATGCGGGCGCGGGCGGGCATCGAGATCTCGCCGCTTTCAAGCGCAAGCTCCTTGCGGATCAGCCGAAAGAGCGTGGTCTTGCCGGCGCCGTTGCGCCCGACAAGGCCGACCTTGTGCCCGGTCGGGATGGTGGCGCTGGCGCCCTCGAACAGGGGGCGGCCTTCGACGGAATAGGTGATGTCTTCGATCTTGAGCATGGGCGGGCAGTGCCAGAAGGCGCGGGCAGGGTCAACCGTGCAGGCGGGGGGCTTGCCGCCCCCCGCGCCCCCCGCGGAATATTTGGGCAGAGAAGAAGGGGGGGGCGGGGCACTTTTCAATGCAATGGCGGCATGCTAGGGGGCGCCATCCGTTTCGGGGCCGAGCCCCCTTTTGCATGGAGAGCCAGATGGCCAGCGAACGCACCCTTTCGATCATCAAGCCCGACGCCACCCGTCGCAACCTGACCGGCAAGATCGTTGCCAAATTCGAGGACGCCGGCCTGCGTGTCGTCGCGTCCAAGCGCATCCATCTGACCGCCGGCCAGGCCGGTGCCTTTTATGCCGAGCATGCCGCGCGCGGGTTCTATGGCGAGCTGTGCGCCTTCATGGCGTCCGAGCCGGTCGTCGTGCAGGTTCTGGAGGGCGAGGGCGCCATTGCCAGGAACCGCGAAGTGATGGGCGCGACCGATCCGGCCGCCGCCGCGGAGGGCACGATCCGCAAGGAATTCGCGCTGTCCAAGGGCGAGAATTCGGTCCACGGCTCGGACAGCGAGGCTTCGGCCGCGCGCGAGATCGCGTTCTTCTTCTCGGGGCTTGAACTGGTCGGCTGATCCTGGCCGCCCGGCAGACAGGGGCCGTTCCGGCAGCGGGGCGGCCCTTATGATTTGCGGCGGGGCACCACGCCGAGCGCTTGCAGATGGGTCTCGATCTCGCGCGTCAGCGCGCCGTCAGAGCGGGCGGTTTCGGCCTTGAGCGCGTCGAACCGGCGGCGCAGGGCGGCCTTTTCGGCGCCCTGGCAGTCGTTCCAGGGGCGCCCCTGCAGGCCCATCACCAGAACGTAATAGCCGATGAAATGCGGCCGCTCCCCCGACAGCAGCAGCCGGCGATAGCTTTCGTCGGGACCGAGGGCGCGGATCTGTTCGGCGCTGGTCAGGCCGGCGCGCGCATAGGCCGCCTCCGAGGCCGGGCCGAGATTGGGAATGCTTGAGACCGGGCTGGTCATGGCGCAGCGGCCGGCTGGCCGCGATGCGGGCAGGCGGTCAGATCGAGGCCCAGTCGCGAAAAACCGGCTGGCCGCCCTGCTGCTGCTGCTGCGGCGCCGAGGCGGGGGTCTGACCCTGCTGCTGGGTCTGGGGGGTCTGCGCGCCGCCCTGCTGGGCGGGTGCTGGTTTGGCCATGGTGACTGCTCCGGTCGGTCCGACGTTGCGCCGTGTTGCTCTTGGCGTCCTGAATCGGGCATTTCGGCCCCCGATGCAAGCGCGATCTGCGCCCGGCGCCCCGCGCATCCGCTGGGGCGGCGCGGCCGCAGGGTCGGGCATGTTTGCGGTAACAATTTGCACTCTGCGGCGCCGAACAGGTCTTTCCTGCGGCCGGTCACCGGGGTATGACGGTTTGTGACACCACTTTTGGGACGGATGAGCTTGAACGATCTTTCGCTGACGCCAGGCCTGTTGCAAAGCGATGTGCAGCGCCATCTGACCTTTACCCTGGGCAAGGATGTGCCCAATGCCAGCGTCTATGACTGGCGCATGGCGCTGTCCTTTGCGATCCGCGATCGGATCGTCGGCCCCTGGTTCCGCTCGACCCGGCGCACCTGGGCCGAAGACCGCAAGCGCGTCTATTACCTGTCGATGGAGTACCTAATCGGCCGCATTCTTGAGGATGCCGCCGTCAACCTGGGCCTGCGCGAGGAGTGCGAAGCGGTCATGGCCGCCTTTGGCCAGGACTTTCGCACCATCGTCGAGGGGGAGCCGGACGCGGCGCTGGGCAATGGCGGGCTGGGGCGGCTGGCGGCCTGCTTCATGGAGAGCATGGCGACGATCGGCTGCCCGGCCTATGGCTATGGCATCCGCTATGAGCACGGTCTGTTTCGCCAGCGCTTTGAGGGTGGCCTCCAGGCAGAGGCGCCCGAGGATTGGCTGAGCCAGGCCCATCCCTGGGAATTCGCCCGGCCCGAAAGCGCCTATACCATCCCCTTCAAGGGCCATGTCGAGAGCCGGGGCGGGGCAGAGGTCTGGGTGCCGGGCGAGACGGTGCTGGCCAGCGCCTATGACACGCCTGTCATCGGCTGGCAGGGCAAATGGGCCAACACGCTGCGCCTGTGGTCGGCGCGGCCGACGACGCTGTTCGACCTTGAGCGGTTCAACCGGGGCGACTATGCCGCCGCCGCAGAGCCCGAGGCGCTGGCGCGCACGCTGAGCCGGGTGCTCTATCCTGACGATACCACCTATCAGGGCAAGGAATTGCGCCTGAAGCAGGAATTCTTTCTGACCTCGGCCGCGCTGCAGGACATCCTGCGCCGGTTCAAGGCGGCGCATTCCGATCTGCGGGACCTGCCGAAATACGTCGCCATCCAGATGAACGACACCCATCCCACCATCGCCGGGCCCGAGTTGATCCGACTCTTGACCGACGAGAACGGCATGGGCTTTGACGAGGCGCTGGGCGTGGCGCAGGGCTGCCTGGGCTATACCAACCACACCCTCTTGCCCGAGGCGCTGGAGCGTTGGGCGACCTTTACCTTTGGCACCACGCTGCCGCGGCACATGCAGATCGTCGAGCGGATCGACAGTTGGCACCGGCGCACCTTTCATCCGCCGCATTATGTCGGGATCGTCAAGCATCACGAGGTGCGGATGGGCGAGTTGGCCTTTGTCATGGCGCACAAGGTCAACGGCGTCTCGGGGCTGCATTCGGACCTGGTCAAGTCCAGCCTGTTTCCAGAGCTGGACCGGCTGCACCCCGGCCGCGTGGTGAACCAGACCAACGGCGTTGCGCCGCGCCGATGGCTGCGCATGGCCAACCGGCCGCTGTCAGACCTGATCGACCAGACCGTCGGCCCCGGCTGGGAGGCCGATCTGGACCGGCTGAAGGGGATCGAGGGCCATGTGGGCGATGTGGGGTTCCGCGACGCCTTTGCGGCGGCCAAGCGGCAGAACAAGGCGGCGCTGGCCGGCTGGATCCGGTCGCAGACCGGCCTTGTCGTCTCGCCCGATGCGCTGTTCGACGTGCAGATCAAGCGCATCCACGAATACAAACGCCAGTTGATGAACATCCTTCAGACCATCGCGCAGGTTCGTGCGATCAAGGCCGACCCGGGCGCGCCTTGGGTGCCGCGCGTGCGCATCTTTGGCGGCAAGGCGGCGCCAGGCTACGCGGTGGCCAAGGAAATCATACATCTTGTCAACGATGTGGCGGCTGTTGTTAATGCCGATCCCGTGGTGGGCGACCGGCTGAAGATCGTCTATCCGCCCAATTACAACGTCTCGATGGCCGAGCGGCTGATCCCGGCCGCCGACCTGTCAGAACAGATCTCGACCGCCGGGATGGAAGCCTCGGGCACCGGCAACATGAAATTCATGATGAACGGCGCGCCGACGATCGGCACGCTGGACGGCGCCAATGTCGAGATCCTGGCCGAGGTCGGGGCCGAGAACTTTTTCCTCTTCGGGCTGACGGCGGCCGAGGTGGCGGCGCGGCGCGAGACCCCCGAGCAGGCCCGCCGCGCGATCGAGGCGAGCGAGACCTTGCAGGCGGTGCTGCACGACGTCGCCTCGGGCGCCTTCAGCCCCGACCAGCCGGACCGCTACCATGGTCTTGTCCACCGGATCTGGCACCACGATTATTTTCTGGTCGCTGCGGATTTCGAGGCGTACCATCAGACGCAGGCCATTGTGGATGCAGCGTTTTCCGACAGGTCGCGCTGGGTGCGCATGGCGGCGCTCAACACGGCGCGGTCCGGGTTCTTTTCGTCCGACCGCACGATAAGGGGCTACATGACCGACGTCTGGGACATCACTTCGGCTTTGTGAGGCGGCATGGAATCTGGCGCTTTTCACCTTGATGCAGAGACGGCGCGCGCCATCTGCGAAGGGCGTCATGGGGATCCTTTCGCGGTGCTTGGCCCGCACCGGCACGGCAAGGTGACGCGGCTTGCGGTCTTTGCCCCGGGCGCGCAGCGTCTGTGGGTGATCCAGGGCCGTACCGAGGTCGAGGCCGCCGCCTATCCCGGCCACGAGGGGCTGTTCGAGGCCGCCCTGCCGCGCAAGGCGCCCTATCGGCTGCGGGCCGAGGGGCACGGCGCGGCCTGGGCCTGGGAGGATCCCTTTCGCTTTGGCCCGGTGCTGGGCGAGATGGACGAATACCTCTTGGGCGAGGGCAGCCATGCCCGGATCTGGCAGGTGCTGGGGGCCCATGTGCTGGACCACGAGGGCGCGCGCGGCACGCATTTCGCGGTCTGGGCGCCCAATGCCGCCCGCGTCTCGGTCGTGGGTGAGTTCAACATCTGGGACGGCCGGCGCCACCCGATGCGCCGGCGCGGGGCGACCGGGGTTTGGGAGACCTTCATCCCCGGCGTGGGCGAGGGGCTGGCCTACAAATACGAAGTCCTGGCCGCCGATGGCACCGTCCTGCCGCTCCGGGCCGATCCGGTGGGCTTTGGCAGCGAACATCCGCCCGCCACTGCCTCGGTCGTGCGCGACCTGCGCGGGGCGCATTGGCACGATGCCGACTGGATGGCCCGGCGCGGGTCCGTGCAGAACGTGGATGCGCCGATCTCGATCTACGAGGTCCATCTGGGGTCCTGGGCGCGGGCGCAGGGCGGGCGGATGCTGTCCTATGCCGAGCTTGCCGACCGGCTGGTGTCCTATGTCGCGGACATGGGGTTTACCCATATCGAGTTGATGCCGATCTCGGAACATCCCTTTGACGGCTCCTGGGGCTATCAGCCGGTGGGCATCTACGCCCCGACGATCCGGCATGGCCGCCCCGAAGAGTTCCGCGCCCTGGTCGATGCGGCCCATGGGGCCGGGCTGGGCGTGATCCTGGACTGGGTTCCGGGCCATTTCCCGACCGATGCCCATGGGCTGGGCCGGTTCGACGGCACGCCGCTTTATGAGCATGCCGACCCCAGGGAGGGGTTTCATCAGGACTGGAACACGCTGATCTACAACTATGGCCGGGTCGAGGTGTCGAACTACCTGACCTCGAACGCGCTGTACTGGCTTGAGGAATATCACCTTGACGGGCTGCGGGTGGATGCGGTGGCCTCGATGCTCTACCGCGACTATTCGCGCCAGGACGGGCAATGGGTGCCCAACAAGGACGGCGGGCGCGAGAACTACGAGGCGATCGCGCTCTTGCGGCGGATGAACGTGGCCGCCTATGGCAATTGCCCCGGAATCCTGACGGCGGCCGAGGAAAGCACCGCCTTTCCCGGCGTCTCGCGCCCGGTCGACGCGGGGGGGCTGGGGTTCGGGTTCAAGTGGAACATGGGCTGGATGAACGACACGCTTGGCTACATGGCCAAGGACCCGGTCCACCGCCGGCACCATCACCACCAGATGACCTTTGGCCTGCACTATGCCTGGTCCGAGAATTACATCCTGCCGCTCAGCCATGACGAGGTGGTGCATGGCAAGGGCTCGATGCTGGCCAAGATGCCGGGCGAGGGGGCCGACAAGTTCGCCAACCTGCGGGCCTATTACGCCTTCATGTGGGCCCATCCCGGCAAGAAGCTGATGTTCATGGGCCTGGAATTTGCGCAAGGCGCGGAATGGAGCCATGCCCGCGCGCTGGACTGGCACCTCTTGGACCATCCGCTGCACCGGGGCGTCAAGGTGCTGGTGCGCGATCTGAACCGGCTTTACCGGCAGCACCCGGCGCTGCACGTCAATGACACGCGGCCCGAGGGGTTTGAATGGCTGGCGGTGAACGAGGCCGATCTTTCGGTCTTTGCCTGGGTGCGCAGGGGCCGGGCGGGCGATGCGCCGGTCGTGGCCCTGGTCAACATGACCCCGGTCGAGCGGCGTTATCGGCTGGGCCTGCCGCTTGCCGGGGCCTGGGAGGAAATTCTGAACACCGACGCCGAGGCCTATGGCGGGGGCAACCGTGGCAATCTGGGCGGCGTGCAGACCGAGCCGGTGCCCAGCCATGGCCAGGCGCAATCGGCACTGATCACGTTGCCGCCGCTTGCGGCGGTCTGGCTTCGAGCGGCACCATAGGCGGCGCGTCCGCGACAGGGAGGGACCATGCAACCAAGACCCAATCAGCGCCTTTCGTCTCAGGCGATGGCCTTTGTTCTCGCCGGCGGGCGCGGCAGCCGGCTCAAGGAATTGACCGACACCCGCGCCAAGCCGGCGGTCTACTTTGGCGGCAAAACGCGGATCATCGACTTTGCCCTGTCGAACGCGCTGAACTCGGGCATCCGCAAGATGGCGATCGCGACGCAGTACAAGGCCCACAGCCTGATCCGCCACATGCAGCGCGGCTGGGGGTTCTTTCGGGCCGAACGCAACGAATACCTTGACATCCTGCCCGCCAGCCAGCGCGTGGCCGAGAACAAATGGTACCTCGGCACCGCCGACGCCGTGGCGCAAAACATTGATATCGTTGATTCCTATGGGGTCAAATACATCGTCGTCCTGGCCGGCGACCACATCTACAAGATGGACTACGAGATCATGCTGCAACAGCATGTCGATTCAGGCGCCGATGTCACCATCGGCTGCCTGACCGTGCCGCGCGCCGAGGCTTCGGCCTTTGGCGTGATGGATGTGGACCCCTCGGGGCGCATCCTGTCGTTCCTTGAAAAGCCCAAGGATCCGCCGGGCATGCCGGGCGATCCGAACGCGACCCTCGCCTCGATGGGGATCTATGTCTTTGACTGGGCCTTTCTGCGCGAGCTTTTGCTGGCCGACATGGAGGACGCCAACTCCAGCCACGATTTCGGCAACGATCTGATCCCGTCCATCGTCAGGAACGGCAAGGCCATCGCGCATCAGTTCGCCACAAGCTGCGTGAAGAGCGGCCTTGAGGACGAGCCCTATTGGCGCGACGTCGGCACGATCGACGCCTTCTGGCAGGCCAATATCGACCTGACCGATTTCGTGCCCAAGCTCGACATCTACGACAATTCCTGGCCGATCTGGACCTATGCCGAGATCCTGCCGCCCGCCAAGTTCATCCACAACGTGGACGGCCGGCGCGGCACGGCGGTCTCCTCGCTGGTGTCGGGCGATTGCATCGTCTCGGGCTCCGAGGTCAGCAATTCGCTGCTCTTCACCGGGGTCAGGACGCACAGCTATTCAAGGCTTGATTATGCCGTGGTGCTGCCGCAGGTGACCGTCCACCGCAAGGCAGAGCTGCGCAACTGCGTCATCGACCGGGGCGTCATCATTCCCGAGGGGCTGGTCATCGGCCAGGACCCGGACGAAGACGGCAAATGGTTCCGCCGCACCGAGGCCGGCATCGTGCTGGTGACGCAGAACATGATCGACGCCTGGTCGCGCGCGAAGCTCTAGGCGCCGGGCCGACAGGGAAAGGACAGGGCGATGGGCCGCGTGCTCTCGGTTGCCTCGGAATGCGTGCCGCTGGTCAAGACCGGCGGTCTGGCCGATGTCGTCGGCGCCCTGCCGGCCGCGCTGGCGCCGCTGGGCTGGCAGATGCGTGTGCTCTTGCCCGCCTACCGGTCCCTGCGAGGCCGTCTGTCCGGGATGACCGAGGTGCTGGCCGAAGAGGGCCTGTTCGGGGGCACGGGGCGGGTGTTCCTTGGCACGGTCGAGGGGCTGGAGATCTACCTGCTCGACGCCCCGCATCTTTTTGACCGCGAGGGCGGGCCCTATTCGGCGGGCGGGACGGATTTTGCCGACAATGCGCAGCGTTTTGCGGCGCTCTGTCTGGTCGCGGCCCGCATGGCGCGCGAGGGCTGCGCCGGTTGGAAGCCGGACATCCTGCACGCCCATGACTGGCAGGCGGGACTGGCGCCGGCCTATCTGGCCTATGGCGGCTCTGGCGGCGTGGGCACGGTGATGACGGTGCACAACATCGCCTTTCAGGGCTGGGCGGCGGCCGGCATGCTCGGGCCGCTGCGCCTGCCGCCTGCCGCCTTTCATCCCGGCGCGCTGGAATATTACGGCGCGCTGTCCAGCCTCAAGGCCGGGCTGGTCACCGCCGACCGGATCACCACGGTTTCGACGACCTACGCATCCGAACTGATGCGGCCAGAGTTCGGCATGGGGCTGGAGGGGGTGATCGCCGCGCGCGCGGGCGCGCTCAGCGGTATCCTGAACGGGGTCGACGCCGCCGTCTGGTCGCCGCAGGGTGAGGCCATTCCCTATGGGCCCGGCGCCATGGCCGGCAAGGCGGCAAACCGCGCCGCGCTCTGCGCCGAATTCGGGCTTGAGGTGCCCGGCCCGCTGGCGATCCTCGTCAGCCGCCTGACCGAGCAGAAGGGGATCGACCTTTTGGCCGCCACGATTCCCGATTTCGTCGCCGGCGGCGGCGGGCTGGCCGTGCTGGGCGCGGGAGACCCGGCGCTGGAGGGCGCGGTGCGTGGGCTGGCGGCGCGGTTTCCGGGCCGCGTGGCGGTGCGCATCGGCTATGACGAGGCGCTGGCGCATCGGCTCTTCGCCGGGGGCGATCTGGTGCTGGTCCCCTCGCGGTTCGAGCCCTGCGGTCTGACCCAGATGTACGGGCTGCGCTATGGCACGGTGCCGCTGGTCTCGGCGGTGGGCGGGCTGGCCGACACGGTCATCCACGCCTCGCCCGCCGCGCTGGCACGGGGGGTTGCGACGGGCGTCGTCTTTCATCCGGTCGATGCCCTGGCCCTGGGTCAGGCGCTGCGGCTGGCGCTGGGGCTGTTCGCCGACAGGCCGGTGTGGAAAAAGCTCCAGAAGAACGCCATGGCCCAGCCCGTCGGCTGGGAGGCGCCTGCCGCCGCCTATGCCCGCCTTTACGAGGGCATCGGGCGGTGAAGGTCGAGGCGCTCCAGGTCAGGCCGGGCCTGCCCTGGCCGCTTGGCGCGGCGCTGGTCGAGGGCGGGGTCAATTTCGCCGTCTTTTCCGGCAATGCCACCCGGATCGAGCTGTGCCTCTTTTCCCCGGATGGGCGGCATGAGGTGCGGCGCATCGATCTGGCCGATCGGACGGGCGATGTCTGGCACGCCCATGTCAGCGGTCTGGCGGCCGGTCAGCTTTACGGGTTTCGCGCCCATGGCCCCCATGCGCCCGAGATCGGCCACCGGTTCAACCCGCACAAGCTGTTGCTCGACCCGCAGGGCAAGGCCATCGCGGGCAAGCTCCGCTGGTCGGACGCGCTGATGGGGTACCGCGTCGGCTCGGCCCGGGGGGACCTGTCGCTGGACAGCCGCGACAGCGCCTTTGCCATGCCGCGCTCGCAGGTCGTGGACGACAGCTTTGACTGGCAGGGCGACAGCCCCCCGAACACCCCGATGGACCGCACGGTGCTGTACGAGGCGCATGTCAAATCGCTGACACGGCTGCATCCGGACATTCCCGAACGGCTGCGCGGCACCTATGCCGCGCTGTGCCATCCGGCGCTGATCGGCCATCTGCAACGCCTCGGCGTCACCGCGCTGGAGCTTTTGCCGGTGCAGGCCTTTCTTGACGACCGCTTTCTGCTGGCCAAGGGCCTGCGCAACCATTGGGGCTATAACTCCATCGGGTTCATGGCGGCCGAGGGGCGCTATGGCACGCTGGCCCAGTTCAAGGGCGCGGTCAGGGCGCTGCACCGCGCCGGGATCGAGGTGATCCTGGATGTGGTCTACAACCACACCGGCGAGGGCGACGAATGGGGCCCGACCCTGTGCCACCGCGGGCTGGACAATGCCGGCTACTATCGGCTGCTGCACGGCGGACGGCACTATGCCAATGACGCCGGCACGGGCAATACGCTCGACTTTTCCAAGCGGGCGGTGCAGCGCATGGTGATGGATTCGCTGCGCTACTGGGTCGAAAGCTGCCATGTCGACGGCTTTCGCTTTGACCTGGCCACGGTCCTTGGCCGGCAGGGACATGGCTTTGACGCTGGCGGCGGCTTTTTCGCGGCGCTGCTCCAGGACCCGGTCCTTGCGCGCGTCAAGCTGATCGCAGAGCCCTGGGACATCGGTCCGGGCGGCTATCAGCTTGGCGCCTTTCCCGCGCCCTTTGCCGAATGGAACGACAAGTACCGCGACGGGGTGCGCCGGTTCTGGCGCGGCGATGCCGGCATGGCGCCGGACCTGGCGCGGCGGGTGCTTGGCTCGGCCGAGCGGTTCGACCATTCGCGGCGCGCGGCACCCTCGTCGGTCAACTTTGTCGCGGCGCATGACGGCTTTACGCTGCACGATGTCGTCAGCTACGCCGTCAAGCACAACCTGGCCAACGGCGAGGACAACCGCGATGGCCATGACGACAACCACTCGGCCAATCTGGGGGTCGAGGGGCCCACGGCCGATGCGGCGATCAACGCCGCCCGGGCGCAGCGCAAGCGGGCGCTTCTGGCGACGCTGATGCTGTCGCAGGGCACGCCGATGCTGCTGGCGGGCGACGAGATCGGTCACAGCCAGGGCGGCAACAACAACGCCTATGCCCAGGACAACGCCGTGACCTGGCTGGACTGGGCCCGGTCCGACCAGGGGCTTGCCGACTTTGCCGGCCGCCTGACCGCCCTGCGCGCCGCGCATCCGGCGCTGCGCCAGCCGGTGTTCCTGCACGGGCGCCTGCGCCCCGACGGGCAGCGCGATGTGGTCTGGCGCCGCCCGGACGGGAACGAGCCGCACCCCGGCGACTGGCACGATCCGGCCTTTCGCTGCTTTGGGGTCGAGCTTCGCCCCTCGGCCGAGGGCAGGGGCGGCGCGGACACGGTCTTTGTCGTCTTCAACGGCGGGCAGGCGTGCCGTCTGCATCTGCCCGCGACCGAGCCGCTCTGGCGCTGCGTTCTGGACAGCGCCCACCCCGATGCCGCGCCTGACGCCGTGGCGCCCGTGGTGACCGTCAGCGCGCAATCCGTCACCGTCTTTGTCCCGCAGCCGAAAGGGCATGAGCCATGAAGATAGACCTGATCCCGACCGCCCCCATCGCCGGGCAAAAGCCCGGCACCAGCGGCCTGCGCAAGAAGACCCCCGTCTTCATGGGGCACCATTATCTTGAAAACTTCGTGCAGTCGGTTCTCGACGTGGTCGGAGCGGCGGGCAAGACCTTTGTGCTGGGGGGCGACGGGCGCTATTTCAACGACCGGGCGGCGCAGGTCATCCTGCGGATGGCAGCCGCGAACGGCGCGGCGCGGGTGATCGTGGGGCAGGGGGCGGTCCTGTCGACCCCGGCCGCCAGCCACCTGATCCGGTCAATGCGGACGGACGGCGGCATCATCCTGTCGGCCAGCCACAACCCCGGCGGGCCGAACGAGGATTTCGGCGTCAAGTTCAACATGCCGAACGGCGGCCCCGCGCCCGAGGCGGTGACCGAGGCGATGTACCGGCGCACCACCGGGATCACCGAATACCGGATCGCGCAGGCGCACGATCTGGACCTGGGCCGGATCGGCCGGCAGATGCTGGGCGAGATGGCGGTGGATGTGGTCGATCCGGTCGGCGCCTATGCCGATCTGATGGAAAGCCTTTTCGACTTCGCCGCCATCCGCGCGATGTTCGCGGGTGGCTTCCGGATGCGGATGGACAGCATGAACGCCGTGACCGGGCCCTATGCCGTGGAAATTCTGGAAAGGCGTCTTGGCGCGGCCAAGGGGACCTGCGTCAACGCGGTGCCCTTGCCCGATTTCGGCGGCCTGCACCCGGACCCCAACCCGACCTGGGCCAAGGCACTGATGGATGAGATGTTCGCCCCCGGCGCGCCCGATTTCGGCGCGGCCTCGGACGGGGATGGGGACCGCAACATGGTGGTGGGGGCGGGGGTCTATGTCTCGCCGTCCGATTCGCTGGCCGTGCTGGCCGCCAACGCGCGTCTGGCGCCCGGCTATGCGCGCGGGCTGGCCGGGGTCGCGCGGTCGATGCCGACCTCGGCGGCGGTGGACAGGGTGGCCGCCGCGCTGGGGATCGCGTCCTACGAGACGCCGACGGGCTGGAAATTCTTCGGCAATCTTCTGGATGCCGGCAAAGTCACGCTCTGCGGCGAGGAAAGCTTTGGCACCGGCTCGGACCATGTGCGCGAGAAGGACGGGCTCTGGGCCATCCTGATGTGGCTGAACATCCTTGCGGTGCGCAGGCAGTCGGTGGCGGCGATCCTGGCCGAGCATTTCGCCCGCTTTGGCCGCAACTACTACTCGCGTCACGATTTCGAGGCGGTGGACGCCGCCCGGGCCGAGGCGATGATGGCCGCGCTCCGGGCGCGACTGGCCGGGCTGGCGGGAACCTCGGTTGCCGGCCTGACCGTCGAGGCGGCCGATGATTTCGCCTATGCCGATCCGGTCGACGGCTCGGTCTCGGCCGGGCAGGGGGTGCGGGTGGTCTTTGCCGGCGGCGCGCGCTTCGTGATGCGCCTGTCGGGCACCGGAACCGAGGGCGCGACGCTGCGGCTATACCTTGAGCGCTATGTTCCCGGCCCCGGCGGCCTGGCGCAGGACCCGCAGGAGGCGCTGGCCCCGGTGATCCGCGCGGCGCAGGAGGTGGCCGGGATCGCCGCGCATACCGGGCGGGCGGCGCCGGATGTGATCACCTGAAGGCCGGGGGTTTCACCCCCGGACCCCCAGGATATTTGCCCAGAGAAGAAGCAGGGGCGGATTGCGACCTGATCAGGTCGTGCTTTGCGCGGACGGCGGGCGGAAGTTCGGCGCTTGATGGGGCGAAAGTGGCAAGGGGGCGACAATGGGCGAGATCAGGGCAAGATCGGGGCGGCAGGCGCGGCAGGCGGCGCGCAGCGGCGGGGTCGGCGGCACGCCGGGGCGGCCCTATATCGTCCGCAACATTCCCACCTATGACATCCTGTCCGAGGAAAACCTGATCCGGATCGAGACCGCCGCCGACCGCGTGCTGGCCGAAACGGGCATCGAGTTTCGCGACGATCCGGCCGCGCTGGACCTGTGGCGGCGGGCCGGGGCGCGGGTTGACGGGGTGCTGGTGCGATTCGAGCCCGGCATGCTGCGCGAGATCCTGAAATCCGCGCCGGCCGAGTTCACCCAGCATGCCCGCAACCCGGCCAAATCGGTGCGCATCGGGGGGCGGAACGTGGTCTTTTCGCCCGCCTATGGCAGCCCCTTTGTCATGGACCTGGACAGGGGCCGCCGGTTCGGCACGCTGCAGGATTTTCGCAACTTCATCATGCTGGCCCAGTCCAGCCCGAATTTTCACCACTCGGGCGGGACGATCTGCGAGCCGACGGATGTTGCGGTGAACAAGCGCCACCTGGACATGGTGATGGCGCATATCGAGCTCAGCGACCGCCCCTTTATGGGCTCTGTCACCGCCGAGGAGCGGTCAGAGGACAGCATCGAGATGTGCCGCATCCTGTTCGGCGCCGATTTCGTCGACCGGAACTGCGTGATCCTGGGCAATGTCAACGTCAACTCGCCGCTGGTCTGGGACGGGACCATGACGCGCAGTCTGCGGGCCTATGCGCGGGCCAATCAGGCGGCGGTGGTGGTGCCCTTCATCCTGGGCGGCGCGATGGGGCCGGTCACCAATGCCGGCGGCATCGTGCAGTCGCTGGCCGAGACCATGGCCGGCTGTGCGCTGACCCAGCTTGAACGCAAGGGCGCGCCGGTGATCTTTGGCAACTTCCTGTCCTCGATGAGCCTGCGTTCGGGCAGCCCGACCTTTGGCACGCCGGAGCCGGCGATCGGCAGCCAGGTGATCGGCCAGCTTGCGCGGCGGCTGAACCTGCCGCTGCGCTGCTCGGGCAATTTCACCACCTCGAAGCTGCCCGACGCGCAGGCGATGATGGAGGGCACGATGTCGATGCTGGCCGCCGTGCATTGCGGGGCCAATTTCATCCTGCATTCGGCCGGGTTCCTGGATGGGCTCTTGTCGATGTCCTATGAAAAATTCATGCTGGATGCCGACCTTTGCGGCGCGCTGCATGCCTATCTTGACGGGGTCAAGATCGACGATGACCAGCTTGCGGTCGAGGCCTTTGCCGAGGTGGGGCCGGGCAACCATTTCTTTGGCTGCTCCCATACCATGGCGCATTACGAGACGGCCTTTTGGGACAGCGAGCTTTCGGACAACGAGCCCTATGAAAAATGGGAGGCGGCGGGGTCGGCCGACGCCGCCACTCGGGCCAACACGCTGTGGAAGCGCCGCCTGGCCGAGTTCGAGGCCCCGGCGCTGGACGAGGGGGTCCGCGAGGGGCTGGCGGATTTTGTCGGAGCCAGAAAGCGCGCGGCGGCGGACGCCTGGTACTGAGCCTAGCGCAACCCGGTTTCCGCGAGCAGGCCCAATCGCTTGGCCTCATAATAATAGCCGGCGGCGTACCAGCGGATCGCGGCATCCGCGTTCCCGCCCGAGACGATCCAGGCGCCCCGCAGGTAGCGGCCGGCGTAGATCAGGTTGGTTTCGGCATCCAGCAGCCCCTCGGCCGGGCCCTCATAGCCCATGGTCCGCGCGGTCTGCGGCAGGATCTGCATCAGGCCGTAATAGGGGCCGTTGCGCGCCGCCGCGTTGTAGCCGCTCTCGCGCTGGATCACGCGGTGCAGCAGGCTTTCGGGGATCTCGTGCACCTTTGCGTAGGTCCGGATCAGGGCGCGGATCTCGGCCGTCTCGCCGGGATGCAGGTCTTGCTGCGGGCCCGCGCCGCAGCCCGTCAGCCCGACCATCAGCGCCAGCAGCATCACTGCCAGCCTTGTGCCCAACCCTGCCATGTCAGCCCCCCGCTGTCCTACCTGCTGCCATGGGGTCATAGCCAGAAGCGCCGCGCTTGCCCATCCCTTGCGCGGCGGGTCGCGCCTTTTCGCCTGAACCGTCATCAAGCCGTGATGCGCCGGCGTTAGGCATCGCAGATGTAGGGCTTGCCACGGCGCGAACGCCAGATATAGTGGCGGCAGGCAGGCGCAAAGGGCAAGATCACAGCGGACGGACCAGAATCTAACGAGAGGCGAGATGGACGGCGACTTTCGATCAGAGTTTGTGCGGGAACCGGCGGCGCTGCGCAGCCACCCGGCGCTGGTGCTGAACGCCGATTTCCGACCGCTCAGCTATTACCCGCTGTCGCTCTGGCCCTGGCAGGACGCGATGAAGGCGGTGTTCATGGACCGCGTGACCATCGTCGCCGAATATGACGCGGTGGTGCGAAGCCAGCGGCAAGAGTTCCGCATACCCTCGGTCGTGGTGCTGAAGGACTATGTAAGACCCCAGAAGCGCGTGGCATTCACGCGCTTCAATCTTTTTCTGCGGGACCGGTTCTGCTGCCAGTATTGCGGATCCAAGGGCGATCTGACCTTTGACCATGTGCTGCCCCGCTCGCGCGGGGGGGTCACAAGCTGGGAAAACGTGGTGGCCGCCTGTAGCCCCTGCAATCTGCGCAAGGGGGCGCGGACGCTCAAGCAGTCGGGCTTGCAGTTGCAGCGCCCGCCCCGGATGCCGACCGCCGCCGAGATGCAGGGCTACGGGCGCAGCTTTCCGCCGAACCACCTGCACGAAAGCTGGATGGACTATCTCTATTGGGATGCCGAACTGGACGCCTGAGCCGCCGGCTTGGGCGGGGCCGGCGGCTTTGCCGGGGGCCTGAACGCCGTGTCCCGCATGTGAATGCCCGGCTTTCGGAAATCTGGCTTTGACCCGGCAGGGCCGGTGCCGGGTGGGAATTGCCGTCGCACAGTGCTAGACACGGCCGGCGCGGCGCGTTACAAGCCCGTCGTTAGCGCTAACGGAGCGCCTGAAGAAACGAGGGTTGCGATGGTCTCGCGAGTCATTCCGGTGGAAAGCTTTGATCTGGTGATCTTTGGCGGTACCGGCGATCTTGCCCGGCGCAAGATCCTTCCGGGCCTTTACCGTCGTTTCCTGGCCGGCCAGATGACGGCCGACAGCCGCGTCATCGGCTGCGCGCGCGCCGATCTGACCGAAGAGGCCTTTCGCGAGCAGGTGGGCGCCGCCATTGCCGAGTTTGTCCCCGAGGCGCGGCGCGATCCGGCCACCATCGCGCAGTTTCTTTCGCGCATCGGCTATGTCTCGATCGACGCCAAGGGCACCGGCGGGTGGGAGGGCCTGCGCGCCATGATGCGCCCCGGCGTGGTGCGCGCCTTCTATTTCTCGGTCGCGCCCAGCCTGTTCGGCGATCTGGCCGAGCGGCTTCATACCTTTGCCATCGCGGATGCGCAAAGCCGGATCGTGGTGGAAAAGCCCTTTGGCCGCGATCTGGCCAGCGCCCGCGCGCTGAACGCGGTCCTGGCCAGCCACTTCGCCGAGGGGCAGATCTACCGGATCGACCATTATCTGGGCAAGGAGACGGTGCAGAACCTGATGGCGGTGCGTTTCGCCAACATCCTGTTCGAGCCCTTGTGGAAATCCGAATACATCGACCATGTGCAGATCACCGTGGCCGAAACCGTGGGGGTCGAGGGGCGCGGCGCCTATTACGACAAGTCCGGCGCGATGCGGGACATGGTGCAGAACCACATGATGCAGCTTCTGTGCCTGATCGCGATGGAGCCGCCCTATCACTTTGACCCCGACGCGGTGCGCGATGAAAAGCTCAAGGTGATCCGCGCGCTGGAGCCAGTCGGCCCGGCCGACATCGTGCGCGGCCAGTATCTGGGGGCGGGCGGCGAGGGCGGCTATGTCGAGCACAGCGAAAACCCCGCCAGCCGGACCGAAAGCTACATCGCTCTCAAGGTCCGGGTGGCCAACTGGCGCTGGAAGGGCACGCCCTTTTACCTGCGCACCGGCAAGAAGCTGCGCGCACGCGCCAGCGAGATCGCCATCACCTTCAAGGAGCCGCCGCATTCGATCTTTGACGATGCCCGGGGCTGGAAGGAAAACGTGCTTGTCATCCGCCTGCAACCCGACGAGGGCATGGAGTTGATGATGATGATCAAGGAGCCGGGCCCCGGCGGCATGCGCCTGATGCAGGTGCCGCTGGACATGTCCTTTGCCGATGCCCTGGGGGTCGAGGCCGAGGATGTGCCCGACGCCTATGAACGGCTGGTGATGGACGTGATCCGGGGCAACCAGACCCTCTTCATGCGCGGCGACGAGGTCGAGGCGGCCTGGGCCTGGACCGATCCGATCATCCAGGGCTGGGAGACGCGGGGCGAGCGCCCGCAGGGCTATGATCCGGGCTCCTCGGGGCCGGAGGATGCGCTGATGCTGTTGCACCGCGACGGTCGGCGCTGGCGCGAGATCCGGGGATGATCTTTCAGGGCTATCCAGACCGCGCCGACCTGGCTCAGGGCCTCGCCGCCCTGATCGCGCAAGAGCTGGCCGCGGCCAGCGCCGCGCGCGGGCGGGCCAGCCTGTCGGTCCCCGGCGGCACCACGCCCGGCCCGGTGTTCGACGCGCTCTCCCGGGCCGATCTGGACTGGTCAAGGGTCTCTGTCGTGCTGAATGACGAACGCTGGGTGCCCCCGACGCACCCGCGCTCGAACACGCGGCTGCTGGCCGAGCGGCTTTTTCAGCACCGCGCCGCCGCCGCGCGGCTGATCCCGCTTTACCGCGACGCGCCAGAGCCGGAACCGGCGCTGAGCGCGCTGGCAGAGGGCCTGCGCCCCCACCTGCCGCTTGACGTGCTTCTGCTCGGCATGGGCGCCGACATGCACACCGCCTCGCTTTTTCCCGGGGCCGACCTTTTGGCGCAGGCCCTTGCCCCGCAGGCGCCGATCCTGCTGCCGATGCGGGCCGAGGCGGCGGGCGAGCCGCGCATCAGCCTGACCGCGCCGGCCCTGACCTCGGCGCGGGCGATCCATGTGCTGATCACCGGCGCCGACAAGCGGCGGATCATTCACCAGGCCAACGGCCTTTCCCCGGCCACGGCGCCGATCGCGCTGGTGCTGGACAAGGCCACCGTACATTGGGCGGAGTAGACGATGAACGACATCTGGAACCGCCTTGCGGCGCTTTGGGACAAGACAGCGGATCGCCCGATCCTTGACCTTTTCGCCGCCGATCCGGCCCGGGCGCAGCGCTTTTCGGCGCGCGCCGGCGCGATGCTCCTGGACTATTCCAAGACCGGCATCGACGATGCGGCCCGCGCGGCCCTGATCGAACTGGCGGCGGCCTCGGGCCTGGACGAAAAGCGCGCCGCCATGTTCGGCGGCGAGAGCATCAACGAGACCGAGGGCCGCGCCGTGCTGCACGTCGCGCTGCGCGCGCCCCAGGATGCGGTCATCACCACCGGCGGGCAAGACGTGCTGCCGCAGGTGCGCGCGGTGCGGGCGCGGATGGCGCGCTTTGCAGACGACGTCCGCTCGGGCGCCTTCGCCGGCCAGGGCGGCCAAATCCGCGATGTCGTCAACATCGGCATCGGCGGGTCCGACCTCGGCCCGGCCATGGCGACGCTGGCGCTGGCGCCCTGTCACGACGGGCCGCGCCTGCACTACGTCTCGAATGTCGACGGCGCGCATGTGCATGATGTGCTGAAAGGGCTGGACCCCGAAACGACGCTGGTCATCGTCGCCTCCAAGACCTTCACCACCATCGAGACGATGACCAACGCCGACACCGCCAAGAGATGGATGGCCACCACGGTGCGCGACCCCGGCGCGCAGTTCGCCGCCGTCTCGACCGCCTCTGACAAGACGGCTGCCTATGGCATTGATCCCTCCCGTGTCTTCGGCTTCGCCGATTGGGTCGGCGGGCGCTATTCGCTCTGGGGCCCGATCGGACTGGGGCTGATGCTGGCCATCGGCCCGGCCGCCTTTGACGACTTTCTCGCCGGCGCGCGCGACATGGACACGCGCTTTCTCACCGCCCCCCTGGCGGACAACATGCCCGTCATGCTGGCCCTGGTCGGCATCTGGCACAACCAGGTCTGCGGCCACGCCACCCGCGCCGTGCTGCCCTATGACCAGCGCCTGTCACGCCTGCCGGCCTATCTGCAACAGCTTGAGATGGAATCGAACGGCAAGCGCGTGGCGATGGATGGCGCCGATCTGACGATGCACTCCGGCCCCGTGGTCTGGGGCGAGCCCGGCACCAACGGCCAGCATGCCTTTTACCAGCTCATCCACCAGGGCACCCGCGTGGTCCCTTGCGAATTCCTGGTGGCGCGCGAGGGGCACGAGCCCGACCTCGCCCACCAGCACCTCCTGCTGGTGGCCAACTGCCTTGCCCAGTCCGAGGCGCTGATGCGCGGCCGCTCGCTGGACGAGGCGCGGGCGATCATGGCGGCCAGGGGCCTCACCGGGGCCGAGCTTGACCGCCAGGCCCGCCACCGGGTCTTTCCGGGCAACCGTCCCTCGACCACGCTGGCCTATCCGAAACTGACCCCCTTCACGCTGGGCCAGATCATCGCGCTCTACGAGCACCGGGTCTTTGTCGAAGGCGTGATCCTCGGCATCAACTCCTACGACCAATGGGGGGTGGAACTGGGCAAGGAACTCGCCCTGGCCCTGCAACCCGTGCTGGAGGGCAAGATGGGAACGACAGGCAAGGATGGCTCCACCGCGGCGCTGGTGGCCTATCTGAAACCCTGACGCCCATTCACTTTGGGAAAAATATCCCACTGGGGGGGCGCCATTGCCCCGCGGGGCACTGGCAATGGGGGGATGTGAAATCCCCCCCTCTTACTTCAGCGCGGCGGTGACGATGATCTCGACCTTGTAGTCGGGATTGGCCAGCTTGGCCTCTCCCGTGGCGCGGCCGGGCGTATGGCCCGCCGGAACCCATCCGTCCCAGACCGCGTTCATCTCGGCGAAATCGGCCATGTCGGCCAGCCAGATCTGCGCCGACAGGATGCGGGTCTTGTCGGTGCCGGCCTCTGCCAGGATGCGGTCAACCTCGGCCAGGCAGTCGGCGGTCTGCTGCGCGACCGAGCCGCCGGGCTTGCCGACCTGTCCGGCCAGCCAGGCAATGCCGTTGTAGCACACCGCCTCGGACATGCGCTTGCCGATGCCGATGCGTTTGATATCGTTGTTCATTGGGTCACCTTTCGGGAATTGACCCCCGCTCAGTACCCGCATTTTCGGCAAAGGGAAAGATGGAGCGGGTGAGGGGAATCGAACCCCCGTATTCAGCTTGGGAAGCTGCTGCTCTGCCATTGAGCTACACCCGCATGCGCCCTCAGATAGGCCAGCGCGCGGCCCCCGTCAAGCCGGGCCGCGCCGCCGCCGCCCGCCCCGGTCGCCACCCGAACCGGAGGTGTTGAAGGACACATCGGGCAGGCTGACGATCCTGGCCAGTTCGGGAAAGGGGTCCACCGCGTTGGGAATCGCCGAGGCATTGACGAAGTGCTCCTGAAAGCGCGGCTCGATGGCGGTTTCGACCTTGTGGATCTGGTGCACCGTCGCCTCGATGGCGTCGCGCGCGGCGCGGTTGCACAGCGCGATGCGCGCGCCCGTGCCGGCGGCGTTCCCGGCCGAGGTGACGCGGTCGAGCGGCACATCGGGGATCATGCCCAGCACCATGGCGTGCTTGGGGCTGATATGGGCGCCAAAGGCGCCGGCCAGGGTCACGCGGTCGACCGTGGCCACGCCCATCTCGTCCATCAAGAGCCGGGCGCCGGCATAGAGCGCGGCCTTGGCAAGCTGGATCGCGCGGATGTCGCCCTGGGTCACGGTGATCCGGGGCCCGCCCTCGGCGCTGCCGTCGTGCAAGAGATAGGCATGGGTGCGCCCCTCGGGCTCGCAGCGCAGGGTTCCGGTCTGGTCCGGCCCGCCGATCAGGCCGCCCGCGTCGACCAGCCCGGCCATGCGCATCTCGGCCACCGCCTCGATGATGCCAGAGCCGCAGATGCCGGTGATGCCGCTGGCCGACGTGGCGGCAGCAAAGCCCGGATCGTCCGACCACAGGTCGGACCCGATGACGCGAAAGCGCGGCTCTTTCGTCACCGGGTCGATCTCGACCCGTTCGATGGCCCCCGGCGCGGCCCGCTGGCCGGAGGAGATCTGCGCGCCCTCGAACGCCGGCCCCGTCGGCGAAGAGCAGGCCAGCACCCGGGTTTCGTTGCCCAGCAAAAGCTCGGCATTGGTGCCCACATCGACGATCAGCACCATGTCCTTTGACTTGCCCGGCTCTTCGGACAGCGCCACGGCGGCGCAGTCGGCCCCGACATGGCCCGCGATGCAGGGCAGCACATAGACGCGGGCGGCATCGTGGATGTTGGTCAGTTCAAGGTCTGCGCCGTTCAGCGACAGGCTGCCCGATGTGGCCAGCGCAAAGGGGGCCTGGCCCAGTTCCACCGGATCGATGCCCATCAAGAGATGGTGCATCACCGGGTTCATCACAAAGACCACCTCATAGATCGACGCCGGGTCGATCTGCGCCTCTTCGGCGATGGACTTGGCCAGGGCGTTGATCGCCGCGCGCACGGCGCGGGTCATCTCGACATCGCCGCCCGGGTTCATCATCGCGTAGGAAACGCGGCTCATCAGATCCTCGCCAAAGCGGATCTGCGGGTTCATCACCCCGGCCGAGGCCAGCACCGCGCCGTCCTGAAGATCGCACAGATGCGCCGCGATGGTGGTGGAGCCAAGGTCGATGGCCAGTCCATGCAGCTTGCCCTCGTGATAGCCCGGCCACATGTCGAGAATGCGGTAGCGCGCATCGTGGTTGCCCTTGTGCAGCGCCACGGTGACCTTCCACGCGCCCTTGCGCAGCACGGGCTGCAAGCGGCGGAGCAGCGAAAGCTCGGCCGCGATGCCGGTCACCTGCCATTGCTGTTCCAGCGCCCGGGCAAGACGCTCGAAATCGCCCGTCGGCTCGTGCATGTCGGGCTCGTCCACCTCGACGTAATAAAGGCGCGTGGCCGGGTCCATGACGATGTCGCGCTGGGTGGCCGACTTGCGGATGACCTGCTTGTGGACCTGGCTTTCGGGCGGCACATCGACCACGACATCGCCCATCACCTTGGCCTGGCAGCCCAGGCGCCGCCCGTCGACCAGGCCGCGGATGCGCTTGTAGCGCGCCTCGACCTCGTTCCATTCCGACAGGGCGCCGGCGTCGACCGTGACGCCGTGCTTGGGGAACTCGCCATAGCCCGGGGTGATCTGGCACTTGGAGCAGATGCCGCGCCCGCCGCAGACCGAATCGAGGTCGACGCCAAGCTGTCGCGCCGCCGTCAGGATCGGCGTTCCGATGGCGAAACGGCCCCTCTTGCCCGAGGGGGTGAAAATGACGAGGGCATCCATGGGCATCAAACTCTCCTGCGCGCAGGGTGGTTTTAGGCGCAGCGCGCGCAGGTTCAATGCCTGTTTGCGTCATTTGACCGGGCGCGAGCGGCCAGAGCGGCGGGGCAGGTGCGATTTTTGGACAAACTACGAGAAAAGCCCGACCCTTGTGCAAGGATCGGGCCTGACTCCGATATGACCTGCGGGGCGTTACGCCCGTCCGCGCCGCCCGCCGCGCCGCCCGCCGGCGGCCGAGGTGGCGGCGGCCGAGGCCTCGGCAAAGGAAAGCCCGCCTTCGACCGCCTCAAGGATCTTGGAAAACTTGATCCACTCGCCGCCGTTCGCATCGTGGTTCATCAGCATGTTGGCGGCGCGGATCGCCTCCATCTCGACCTGGCGGACCGGGTTCATGATGGCCGAGGTCATGCCGGCCGAGATCGCCATCGGCAGAAACGCGGCGTTGACGCCGTGCCGCTGCGGCAGGCCGAACGAGATGTTCGACGCGCCGCAGGTGGTGTTGACGCCCAGCTCTTCGCGCAGGCGGCGCACCAGGGCAAAGACCTGCTGGCCGGCGGTCGACATGGCGCCGATCGGCATGACCAGCGGGTCGACCACGATGTCATGCGCCGGAATGCCGAAATCGGCGGCGCGCTCGACGATCTTTTTCGCCACGGCAAAGCGTACGTCCGGGTCCTGGCTGATGCCGGTGTCGTCGTTCGAGATCGCCACCACCGGCACGTTGTATTTCTTGACCAGCGGCAGGACCAGCTCAAGCCGCTCTTCCTCGCCGGTGACCGAGTTCAAGAGCGGGCGACCCTCGCAGGCCATCAGGCCGGCCTCCAGCGCGCCGGGAACCGAGCTGTCGATGCAAAGCGGCACATCGACCACGCCCTGCACCATCTCGATCAGCGCCTTCATCAGGGGCGGTTCGACAAAGTTGTTGTCGGCATAGCGCGGGTCCTCGGCCATCTTGTTGGTAAAGACCGCGCCCGAGTTGATGTCGAGCACCGTCGCGCCGCAGGCGACCTGTTCCAGCGCATCTTTCAGCACCGTCTCGAAATTGCCCATCTCCAGCTCGGCCGCCAGCTTCTTGCGGCCGGTGGGATTGATGCGCTCGCCGATGACGGTAAAGGGCTCGTCAAAGCCGATGATGACGGTTTTCGTCTTTGATTCCAGCACTGTGCGGGTCATGGTTCAACCTATCTCTCAAGAATTTGCGGGCTGGCCCGAAGTGCCGCCATTGTCGGTGACCCAGGCGGCATTGGTCTTGATACCGCCAAGGGGGAAGAAATGCACCTGTTCGATGCCGAAACCGGGCATTTTTGCCTTGTGCGCCGCCAGTTCGGCAAGCACCTCGGTCGGCTCGTAGGGCAGCAAGAGCTTGGTCACATCCATCGCGCGCTTTTGCAGCACGCGCAACGAGGGGCCGACGCCGCAGGCGATGGCGAACTTGATCAGGGTTTGCAGCTTGGCCGGCCCCGCGATGCCGATGTGGACCGGCAGCTTGACCCCTTCGGCCGCGAGCCGGTCGACCCAGGCGATCACCGGGGCGGCCTCAAAGCAGAACTGGGTGGCCATGGCCATTCTGGCGTCCGTACGCTCGGCAAAGGCCGATTTCCAGCGCGCGGCCTCCATCACCATGCGGTCAGAGCCGTCGGGGTCGATGTCCTTGTTGCCCTCGGGGTGGCCGGCGACGTGGAGCCGCGCGAAGCCGTCAAAGGCACCGCTTTCCAGAAGCTGCATCGAGGTGTGATAATCGCCCACGGGCTGGGCGACGCCGCCCGCCAGCAAGAGCCCCTGGCGCACCCCGACATCGCGGTAGCGCCGGGTCCAGTCCGTCAGCGTTGCCTTGTCCTTGATGATGCGCGCGGGGAAATGCGGCATGACGTCAAAGCCCTCGGCGCCGATGCGCTTGGCCGTGGCCACCATTTCCTCGATCGGGGTGCCCTCGATATGGGCGATGTAGACGCGGGTGCCGGCCGGCAGCAGGGCGCGGAAATCCTCGACCTTCTCGGCGGTGCGCGGCATCACCTCGATCGAATAACCTTTCAGAAAGGCCTCAAGATCGGCGTTGGCCGCGCCCGGTGCGGGCGATGTGTCCTTGCGGAAAAAGCTCAGGGCCATCGGCCTCTCCTTGGGTTCAGCGACCGGCTTCCCAGCCGTCGGAATTGATCAGCGCCTTGATGCGCTGGGTGTCATAGGTGGCTTCCAGACGGGCGGCCTCGGCGCGGGCGACCTCGTCCTGCTCGCCCTCGACCTCGTAGGGCTCGGCCTTGCGCCATTCGGCCAGATAGGCGTCGGCATCCTTGGCGCCGATCTTCATCGCACAGCGGTCAATGGCCTGCTCGAACCGCTCGGGCAATTGCACCTTGGCGGCGCGGCGGCCCTTGCCGACGATCACCTGTGCCGGGATGTCGCGCCAATAGACCACGATGACCTCTGCCATGAGACGATTCCCCGCTGTGCTTTCCGCCCTTGTAGGGGGCTGTCCGCGACAGAAGGGGTCGGTTTTCGACATGGCGCGTGTTGCCTGCGACCCGCCGCGCGCCTGGCCGGCAAATCCCACGGCGGGCCCGGCCAGCCGCGGCTCCACTTGCGCGGGAATGCCAACCGGGTTAGCGTGAAGGCAACCACATATGGAGGGCGAAGATGGCGCCCCAGCGTCCCCGGGGAGCGGACGCGAAAAGGCTTGCGGTCGAGGCCCCCGAAGCGGCTTCCCGCCACCCTTTGGCTGCCGCGCCCCCCGTGCCCGGTACAGGGCCGCTTTATGCGGCGCTGGATCTGGGAACGAATTCCTGCCGCATGCTGATTGCCCAGCCGCGGGGCAGCCAGTTTCATGTCGTCGACAGCTTTTCCAAGACCGTGCAGCTTGGCGTCGGACTGGAAAGCTCGGGGCGGCTCAGCCGCGCCTCGATGGCGCGCACCATCCAGGCGCTGCACATCTGCCAGCAGAAGATCGAAAAGCACGAGGTCAAGCGCATGCGCCTGGTCGCGACCGAGGCCTGCCGGCGTGCGCGCAACGCCAAGGACTTCATCCGCCAGGTGCGGCGCGAGACCGGGCTTCAGCTTGAGATCATCCCCCCCCAGGAAGAGGCGCGGCTTGCCGTGATCTCTTGCGCGCCGCTGGTCTCGGCCGCGACCGAGCAGCTTTTGGTCGTCGACATCGGCGGCGGGTCAACCGAGCTGGTGTGGATCGACCTGTCGGCGGTCGATCCGCGCGGCCGCTCGCGCGCCATCATGGGGATGCACTCGGGCTTTGCCGGCAGCACCGGGGCCCGCGTGGTCGACTGGATTTCGGTTCCGCTGGGGGTGGCCACGCTCAAGGACCAGTTCCAGGATGTCGAGGACGACGCCGCGCGCTTTGCCCTGATGAGCTGGTTCTTTGAGGAAAACCTGACCTCGTTCTCACCCTATCACGCCCAGGCGCCGCGGGCGGGCTTTCAGATCATCGGCAACTCGGGCACCGTGACCACGGTCGCGGCCAGCTTTCTGGGCCTGCGCCGCTATGACCGGGCCCAGGTGGACGGGCTCTTGATGACATCTGACCAGATCGACTTTGTGATCCGCGACTACCTTGCGCTTGGCCCCGACGGGCGCAAGAACGACCCCCGCATCGGCCGCGACCGCCATACGCTGATCATGTCCGGCGCCGCGATCCTGCAGGCGCTGATGCGGATCTGGCCGACGGATCGGCTGAGCGTGGCCGATCGCGGCTTGCGCGAGGGGCTGCTCTACGCGCAGATGAGCGCCGACGGGATGCTTGAGGACGGGCCAGACCTATGACGGGCGACAAGAACACCTCTGGACGCGGCCAGCGCGAGCTGCGCGTGCGGGTCAAGACCGCCAAGGGGCGCAAGCTTTCCTCCACGCTGTGGCTGGAACGGCAGCTTAATGATCCCTACGTCGCCCGTGCCAGGAAGGAAGGTTTCCGTGGCAGGGCGGCCTACAAGATCCTGGAACTGGACGACAAGTTCGGCTTTCTGCGGCCGGGCGCCCGGGTGGTGGACCTTGGCTGCGCGCCGGGCGGGTGGACGCAGGTCGCGGTAGAGCGGGTCAACGCCTTGGGGCAGAACCCGAAAAAGCCGGCGGGCCGGGTGCTGGGGGTCGATCTGCAAGAGGTGGAGCCGATCGCGGGGGCAGAGCTGCATGTGCTGGACTTTCTGGCCGAAGACGCCGATGCGCGCGTCAAGGGCTGGCTTGGCGGGCGGGCCGATGTCGTGATGTCCGACATGGCGGCGGCGGCGAGCGGGCACAAGGGCACCGACCATCTGCGCATCGTCGCCCTGGTCGAGGCGGCCCTGGCCTTTGCCTTTGACGTGCTGGAAGAGGGCGGCGCCTTTGTTGCCAAGGTGCTGGCCGGCGGGGCCGAGACCGAGATGCAGGCCCTGCTCAAGAAGAACTTTCGCAAGGTCGCCAACGTCAAGCCGCCAGCCTCGCGCAGCGACAGCTCAGAGAAGTTCGTGGTGGCGCAAGGGTTTCGCGGCCGGCAGGCGCCAGAGGACGCGGCGGGCCCGGCGCATGGCGAGCCCGGCAACGGCGAATGATCACGAAAAAATGAAGGCGCCCGCTGGGGCGCCCTGTGCGGCGGTCCTGGCCCGGTCTGCCGTCTCAGCCGCCCCAGGTGCGGACCGGGCCGCAGTCCATGTGGACAAAATTCGACCGCGAATAGACCCCGACGCCGCCGGCGGCGCAGACCTTGGCCGCGCGGCTCATCTGGCCGACGGTGCGCGACTTCAGCCGCAGGTCGGCCGCCTGGCCCTTCATGTGCAGCGAATTGCGCGCCACGCCGCGCGACTTTGACCGCAGGGCCGCGTTGGTTTCGGGCGTGCGGTAGCCCGACAGGACCACATAGGGCTCGCTCACATCCATCAGCCGGTGCGTGGCGGCGATGATGTCAAGGTTGCGCGGATCCATCTTGAAGGTCTCATCCGTGCGCCAGTCGCGCATGAAGTGATTGATTTCCTTCAACACTTCGGGGATGTACTTGCCATCGATCCAGTAGATGCTGTCCAGCGACTCGCCCGTGCGGCCCGAGTAGAGTTGCAGGCGGCGCACATCGCCGGCGCCTTTCAGCAGGCCGGCGGCATTCGAAAAACGCGGCGCGGCCACCAGGGCGGTCGCAGCAAAGACACCCAAAAGCCCGCGCCGGGACAGATTGCCGCCCACCTTTTCGATCATTCTGATGTCAGCCCTGTCCTAGTGGTCTTTGACCGCCTTGCCTGGCGGTTGCGTGTTTTCGTCCAACCGCCGGCTTTATGGCACAGGAGGCGGAGGATCCAAAGCAAGAAACGCCAGGCCCCCCGATCCTGAGGGGAAATCGGCAATTTTTTGCTAATGGTCGCGATTATTCCCTGGGGGCCAGCGCGGCGGACCGCCCGGCCCGGCCCGCAGCGCCCGTTTACAAGCCCCGGTTTTTCCGAAAGGATCGCGGCCATGTTCGGGCGGCCTGGCGCCCGGTTGGGTCAGTTTCAAGGGTTTGCCGGATGGTGCTGCCAGTCTTTTCGCCCCGGGTGCGTGGTCTGGGTCGCTGGGTGGGCATGCTGGCCGTTGCGGCGGTGCTGGGCGCTCCGGCCCTGGCCACGCCAAGCGGATTTGCCGGCGCGCTGGCGGGCGCCCTGGGCGAGCGGGACGCGGTGCTGGCCGCTTTTTACCGGGATCGGGCCTATGGCGATCTGTGGACCGGGCCGGACGATGCCGCCCGGCGCGGCGCCCTGCTGCATGCCCTTGGGACCGCGCCGCTGCACGGCCTGCCGGTCGCGCGCTACGATGCCGCCGCCTTTCGCCTTGCTCTGGCCGCGGCGCGGACCGAGGCTGACCGCGCCCGGATCGAGGCGGGGCTGTCGCGGGCCTATCTGGATTTCGCCTCAGACCTTGCCGCCGGCGCGCTGCGGCCGGGGGCGGTCGATTCCGACATCAAGCGGAGCCCCGAACGCCCTGACCGGGCCGCCCTGCTGGCCCATGCCGAGGCCGGCGCAGAGGCGGTGGCCGGGCTGCTGGCCGGTCTTGTTCCGCGCCAGCCGCACTATGCCCGCCTGATGAAGGAAAAGATCGCGCTTGAGGCGCAGATCGCGGCCGGCGCGCCCCTGCCGGCCATCGCGGCCGAGCGGCTGGCGATGGGCGATGCGGGCGCCGAGGTGGTGACGCTGCGCCGCAGGCTGCGTCAGCTTGGCTATCTCGGCCCCTCGGCCCGGCAGGACTTTGATCGCGCCATGGCCCTGGCGGTGCAGCGGTTCCAGACCGACATGGGCCTGCCGGTCGATGGTGTGGTCGCCGGATCGACCCGCGCCGCGCTGAACGCTTCGGCGCAGGACCGGCTGCTGTCCGTGGTCGTGGCGCTGGAGCGGCTGCGCTGGATGGGGCAGGTCGACCTGGCCCGGCGCCATGTCTGGGTGAACCAGCCGGCTTTCTCGGTGCAGATCATGGACAAGGGCAGGGCCGTCTTTGACAGCCGGGTGGTGATCGGCAAGAACGGCGCGCAGACCCGCTCGCCCGAATTTTCCGACCAGATGCAGTTCATGGTGGTCAACCCCTCGTGGTCGGTGCCGCGCTCGATCACGACGCAGGAATATCTGCCGCTGTTGCGCCAGGATCCCGGCGCGGTCAGCCATCTGCAACTGATCGACCGCAACGGCCGCGAGGTGCCGCGCGAGGGGGTGGATTTTGCCGCCTATTCGGCCAAGGACTTTCCCTTTGGGCTGCGCCAGGCCCCCTCGGACCGGAACGCCCTGGGCAAGGTCAAGTTCATGTTTCCGAACGCTCACAACATCTATCTGCACGACACGCCCGAGAAAAAGCTCTTTGGGCACGAGGTTCGCGCCTTCAGCCACGGCTGCATCCGCGTCGGTTCACCCCTAGACTTTGCCTATGCGCTGCTGAGCCTTCAGTCCGACGACCCGCAGGGGCTTTTCGCGGCGGTGCTGGCCGGCGGGCAGGAAAGCCGGCTGGACCTGGACCAGCCACTGCCGGTGCATCTGGTCTATTTCACCGCCTGGCCGAATGCGCGCGGCGTGATCAGCTACCGCGCCGATGTCTACGGGCGCGATGCGCGGATTTTCGACGCGCTGGTCGAGGCCGGACTGGCACCTGCCGCCGTTCAGGGCTAGGTTTCGCGGCAAAGCCAGCGGGACAGAAGATGGTGCATCCAGTTTCGGACATTGCGGCGGCGCTTGGCGCGGAGGCGGCGGGCGATCTGTCGCTGCTGCTGCGCGGTGCCGCCGAGCCGCAGGATGCCGGCCCGGACCAGTTGGCGCTGGCGATGTCGCCGGCCTATGCGGCGGGATTGCAGCAGGGGCGGGCGCTGGCCGCCATGGTCTGGCCCGGCGCCGACTGGCAGGCCCTGGGGCTGAAGGCCGCGATCTTTGCCCCGCGCGGGCGCCTGGCGATGGCCGGGCTGACCCGGCTTTTCGACACCCCGCCCGACATCGCGCCGGGGCTGCACCCGACGGCGCTGGTCGATCCTTCGGCGGAGATCGGCGCGGGGGCCCACATCGGCCCCTTCGTGGTGATCGGGGCCGGGGCCAGCATCGGGCCGGGCGCGCGGATCGCCTCGCATGTTTCCATCGGCGCCGGGGCGCGGATCGGCGCGGAGGCCACGATCCTTGAAGGGGCGCGGATCGGGCGCGGCGTGGTGATCGGCGCACGGCTGATCTGCCATCCGGGCGCGGTGATCGGGTCGGACGGCTTTTCCTTTGTCACGCCCCAGAAATCCGGGATCGAGGAAATTCGCGAAACCCTTGGTCAGCGCGCCGCCGCCGGGGGGCAGAGTTGGACGCGCATCCACTCGCTGGGCGCGGTGACGATCGGCGACGATGTCGAGATCGGCGCCAACACCACCATCGACCGTGGCACGATCCGCAGCACCCGGATCGGCTCTGGCACCAAGCTGGATAATCTGGCCCATATCGGCCACAACGTCGAGGTGGGGCGCGACTGCCTGATCTGCGGTCAGGTCGGCATCGCCGGTTCCTCGCGCATCGGGGACAGGGTGACACTGGGCGGGCAATGCGGCGTCAGCGACAACATCTTCATCGGCGATGACGTGATCTGCGGCGGGGCGACCAAGGTTTATACCAACATCCCCGCCGGGCGCGTGATGCTGGGCTCTCCGGCGGTCAAGATGGAAACGCAGGTCGAGATTCAAAAGGCGCTGCGGCGCCTGCCGCGCCTGTTCAAGCGGGTGGCCCGGCTTGAGGGCGGGTCCGGCGATGCTGACCGCGACTGAGGCCGAGATTGCCGCCATCGTCGTCGCCGTCGGCCGGATCGGCGCCGAGGGGCTGCGCGCCGACACCCCGCTCAGCGCGCTCGGGCTCGACAGCGTGACCATGGTCGAGATCGTCTTTGCCGTCGAGGAACGTTTCGACATCGCCATCCCGCTTGACATCGACACCGCGCCGCTTGGTCTGGGCGATCTGGCGCGTCTGGTCGAGACGCTCAAGGCGCAGGCCCGATGAGGCGGGTCGCGATCACCGGGGCGGGCACGGTGAACCCGCTTGGCGCGAGCCTTGCCCAGACCCTGGACGGGCTTCGCGCCGGCGCCTGCGGCATTGGCGCGCTGGACATGCAGGACCTTGACCGGCTTTCGGTGCGCATCGGCGCGCCGGTGCGGGGCTGGTCCCCGGGCGCGCCGCCCGGGGTGGCGGCGCTTTGCGACCGCTCGGCGCTGATGGCGCTGGACGCGGCGGCCGAAGCGGCGGCGATGGCCGGGCTGGCATTATCCGGCGCTGCCGCGCTGTCGGCCGGCGTGATCATGGGCACCGCCGGCGGCGGGCACATGGCCGCCGAGGCCGCCTATCGGGCGGTCTTTGCCGAGGGGCGGGGCCGCGTGCATCCCTTTACCGTCCCGCGCCTGATGGCCAATTCGGCCGCCGGGCAGATCGCCATCGCGCAGGGGCTCAAGGGCCCCTCGCTGACCGTCTCGACGGCCTGCGCCAGTTCGAACCATGCCATCGGGCTGGCCTTTCAGATGGTGGCATCGGGGCAGGCCGAGGTGATGCTGGCGGGCGGGGCCGAGGCGATGCTCGACTTTGGCGGCATCAAGGTCTGGGAGGCGCTGCGCGTTCTGTCGCCCACCGGCTGCCACCCCTTTGCCGCCGGCCGCAGCGGCATGGTCCTGGGCGAGGGCGCGGCGGTCTTCGTGCTGGAGCCGATGGAGGCGGCGCTGCGGCGCGGGGCGCCCGTGCTGGCCGAGATCGCCGGCTTTGGCATGACCAGCGATGCCGCCAACATGATCACCCCCAGGGCCGAGGGCGCGGTGCGCGCGATGCGGGCGGCGCTGGCGGGTGCCGGGCTGGCGCCGGCAGAGATCGGCTATGTCAATGCCCATGGCACCGGCACCCAAGCCAATGACCTGGCCGAGGCCTCCGCCCTTGCCGAGGTCTTTGGCCCGTCCGGCGTGCCGGTTTCCGCGACCAAGTCGGCCCATGGTCACCTGATCGGCGGCGCTGGCGCGGTGGAGCTGTTGGCCTGTCTTCTGGCCCTGACCGAGGGTCTGATCGCCCCCACGGTCGGCGGCCAGCCGGCCGACCCGGCGCTTGGCGTCGATCTGGTGACCGGCGCCGCGCGGCGGGCCGAGGTTAGGGCCTGCCTGTCGAACAGCTTTGCCTTTGGCGGCCAGAACGCGGTCCTGTGCCTGAGGCGGGCTCAGCCCGGGCCGTTGGCCGCGGAGACCGCCGCGAAGGCCGCCGTGAACCCCTTGAGCGAGATGCTGACCGAAATCCGCTGATCGGGCGCGGCGGCGGGCACCAGGGTCAGCTTCGCGGCCGCGCCGGCCTGCATCTGCGTCAGTTGCTCGGCCGAAAAGCCGACGCGCGCGATGCAGCCTTCGACGGCGCAGACCGAATAGGGGTAGAACATCTCGCGGTTGTCATCGACCGCAAAGGTCAGGTTGGCCGAAAGCAGCGTGTCCAGCGGCACCAGAATCGCGGCGCCGGCCACGGCGGGCTGGCCCGCCGGCAGGTTGAACAGCGAGATTTCGGCAATCGGCGTGCCTTCGGCGTTGTTGAGAAGCTGATACAGCCGGCAAGGGTCCGATCCGTCCTCGGCCTTGACGCAGCGCAGGTCCCAGTCGTCAAAGGTGGCCGCCACATAGACCTCGCCCACGGCGGCATCGGCCTGCGAGGGCAGGGCCGCCAGTCCATCGGCCGGCGCGCCCGTCGAAACCGAGGGCTCTGCCACCTCTTGCGCGCCGGCAAGACCGGCGGTCAGGATCAGGGCGGCAAGCCCGGTGGTCAGGCAAAGGCGAAGCGAAGGGCGGGGCATATCGGCATCCTGTCTGGTTTTCCGCCTTCTAGCATGCCGCGCGGGGGGTGTCAGGCGGATTTGCCGCCCCGCTGTCGCTTGCCGGGGGCAGGGTCGGCAAGGATCAGCCGAGCCGGGGACGGGCCAAAAACGAAAAGGGCCGCATAACCGGCCCTTTTCATTGACATATTCTCCCTGTCGGACTGGCCGACTTATGGCGGGGAAGCTAGAACGGATTCGCCAACCGGTCAATATGGTTTCTGCGCGGCGAGTGGCGGGCGCGGGGCCTGAAAAAAGGCCGCACCTTTTGGGGCGCGGCCAGTCAAGACAGGGAGGAAGTCACAGTCGGAAGAAGATCCTGCTTGCCGACCGCTTCAGCATGGCACCGATTGGTTAAGAATGTATTTTGACCGAACGGGCAGCGGGCCCGCCGGGCGCAAAGGGGCCGCCCGGGCGCAGGGGCCGGAACAGGGGTTGCGATGTCGGATGTGGTCTTTGTGGGCGGCGGCGGCGAGGGATACGGCACGCGCCAGCACCTGCTTTTGGGATACGCCAACCGCCACGGGCTGGTGGCCGGAGCGACCGGAACCGGTAAAACCGTGACATTGCAAATACTTGCCGAGGAATTTTCATCTGCCGGCGTTCCGGTCTTCATGGCCGATGTCAAGGGCGACCTGTCGGGAATCGCGGCGGCCGGCTCGGTTGGGCACAAGCTGCACGAGGCCTTTGCGGCCCGGGCGCGGACCATCGGCCATGATCTGGTCTATCGGCAGTTCCCGGTCACCTTTTGGGACGTTCTGGCCCAGCAGGGCGCCCCGATTCGCGCCACCGTGGCCGAAATGGGCCCGCTGCTGCTGTCGCGGCTGCTGGAATTGACCGAGGCGCAGGAAGGGGTGCTCAACATCGCCTTCCGGCTGGCGGACGAAGAAGAGCTGCCGTTGCTCGACCTGCACGATCTGCGCGCGCTTCTGACCTTCATCGCCCGGAACGCGGCCGAGATCGGCGCGCGCTATGGGCTGGTGGCCACCGCATCGGTCGGCGCGATTCAGCGGCAGCTTCTGGTTCTGGAAAATCAGGGCGGGCATGCGTTGTTCGGCGAGCCGGCGCTGGAGCTGGACGATCTGATGCGGCGCGACGGCGCGGGGCGCGGCATGATCAACGTTCTGGCCGCCGACCGGCTGATCCACACGCCACGCCTTTACGCGACCTTCCTGCTCTGGCTTCTGTCCGAGCTTTTCGAGACCCTGCCCGAAGTGGGCGATCCGGACCGCCCCAAGCTGGTCTTTTTCTTTGACGAGGCGCATCTGCTGTTCACCGACGCGCCCAAGGCGCTGGTGGCAAAGGTCGAGCAGGTGGCGCGTCTGATCCGGTCCAAGGGGGTGGGGGTCTATTTCGTCACCCAGAACCCCGCCGATGTGCCCGAGATGATCCTGGGGCAGCTTGGCAACCGCATCCAGCACGCCT
This sequence comes from Paracoccaceae bacterium, assembly GCA_052387855.1. Classification (GTDB taxonomy): domain Bacteria; phylum Pseudomonadota; class Alphaproteobacteria; order Rhodobacterales; family Rhodobacteraceae; genus CAIYZT01. Next base: position 81,035 of record JBQTIT010000021.1, read on the forward strand.
TGCGTGCCTTTACCGCCAGGGACCAGAGGGACCTGGCCAAGGCGGCCGAGACCTATCGGCCGAACCCGCGCTTTGACGTGGGCGAGGCGATCCGCGAGCTTGGCACGGGCGAGGCGGTGACCTCGCTTCTGGAAGCCAAGGGTATCCCCGGCATCGCCGAGCGCACGCTGATCCGCCCGCCGCAAAGCCAGCTTGGTCCGCTTGCGCCGGGGCTGCGGGCCAGCATCATGGCAAGCTCGCCCATGCAGGCCAAATACGGCACGCCCGTGGACCGCGACAGCGCCCATGAGCGGCTGCGCGCCCGGGAACAGGCGGCGGCCCAGGCGGTTCCGGCCGCGCCGGACCGCGAAGAGGGCCACAGCCACGGCCGCCGCTGGGACGGCGGGCGACCAAGGGCCGCCGCGCCGGCGCGCAAGCCGGCGGGCCGGTCCGATTCCATCGGCGCCGCCTTTGCCAAATCCTTTGCCCGACAGGTCGGCACCCGCACCGGCCAGGCGGTGGTGCGCGGCATCCTGGGATCGCTCTTCAAGGGGCGCTGAGCCGCCCCGGCCTATTCGGGCTGCGGGGTCAGCGGCGTCAGGCGCAGGCGCGAGATGCGGTTTTCCGCGCGCGCCGTCACCTCGATCCGAAAGCCGTGGAACCGAAAGACCTGCCCCTCGGCCGGGATGATCTGCGCCTCGTGGATGACCAGCCCGGCGACGGTGTTGGCCTCCTGATCCGGCAGGGACCATTCCATCGCGCGGTTGAGATCGCGGATCGTCATCTGGCCCGGCACCAGAAAGCTGCCGTCCGCCTCGGGCTTGATGCGGCCCTCGCGGCTGACAAGGTCGAACTCGTCGGTGATCTCGCCCACGATCTCTTCGAGGATGTCCTCAAGCGTGATCAGGCCCTGCAGGGCGCCGTATTCGTCCACCACCAGCGCGAAATGCGTCCGCCGTTTCAGGAACTGGCGCATCTGTTCGTCCAGCGTCGTGGTGTCGGGGATGAAATAGGGCTTCATCGCCACCTTGATGATGTCCAGGCTTTCGATTCCGCCCGGGCTGGCCCCATCCTCGCCGCGCATCAGCCGGTCGACCTCGCGCAAGAGGTCCTTGGCATGGATCACACCCAGGATGTTGTCCTCATCGCCGCGAAAGACCGGCAGGCGGGTGTGCGAAGAGGCCAGCACGCGGGTGATGATCTCGCCCGGCGGCAGGTCGGCGTCGATCAACTCGATCTGGCGGCGGTGGCGCATGATCTCGTCCACGGTGCGCTCGGCCAGGTCCAGCGCGCCCAGCAGCCGGTCGCGGTTTTCCTTTTCCACCGCGCCTTCGGAATGGCCAAGCGCGATGGCGCCGGCGATCTCGTCGCGCAGCGCCAGGATCCTGCTGTCGGGGTCGGGGCGCAGGCCAAAGAGGTGCAGGATGCCGCGCACCAGTGCCCGCACCAGCCCCACCACGGGCGAAAAGATCAGGATCAAGAGCCCGATCGCCGGGGCGACGCGCACCGCCACCGGCTCGGGAAAGGTGATGGCGACGGTCTTGGGCAGCACCTCGCCAAAGACCAGCACCAGCGCGGTGATCGCCAGCGTGGCCAGCGCCACGCCGCTGTCGCCAAAGGTACGGGTCAGAAGCGCGGTCGCCAGCGCGGCCGAAAGCGTGTTGACGATGTTGTTGCCCAACAGGATGGCGCCGATCATGCGCTCGGCCTGGTCGGTGACGCGCAGCGCGCTGGCCGCGCCCTTGTCGCCCCGGTCGGCCTGCGAGCGCAGCTTGGCGCGCGACGATGCGGTCAGCGCGGTCTCGGAGCCGGAAAAGAAGGCGGAAAGCAGAATCAGCAGCAGGATCGCGGCGCAGGTGCCCCAAAAGGTCGCGTCAAGCGTGCTCAGGTCGGTTGGCATGATCAAGGGGCCCTTCTTGCCGGGATCGGGGATCCTTATGGGCATTGCGTCCGGCGCAATCAACCCTTGGACGGCAGGCGCGCCAGCGGGTGATGGTCCAGCACCAGATCGCGCAACTGCTCGTCCAGCACATGGGTATAGATCTCGGTGGTGGACAGGTCGGCATGGCCGAGCAGGGTCTGGATCACCCGCAGGTCGGCGCCGCCGGCCAGAAGATGGGTGGCAAAGGCGTGGCGCAGGCTGTGCGGCGTGATCCGGCCCGGATCAAGCCCCGCCTTCAGCGCCCAGGTCTTGATCAGGCCGTGGAACTGCTGGCGGCTCAGATGCCCCTCGGCGCCGCTGGCGGGGAAGAGGTGGCGCGAGGCGGGGCGGCCGGCCTTGCGGTCCGCTTCGGCCCGCGCCTGCACCTGCGCGATCCAGGGCTCCAGCGCCGCGCGCGCCGCGCCGGAAAGCGGCACCATGCGCTCCTTGTCGCCCTTGCCGCGCACCAGGATCATGCGCGGCGCGCCCAGCACGGCGGCCAGCGGCAGGCCGACCAGTTCGGACACCCGCAGGCCGGTGGCGTAGAGCAGCTCGATCAGGGCACGGTTGCGGATGCGCTCGACCTCGCCGCGCCCCGAGGTGCCGGTCGCCTCGATCAGGCGCAGCACGTCCTGCGGCGCCACGGTCACCGGCAGCGACCGGCTGGCCCCCGGCCCGTGGATGCGCAGGCCCGGATCGTCGGCGCGCCAGCCTTCGGAATGGGCAAAGCGGAACATCTGGCGCAGCGCTGAAAGCCGCCGCGCGCGGGTCGCCCTGGCCAGGCCCTGCGCCTCGCAGGCCACCAGATAGGCCTCGATGTCGCCCCGTTCCGCGCTGTCAAAGCCGATCTTGCGTGCCCCGGCCCAGGCGGCAAAGTCCTTGAGGTCGCGGCCATAGGACAAGAGCGTGTTGCGCGCCGCGCCGTTCTCGGCCGCCATCGCCTCCAGAAAGGTCGAGATCCACCGCTCGGCCAGCCCGGTCACGGCTGCCGGTCCAGCAAGAGAACCTGCAAGGCCACGCGCAGGGCCGCCGCCTCAAGCCCGGCCAGGCGCAGCGCGGCAAGCCCGATGGTGAGGTCCGGGATCTGCCCATGGACGCCGCCCATCACGCGCTCGATCCCGGTCAGGATCAACTCGCCCGTCCGCCCTTCGGCGTGCAGGGCCGCGATCTGGGTCGGCAGGGCGGCGGCGCCCCAGGCCGCGGCGACGGCGCCGGCGCGCGCATCGGGCGGGGTGGCGCCGGCCCCAGGGCCCGCCGAAAGCGCCAGCGCAAAGGCCAGGGCCGGATCGTCGCTGCTTTTTCCGGCACTCAGGGCCCGATGGTCCGCCGACAAGAGCGCCAGGCGCAGGGCCAGATCGCCCGCTTCGCCCCGCAAGGGCAGGGGCGCCAGGCGCGCCGCGAATAGCTCGGCAAAGGCGACCTCCAGCCCGACCTCGCGCATCGCGTCATAGGCCACCGGCAGGGTCCGCCCGATCAGCCGCAGATCGCTGGCCCCCAGCGCCGCCTCGAAGTCCTGAAAGGCCCGGACGCGGTCCCAGACCCCGCCCGATGCCGCCGGCTTTTGCAGGGTGAAAAATCCCAGCAGAAGATTGGGCGAGATCACCCCGGCGCGCGACAGCCGCTCGGCCGCTTCAAGCCGCGCCTTCCAGCCGGTGCGCTCGTCCAGGTCGGAATGGGCAAAGGCCAGCGGCAGGCCAAGGATGGGCAAGGGCTCGCCGATCGCCTCGAAAAGGCGCAGGTCCAGCGGGGTGACGATGGCGGGCGGATCGAGCGGACCCGCCTCTTCGGCAAGCTCGGGGTCCAGAAATCGCGCCAGAAGCTCGGCCTGCGCGGGGTCGATCTGGCCCAGGACCTCGGCGCTGCCGAGGGTCAGGGCCGCGCCGCCCCAGTCGCCATTTCGGGCCAGACAAAAGATGCGCGCCGGCAGGGCAGGGGCCGGGCCCGAGCGCTGGAACATCCGGCGGCAGGCGCGGCTCTCGGCGCCGGTCAGCAGCGCTGCGTCGAAATAGCGCTGGAACAGGTCGGGCCGGGTCAGGTCGCCCCCCGCCTGCAGCATCGCCATCACCTGATCAAGCGCCCCCAGCGCCATCAGCCGGTCGATCCGCCCCAGCGCCAGCGCGCCGTCCGGGCCGGCGTCGGCCGGCGGGTCAGCCTCGGCCAAGAGAAGCGTGATGAAAAGCTGTTGCAGTGCGGGCAGCGGCTCGGGCGTCTGGCGCGCGATCATCGCCAGGATCGCCTCGGTCTGCCCCGGCCCCCAAAGCTGCTGCGGCAGGCCGGTCTTGGCGGGGCCGAGCAGGCCCAACCCCTCGGGCGAGGCCGCCAGAAGCGGCTCTGCCGTGACCGATTGCGGCAGGGCGCCGCGCGCCAGCGGACTGCCCGAGACGGCGCCGATCACCGCCGGGTCCAGCGGTCTTGGCAGCCGGTCCGCGCCCTGAACCGACTGCGACAGCCAGTCGATCGCGGACAGTGGCGCCTCTTGCGCCGGGGCGGGCGCGACCCAGGCCAGGCTCAGCGCAAGGACCACCAGCGCCAGGGCACCCGGGCGGGCCTCAGCCGCCATTCAGCGTCACCGGCTGGCGCACGTCCTGCCGCTGGGGCGACAGATCGCCGAAATAGGCAAAGCCGATCAGAACGAGGGCGCCGGCGAGGACGAGAATCAGAACGATGCGAAGGGCGCGGAACATGTCGGGTCTGCCTTGCTGGCCAAAGATCGGGTCCCTTTATCACTTAAGCCCTTCCCGGGCCGGATTGAAGTTAGATATGGCATTTTGCGCGGCTTCGCGCCATTCAGGGATTTGATCCGGGGTCCGCGCAAGGGCCCGCACGGCACGGCGGCACCGCGCCAGAGGAAAGGACAGGGGGGACATCATCTCATGCGGCTGAAAAAAACCGTGGTGATGATCGGCATGATGGGGGCGGGCAAGACGGCGGTGGGCACCGCGCTGGCCCGTGAACTGGGGGTTCCGTTCGTCGATTCGGACGAGGAAATCGTCAAGGCGGCAAATCGCTCGATCGCCGAGATCTTCGAGCGCGACGGCGAGCCGTTTTTCCGCGCGCGTGAGACCGAGGTGCTGGGCCGGCTGCTGCGCGGGGCGCCTTGCGTGCTTTCGGCGGGGGGCGGGGCGTTCCTGTCCGAGCAGAACCGCGCGCTGATCCACGCGCGCGGCATCTCGGTCTGTCTGCGGGCGGACCTGGAGGTGCTCTGGCAAAGGGTCCGCCACAAGAGCAGCCGTCCGCTCTTGCGCACCGCCAACCCGCGCGAGACCCTGCGTGCCCTGCTGGAGACGCGCGGGCCGGTCTATGCGCTGGCCGACCTTGCGGTCGACAGCCAGCCTGACCTGTCGGTCGAAGCGATGGCGCAGCGCGTGACGCAGGCGCTGCTGACGCGGCCCGATGTTCTGGAAAGGGAAATGGCGCCATGAACAAGGCCCATGATGCGGTGCGGGTCGCGCTTGGCGCGCGCAGCTACGATGTGCTGGTCGGCACCGGGCTTCTGTCCCGGGCCGGAGATTTGCTCGGCCCCCACCTGCGCCGCGCCAAGGTCGCGATCATTTCCGACGAGAGGGTGGCCGCGATTCATCTGGGCGCGCTTCAGGACGGTCTTGACCGCGCCGGCATCGCGCATTCGGCGCTGTGCCTGCCCCCGGGCGAGGGCACCAAGGACTGGGCCAATCTGGCCCGCGCGACCGAGTGGCTGCTGGCCGAAAGGATCGAGCGGCGGGACCTGGTGATCGCGCTTGGCGGCGGGGTGATCGGCGATCTGGTCGGCTTTTCCGCCGCCATCCTGCGCCGTGGCGTGCGGTTCGTGCAGGTGCCGACATCGCTTCTGGCGCAGGTCGACAGTTCGGTCGGCGGCAAGACCGGCATCAACACCGCGCAGGGCAAGAATCTGGTCGGCGCCTTTCACCAGCCGGTGCTGGTGCTGGCCGACATCGGGGTCCTTTCCAGCCTTCCGGCGCGCGATCTCTTGTCGGGCTATGGCGAGGTGGTGAAATACGGGCTCTTGGGGGACGAGGCCTTTTTCGACTGGCTGGAGGCGAACGGGCCGGCGCTGGCGCGGGGCGATGGCGCGGCCCGCCACCACGCCGTGCTGCGCTCGGTCCAGATGAAGGCCGGGATCGTGGCGCGCGATGAGACCGAAGAGGGGGAGCGCGCGCTCTTGAACCTTGGCCATACCTTTTGCCACGCGCTGGAAAAGGCCACGGGCTATTCGGACCGGCTCTTGCACGGCGAGGGGGTGGCGATCGGCTGCGCGCTGGCCTTTGAGCTGAGCCAGCGTCTGGGCCTGTGCGCGCAAGAGGCGCCAAGCCGCCTGCGCGCGCATCTGCGGGCGATGGGGATCAAGACCGATCTGGCCGACATCCCCGGCGATCTGCCGGGGCCCGAGGCGCTGCTGGATCTGATGGGTCAGGACAAGAAGGTGATCGACGGGCGCCTGCGCTTTGTGCTCGCGCGCGGCATCGGCGCAGCCTTTGTGGCCGAAGACGTCCCGCCCGCGCAGGTGCTGGCAGTCCTGTCCGATGGGCTGGCCTCGCGCGGGGGCGGCCGACAAAGCGGCAAAAAACCGTGAATCGGGCCGGCCGGGTGCATGCGCGCCGGCCATGGCTCTGCTAGGCTTCTGGCCATCGGGTCCGGTTCGGGCCCGGCTCTGGCGAGGAGGGCGGAATGTTCGGCGCCACCACGGATGTGACCCAGTCGCTGCTGGACGCGGTCGACCTTGAGGGCATAGACCCCTACGCCGACTGGGAACGCGCGACCCGGCCCCCGGGTGCGGCGACCGCGCCGCTGTGGCAACCGGTCTATGTCGAGATCCTGCCGAACGGCGGCGGCAGCTATGCGCGGTCAGCCCGCACCCTGCTGACGCAGATCGCCACCTCGCGCGAGATCGCGGTCGAGAGCCCGACGCGCGAGGCGCTTCAACGTCTGGCCGGCGGCGGGGTGATGCGCGAGGCGGACCGGCGGTTCTTTGTCTTTCGGCCCGAACAGGTGGCCGCGCGCGCCAGTCTGGTGGGCGGTGAGTCTATTCCGGTCCGGCTGCTGCATCTTGGCCCGGCGCTGCCGACGGCGTTTGAAAACGGGATGCCGTCCCTGCCGCCGCTGCCGGCAGAGATCGGCACGGGTCTGTCGCGGACCGTGCTGACCGGCGTGATCGACGACGTGATGGGCTTTGCCAACGAGCGGTTTCGCGCGGGGCCGGTGTCAAGCCGGGTGGAGCGGTTCTGGATGCAGGCCATGCCCTCGATCACCGCCGGGCGCGCGGTCATCGGCGGCGAGATCGACCGCGCCGGCATCGACGCGCTCTTGCGCGCGGTGCCGGCCGAGGCTGATGTCTATGACCGGCTCTTTCCGGGCGGCGTCTATGTGATGCGGGCCGCGCCCCGGGGCGAGATCGGGCTGGTGCCCTATGCCGGGCTGAACGCGCGCCCCTTTGGCCATGCCAGAACCCACGGCACACAGGTGCTGGACCTTGCAGCAGGCTGGCCCATGGGCAGCGCGCCGGCGGATCGGCCGATCCTTGCCGTGCAGTTGCCGCAACTGGCGACGCTTGAAACCTGGGGGGCGCGGCTGGATCTTTTCGTGCTTCTGGCGCTTCAGCGCCTGTTTCACTGGGCCGACCGCTGGCCCGAGGGCGGCGCCACGCGCCGCGCGCCGCTGGTCGTGAACCTCAGCTATGGCGTGCTGGCCGGGCCCAAGGACGGCACCGGCCTTATCGAGGCCGAGATCGCCCGCCTGGTGGCCGCGCGCAACGCCGAAGGGGTGCCGACGGCGGTGGTGCTGCCGGCCGGCAACGGCTATCGCGACCGCTGCCGCGCCGAGATGGCCCTGGCCCCGGGCGAGACCGGCGAGGTCACGCTGCGCCTGTTGCCGGATGACCAGTCGGTGACCTTTGTCGAGATCTTTCTGGACGGGCTGGACCGGCTTCGCCTGGGGATCAGCCCGCCGCAGGGCGTGCCGTTCGACCGGCTGATCCTGCCGGCCGATGCGGTCTATGACTGGCAGGGCAATCTGGGCGGCGGGCTGAGCCTGACCATGGCGCGGATCTATGTGCGCCCCGCCGGCTCGACCGAGGGCGGCACGGCGGGGCGCACGCGCGTCACCATTGCCTTTCTGCCCAGCCAGAACCACGAGGTTCCCCACCAGACCGTTCCGGCCGGCGCCTATCAGATCACGCTGGCCAATCTTGGCACCGCTCCGCTGGGCGCCGTGATCGAGCCGCAGCGCGACGAGACGCCGCCGAACTTTCCAAGCTGGGGCAGGCAGGCCTATCTGGACGACGCCCAGTCCCATGGCTGGGACCCCGAGGTCGCGGCCCATGTCCGGCCGCAGCCCGGCTCGGTGCTGCGGCGCACGGGCACGCTGTCGGCCTATGCCACGGCCCGCACGCCGGGGGTCGTGGTGGTCGGCGGGGCCTTTGACCGTGACGCGCTGTCAGGGCCGGCGCTGTACAGTGCCGCCGGGCCGACGCCGGGGCGGGCCCGGCCCGATCTGGCCGCCGTGAGCGAGGAAAGCCGCGCCCATCCCGGGGTTTTGGCCGCCACCACGCTTTCGGGTGGAGCGGCGGAGTTTTCGGGCACCTCGGGCGCGGCGCCGCAGGTGACGCGGGCGCTGGTGCAGGCGTTGGCGGCCGATCCCGGCGCCAGCCTGGCCGACGTGGCGGCGCTGGTCGGACTGGCGCCGGCGGGCGGGGCTGGGGACGCCCGGCTTGGCGCGGGCGTGCTGCCCTTTGCCCCGCAGCCCGGACGTCCGGCGCGGCGCCTGCGCGGCTGACCCAAGGGCGGCGTCACGGGCGGCAGGCTCACCACCACTCGCGCTCGGCCATGCCCCAGAAGGTGCCAAAGATCGACGGCGCCGGCCGCGTGCCGGGCGCCAGCGCGACATCGCCGGGCAGCGCATCGGCCAGCCAGTCCAGGCTGAAATCGCCGTCGATCTGAAAATCGGTCGGCTCGGAGGCATTGACCATGGCGCGGAACGGCGTCGGCGCCGGCACCGGGGCCGCGCCATGGGCCAGGGCATAGACATATTCGCCCAAGAGGCACCCTATCAGCGCGCCGGCTGCCGAATCGATGGGGAAATGCACCCCTGCCACGGTGCGGTTGCTCGCGATGCGGTGCGCCAGGCGGTAAAGCTGGGCCGAGGCGCCGGCACCGGACTTGGGCCCGGCGCCGGTCATCAGCCGGTGCATCACCGTCGCGACCAGAAAGGCCTCGGTCGCATGGCCCGAGGGAAAGGTCGAATGGTCCGGGGTCTGCACCATGGGCTGCACCTCGCGGGCAAAGTCCACCGGGCGGGGCATCCGGCACAGATGCTTGACCTTCAGCTCGACATGGATGGCCAGGCGCACCGCCGCCTCAAGGATCTCCAGCGTCCTGAGCCGCCGCTGGTCGTCCAGCAGCGCGACCGAGCCGAAAAAGGACAGGATGTCGTCCTGCTGGATGCTGGCTTCGGCCAGGCGGTCGTCGCGCAGGTCGGCGTAGGTGCGCAGCCATTTCAACTGCCGCTCCATCTGCGCCAGGCTGGGGCGCTGGATTTCGAGGAAAGGCGCGGCGGCGCCGGCGGCCAGCAGGCGGGCGGTGCCGTCGCGCGGCTGGCCGGCGGCGTCGCGGTCATAGCCGACCTTGATGCTTTCCACCAATTCGTGGTCCAGCATCAGCGCCCGCGTGCCCCAGCGCAGATAGGTGATCTCGGTCGGGCCGGTGCCAAAGCCGCTGGCGACGTCCACCGCGATGTCCTTGCGCCCGTTCCAGTACCCGGCGATGCCATCCCGCGAGGACAAGAGCGCCGCGCCCAAAAGCGAGGAATCCTCGCCCCCCGCATGGTCCAGCATCGAATTCTCGCCGGATCGCCCTGACCGGCCCGACCGGCCCGAGCGCCCCGAACGTCCTGATCTGCCCGACCGCCCCGATCTGCCCTCCGCGCTCATCGCCATCCCCTCCAGCCCTTTGCCGTCAAGAAAGGCGCGCCGAAAGCCCCCCGTCAACCGCCGCGTCGGGCCAAGGGGGCAAATTCACGTTTCCTTCACGCTCTGCCGCGCCGGCCCGGGGCTTGCCGAGTGCCAAAACTGCGGGCACAGTTGCCGCGTGTGGTGGGGGGTGCGATGGACGTCAGCGACAGCAGGGCCGCGCCCGGCCTGCGCGTTCACCTGACCGGCGCCTTTCGGGTCGAGGGCGCCGAAGGGGCCGATCTGACGCCGAAATCGGCCAAAGGCGCGGCGCTGCTGGCGCTGCTTGCCTGCCACCCCCAGGCGCGGCGCTCGCGTGCCTGGCTGCAAGCGCGGCTGTGGAGCGACCGGGGGCGCGAACAGGCCGCCGCCAGCCTGCGTCAGGCCCTGTCGCAACTGCGCCGCGGCCTTGGGCCGGGCGGCGAGGTCTTGCAGGTCAGCCGGGCCTTTGTCGCGCTGAACCGCGACCGGGTGGAACTTGTCCGCACCCCCGAGGGCGAGCTTTGCGAGGGGATCGAGGTCAGGGATCCGGCCTTTGCCGAATGGTTGGGCGACGAGCGGCGGGCCTGGTCCGGCAGGCTCGCCCCGGCCCGGGAAGCCCCCGGCGCTGCCGCCGCCGACGGGCCGGGCGGCGCCGCGCCACGTCTGGCCGCGCTGCGGCGCACCGATCTGGTCCGCCGGGTACATGTCTTTGCCCTGACCCAGACCCAGGGCCCCGAGCGGCTGTTCGAGGACCTCTTCATCGACGGGTTCGAGCGCTGGGTGTCCGAGGCGCTGATCGCCGAGGTTCACCGCCGCCCGCCCGATCCGTCCTCGGGCAACGCGATCGCGGTGGCGGTGCAGGCCTATGCGGCGGGCGGCAAGGGCTTTGGTCTGCGCCTGCAGATGCAAGAGGTACCGTCGCGGCGCACGCTGTGGTCGGGCCGCAAGGTGATCGAGGCGCAGGGCGCGCCGCCGGTGGATCACATCGACTTTCTGTCGCTGGTGCATGAAGCGACCGAGGCGCTGGCCGATGCCCTGGTGCTGCGCCTGCGCCGCGACATGGAGCGGGCCGACGCCGCGATCCTGGGCCGGATGGCGCTGCACAAGGTCTTTACGATGAACGTCGAAGAGGTGATCCATGCCGATCACCTGTTTCAGCGCGCGCATGAGCTGGACCCGCGCGCCATCTTTCTGGCCTGGCGCGCGCAGTTGCGCATCATTCAGGAAATGGAGCGTCACGCCGCCGGCGAGGGGCGTGCGGAAGAGATCGAGCGTCTGGCCCGCGCGGCCCTGCGGCTGGAGCCGTCGAACTCGGTGGTGCTGGCGGTGGCGGCCAATGCGCAGCTTCTGGTGGCCAGCGACGTGCATGCCGGGATGGAACTGGCGCGGCGCGCGGTCGATCTGAACCCGGTCAACCCCTTTGCCTGAGATGCGCTGTCGATCGGGCTGGCGATGTCGGGCAAACCGCAAGAGGCGCATCTACATCAGCTTCGGGCCTATGCCATCTCGCAGCGCTCGCCGATCCGGCATTTCTGGGACATGGGCGCCTGCCTGACCTCGGTTGCGAACGGCAAGCTCGACCTGGCGCGCAGCCTGGCGCACAACGCCGCTGTCATGGCGCCCGACTTTCGCCCCCCGCTGCGCTACATGGCCACGCTCGACGCCATCGCCGGCGACCGGACGGCGGCGCTGCAATCGGTGGAAAAGCTGCGCCGGCTTGAGCCCGACTTTACCCTGCGCCAAATGGTCGAGGATGAAAGCTATCCGGTGGCCGGCTTGCGCCGGGCGGGGCTGCTGGCCAGCGGCAAGCTGCGCGATCTGACCTGAACCCGGCCCCGGCGTCAGCCCCGGTCGGCCAGGGTCTCCAGAAAGCGGGAAAAAAGCTCGCCTTGCGAGCTGATCCGCAGCTTGGCGTAGATGTTGCGCCGGTGGATGCGCACCGTCCCGGGCGAGATGCCAAGGATCTGCCCGGCGGATTCGGCCGAATGGCCCTTGAGCGTAAAGGCCGCGACCTCGCGCTCGCGCGCGGTCAAGAGGCCCGCGCCAAAGCTGCCCAGATCGTCGGTCAGGGCCCTGGGATGCCCCGGCGGCCCCTCGGCGCCGCGAGCCTTGCCGAACTGGCGGCCCAGGCCCGACCAATGGCGCTGCGCCACCGCCGCGACAAAGGGAAAGACCTCGCGAAGCGCCTGGACCTGGCGCTGCGAAAACGGCCGTTCGGTCTGCATCAGCGACAGCACCAGCGCGGTCCCTTCGGGCAGGTCGACAAAAAAGGCGATCTCTTCGGCCAGGCCAGTGCGGGCGTAATAGCTGCGGTAATATTCGCCCTGATAGAATCGGTCCGGGGCCACGTCGCGCAGCCGATAGAGCCCCGGCTCGAACGGCGCGACGGCGGCGAGGTAAAAGGGGTCGAGCAGATAGGGACCGGCCTGATAGTCGGTCACGAAGACGGCGCGCTTGCCGGGGGGGGGGGAAATCGTCATAAAGGTCAAGCGGTTGCGAAGGGCCGCAATAGCCGAACATCACGGTGTGGCTAAAGGGCGCGACGCGGCGCAAAAGCTCGGCCAGCGCCCGGGGCAGGGCGGGCGTGTCCAGCGCCGCGACCACCGCCGCCGCCGTCGATGCCCAGCCATCTTCCTGCATTTTCCGTCCCCTTGCCGGCTTCTACCCCTTTTGTGATATATACAGCCAAACTGCGGCATCCTAGAGTTTTTCCCAATTCATAGGATAGAGACCGGCCCATGCAGGGATCCGCCGCCACCGACCGCCACCCGGAGACCCGGACGGCCCACCCCATCGCCGAGTTCCGGCAGGCCACCCGGCGCTATGGCGCGGTGCTTGCGGCCGATGCGCTGAATTTCGGCATCCAGAAGGGTGAGTTCCTGTCCTTCCTCGGCCCCTCGGGCTGCGGCAAGACCACGGCGCTGCGCATGCTGGCCGGGTTCGAGGTGCCCAGCAGCGGCGAGATTTATCTTGATGGCGAGCGGGTCACCGACCTGCCGGCTCACCGTCGCCCGGTGAACATGGTGTTCCAGCATTACGCGCTGTTTCCGCATCTGAGCGTGGCCGACAACATCGGTTACGGCCTGCGCCAGCGCCGCCCCCGGCCGGACCGCGCAGAGATCGCCCGCAAGGTTGACCGGGCGCTGGAGATGGTGCGCCTGTCCGGCTTTGGCCCCCGGCGGATCTGGGAGATGTCGGGCGGCCAGCAGCAGCGCGTGGCGCTGGCGCGAGCCATCGTCAACGAGCCGAAGATCCTGCTTCTGGACGAGCCGCTCGCCGCGCTGGACCGCAAGCTGCGCCGCGAGATGCAGATCGAATTGCAGACGCTGCAACGCCAGCTTGGCATCACCTTTGTTCTGGTCACCCATGATCAGGAAGAGGCGCTGTCGATGTCGGACCGCATCTGCATCATGCGCGCCGGGCGCATCGTGCAGTCCGGCTCTGCCCGGGCGCTCTATGACGAGCCGGCAAGCCGCTATGTCGCCGATTTCGTGGGCAAATCGAATTTCATCGACGGCAGGCTCGCCGCCATCTCTGACGGCAGCGCGCTGATCGAGACGCCGCAGGGGCGGCGCTTTGCCGGGCGGCCCGGCTCTGCCGGTCTGGGACCGGGCAAGGCGGCGCTCTGCATCCGCCCCGAACAGATCGGCCTGACCCATCAGGACGAGGGCGGCCAGGTGCCGGTGACGGTGATCAACCGCATCTTTCTGGGCGAGCATACCGAATATCTGGTCCGCAGCGCCGATCTGGGCGATCTTCTGGTGCTTGTCGCCCGGCAAGCCGAGGCGCGCGAGGGCAGCTTTCAGCCCGGCCAGGCGGGATTCGTGTCCTGGGGGCCCGAGGCCGGCCTGATCCTTGCCGAAGAATGAACCGAAACCACCACAAGGGAGACTTCAGCTATGACCGACAAGATCGACCATATTTCGCGCCAGAAGTTCATGGCGGAACTGCGGCGCTACCAGAAGGGCTCGGTGAGCCGCCGGCACTTCATGGGCGTGACCGGCCTTGGCGCGGCTTCGGCCGTGCTGGGGGCGGCGATGCCGGGCCTGATGGCGCGCGCCGCCTTTGCGCAGGGCATCGGCGACCGGGCGGTGCTGGCCACCTGGCCGAACTATCACGATGTGGCCAACTTTGACGCCTTTGCCGCCGAGACCGGCGCGGCGGTGCAGGTCAATGTCTTTGGCTCGAACGAGGAAATGCTGGCCAAGCTTCAGGCGGGCGGGTCGGGCTGGGATGTCTTTGTGCCCACCAACTACACCATCACCACCTATGTCGAGCAGGACCTGATCGAGCCGTTGGACCTGTCGCTCTTGCCGAACTACGACCCGGCCAGCTTTGACCAGCGCTTTGCCGGCCCCGGCACTGTGAACGGCACGATCTACGCCGTGCCCAAGAACTGGGGCACCACCGGGTTCGCGGTGAACACCAATCACACCGGCGGCACCACGCCCACAAGCTGGAAAGAGTTCTTTGACCTGACCCAGACCACCTTCAGCGGCCGCACCATGGTGCATGACTACCAGTTGACCACCATCGGCGCGGCGCTGAAGTATTACGGCTATTCGTTCAACTCGATCGACCCGGCGGAACTGGCGCAGGCCGAGGCGCTGTTGATCGCCACCAAGCCGCATCTGTTCGCCATCAACTCGGACTATCAGCCCTCGATGCGCTCGGGCGATGCCTGGATGACGATCTGCTGGACCGGCGACGGCAAGCAGCTCAACCGCGACATGCCCGAGATCGTCTATGTCCTGGGCAAGGAGGGGGGCGAGCTTTGGTCGGATTTCTACGCCATCCCCAAGAGCGCGCCGCACCGCGAGGCCGCCTATGCGCTGATCAACTTCCTGCTGGCGCCCGAGGTCAACGCGAAAGAGACCCTGTTCCACGGCTATCCGGTGGCGGATTCGCGGGTGAACGCGCTGTTGCCGGCCGAGATCCTGAACGATCCGATCCTCTACCCGGCGGCGGAATTGCTGAATGCGCTTGAATTCGGCGCGGCCGCGACGCTGACCGATCCGAACCGGGCCGAGGTGATGGCCCGCTTCAAGTCGGCCTAATCCGATGCAGCGGCGGCTGACGACATGGCTTCTTCTGGCCCCTGCGGGGCTGTGGTTCACGGTCATGCTGGTGCTGCCGCTGTGTTTCGTTCTGGTGTTCAGCTTTGGCGAGAGAGAGGCGGCGGGCGGCTACGTCCCCGCCTTTACCCTGGCGCAATATGCCAACCTGCCGGCGCGGGCCACGGCCTTTGCCAACACGATGATGCTGGCGCCGCTCGGCACGGCGCTGTCGCTGCTGATCGCCTATCCCTTGGCCTATTTCCTGGCGATGCGCGCCAATCCGCGCTGGCGCACCACGCTCTTGATCCTGGTCATCGTGCCCTTCTGGACCTCGATCCTGATCCGCAGCTACGCCTGGATCTTCCTTCTGGGCGGGCAGGGGCTGCCGGCGCTGATCGAATGGCTGGGGCTGGGGCCGGTGCGGCTGATCAACACGCCCTTTGCGGTGCTGACCGGCATCGTCTATGGCTATCTGCCGCTCATGGTGCTGCCTGTCTATGTCAGCCTTGAGCGGATGGACAAGCGCCTGCTGGAGGCTTCGTCCGACCTGGGCGCGCCGCCGCTTCGCGGGTTCCTTCAGGTCACGCTGCCCCTGTCGCTGCCGGGCGTGGCCACCGGGTGTCTGCTGGTCTTCATCCTCTTGATGGGCGAATTCCTGATCCCGGCCATGCTGGGCGGCGGCAAGGTGTTCTTTATCGGCAACGCGCTGGTGGACCTGTTCCTGCAATCGCGCAACTGGCCCTTTGGCGCCGCCATCGCGGTGGCGCTGGTGGCCATCATGCTGGTCACGGTCACGCTCTACATGGCGCTGATGCGCCGGCTGGGCGGGGCGCGCGACGATGTCGCGCTGATGTGACGGACAGAAATGATGCGCCTTTACGCCGCCCTGGTCTTTGCCTTTCTCTACCTGCCGATCGCGGTCATCGCGGTCTTCAGCTTCAACGCCGGCCGCCATGCCAGCCAGTTCACCGGGTTTTCGGTGGAATGGTACGGCAAGGCCCTGACCAATCCCTTCGTGATGGAGGCGCTCTGGACCAGCTTCGTCGTCGCGCTGTCCTCGGCGCTGATCGCCTCGGTTTTCGGCACCATGGCCGCCCTGGCCCTGCAGGGGATGAAGGGGCGCCTGCGCGCCATTGCCGACGGGTTGATCTATGTCGCGCTGATGGTGCCGGGGATCGTGATCGGCATCGCGACGCTGATCGCGCTGGTGACGCTCTTTGGCTGGATCAACCCGCTGCTGGCGCGCCTTGCGCCCGAGGGGCAGGCGCCGCAGCTTGCCATGGGTCTGGGCTCGCTGATCGCGGCGCATGCGCTGTTTTCGATGTCGCTGGTCATCATCATCCTGCGCGCCCGCCTTTCGGGCATGGACCGCAGCCTGCTCGAAGCTTCGGCCGACCTATACGCCCCGCCCCTGGCCACCTTTCGCCAGGTCACGCTGCCGCTGATCTTTCCGGGCATCCTGGCGGGGTTCCTGCTGAGCTTCACCTTCAGCTTTGACGATTTCATCATCGCCTTTTTCGTCGCCGGCTCGGAAACCACGCTGCCGATCTATGTCTTTTCCTCGATCCGCCGTGGCGTGACGCCCGAAATCAACGCCATCGGCACCATGGTGCTGGCGGTTTCGCTGGTGATGCTGGTGGTGGCCCAGATGATCCTGCGCCGGGCGCCCGGGCAAGGGGGCGGCGATGCGGCTTGACGGGCGGGTGGCGTTTCTGACCGGGGCCGCGTCGGGCATCGGGCGGGCGGGGGCCCTGGCCCTGGCGCGCGAGGGGGCCGAGGTGGTGGTCACCGATCTGGACGGGGCCAGCGCCAGCGCGGTCGCGGCCGAGATTCGCGCCGCCGGCGGTCGGGCCGAGGCGCTGGCGCTGGACGCCGCCGACGATGCCGCCGTCCTGGCCGCCATCGACGCGGTCGCGGCACGGGGGCGGCTCGACATCCTGCATTCGCATGTCGGCATCCAGGTGCCGGGCCGCCTGACCGAGATCGACGCCGCCGGCATGGATGCCTCTTGGCGGCTGAACGTGCGGGCGCATTTCGTGGCCGCCCGCGCCGCCATGCCGCACATGCAGCGCCAGAAAAAGGGCTCGATCATCATCACCGCCTCGAATTCGGGGGTGCAGCATGACCGGGGCATGATCGCCTATTGCACGACCAAGCATGCCGTCATCGCCATGACGCGCCAGATCGCCGCCGACTATGCCGCCGACAACGTGCGCTGCAACGCGCTGTGCCCGGGCTTTGTCGACACCCCGTTCAACCGGGGGTTCGAGGCGCAGATGGGCGGGCGGGACAAGCTGCAATCCTACGTGGCCGAGACGATCCCCATGCGCCGCTGGGCCAGCCTGGACGAGATCGGGGCGGGCATCGTCTATCTCGCCTCGGACCTGTCCGGCTTCATGACCGGGCATGCGCTGGTGCTGGACGGCGGCGAAAGCCTGTAGGCGCGAGGCGGTCAGGGGCACTCTGGCAACAGGAATGGGGGTTTGGCTGGGGCGCTAGGATTCGAACCTAGGTATGTCGGTACCAAAAACCGATGCCTTACCACTTGGCGACGCCCCAACCGTGAGCGGGTGTTTAGCCGCTGCCCCTTGGGCCTGCAAGGGGGTAAAACGGGCGTCCCGGGGTTTTTCAGGCACGGCGGGCGGCGGTTGCGGGCCGGGGCGCGGCGGGGTAGTCAGGCGCATGGAAACCACCGATGTCCTTGTCCTTGGCGCGGGTGCCGCAGGGCTGATGGCCGCGATCGAGGCGGCGCGGCGCGGCCGCCGGGTGATCTTGATCGACCACGCGCAGGCGGCGGGTGAAAAGATCCGCATCTCGGGCGGCGGGCGCTGCAACTTCACCAATCTGCATGTCGCGGCCGACCGGTTCCTGGGGCGCAATCCGCGCTTCGCGCTCTCGGCGCTCAAGCGCTACACGCAGTGGGACTTCATCGCGCGGCTTGATCGGGCGGGCATCGGCTGGCACGAAAAGACGCTTGGCCAGCTTTTCTGCGACGGCAAGGCGACGCAGGTCACCGAGATGCTGCTGGGCGATTTCCAGCGGGCGGGCGGCGCGCTGTGGCTGGGCTGCGGCCTGGGCGAGGCGCGGCGTGCCCCGGGCGGCTTTGAGGTCGAGACCGCGCGCGGGCCGCTGCGCTCGGCCGCGCTGATCGTGGCCACGGGGGGCAAGTCGATCCCGAAGATGGGCGCGACGGGACATGGCTATCACCTGGCCGAAGGTTTCGGCCTGCCGCTGACCGAAACCCGCCCCGGCCTGGTGCCGCTGACCTTTGCCCAGCAGGAACTGGACTGGATCGCACCCCTTGCCGGGGTCTCGCTGCCGGTCCGGGCCCGGGCCGAGGCCGGGCCGGGGTTTGACCAGGCGTTGCTGTTCACCCACCGCGGCCTGTCCGGCCCCGCGATCCTGCAAGCCTCAAGCTATTGGCGCGAGGGGCAGGCGATCGGGATCGACCTTTGCCCCGGCATCGATGCCGAAGAGGTGCTGCGCGCGGCAAAGCGTGACAGCGGCCGCGCGCTGCTGCGCTCGGCGCTGACGCGGCTCTTGCCCGAACGGCTGGCCCGCCATGTCGAGACCGCCTCCGGCATCGTCGCGCCGCTGGCCGAGGTGCCGCAGCGCGACCTCGCGCGCCTGGCCCAGGGCCTGCACGACTGGCGCCTGACGCCCGTCGGCTCCGAAGGCTACCGTACCGCCGAGGTCACGCTGGGCGGGGTCGACACCGCCGCGCTGGACGCCCGCACGATGGAGGCAAGGGGCCTGCCGGGCCTTTATTTCGTGGGCGAAGTGGTGGACATCACCGGCTGGCTGGGCGGGTACAACTTTCAATGGGCCTGGTCGTCGGGCTGGGCGGCGGGGCAGGTGGCCTGACCCCGCACCTCAGACGCGCAGCGGGTCCGCCTTGGCCAGCCGGTCAAAGGCCATCAGGCTGGCGATCAGGGCCGGCATCTCGGACAGGCGGATCATGTTCGGCCCGTCCGAGGGGGCGTTGTCCGGGTCCTGGTGGGTTTCCAGAAACACCCCGGCGATGCCCAGGGACACAGCGGCCCGTGCCAGCACCGGGGCAAAGGCCCGCTCGCCGCCCGAGGCATCGCCCAAGCCCCCGGGCGCGGCGACGGCATGGGTGGCATCCATGATCACCGGATAGCCCGTGCGCGCCATGATCGGCAGGCTGCGCATGTCGGCAATCAGGCCGTTGTAGCCAAAGGTGGTGCCGCGTTCGGTCAAAAGGATGCGCGTGTTCCCGGTCGAGGCGATCTTTTCGGCGACATGGGCCATGGCATGGGGGTCCAGGAACTGGCCCTTCTTGACGTTCACCGCCGCCCCGGTACGGCCGGCGGCCAGCAAGAGGTCGGTCTGCCGGCACAAAAGCGCCGGGATTTGAAGGACATCGACCACCTCGGCCACCTCGGCCGCGTGGGCGGCCTCGTGGAAATCGGTCAGCACCGGCAGTCCCATGGACCGCACCGCCGCCAGCACCTTCAGCCCCGCCGCCATGCCCATCCCGCGCTTGCCCTTCAGCGAGGTGCGGTTGGCCTTGTCATAACTGGCCTTGAAGATGAACCGCGCCCCCGCCGCGCGGCAGGCCTCGGCCAGGGTGCCGGCGATCATCTGGGCATGGTCCAGCGATTCAAGCTGGCAGGGGCCGGCAATCACCAAGAGCGGGCAGTCGTTGCCGACGGTCAGCCCGCCAATGTCCACGCGTTTCATGCAGATCCTCAGGCCGTGACCTGTTCGCGCAGGATCGCGATGGTCATCGAGATCATCAGATAGATGCCGGCAAAGATCAACAGCACCACGAGCGTGTCTTCAAAGGCGCGCGGATAGGTCGGATCGTCCGGCGCCACCGGATTGACCGAAACGGTCAGATATCGGGTCTGCCGGTTCGCCTCGATCCGGGCGGTTTCCATCGCTTGCAGGCTCTGGGCCAGCAAAAGCTGGCGCGTGGCCACATCGGCCTGCGCGACCATCAGCTCTGACTGCACCTTGGCCAGCGACAGCCCATCCTTGCCATCGGCGGTGAGCCGCTCGCGCAGCACCTCGATCTCGGATTCAAGCGTGGCGATGCGCCGTTTCAGCGGCTCCATCCGTGCCGCATTCGGGCTGGCGTTCGATTCCATCTGCGCCAGCGACAGACGGTCCTGGGTCAGTTGCGTCTCAAGCGCACCCATCTGCGAGGTGACAAGGCCAACCTCGGCCTCAGAGGACAGGATGCGGAAATTTTCCTGCAACTCCACGACCCGGCCCTGCGCCGCGAGCATCTTGGCCTCGGCATCGGCGTAGCTTTCCAGCGCCCCGGCCATCTGGTCCTCGCGCAGACGCTCGGTCATCCGGTCGACCTGTTCCTCGGCGTAGCGCAGAAGCGCGCGCGAATAGCCGACCGAGACTTCCGGGTCGGTGGTGGCCACCTCCATCTTGATGATGCCCTCGGTCGGGTCGTAGGAAATCCGCACATGGTCGCGATACAGCGCATAGACGGCCGAGTTCGAGGCATCCGGCGCCAGCCGTTGCAGCGGGTCGATCGCGGGGTCCGAGAAATGGCCGCGCAGCCCGACCTCGGCATCCAGCCGCTCCATCGCTTCCTGGCTTTGCAGATAGCCCTGGACGGCGATGGAATCCTTTGACGAGCCCAGCGGCGAGTTGCTGAGCAGCCCGCCAAGACCGGCCGAGGCCGCCGGATCGGCGGTCTGGATCTGAAACTCGGTCTTGGCGGCGTACATCGGGGTTGCGCGCACGAAATAGTACCAGCCGGCCAAAAAGGTCGGCAGGAACACGAAGGCCGCCAGGCGGATCATCAGCATCAGCAGGCGCCGGCGCCGGCGCGCGGCCATTTCGCGCTGGATCCTGGCCACTTCGGACACATGCGACTGCTCGGCCCGCATCTCGGTCGAGGCGACCTGGATCGGCTTGAGAACCAGCGGCGCCTTGCCGCCGCCGCCCGAGGTCAGCGCCAGCTCGCGCGAGCCCTGGGGCCCGGCGGCGGTGCCGGGCGCGGGTCTGGCCGCGCCGCCGCCGCCATCGGACAAGAGCGCGTCGATCACCGCGGATTTCTGGAACGGGTCGATCCCGGCCTTGCGCAGCAGGCGCACCGCGTCGATGTCCGAGCTGGCCTGCAGCCCGTGCCGCTGCGCCAGACGCCGCGCCAGGCGAAGCTGCCCGCCCGTCAGCGCCTCGCGGCGGATGGCTTCATGCTCGTCCTCGACGCTGGCGGCCTCGTTGCCGGCCGTGTCGAACTTGCCCGGGCCAAAGCCGTCGGCGGCCGGATCGGGGGCAAAGGGCATGTCGGGCGCCTGCTGCTCTGCGGCGTCCGGCGCGGCCTGCGGGGGGGGCAGCGGCTCACGCGGGGCGGGGGGGCGCGTGCGATAGCGGGAGATGCTAAGCTTGATAGTCATAAAGCCGTTTCGCCTCTTCCAGGGTGTCGAACATATAGAGCTGGCCGTTGCGCAAGACCGCTGCGCTCTTGCAGAATTTCTCAAGCGTCTGCGCCTGATGCGAGACGATGACCACCGTCGCGCCGGCCAGACGCTGGCGCAGGATCGCGCCGGCCTTGCGGTTGAAGTCGACATCCGTCGTGGCCGGCATGCCCTCGTCGATCAGGTAGATGTCAAACTCAAGCGCCAGCATCAACGCAAAGTTGAAGCGGCTTCGCATCCCCGAGGAATAGGTGCCCAGCGGCATGTCGAAATA
Source organism: Paracoccaceae bacterium (assembly GCA_052387855.1). Taxonomy (GTDB): domain Bacteria; phylum Pseudomonadota; class Alphaproteobacteria; order Rhodobacterales; family Rhodobacteraceae; genus CAIYZT01. The sequence continues at coordinate 102,594 of JBQTIT010000021.1, forward strand.
ATGGCCGATCCCGCAGAGCCAGCGGCAGAACGCCTCGACATAATCCGGATCAAGGCTGTAGAGGCGCGCGATGTAGCGGCTGTTTTCGGTCGCGGTGTGCTTGCCGACCACCCCGCCCATGAAGCCCAGCGGAAACGAGATGCGCGAGGTGCGCGTGACCGTCCCCTCGTCCGGCTTTTCCAGCCCGGCCATCATGTTGATGATCGTGGTCTTGCCGGTGCCGTTGGCGGCAAGAATGCCAAGCGAATTGCCGACCTCGACCCGGAACGAGGCCCGGTTGAGGATGATTTTCCTGCCCGCGCTGGTGGCGAAGGACTTGCTGACGTCCAGGAACTCAATCATCGCAGCGCTCGCGCCCCCGGGCGCCTGTGGTTGTCGGTCAGCCCGCCTTGGCCAGGCCCGCACCAAGACTAGCCGCCAAGGCTTAACAAGCCGGTGCATGGACAAGGCCGGCGGAACCTGACCCTGTTATGGGAGTTCCGCGCGCGTTTTTCCATCCCAAAGGTGAAAAGGGCGGCAAGGGTCCGCCTTTGGCGCCCGTCGGGCCGGCGGCCGGGCGGCTCAGGGGCGGCGGTGGCGGCGAAAGGCCAGGCCGGCCAGCCCGCCAAGTGCCGCGACCAGCAGGCTCAGCGCCAGGCCGGTGCGTGCCTCGGATGCCGTCACGCCGCCGGCAAGGCCAAGGTCCAGCACCGTGACCGGCGCGACAAAGCCGCAGGACAGCACCAGCGCGACAAGCACCAGGTCCTTCAGGCGCAGACCGGGCGGCAGGCCGCCGCCGCCAAAGGTCACTGCCAGCGAGGCCCCGGCGATGAACCCCAGGGGTTTGCCGACCCAGAACGCGGCCAGAAGCGCCAGCGAGCCCGCGCCAAAGACCGAAAGCTCGATCGCGCCGCGCGTCAGGCCAAAGAGGAACAGGATCGCGGTGATGGCGGGGATAAGCGCGGTGACCAGCCGGTTCAGCGGGTCATGCAGGATGCCCTCGACCTCGGCGAAAAGGCCAAAGCTGTGGGTGGCATGGGGAATGGCCGGAATGATCGGCAAGAGGCTCAGCTCCGGCGGAAAGCCGGCCAGGGCAAAGCCGACCCAGGACAACACCCCGGCCAGGACATAGGGCCATAGCCGGTCGGCACGCTGGCGGTCCACCTCGGTCGCGTCCGGGCGCCGGTGGTTGCGGCCGAAAAAGGCCCAGGCCCACAGCGCCGCCGCCGGCGACAGCAGGGCCCAGAGCAGCCGCTCGCCCTCAAAGGGCTGGCTGGCCGTGGCGGCAAAGAGCGCCACGATGTCCAGTGCCAGCGTCAGCAAGAGCAGCAGATGCAGCGCCGGGTGGCCGCGGCCAAAGACCGCGACGCCGATCACATAGCACAGCACGACATCCGAGCCGATCGGCGTGGCCCAGCCCGCGCGCAGGCCCGCCTCGCCCGAGGGGTCCAGAACCGCCGTGGCGATCAGCCAGACCGCGACGGCGCCGCAAGCCGCGCCCAGAAAGGTTCCGGCGACGAACACCGGCTGGCCGCCAAAGGTGCGCGCGCCGCGCTCCAGCACCAGCGCCTCCCACAGCTCCTTGCCGAGAAAGAAGAAAAAGAGCGGCATGAATAGCCCGGACACCAGCGACAGCGGCGTGATCGAGGGCGCGGTGGACAGGAGCCAGCCCGGCAGCGGCAGGTCCAGCAGGCGAAACTCGATCAGGTCAAAGTAGCTTTCGGGCGCCAGGTTGACCCAGACCGAGGCAAGGGCCGCACCGGCCAGCAGCGCGACGGCGAAGCTGCGCAGGAAAGACGAGATTGCGTACATCCGACCCGAAGGACCCTGTTTTCGGCTGGACCCGGATTGGAATCCCGCCGCACAGCAGTTAAGCCGAGCGCCGAGGCAGGGGCAATGGCCGGCCAGGCCCGGACCAGAGAATTTCGCGATGACGCAGCAGACCACGGCAACCGCGCTCGATCGGGCGCAGGCGCGGGCAGACGCCGGCGGCGAGCCCGAGCGGCTGGCGTTCTTTCGCCTGCTGGCGCAGACGCCGCTTTTCGTGCTGCTGGAGCGCGAAGCGCAAGGCGAGGTCCTTGAGCCGCGCGTCTTTGACCTTGACGAGGGGCCGCTGGTGCTGGCCTTTGACAGTCAGGAGCGGCTGGCGTCGATGGGCGCGGGGCCGCACAGCTATGCCGAGTTGCCCGGCCGGGTGCTGGCGCGGCTCTTGGCGGATCAGGGTCTGGGCCTGGGGCTGAACCTGGCCAGCGGCGGCGCGTCGGAGCAGCTCTTGCCGCCGCCGGCGATGGCCTGGCTGGCCGGGATGCTGGATGCCCGCATCGAAACCCGGCTGGCGCCGCTCACCGCGCTGGCGCCGCCCGATCCGGCGCTGACCGCCGCCCTGCGCGCCATCCTGGCCCAGGCGCCGCCCGCCTGGGGCGGCATCGCCCGGGCGCTGTGGGTCTGTTCCTGCGAGGGGAGGGGGCTGCTGGTCGTCGAGGGCGCCGCCGCGCGGGACGAGGCCGCCCTGGCCCGGGCGCTGGCCGAGGCGCTGGCCTTTGCCGGCCAGGCGCCGGGCGGCGCGGTCGAGATCACCTTTGCCGCCGCCGAGGCCCTGGCCGGGGTTGCCGCGCGGATCGACTGGCCGCCCCGCCCGGCCGAGCCCGAAGCCGCCGCGCCCCGCGCCACCGCGCCGGGCATGGACATCAGCCGCCCGCCGATCCTGCGCTGAATGGGGTATTTTGATACCCCATCTGGTAATGCATTGTTTTAGAACACTTCTTTGTCTGCTCTGGCCCTTGACGATGCAGCCCCGTTGCGCGATAAGCCCCCATCCGAGATTCCGGGGGCTGCCCCCGCCTAACCTCATTGGGCCAAAGATGAAAACCTTCACCGCTACTCCGGCGGACATCGAGAAGAAGTGGATCCTGATCGACGCCGAGGGCGTTGTTCTGGGCCGCCTTGCCACGATCGTCGCCAACATCCTGCGCGGCAAGAACAAGCCGACCTTCACCCCCCACATGGACATGGGTGACAACGTCATCGTCATCAACGCCGACAAGGTGCAGATGACCGGCAAGAAGCGCGACGACAAGCGCTATTACTGGCACACCAACCACCCGGGCGGCATCAAGTTCCGTACCGCGCGTCAGGTGCTTGAGGGCAACCACCCCGAGCGTGTGGTCGAAAAGGCTGTCGAGCGGATGATCAGCCGCAACCGTCTGGGCCGTCAGCAGATGACGAACCTGCGCGTCTACGCCGGTGCAAGCCACGCCCACGAGGCGCAGCAGCCGACCGTTCTGGACGTCAAGGTCCTGAACCCCAAGAACACCCGGAGCGCATGACATGTCCGACATCAAATCCCTCGACGATCTGAAATCGGCCGTCTCCGCCGCCGCCCCGTCCGCGCCCGCCGCCCCCTCGGCGGCCCCGGTGCGGGTGCAGGTGCGTGACAAGCTGGGCCGCTCCTATGCCACCGGCAAGCGCAAGAACGCCGTCGCCCGCGTCTGGGTCAAGCCCGGCTCGGGCAAGGTCACGGTCAACGGCAAGGAAATGGCGGCCTATTTCGCCCGCCCGGTGCTGCAGATGATCCTCAAGCAGCCCTTTACCATCGCCAATGTCGAGGGCCAGTTCGACGTGGTGGCCACGGTCGCCGGCGGCGGGCTTTCGGGCCAGGCCGGCGCGGTCAAGCACGGCATCTCCAAGGCGCTGCAGCTTTACGAGCCGACCCTGCGCGGCGCGCTGAAGGCCGCCGGCTTCCTGACCCGCGACAGCCGCGTTGTGGAACGCAAGAAGTACGGCAAGGCCAAGGCCCGCCGCAGCTTCCAGTTCTCCAAGCGCTGATCCGGATTTCCATCGCTTCAAGGGGCGCGGCTTCTGCCGCGCCCCTTGGCATTTGGCCCCCCTGTTGCCCTGCGGACTCACCCCGGCGCCCATCGCTGCCCAGGGTCCCGCGCAGGTTGACGGGGCAATGGCGCGGGCCCAGTCTGGCCTTGCAGGCAACCAAAGGGCCCAAGAATGGGACAAGAGCATTGTTTTCACGCCCCCGGCGGGGGCGCGGATTTTCTGGGATGGCGGCGTGACCGGGCAGGGCGCATCCAGATCGTCTATGACGACTGCCGGCACACGCGCATGGTCTGGCACGCCCATGCCCAGGGTGACGCCGACCAGAGGCTGGACGAGGCGTTGTCGCAGGCCGTGACCGCCGGGCACGCGCGGGGTGATTCCGACCCTGCTTGAGGAACTGCGCAAGCGCGCGATCGGGATCAGCCGGGCCTGACCCCGCCCGGGCCCCGGGCCGACCGCCGGCACGTCATCCGCTGCCCGCCGCCTTTCGGTTGATTTTTTCGTCCCAACGGCAAACATGGCTTGCGTCGGGCATCTTCATGCGCTTAATTTGATCAAATGTCGGGCGCCAGGCCCACCGGGTGGGTGTGCCCGGCAGAACGGGGGGGCGGGATGGCACGGGGCGGCCTTGGACAGCGCTACTTGAACGCAGAGGCCGTCAACGGTCTCAAGATGATTTCCCCCACCGCGCTTTATGCCACGCTGCTGCTGGCGGTGCCGCTGGCGTTGATCCTGGCCTACAGCTTTCTGACCGATGGATACCTGACCATCGAGTATGTCCCCACCTTTGCCAACTATGTCGAGACCTGGACCAGCCCGGTCTTTGAAAAGGTGCTGATGCGCTCGCTGGGTATTTCGGCCGCCGTGACCGTCGCCACGGTCCTGACGGCCTTTCCCATCGCCTATTACGTCTCGTTCTACGTCGAGCCGTCGAAAAAGTCGCTGTGGCTGTTCCTGATCACCATCCCGTTCTGGACCAGCTACCTGATCCGGGTCTTTCTGTGGCTGGTGATCCTGGGCTACAACGGCGTCATCAACTCGTCCCTGATGGGCATCGGGCTGATCGACGAGCCGATCACGGCGATCCTGTACAACGCCAATTCGGTGATCATCACCCTGGCCCATGCCTATGCGCCCTTCGCGATCCTGCCGATCTATGTGGCGCTGGAAAAGATCGACCGCTCGCTGCTCGAGGCGGGGCGTGACCTGGGCGAGAGCCCCTTCATGACCTTTGTGCGCGTCACGCTGCCCCTGTCCCTGCCGGGCGTGGTCTCGGCCATCATGATCGTCTTTATCCCGGTGATCGGCGACTATGTGACCCCCTCGCTGCTGGGCGGGCCCGAAGGGCGGATGGTGGCCAACCTGGTGCAACTGCAATATCTCAAGCTTGACAACTACCCGATGGGATCGGCGACGGCGGTGTCGTCGATGGCCATGGTCGGCATCACGCTGATCGCCGGCCTGGCGCAGGCGCGGCTTTTCAAGCGGGTCTATTCGGGCCTGATGCTGTCGACCAGCGCCGGCATCGCGTTTCTGGTCGCGCTGGCGGCGGGGGCGCTGTTCCTTGGCGCCTGCATCGTCGTCGGCATGCTGGTGGCGGACACCTTCTTTGCCAGCGTGCTGGCCGTGGCGCTGGGGCATCTTGCGCTGCTTGTCTGGCTCAAGCGTCGGGAGGCCAGGTGATGAAGGGTCGCGGGTTTCAGGTCTATGCCTTTGTCTATCTGCTCTTTCTCTATGCGCCGATCCTGCTCTTGCCGATCTTCGCCTTCAACGATGCCGCGATCATCGCCTTTCCGCTGTCGGGCGCCACGACCAGGTGGTTCGAGGCGCTCTGGGTCGAACCGGCGCTGTGGGACGCGGCGCAGAACTCGCTGATCGTGGCGGTGTCCTCGGCCATCCTGGCGACCTCGCTGGGCATTTTCGCGGCGCGCGCCAGCACGCGCTACAGCTTTCCCGGCAAGTCGGGCATCCTGGGCATGATCATGCTGCCGCTGGTCCTGCCCGAGATCATCCTTGCCGTGGCGCTTTTGGTGCTGCTGCTTGGTCTTGGCGTGCCGCTGAGCCTTTTCACCGTGATGCTGGGCCATGTGCTGGTCTGCACGCCCTTTTCCATCGCCATCCTGTCGGCGGCGTTCCAGTCGCTCGACAAGTCGCTGGAAGAGGCGTCCTACGATCTGGGCGAGGGGCCGGTTTCCACCTTCTGGCTGGTGATCCTGCCCCTGGTCATGCCCGGCATCATCTCGTCCCTGCTGATCACCTTCACGATCTCGCTTGACGAATTCATCATGGCCTTCTTCCTGGCCGGAACCGAGACGACGCTGCCGGTCTACATCTTCTCGCAGTTCCGCTTTCCGCAGGCCGTGCCCGTCATCATGGCGCTGGGGACCATCCTGGTCCTTCTGTCCATCACCCTTCTTTCCATCGCAGAATACTTCCGCCGGCGCGGCATCGCGCGCACTGGCGGCAAGGATACCGGAGGCTTCCTGTGACCTTTTCCGAAGACAAACCGACGATGATCGAATTCCGGGACGTCCAGAAGTATTATGGCGATTATCACGCCCTTCGCGGGATCACCGCCACGATCCGGGCGGGCGAGTTCTTTTCGCTGCTGGGCCCCTCGGGCTGCGGCAAGACCACGCTTTTGCGCACCATCGCGGGGTTCGAGGGCATCTCTTCGGGCGCGGTGCTGATCGACGGGCGCGACATGAAGGACGTGCCGGCCAACAAGCGGCCGACCAACATGGTGTTCCAGTCCTACGCGATCTTTCCGCACCTGACCGTGGCCGAGAACGTGGGCTTTGGCCTGCGCAAGGACCCGCGCACCAAGGAGGAAAAGGCCAGGGCGGTTGCCGAGGCTTTGGACATGGTGGGGCTCAAGGGCTTTGGCGCCCGCGCCGCGCATGCGCTGTCGGGCGGCCAGCGCCAGCGCGTCGCGCTGGCCCGGGCGCTGATCCTGAAACCCAAGGTGCTGCTGCTGGACGAGCCGCTGTCGGCGCTGGACAAGAAGATGCGCGAGCAGATGCAGGTCGAGCTGATCAAGCTGCAACGCCAGGTCGGCATCACCTTCATCCTGGTCACCCACGACCAGGAAGAGGCGCTGGTCATGTCCGACCGCATCGCGGTGATGTTCGACGGCGAGATCGCCCAGCTTGACGACCCCGAAACGCTGTACCGCCGCCCCGCCAGCCGCCGCGTGGCCGATTTCATCGGCACGATGAATTTCCTGCCCTCAACGATCCTGGGCCAGACCGAGGCCGCCATCTTGGTCGAGGCGCCCGGGTTTGGCCGGTTCTCGGTCGCGCCCGGGCAGGCCGCCGCAAAGGCGGCGGGCGAGGAGACCGCCGTCGGCTTCCGGCCCGAAACGCTGACCATCCTGTTCGACGACCAAAAGCCCGCCGGACGCGAGGCGATGGCCACGGTCGAGGAGGTGGTCTATTACGGCGACATGACCTATTACGACATCCGGCTTGACGGCGCGCCGGTCGCGCTGCGCCTGTCGATGCGCAACATCCCCGGCCGCCCGGTGCTCGACATCGGCGCCCGCGCCCGCGTGGGCTGGAGCGCCGAGGCGCTGGTCCTGTTCCGGTGACCCCCGGCGCGGTGCGTCCCGCACGCTGGCTGACGACGGCCCGGCTTGACGCGCTGCCGCCGACCCTGTTCCTGCACGCCAGGGACCGTCTGGCCGAGGGGCTGGCGGCGCGCCATTTCCGGCTCTTGTCCGCGCTGGTGGATCATGCCCGGCACAGGGGGATGGAGGCCGAGATCGTCGGCTTCAGCCCCGAGGGTCAGGAACGGGCGATCCGGCAGGGCGGGCATTGCCACATCTTCATGGATGACCGGCCCGCCTATGGCGCCAACACGCTGCACTGCGTGCCCTCGTACCTGCACGATTACTGGTTCTTTGACGAGATCGGCAGCCGCAACAATTCGCTGATGCGCCTGCACCGGTTCGATCCGCGCCCGATGTCGGGCGACTACGCGCGTGAGGTTCATGCCCGCCTCTACGCCCGCTTTGTCGAGACCAACCGCTCCAAACTGCCGCAGGCGCCGCGCGGCGCGCGGCTGACCGAGGGCGCCTTGTGCTTTTTCGCGCAGGACTTTTCCGCGCCGCGCCATCACCGGCATTACTTGAGCGCGCCGCAGATGATCGAGGCGGCCATCGCGGCGCGGGGCGGGCGCAAGCTGTACATCAAGCCGCATCCGAACCAGCCGGTGCACGAGCTTGAGGTTCTGGCCCGTTACCACGCCCCGAAGCAGGGCATCGAGGTGACGCAGGCGTCGATCCACGATCTGCTGGCGGTGGCCGGATGCGTGCTGACCCTGTCGTCAGCCGTGGGGTTCGAGGCCTTTTTGCACAAGAAGCCGGTGGTTCTGGGCGGGCAGACCGATTTCTGGCAGAACGCGGTCACCCTGACCGACCCCGCGCGCATGGCCGCCGCGCTGGCCGAGGCGATGACGCGCCGCTGGTATCCGGAAAAGTTCCTGGTCTGGTACCTGCGCCACATGTGTGTCGAGGACAGCGAAGCGGCGCTGCCGCGCGTGTTGCAGCGGCTGCACCGCAAGGGATTTCTCTGGGCCGACGCCGGCGCGGGCTGGTTCTGAGCCGCGCCGGCCGCGGGGGGCGGGACGGGGGTTTTCCACCCCCGGGCGCCTTTGGGGCAAAGGCGCCTCCCCCGGAGGATATTTTGCCAAAGTGAAAGAGCGGCCGCCGCTATCGGCAGCTCAGAGCAGCGCCTTTGCCTTTTGCACCGCCGCCTCGGCGGTGATGCCGAATTCGCGGTAGAGCCGGTCATAGGGTGCCGAGGCGCCGAAGGTGGACATGCCGACGAAATCGGCCTTGGCCTCGCGGCCGCGCTCGCCCAGAAGCCAGCGGTCCCAGCCCTGGCGCACCCCGGCCTCGATGCCGATGCGTACCGGGCCGGCGGGCAGGACGCGGCGGCGATAGGCCCCGTCCTGGGCGGCGAAAAGCTCCATCGAGGGCATCGAGACCACGCGGGTGCCGATGCCGTCGGCTTCCAGAAGCGCGCGGGCCTTGATCGCGATCTCGACCTCCGATCCGGTGGCGATCAGGATCACCTTGCGCGCGCCGGTCGCCTCGGCCAGCACATAGGCGCCGCGTGCCGACAGGTTCTGCGCCTTGTGCTCGCGCCGCACCGCGACCAGGTTCTGCCGCGACAGCGCCATGACCGAGGGGGTCCGCGTCTGCGAAAAGGCGATTTCCCAGCATTCGGCCACCTCGACCAGATCGGCCGGGCGCAGAACCAGCGTGTTGGGCGTTGCGCGGCTGATCGCCAGATGTTCGACCGGCTGGTGCGTCGGGCCATCCTCGCCCAGACCGATGGAATCGTGGGTCATCACATAGACCACCGGCAGGCCCATCAGCGCCGAAAGCCGCATCGCCGGGCGGGCATAGTCGGTGAAGCACATGAAGGTGCCCGAATAGGGCCGCACGCCGCCATGCAGCGCCATGCCGTTCATCGCGGCGGCCATGCCATGCTCGCGGATGCCCCAGTACATGTAGCGGCCCTTGCGGTCCTCGGGGGTAAAGGTGCCCAGATCGGCGGTCCTGGTGTTGTTCGAGCCGGTCAGGTCGGCCGAGCCGCCGAAGGTTTCGCCCAGGATCGGGTTGATGACGTTCAGCACCTTTTCCGAGGCGCTGCGGCTGGCCAGCTTGGCGCCCTCTGCCGCCGCAGACTTGCGCAACGCGCGCAGGGCCGGCGCCAGGCGGGCAGGAACGCCGCCGGCGAAGATGCGGGCGAATTCGGCCTGACGGGCCGGGGAAAGGGCGGCGAGCCGCGTCTCCCATGCCGCGCGGTCGGCTGCGCCGCGGGCGCCGATCGCCTCCCACTGGGCCTTGATAGGGGCGGGCACCTCGAAGGCGGCGGCGGTCCATCCATAGGCCTCTTTCGCGGCCTTGAGCTGGGCCGCGTCGGTCAGCGCGCCGTGGCCCTTGGAGGTGTCCTGCGCCGCATGTCCCAGCGCGATATGGGTCTTGCAGGCGATCAGCGCGGGCCGGGGTGAGGCCTTGGCGGCGCTGAGGGCGCGGTCGATGTCGTCCGGGTCATGCCCGTCGCAGGCGAACACATCCCAGCCCGAGGCGGCAAAGCGCGCCCGCTGGTCGGTGACATCCGAAAGCGAGACCTTGCCGTCGATGGTGATGCCGTTGTCGTCCCAGAGCACGATCAGCCGGGAAAGCTGCTGGCGGCCGGCGATGCCGATGGCTTCCTGGCTCACGCCCTCCATCAGGCAGCCGTCGCCGGCGATGACATAGGTGAAATGGTCCTGGATCCTTGCCCCCCAGCGGGCGCGCAGATGCGCCTCGGCCATGGCAAAGCCGACGGCGTTGGCGATGCCCTGACCCAGCGGGCCGGTCGTGGTCTCGATCCCCGGCGCGTGGCCATATTCGGGATGGCCGGCGGTGCTGTGGCCCCACTGGCGAAAGGCGCGGATCTCGTCCATCGTCATGCCGGCATAGCCGGTCAGGTGCAGCAGCGAATAGAGCAGCATCGAGCCATGGCCGGCCGACAGGATGAAGCGGTCGCGGTCGGGCCAGGCGGGCGCGGAGGCATCAAACTTCAGATGCTTTTCAAACAGCACCGTGGCCACGTCGGCCATGCCCATCGGCATGCCGGAATGGCCCGAATTTGCCGCCGCCACGGCGTCGAGCGTCAGCGTGCGGATCGCGGCGGCGCGCATCCAGTGGTCGGGGTGACGGGCGCGAAGCGTTGCGATGTCCAAGTCGGTAATCCTGCGAAAGGGAATGGGCTGCCCGTGAATACCAGCCCGGGCGGCAAGTTCAAGCGCGCAGGGACCGCGTGCGGCGGAAAGGGACGGCAGAGGGCGCAGGTTTGGGCTAAGATCGGGCTTGACGGGCGGGGTCGCGATTCGCACCCTTGTCGACAGGGCAGCTTGAGCGGGGATCGGGGCAGGATGCAGGACGTCACGGATCTTGAACGGCGCATCATTGCCGCGCTGGAACGCATCGCGCGGGCGGCGGTGCCGGCCCGGGCCGATCTGGCGCCTTCGGGCGGAGCGGTGGACGCGGGCGGTCTGGCCGAGGCGCTGGAGCAGGAGCGGCGGGCAAGGGCAGAGGCGCAGCGCCGGCTGGACGAGCTTGCCGCCCGCCAGAGCGAGGCGGCGCAGACCCATGCGGCCGAGATCGCCGCGCTCAAGGCGCTTCATGCCACGCAGTCGCGCGATCTGGTGGCGCTGGCCGAGCGGCTCAAGTCCGATCTGGCGGCGCTGCGGGCCGAGCGGGGGGCCGAAGCCGCCGAGGTGTCGCGTATCCTGGCCGCCCTTGGCCCCTTGGTGCAGGAGGCGCAGAATGCCTGAGGTGACCATTACCGTGGGCGGCCGGCCCTTTGTCGTGGCCTGCCAGGACGGCGAGGAGCATTTCCTGCACTCGGCCGCCAGGATGCTGGATGGCGAGGCGGGGCCGCTGACCGCCGCGATGGGCCGCCTGCCCGAGGCGCGGATGCTGCTGATGTCGGGGCTGATGCTGGCCGACCGCACCGCCGCCGTCGAGGACGAGAACCGCACGCTCAAGGCCCGCCTGGCCGAGACGGAGGCCCGCCTTGCCGGCCGGCAAGAGGCGCTGGCGAACCCGGCCGAGGTCATCGAAACCCTGGCCGAACTTGCCGCCCGCGCCGAGGCCATCGCCGACCGGCTCGACCAGCGGGGCCCCGACTGACGGGTCCCAGCCTGCGCCGCTCAGGCGTTGGCTTGACGGATCTTGTCGGCGGCGGACTTGTTGAACTTGACGCCCTTGGAGTCCAACAGCGTGTCAAGCTCGCCCGACAGGGTCATCTCGATGGCGATGTCGCAGCCGCCGATGAACTCTCCCTTGACGTAAAGCTGCGGGATGGTCGGCCAGTCGCTGTATTCCTTGATGCCCTGCCGGATCTCGGCATCGGCGAGCACGTTGACGTCGGTGTAATCGACGCCAAGATAGTTGAGGATTCCCGCCACCTTGGACGAAAACCCGCATTGCGGCATCATCTTGGTGCCCTTCATGAACAGAACCACGTCGTTCTTGGTCACGGTATCCCTGATCTGGTCTTGTGCGGTCATGTGAAGTCCTTTCAATCCGGGGCCTTGGTGGTCAGCGCCAGTGCGTGCAGCGCGCCGTTGGGCCCGTCCATCTTGCCCTTGAGACTGGCATAGACCGCGCGCTGCTGCTGCACGCGGTTCATGCCCCTGAAGCTTTCGTCGATCACCTCGGCCGAAAAATGCGCCCCGTCGTCGCCCTGGACCGAGATGCGGGCCTGCGGAAAGGCGGCCCGGATCAAGGCTTCGATGTCGCGCGCTTCGATGGCCATGGGGGTGATCCTTGTGGTGTCGGGGTGAATCTAGGGGGCCGGCGCGGGGGCTGCAAGGGGGGATGGGGCTGCGGGCGCGCCGGCGCTTGACCTTGACGCCGTGTCAGGCGGCAAATCGGGGGCATGAAGACGAATCAGATGACCATCGGCGCGTTGGCGCGGCAGGCGGGCGTGACCCACCGGCAACTGCGCCATTACGAGACCCTGGGCCTTGTGCCCCGCGCCGAGCGCAGCGCGCGCGGCTACCGCGTCTTTGGCCCCGAGGCGGCGGCGGCCCTGGCCGAGGTTCTGTCCCTGCGCCGCATGGGGCTGGGCTTGCAGGACATCGCGCTGGCGCTGGCGACACCGGCGCAGCGCGCGGCCCGCCTGCGGGCAGCGCTTTCGCGGCTGGAGTCCGAGGCGGTGGAGCGGGCGGCGCAGATGGACGGGATCCGGGCGGCACTGGCCAGAATCGAAGAGGAGAATAACTTGAAAGTTCTCTACAAACCGCATTCTGCTGCGAAACAGAGGGCTTACGAGACCGAGTTGATCCGGACCGGCCCGCCGGGCATCGCGGCCGACATCGCGCGGTCCAAGGCCCATGCCAAGGCCAACCCCGGTCTGATCGCGCAGACGATGGCCGAGTTGCCCGGCATCGAGGGAGCGCTGGTTGCGGCCTTTGTCGCCGGGCGCGCGGCCCAGGGCGCCGAGGTCGAGGCGCACCGGCAATGGGTGGCGCGGATGTGGGGCCGGGAGTGCCCGCCCGAGGCCTATGCCGGTCTTGCCGACCTTTACGAGGCGACGCCCGATTTTCGAGCGCGGTATCAGGCGCTGGCTCCGGGGTTTGGCCCCTGGCTTTCGGCGGCGATGCGCGATCACGCCCGCGCGCTCAGCCAATCCTGACGCAACATGCCGAACAGCACCAGATCCACAGCCCGCCCCAGCGCCGGGCGGTGCCAATGCGCGCGCAGGCGCCCCTCTTCGACAAAGCCGGCGCGTAGGTAGACCTTGATCGCGCGATGGTTCTCGCCCGAAGCATCCAGCCAGAGCCGGCGGGCGTTCAGCACCGCAAAGGCATGCTCGATCAGCGCCGCGACGAATTCCGCGCCCTGGCCGCCGCCAGTGCGGGCAAGAGCCAGACGAAACAGTTCCACCCGCCCCGAAGGGTTGCCGATCTCGCGAAACCGGGCAAACCCCTCGGGCGAAGGTCCGCGTTGCCAGATCAGCAACCGCTCATCGGGGCTGGCCAGCGTGGCGGCCAGCGCGGCCTCGTCATCGTCCCCGATGAAGGGGGCATAGGCCGGATCGGTGGTCAGCGACCGGACAAAGCCGAAATCGGCGGGGGTGGCGGCGCGAAGGCTCACCCGACCGCCTTGGCAAAGGCGCTGCGGTAAAGCGCCGAAAGCTCTGAAAGGGTGGCAGTTTCGCCGCCAAGCGTGACCCGGTCGCCGCCAAAACCACCAACGCGGGCGATGGGCACACCGGCCACCGCCGCCGCCGCCTCAAGCGTGGCGGCCCCGTCCGCATCGGCCGCGATCAGATAGCGGGCCTGATCCTCGCCAAAGAGATGGCCGATGCCGGCGCCGGTCAGCGTCAGGCCCAGCCCGGCGCCTTCGGCCATTTCAAAGGCCGCCAGCGCAAGGCCGCCGTCGGACAGGTCGGTGCAGGCACGGATGCTGCCCCGGTTGGCTAGCACAAAGGCGCCATGGGCGGCCTCGGCGGTCAGATCGACCGGCGGGGCATCGCCGGCCTCGATGCCAAAGGCCTCGGCCAGAAGGGCGGACTGGCCCAGATGGCCGCCAGCAGGACCGACCAGCAGCGCCAGATCGCCGGGCTGCGGCCGGCCGGCGATCAGATCGCCCAAGTCCGCCAGAATCCCCACCGCACCGATGGTCGGTGTCGGCAGGATCGCGGTGCCGTCGGTCTCGTTGTAGAGAGAGACGTTGCCGGACACGATCGGCATGTCCAGCGCCGCCACCGCCGCGCCGATGCCCTTGATCGCGCCCACGAACTGGCCCATGATCTCGGGCTTCTCGGGGTTGCCGAAATTCAGATTGTCGGTCGTTGCCAGTGGCTTGGCGCCAACACTTACCAGATTGCGATAAGCTTCGGCCACCGCCTGCTTGCCGCCCTCATAGGGGTTCGCCTTGACATAGCGCGGCGTGACGTCCGAGGTGAAGGCCAGCGCCTTGCGCGTGCCGTGCACCCGCACCACGCCGGCGGGCAGGCCGGGCGTGACCAGCGTGTCGGCGCCGACTTGGGTGTCGTACTGCTCCCAGACCCAGGACTTGCGGGCGTGGTTGGGTGAGCCGATCAGGGCGCGCAGGCCGTCCATTGCTGCGATCGCCGGCACGGCGCCCAGCGGCGCGGGGGCGGGGGTTTCCACCCAGGGCCGGTCATATTCGGGGGCCGATGACGACAGTTTGGACAGCGGCAGGTCGGCCTTCACCTCGTTGCCGTGCAGGATCAGGAAGCGGTCCTCGGGGATCGTCTCGCCCACGATGGCGAAATCGAGGTCCCATTTGACAAAGATCGCCCGCGCCACGTCTTCAAGTTCGGGCTTCAGCACCATGAGCATCCGCTCCTGGCTTTCGGACAGCATCATCTCATAGGCGGTCATCTGGGTTTCGCGCTGCGGCACATCGTCAAGCTGAAGCCTGATGCCCAGCCCGCCCTTGTCGCCCATCTCGACCGCCGAGCAGGTCAGCCCGGCCGCGCCCATGTCCTGGATGGAAATCACCGCGCCCGAGGCCATCAGCTCCAGGCAGGCCTCCAGCAGGCGCTTTTCGGTGAACGGGTCGCCCACCTGCACCGTGGGGCGCTTTTCCTCGATGGTCTCGTCAAACTCGGCGCTGGCCATGGTGGCGCCGCCGACGCCGTCGCGACCGGTCTTGGCGCCCAGGTAGACCACCGGCATGCCGACCCCCGAGGCGACCGAGTAAAAGATCTTGTCGGTGTCCGCGAGGCCCGCCGCAAAGGCGTTGACCAGGCAGTTGCCGTTGTAGCTGTGGTGAAAGCGCACCTCTCCGCCCACGGTCGGCACGCCAAAGGCGTTGCCATAGCCGCCGACGCCCTCGACCACGCCCTTGACCAGATGGGCGGTCTTGGGATGCGACGGCTCGCCAAACGAAAGCGCGTTCATCGCCGCGATGGGCCGCGCGCCCATGGTAAAGACGTCCCGCAGGATGCCGCCGACCCCGGTGGCCGCGCCCTGGTAGGGCTCGATATACGAGGGGTGGTTGTGGCTTTCCATCTTGAAGATCACGGCCTGCCCGTCGCCGATGTCGACGACGCCCGCATTCTCGCCCGGCCCGCAAATCACCTGCGGCCCGGTGGTGGGCAGCGTCCGCAGCCATTTCTTCGAGGATTTGTAGGAACAATGCTCGTTCCACATCGCCGAGAAGATGCCAAGCTCGGTAAAGCTGGGCACGCGGCCGATGATTCCCAGAAGGCGCTGGTATTCGTCGGGCTTCAGCCCGTGGGCGGCGACCAGCTCCGGCGTGATGGCGGGTTCGGACATCGGAACGCTCCTCATGACGTGCCGCCTCATATGACAGGCCGCGCGCGGGTGAAAGGGGCCAAAGCCGCCCATCGGTCCGCAGAGGCCGATTTTGTCGGGGCAGGGGGGTGATCGGGCCGGGGGCGGCCAGTTTTCGCCGGTACTTGCATCCCATGGTGCAAAGCCGCGCCGGATCGCGCAGGATCGTGCAGGTTTGGTCCAACGAAGGAAGATGCCATGCAAGTCCTTGCGCTCATCTACACCGCCCCAGAAAACGAGCCCTTGCCGGGTAGCCCCGAATTCGCGGCGATGATGGCCGGCTACAACGCCTTTACCGCGCATCTGCGCCAGAACGGCGCCTTCCTTGCCGGCGAGGCGCTGCAAGGCGTCGAAACCGCCGTGTCGCTGCGCCTGCGCGGCGGGGAGGCGCTTGTCACGCCCGGTCCCTTTGCCGAGACCCACGAACATCTGAGCGGCTATTACCTGATCGAGGTGCCGGACATGGCAACGGCGCAGCGTTATGCCGCCATGATCCCCTCGGCCGCCTATGGCACGATCGAGTTGCGTCCGGTCATGACCTTCTGAAAGGCGGCGGCCGGTCCGAGCCGAAGGGCTGGAAAAAAAGTGGCCGAGCTTTCGCTCGGCCAAGTCCAACAGGGAGGTATGATGGCAAGAGTTTCCTCGATCACCATCATGCAGCCTAAATAGGTGGCGCCACGGTCAAAGACAAGGCAATCGATGCTGCAATTGCAGCATTGCCGCTATGCGCCGGCTGCATGGCAAGAGGCGCGCGCGTTCAGTCCTGCTTGCGCTTGCGGTAGGTCATGATCTCATCCACCACGAAATCGCGAAAGGCCGCCACGCGCTTTGAATGGCGCAGCTCTTCGGGATAGGCCAGAAACACCGGCACCTCGGTGCTCTCGGTTTCGGGCAGCACGCGGACGAGTTCGGGGAAATCCTCGGTGATGTAATCGGGCAGCACGCCGATCCCAAGGTGATTGAGAACCCCCTGCAAGACGCCAAAATAATTGTTGACCGTCAGGGTCGACGGGATGTCGTGGCTCATCAGTTCGGCCACCAGATTAGCCCCGGCGGCGACCTGCGCGGTGCCGGCGTGCTGGCAGATCAGCCGGTGTTTCGAGAAATCCATCATCGTCAGGGGCGTGCCCTCGGTCTTGAGGTATTCCTGCGTCGCGTAAAGGCGCATGCGGATCTGCATCAGGCGCTTGCGGATCAGGTCGGCCTGGCTGGGCTCTTTCATGCGGATGGCGACATCAGCCTCGCGCATGGGCAGGTCCAGCACCCGCTCTTCAAGCATCAGGTCGATTTTCAGCCCCGGGTATCTCTTGAACAGCGCCGGCAGGCGCGGGGCCAGCCAGAGCGTGCCGAAACCAGTGGTCGTGGTCACGCGCAATTCGCCAAAGACCTCGTCCTCGCTGTCGCGGATCCGCGCGGCGGTGGCGTCCAGCCGCTTGACCATGGCCTGGGTCGCGTCGAACAAGAGCTCGCCCTGCTCGGTCAGGATCAGACCGCGCGCGTGGCGGTGAAACAGCGTGACGGCCAGCGATTCCTCCAGCGCGCGGATCTGGCGGCTGACGGCCGATTGCGACAGATGCAGCACATCGCCGGCATGGGTCAGGCTGCCCTTGTCGGCGACCGCGTGAAAGATCCTCAGCTTGTCCCAGTCCATCCTGTCCGCCCGACCCGCGCGCCCCCGGGGCGCCACATCCTATATGGGGGCGCGGTCGGCGCTGTGCAAATGAAAATGGCATGACGCCGCGCTGCGGCGGCGGCGGGCCTTTCGCCCCGGGCCGAAGCTGCCTATGATCGGCCAAGGGTTCGGGCAAGAGGGCAGGGTGCATGGCGGTTGGGATCTTTGACAGCGGTCTGGGCGGGCTGACGGTGCTTGAGGCGGTCACGCGGCGCCTGCCGCGGGTGCCCTTTGTCTATCTTGGCGACAATGCCCATGCGCCCTATGGCACGCGCACGCCCGACGACATCTTCGATCTGACCTGCGCCGCGACCGAGCGGCTCTGGGCCGAGGGGTGCGATCTGGTGGTGCTGGCCTGCAACACCGCCGCCGCCGCCGCGCTGCACCGCATGCAGACCACCTGGGTGCCGCCGGGCAAGCGGGTGCTCGGCGTCTTTGTGCCGCTGATCGAGGCGCTGACCGAACGGCAGTGGGGCGACAATTCCCCCCCGCGCGAGGTGGCGGTCAAGCATGTGGCGCTGTTCGCCACCCCCGCGACCGTCGCCAGCCGCGCCTTTCAGCGCGAGCTGGCCTTTCGCGCCATCGGCGTCGATGTCGAGGCGCAGCCCTGCGGCGGCGTTGTCGATGCCATCGAGCAGGGCGACGAGGTGCTGGCCGAAGCGCTGGTGCGCAGCCATGTCGAGGCGCTGAAGCGGCGCATGCCCATGCCCGAGGCCGCGATCCTGGGCTGCACCCACTATCCCCTGGTCGAAGGCGCCTTTGCCGCCGCCCTGGGCCCGCAGGTCAAGGTCTATTCGCAAGCCAACCTCGTGGCCGAGGCGCTGGCCGACTATCTGGACCGTCGGCCCGAGTTTCTCGGCCCCGGGCAGACCGCGCGCTTTCTGACCACGGGCGATCCCGAGGCGGTCTCGTCCAAGGCGACCCAGTTCCTGCGCCGGCGCGTGACCTTCGAGGCCGCCTAACCCAGCGCCGCCACCAGCACCGCGCCGATCATCACCAGCACCAGCACCTGGCCGATGGTCCAGAATGTCGCCCGCGTGTCATGCGTCTTGGCGGTGCCATAGGCCCAGAGGTGAAAGAACCGGCTGACCGCGTAGCCGTACAGCAGCACCTGCGCCTGCCACAGCGGCGGCGCGGTCAGGACGTAGAGCAGCCCCGCCACCAGAAAGAACGGCACGTTCTCCAGATCGTTCTGATGGATCCGGCGCATCCGCTCCACCCGCTCGTCCTTGTCAAGCTGGCCGGGATGCGGCGCCGGGTTCAGCCTGGTCTGGCGCAGATCCTCGGGCGCGCGATAGCCGGTGCGGTACCGGCTCATCTGCCAGACCGTCGCCCAGGCCATGGCAAAGGTTTTCAGGATCATCGCGCTGGCGGCGATGGCATAGGTCCGGATCAGGGGGTCATCAAGGGTTGGCAGGTCCATGCGTCGCGCTCCGCTCAAGCCGTCCGGGCGCAGTCTTGCCCATCAGGGGCGTGCCGACAAGCCGCCCCTGCGCGGCCCTGACGCAAATTTCCGCTTGCAACAGGGGTCGCGCGCGGTCAGATGTCCGCCAGGATCGCAACGGAGGGCCGCTGATGACCGCAAGGATCGCCATTCTGGGGGCTTCGGGCTATACGGGGGCCGAGCTTGTCCGCCTGATCGCCACCCATCCGGCGATGCGCATCGTCGCGCTTTCTGCCGACCGCAAGGCCGGCATGGCGATGGCCGAGGTCTTTCCCTTTCTGCGCCATCTGGACCTGCCGACCCTGACCAGGATCGAGGATATCGACTTTTCCGGCGTCGATCTGTGCTTTTGCGCGCTGCCCCATGCCACCAGCCAGGCAGTGATCGCCCGCCTGCCGCGCGATCTGAAGATCGTCGATCTGTCCGCCGATTTTCGCCTGCGCGACCCGGCGGCCTATGAAAAATGGTACGGCGCCCCGCATGCGGCGGTCGATCTTCAGGCCGAGGCGGTCTATGGCCTGACCGAGTTCTACCGGGACGCGATCCGCGCCGGGCGTCTGGTGGCCGGTACCGGGTGCAACGCGGCGACCGGGCAATATGCGCTGCGCCCGCTGATCGCGGCCGGGGTGATCGATCTTGACCAGATCGTGATCGACCTCAAGGCCGGGGTGTCCGGCGCCGGACGCTCGCTCAAGGAAAACCTGCTGCATGCAGAGCTGTCCGGCGGCACGCACGCCTATTCGGCCGGCGGCAAGCACCGCCACCTGGGCGAGTTCGACCAGGAATTCTCGGCCGTCGCGGGCCGCCCCGTGCTGGTGCAGTTCACACCGCATCTGTTGCCGATGAACCGGGGCATCCTGGCCACGGTCTATGTCAAGGGCGATCCGGCGACCGTGCATGCCACGCTTGCGGGCGCCTATGGGGCCGAGCCCTTCCTGCGCGTGCTGCCCTTCGGTTCGCTGCCCTCGACCCGCGACATCGCCGGCTCGAATTTCTGCCACATCGGTGTGATCGGTGACCGTCAGCCGGGCCGCGCCGTGGTCGTCGCGGTGCTGGACAACCTGACCAAGGGCTCCTCGGGCCAGGCGATCCAGAACGCCAACCTGATGCTGGGGCTGGATGAAACCGCCGGGCTGATGCTGGCCCCGGTCTTTCCGTAGGGGGGCGCGATGGCGGGTCTCGGCGGGATCAAGAAGCGGCGGCGCGTCCGGCTGATCCTGCTGGCCTTCGTGCTGCTGGGGCTGACAACCGTGCTGGTGGGCTATGCGATGCGCGACGGCATCAACTTCTTCCGCGCGCCTTCGCAGGTTCTGTCGGACCCGCCCGCCCCCGGCGAGGTGTTCCGCCTGGGCGGCCTGGTCGAGCCTGGCAGCATCGAACGTGGTCAGGGCACCGAGGTGCGCTTTGTCGTCACCGACAATGCCCAGAGCCTGCCGGTGGCCTTTACCGGCATCCTGCCGGACCTCTTCGCCGAAGGGCAGGGCATGATCGGCCTGGGGCAGATGCAGGACGGCGTCTTTGTCGCCACCGAGATCCTGGCCAAGCATGACGAGACCTACATGCCCAAGGAAGTCATGGAGGCGCTGAAAGAGCGGGACCTTTACAGGGCGCCCAGCCAATAGCGCCGCCCGCACCGCCTGCGGACGCTGCGGTTGCGCCCGGTTAACCCTTTGCCGCCACGCTGAGGCCTTCCAACCCTTCAGGAGGCTGCCCCCGTGAGCACAGCAGAGCCAACCCCTTCCCCCGCCGCCCCGCTGGTGGCCGCGGCCAAGCAGATGGCCTTTGACAAGGCCAGCGCCGGCCTTGCGGCCCTGGTCCCCAAGGGCAAGGGTTATGACCGGCTGATCGACGCGATGAACCGCCTGCCGCGCCCGGCGATGATGCTGATGACCGTGGCGCTCTTTGCCTATGCCACGCTCGATCCGGCCGGCTTTGCCGCCCGGATGATGGTGCTGGAAAAGGTGCCCGATCAACTCTGGTGGCTGCAAGGCGCGGTGGTGACCTATTTCTTTGGCGCGCGCGAGGCGCATTACCTGCGCCAGCGCAAGACGCCCAAGGCCGCCGACTGACCGCCTTTGCACCATCCCTTGTGCTGAAATATCCCACGGGGGAAGCCCTGCCGGCCCTTGCCGGCGGGGCGCGGGGGTGTGAAACCCCCGCCCCTGGCCCGGCCATGACCCCGAACCGGGCCGCAGCCCATCCTTGACCTGCCCGCGCCGCTCTGGCAATGCCGCAGGCATGGGACAGGATGTGATCAAATGAACCTCTTTGCCGATTTCCGCCTTGCCGTGGTGCAGGCTCTTGCAACCCTTGCCCAGAGCGGCACGCTGTCGGCGGGGCTCGATACCGCCGCCGTTTCGGTCGAGCCGCCGCGCGATCCGGCCCATGGCGAGATGATGACCAATGCCGCCATGGTCCTGGCCAAGCCCGCCGGCCTTGCCCCGCGCGCCCTGGCCGAGGCGCTCTGCGCCGCCCTGTCCGCCGATCCGCGCATCCTGTCGGCCGAGATCGCCGGCCCCGGCTTCATCAACCTGCGCCTTGCGCCGCAGGTCTGGCAGGGCGTGGTGCGCGCCATCCTGACGACGGGCGCCGCCTATGGCCGCTCCGCGCTTGGCGCCGGCGCGCGGGTCAACGTGGAATTCGTCTCGGCCAACCCGACCGGCCCGATGCATGTCGGCCATGTGCGCGGCGCGGTGGTGGGGGATGCGCTGGCGCGCCTGCTGGCGTTCTCGGGCTGGCAGGTGACGCGGGAATATTACATCAACGACGGCGGGGCGCAGGTCGACGTGCTGGCCCGCTCGGCCTATGAGCGCTACCGCGAGGCGCACGGGCTTGAGCCCGAGATCCGCGAGGGGCTTTACCCCGGCGACTATCTGATCCCGGTCGGCGAGGCGCTGAAGGCCCGCTACGGCGACAGCCTGCTGAACAGGGGCGAAGAGGTCTGGCTAAAGGATGTGCGCGATTACGCCACAGAGCTGATGATGGCCGAGATCCGCGCCGACCTGGCGCTGCTGGGCGTGCAGATGGACGTCTATTCCAGCGAAAAGGCGCTGTACGGCACCGGCAAGATCGAGGCGGCGCTTGCGGCGCTGCGCGAGGCCGGGCTGATCTACGAGGGCGTGCTGGAACCGCCCAAGGGCAAGACCCCAGAAGACTGGGAGCCACGCGAGCAGACCCTGTTCCGCTCCACCGCCCATGGCGACGATGTCGACCGGCCGGTGATGAAATCCGATGGTTCCTGGACCTATTTCGCCCCCGACATCGCCTATCACTACGACAAGGTGCAGCGCGGCTTCGATGCGCTGATCGACATCTTCGGCGCCGACCATGGCGGCTATGTCAAGCGGATGAAGGCGGCGGTCGCGGCCCTGTCGGGGGGGCGCGTGCCGCTGGATATCAAGCTGATCCAGCTTGTGAAGCTTTACAAGGGCGGCGAGCCTTTCAAGATGTCCAAGCGCGCCGGGACCTTCGTCACCCTGCGCGACGTGGTCGAACAGGCCGGCGCCGATGTGACGCGCTTCATGATGCTGACGCGCAAGAATGACGTGCCGCTGGATTTCGACTTTGACAAGGTGCTGGAGCAGTCCAAGGACAATCCGGTGTTCTACGTCCAGTATGCCCATGCGCGGGTCTGCTCGGCCCTGCGCCGGGCGGCCGAGGCGGGGATGGTCTTTTCCGACGCCGACCTGGCCGGGGCAGACCTGTCGCTGCTTGGTCACGAGGCAGAGCTGAAGCTGGCGCGCCAGCTTGGCGAATGGCCGCGCCTGGTCGAGATTGCCGCCCGCTCGAACGAGCCGCACCGGATCGCCTTTTATCTTTACGAATTGGCATCGGATTTCCATTCATTGTGGAACCGGGGCAACGATGATTCGTCCCTGCGCTTCGTCCAGGAGGGCAACGCCGCCACATCTGCGGCAAAAATTGCCCTCGCCCGGGCGACAGGCGTTGTGATTGCGACCGGTCTGGGTATCCTTGGCGTCAAACCGGCCCAGGAGATGCGGTAACCCGACTGGTCGGCGGAAATGGATCCGGGCGGCATGTATCGCCCAGGACGGATGAGGCGCTGATGGCAGACATCGAATTCGACGCGATCGAAGGAACCCCTGGCGGCGGACAGCCCCCGGGCGGGCCCCGGGCGCAGCGACTGCTGCATCTGGTCGGGGCAGTTCTGTCGCTGGCGCTTCTGGTCGGGGCGGTCTGGTGGGGCTATCAGCTTGCGGTGCGCGATGTGACCGGGGTGCCGGTGATGCGCGCGCTCAGCGGGGCGATGCGCGTGGCGCCCGCCGATCCGGGGGGCAATGTCGCCGGGCATCAGGGGTTGTCTGTGAATGCCGTCGCGGCGGCGGGCACCGCTGCGCCGCTGCCCGAAACGCTCAACCTCGCCCCCGCCGCCGAGCCGCTGAATGCCGAAGATGTCGCGGGCCTGGTGCAGCCGGTGGCCCCGAGCCTCGCGCTCGCGCCGCAGGCCGGCCAACTCTTTCCGGCCGATGCCGCCCTGCCGGCCCAGGCGCCGCTTGCCGCGACCGAGATCCCCTCATCCGACCAGACCGCCGTTGCGGCCGCCGTGGCCGAGGCGCTCGGCGCGGCCCTGACCGAGACGGCGGAGGCGCCGCAGGCGGCTGCGCCTGTCCTGCTGACCAGCGCGCTGCGCCCCGCGCCGCGCCCGGCCCGCGCGGCCCCCGCCGCCGCTGCCGCCGCCACCGCAGTCACCGAGCCGACCCTGACCGGCGCCCCGGCCGGCGCCAGCACCACCGGGGTCGCCCCCGCCGCCATCGCCCCGGGCACCAGCCTGGTGCAGCTTGGCGCCTTTGACGACGATCCCACCGCCCGGTCGGACTGGTCGCGCCTGACGGGCCGCTTTCCCGAGTTGATGGCGGGCAAGTCGATGGTGATCCAGCCGGCCCAAAGCGGCGGGCGCACCTTTTACCGGCTGCGCGCGCTGGGCTTTGCCGGCGAGGATGAGGCGCGCCGCTTTTGCACCGCGCTTCTGGCCGAGGGCGCCTCTTGCGTGCCGGTGACGCAGAGGTGAGCTTTCAGGGGCAGACCGCCGCGATCTTTGGCTGCGCTGGCAGCCGCCTTGGCCCGAGCGAGGCCGCCTTCTTTGCCGAAAGCCAGCCCTTTGGCTTCATCCTCTTTTCGCGCAACGTCGAGGCGCCCGACCAGGTGCGGCGCCTGTGCGACGATCTGCGCGCCGCCGTTGGCCGCGAGGCGCCGATCTTTACCGATCAAGAGGGCGGACGGGTGCAGCGCCTGCGCGGCGCGCCCTGGCGCAACTGGACGGCGCCGCTCGATTTCGTCACGCGGGCCGGGGCGAATGCCGCCCGTGCGATGGAACTGCGCGCGCGGCTCATCGCGCGGTCGCTGCGCGCGGTCGGCATCAACGGCAATTGCAGCCCCGTCGGCGATCTGGCCCGCCCGCGCACCCATGCCTTTCTGAAGAACCGCTGCTACGGCGCGACGCCGGACCGGGTAGCCGAGATCGGCCTTGCCCTGGCGCGGGGTCAGATGGCCGAAGGCGTCTGGCCGGTGATGAAGCATCTGCCCGGCCATGGCCGCGCGGTTCTTGATTCGCATCTGGAGCTGCCCAAGACCTCGGCCAGCCGAAAGACGCTGTCGGCCGAGGATTTCGCCCCGTTCCGCGCCATGGCGCATCTGCCCTTTGCGATGACGGCGCATATGGTCTACGCGGCCGTTGATGCCGCCCCCGCGACCCTTTCGGACGTGCTGATCCGGGCGATCCGTCAGGACATCGGGTTTCAGGGCGTGCTGATGACGGACGATCTGAACATGCGCGCGCTGGGCGGCACGCTGGCCGGGCGCGCGGCGCGGGCGCTGGCGGCGGGCTGCGATCTGGCGATGCATTGCAACGGCGCGCTCTTTGAGATGGAAGGCATCACCGCCGCCGTCGGCACGATCCGCCCGGACAGCGCCGAGCGGATGGCGCGGGTGCTCGTCCCGCTGCCGGACACGCCCGCCATTGACACCGCGGCGCTGGAGGCCGAACTTGACTCCCTGACCGCATAGGGCAGGGAACATGCACGAAACCGAGGACTGGACCGAGATCGAGCGTGCCGCCGCCGCGGCCGAGCGGCAGGCTTCAGAGGCGCTGATCGTCGATGTCGATGGCTTCGAGGGGCCGCTCGATCTGCTGCTCGCCCTGTCGCGAACCCAGAAGGTCGATCTTCGGCGAGTCTCGATCCTGCAACTGGCCGAGCAGTACCTGGGCTTTGTCGAACGCGCCCAGAAGCTGCGGATCGAACTGGCCGCTGATTATCTGGTCATGGCCGCCTGGCTGGCCTATCTGAAATCGCGCCTGCTGCTGCCGCCGATGCCCGGCGAAGAGGGCCCCAGCGCCGAGGATCTGGCCGCCCATCTGGCGTTTCAGCTTGAACGGCTGGGCGCGATGCGCGAGGCGGCGGCCAGGCTGATGGCGCGCGACCAGAAGGGGCGCGACTTTTTCCCGCGTGGCGCCCCGGAAAGCCGCACGGTTCTGCGCCGCACCCGACTCGATGCCAGCCTGATCGACCTGCTGCGTGCCTATGCCCGCATCCGCACCCGCGACGAGTTTCGCCCGCTGGCCTTTGACCGGCACGACGTCCTGACCATGGAGGCGGCGCTGGAGCGGATGCGCGGGCTGATCGGCCATCTGGGCGACTGGGCCGACCTGTCCTCTTTTCTGCCCGAGGGTTGGCAGATGCCGGGGCCAAGGCGCCGCTCGGCCACGGCCTCGACCTTTGCCGCCATGCTGGAGCTTGCCAAATCCGGACAGATCGCGATCCGCCAGGCCGAGGTTTTCGCCCCGATCCAGATCCGCCGGCAGGAGGCGCAGCGATGAGCGCGCCGCAAGGCGAGCCTACCCTGTTCGCGGCCCCCCCCCTGGCCGAGCAGGAGCGCATGGTCGAGGCGATCCTCTTTGCCTCGGCAGAGCCGGTCGGGCTTGCCGAACTGGCCCAACGTCTGCCCGAGGGGTGCGATCCGGCCGAGGCGCTGGCCAACCTGCGCCGGCGCTACGAGGGCAGGGGGGTCACCCTGCACCGTATCGGTGAGGCCTGGGCCTTTCGCACCGCGCCCGACCTCGGCCATCTGATGACGCGCGAGGCCACCGAGACGCGCAAGCTGTCGCGCGCGGCGATCGAAACCCTGGCCATCGTCGCCTATCACCAGCCGGTGACGCGGGCCGAGATTGAGGAGATCAGGGGCGTCGCCGTCTCGCGCGGGACGGTCGACCAGTTGATCGAGCTGGACTGGATCCGCTTTGGCCGCCGCCGGATGACGCCGGGCCGTCCGGTGACCTTTGTGGTGACGGCGGCGTTTCTGGACCATTTCGGCCTGGAATCGCCGCGCGATCTGCCCGGCATCAAGGAGTTGCGCGCCGCCGGTCTGCTGGACAGCCGTCCCGACCCCGCCGCCACCCCGGTTGACGAAGACCCGGGCGCCGTGGGACAATCGGATTTCTTCGAGGAGTAGGCAAGGATGGATCTGTCCCGCGTGCTGGACATGGTGATCAAGACCGTGGTGCGCAGGCTGGTCGGCCGGGGCGTCGATGCCGGCATCAACCTTGTCGCCGGGCGCGGCAAGCCCGCCGCCGATCCGACCGCCGCCGATCTGAGCCCCGAAGAGCGCC
Source organism: Paracoccaceae bacterium (assembly GCA_052387855.1). Taxonomy (GTDB): domain Bacteria; phylum Pseudomonadota; class Alphaproteobacteria; order Rhodobacterales; family Rhodobacteraceae; genus CAIYZT01. The sequence goes on from JBQTIT010000021.1 coordinate 128,976, forward strand.
AGCAGGCGAAAGCCGCCAAGGCGGCCGCCAAGCGCGCGCGCCAGGCCGCCAGCGTGACCCGGCGCCTTGGCAAGTAGCCGCGCCGGTCAGGCCGGCCGGAACTGCTTGGCCAGTTTCAGCCCCTGACCCTGATAATTCGACGCGATGCCCGCACCGTACAGCGTCTCGGGCCGCTCCTGCATCCGCTCATAGACCAGCCGTCCCACGATCTGGGCATGTTCCAGCACGAAAGGCGCCTCGTGGCAGCGCACCTCCAGCACCCCGCGTGAACCGGCGCCGCCGGCCGCCGCATGGCCAAAGCCGGGATCGAAAAAGCCGGCGTAATGCACCCGGAACTCGCCCACCATGGCCAGATAGGGCGCCATTTCGGCGGCATAGTCGGGCGGAATGGTCACGGCCTCGCGGCTGACGAGGATATAGAACGCGCCCGGGTCCAGGATGATGTGCCCCTCGGTCGAGCGGATCTCTTCCCAGAAGTCGCGGGCAGGGTAATGGCCGATGCGGTCAAGGTCGATCACGCCGGCATGCGGCTTTGCCCGGTAGCCCAGAAGATCGCCCGCAGCGGGGCGCAGATCGACCGAAAAGCCAAGCCCGTCCGAGATCACGGCGGCGCTGTCGACCAGCGGCTCTGCCGCATGCAGTCGCCGCAGGGCGGCATCGTCCAGCACCGCCTGGCCGCTGCGAAAGCGGATCTGGTTCAGCCGCTGCCCCGCGCGCACCAGCACCGAAAAGCTGCGCGGACAGACCTCGGCATAAAGGGGACCGGAATAGCCTTCGGGGATGCGGTCAAACTCGGTGCCGCCGTCGGTGATGGCGCGGGTCAAAAGATCCAGCCGCCCGGTGGAGGACTTGGCGTTGGCCACCGCCGAGATGCCGGCGGGCAGGGCCAGCCGCTCCATCAGCGGGATGACATAGACGCAGCCCTTTTCCAGAACCGCCCCGCCGGTCAGATCGACGCGGTGCATCTCGAATTCAGCCAGACGGTCGACCACGCGGCGCCCCGCGCCGGACAGGAAAGAGGCCCGCACCCGATAGGCCACGCTGCCCAGGCGCAGGTCCAGACTGGCGGGCTGCACCTGGTCTGGCAGGATGGCGGGCGTACCGGTCAGCGCCCCGCTGCCGATCAGCGCCCGCAGGGCCTGCGCTGGAAGAACCCCTACAGTCATCGTCCCATCCTCCCGGCGCCAGAAAAGAAAACGCCCGCCATGCCCTGCGGCAGGCGGACGGTTTCCTTGGTCGGGCCGGAGAGATTCGAACTCTCGACCTCCCGCCCCCCAGACGGACGCGCTAACCAGGCTGCGCTACGGCCCGACACGGGGCTTTCATAGCTGTTTTGCCGGCAAGGGCAAGCACCAATGGGCATCTTTCTTTCAGGGATCTTCATGCATCAGCGCCCGCAGGCGGCCCAGATGCGCGGCGAGTCCCTTGGCCTGCACGGCCATCGCCTGTGCCAGCGCGCCGGGCAGCGGCGGGCGCAGGGCCTCAAGCGCGTCCAGCAGGTCCGCCGGGGCGGGCACAGGGACAGCGGCACGGGGCGCGGCCTGAAAGGCGACCACCTCACCGGCCGGCAGGGGCGCGGCGGGGGCGGCAGGCTCGGCCGGCGGGGGGCTGTCCAGCAAGAGCGCGCCGCCGGCCGGGTCCATCAGCGCCGCGACATGGCGGACGCCCTGCTCGCGCAGGATCTTCTGCACGCCGCGAATCGTCAGGCCATCGTCATGCAAGAGCCGCTTGATTCCCGCCAACAGCGCCACGTCCGAGGGGCGGTAATACCGACGCCCGCCTGCCCGCTTGACCGGGCGGATCTGCGGAAACCGGCTTTCCCAGAACCGCAGGACATGCGCCGGGGTTTCCAGCGCCTCGGCGACCTCGCTGATCGTGCGAAAGGCCTCGGGCGACTTTTCCATGCGCGCCGGCCGCCCTTACTTCTTGTGTCCGGACGCGACCCGATCCTTCATCAGATGCGAGGGGCGAAAGGTCAGAACCCGGCGCGGCGAGATCGGAACCTCGTCGCCCGTCTTGGGATTGCGGCCGACGCGGGCCGCCTTGGACCGCACCGAAAAGGTGCCGAAGGACGAGATCTTGACCGTCTCACCCCGGGCCAGCACGTCGGACATGCTTTGCAGCACGGATTCGACCAGATCGGCGGATTCGTTGCGCGACAGGCCGACCTCGCGGAAAACCGCCTCGCTCAGGTCCATCCGCGTCAGAGTCTTGTCGCTCATCTCCCACTCCCCGGCTGATTTTTGCCAGAGCATGCGCGGGATCAAATTGCGAGTCAATAACAGTGACTTGGCACCAGTTGTTCAGCCCCATCCGGGGCAGGGCCCCAAGCTACATGCGCAGCACGACCGAGCCCCAGGCCAGACCGCCGCCGATGGCCTCGGTCACCAAAAGATCGCCCGGCTTGATCTGGCCGCGCGCCTTGCCGACCGAGATCGCCAGCGGAATCGACGCGGCCGAGGTGTTGCCGTGGTCCTGCACCGTCACCACGACCCGGTCCATCGGCACCTGCATGCGCTTGGCCGTGCCCTCGATGATGCGGATATTGGCCTGATGCGGCACGATCCAGGTCACGTCCTCGGGGGTCAGGCCGGCCTTTTCCAGCGCGGTATGGGCGGTTTCGGCCAGCTTTTCGATGGCGTGGCGAAAAACCTCGCGCCCCTCCATCCGCAGATGGCCGGTCGCGCCGGTGCTGACGCCACCATCGACATAGAGCAGGTCCTTGAACCTGCCGTCGCTGTGCAGGTCCGAGGCAAGGATGCCCCGGTCGGCGCTGGTGCCGGGCTGTTCGATCCCTTCCAGCACCAGCGCGCCGGCGCCGTCGCCGAACAGCACGCTCGTGCTGCGGTCGGACCAGTCCATCAGCTTGGAAAAGGTCTCGGCTCCGATCACCAGAATCCGCCGCGCCTGCCCCGACAGGATCAGCGCGTTGGCCGTGGTCAGGGCATAGACATAGCCCGCGCAGACCGCCTGCAGGTCAAAGGCAAAGCCGCGCGACATGCCCAGCGAGGCCTGCACCATGGTCGCCACCGAGGGAAAGGTCAGATCGGCGGTCGAGGTGGCGACGATGACGGCGTCGATCTCTTCGGCCGCCATGCCGGCATCGGCCAGCGCGGCGCGCGCGGCATGGGCCGCCAGGACCGAGGTCGTCTCGCCATCGGCGGCGAAGTGCCGCCGCTCGATTCCCGACCGGGTGCGGATCCACTCATCCGAGGTGTCGATCCAGTTCACGAATTCCGCATTTGGCACAACACGTTCGGGCAGATAGTGCCCGACGCCCCTGACCACGGCACGCAGTGTCATTGCAAGGTCCCTGTTCCCTGAGCGTCCTGGCCCGGCGCCTGTGCAGGCTCCTCGGCAGAGCCGCCATCCTGCCCCGCCGATCTGGCCGATGCAACACGCGCCGCCAGACGCGCCAGGAATCCGGCCCGGGCCAGACGCACCGCCAGGCCCAGCGCGGCGGCGACCCCGGTGGCATCGGCGCTGCCGTGCGATTTCACCACCGTGCCGTTCAGCCCCAGAAATACCCCGCCGTTGACGGCGCGCGGGTCCATCTGCTTGCGAAGCCGCGCAAAGGCGCCCCGGGCCAGCAGATATCCCAACCGGGCCAGCAGGGTCGATGTCAGGGTCGCGCGCAACAGGTCCGACACCAGCCGCGCCGTGCCCTCGCCGGTCTTGAGCGCGACATTGCCGGTAAAGCCGTCGGTGACGATCACGTCGACCCGGTCCGACGAGATGTCCGACCCCTCGACAAAACCGACATAGTCGTAATCCCCGATGCCGGCATTGGCCAGCAACAGGTCCTGGCCCTGCTTGAGCTCGGCCGAGCCCTTGTGCTCTTCGGTTCCCACGTTCAAGAGCCCGACGCGCGGCCGCACCAGCCCCAGCGCGTTGCGGGCATAGGAGGCGCCCATCATCGCGTATTGCATCAGGGTGTCGGCATCGGCCTTGATGTCGGCGCCGACGTCCAGCATCACGTTGAAGCCGGCCGGATTGCCCGAGGGCCAAAAGCAGGCGATGGCCGGGCGGTTGACGCCGGGCAGCTTGCGCAGGCGGATCATGCTGACGGCCATCAGCGCGCCGGTATTGCCGCAACTGACCGCCACCGAGGCCGAGCCGTCGCGCAGCGAATCGATGGTGGACCACATCGAGGTGCCCTCGCCGTGGCGGACGACCTGCGCGGGCTTGTCGAGCATGGTGACGACGCGCGGGGCATGGACCAGCGCGATGCGCGCGGCCAGATCGGGGCGCCTGGCCAGCAGCGGGGCAAGCTGCGCCTCATCCCCGTGGGCGCGGAAATGCACATCCGGATGGGCGTCGGCGGACCGAAAAAGACCGGCGACCACGACCGAAGGTCCGTGATCGCCGCCCATGCAGTCCAGTGAAATGACGATCGGCCCCGGGGCCGGCGGCAGGTCGGATGCGGATCCGCTGTCCATTCAGGCGCCGCGGGACAGAGGGAGCGGCTTACGCCGCGTCCTCGTCGACCGATGCGCCCTTGGCGATCGCCACGACCTCGCGCGCATCGTAATGCCCGCACGAGGGGCAAACGTGGTGCGGACGCTTCAACTCGCCACAATTGCCGCATTCGCCCGGGTTGCCGGCGACAAGCGCATCGTGCGCGCGGCGCATGTCGCGCCTGGAACGGGTGACTCGGTTCTGCGGGACAGCCATGTCTCAGCCTCGGAATGTTGGGGGACATGCCCCTGATTTATCTGGTATTTCAGCGCTGCAAACCCAAGGGTTCACCCCCGCGCCGCACGTCTGATTGAGGCGCGGAACATACTGGTTTTGGCTGCGATGGCAAGCCCCTTGTGGCCGATTTTCCGATCCGGCCGGACCGGGGCCAAATCAGCCCTCGCCCAAAGCGCCCGGGGGCGTTTTCTTGAGCGCCCCGGCCAGGCCCGACAGGCCGGCAAAGGGCTTCAGCGCCTCGTCCGTCAGCGGCTCGGCGCCGGGGGGCGCAAAGACCATGGACCCCAGCCCCGCGCCCGGCGCGCGCGGGTAAAGCGGCAGCGCCAGCATCAGCGCCTCGCCCGCCAGATCGGCCAGGTCGATGATGTCGGGCAGGGGCTCGCCGTCGTCGTCGGCGCGGATCTCGGCCTCTTCGGCCTCTGGCGCGGCATAGTCGGCCAGATAGACCCGCAGGACATCCTCGTCCACCGCCGCCGGCACCGGCGCCAGCGTGATCGAGCAGGGCTGTACCGCGCGCGCGCTGAGCCGCGCCTCAAGCCGGAAGTCGCCCTTGCCGACCGGCCGTATCTCGCCCGTCAAAAGAAGCGCGGGCAGATCAGAGAGGCCCAGCCCCCGCGCCAGCGCCCCCCGCGCCGCCGGGTCGGGGGCATAGCGAAAGCGCGTGGGCTTGCGCCCCGACAGCGCTGCGGTGCGCAGGATCGTCCCGCCTCCGGGGGCGTCCTTGCGGCTGGGTGCGTCGGTCATCTTGTCCTCCGGGCCGGCCCGCCCGGCGGGATTGCCGCCGGCGTTCCTTTCTTGAACCTTGGTGTGAAGTTCTTTATCCCCAAACTGTCGGCAAGGCGAGAGCGCCCGGCACCCTTGGGAGAGGAGCAAGCGATGCGGGCTGTGGCGGTTGCGGGCGGGGCGGGCAAAGCGATGCGCGTTGCGCTCATGGGCCTCATCCTGGCGCTGACCGCCGCCTGTGCCGCCCAGTACCAGAGCCACGGCTACATTCCGAACGACGAAGAGCTGGCGCTGATCGAAATCGGGCGCGACACGCGCGAGACGGTCGCGGCCACCGTGGGCCGCCCGTCGACGGCGGGGCTCTTGAACGATGTCGGCTGGTACTATGTCCAGAGCCGGTACAAGCTGGTGGGCGGGCGGGCCCCCGAAGAGATCGACCGCCAGGTCGTCGCCATCACCTTCACGGCGCAGGGCCGGGTCGAAAACGTCGAACGCTTCGGGCTTGAGGACGGCAAGGTCGTGGCCCTGTCGCGCCGGGTCACGACGCCCAATGTCAAGGGCCAGAGCTTTCTCGCGCGGCTGTTCGGCAACATCGGCGCCATCGACACCAGCACGCTCTTCTCCGACTGACGCTTGCCCGGTTCATGCGGGCCCGAAATTCGCGGTCTCTCGGTTGCGCTCGAACGCGATATTCGATGCCTTTGTTTCAGTTTGAACCAGGTACGCTCCAGGACCTAAGAGGTCAGATCATAGGCGCGCTCGCCGTGGACCGACAGGTCTAGACCGTTGACCTCGGTCTCATGGTCCACGCGCAGGGGCGTCACCAAAGCGCAGAGCTTGACCAGCACCCAGCTTGCGCCAACCGTCCAGAGCCCGACGACCGCCAGCGCGCCAAGCTGCGCGCCCCAGGCGCCGGCGCCAAGGGCGGCGATCATCACCGTACCAAAGATGCCGCCGACGCCGTGGACCGCAAAGACATCCAGCGTGTCGTCGATCCGCAGGCGGTTGCGCACCAGGAGCACCGCCTCCTGGCACAGAACGCCCGCCACGGCACCGATCAGCAGCGCCTCCAGCGGCCCGACATAGCCAGAGGCCGGCGTGATCGAGGCCAGGCCCGCGATGGTGCCGGTGACCAGGCCGACCAGCGAGGCGCGGCCGAACTTGATCCGCTCCCACAGGGCCCAGGTCAGGCTGGCGGCGGCGGCCGACAGGTGCGTGACGGTGATCGCCATCGCCGCCTGACCGTTCGCGGCCAGCGCCGAGCCACCGTTGAAGCCGAACCAGCCGACCCAGAGCATGGCCGCGCCGATCATCACCATCCCCGGATTGTGCGGCGGCGTGGTGCGGTGCCGGCGCGGGCCCAGCACCAGCGCCACCACCAGCGCTGCAAGGCCCGCGGTTTCATGCACCACGATGCCCCCGGCAAAATCGCGCGCCCCGGTGGCGCCCAGGATGCCGCCATCGGCCAGCATGCCGCCGCCCCAGATCCAGTGCGCGACCGGCGCATAGACCACCAGCATCCACAGCGCCGAGAACAAGAGCACAAAGCCGAAGCCGACCCGCTCGACATAGGCGCCGATGATCAGGGCGGGGGTGATGATGGCAAAGGTCATCTGAAAGGCAAAGAACAGCACCTCGGGCAGGGCGCCGGTCAGGCTTTCGGCCGTGATGCCGAGCGCAAGGACCTTGCCCAGCCCGCCCCACAGCGGCCCGGGGCCGCCGAAGGCGATGGAATAGCCCAAGGCCAGCCACAGCACGCTCATCAGCGCGGCGACGGAAAAGCAGTGCATGAACACCGACAGCACGTTGCGCGCCCGGACCAGGCCGCCGTAGAACAGCGCTAGGCCGGGCAGGGTCATGAACAGCACAAGCGCGGTCGAGATCAGGACAAAGGCGGTGTCGGCGGCGTTCATCTGGGGGCTTTCCGTTGGGGTGATGCGCCCGGCTAACCGTCAACGGGGCGCCCGGAAAAGTGGCTTTCGCCGCCAAGGGGCGCCAAAATGCCGGCAGTTTTCAATCTGCCCGGAATCCGGGCGCCGATCGGCGGGGGGCGCTGAAAAACGCGCCGTTCTGCCGATCAGGCCAGCGCCGAGGCCAAGAGCGCCAGCGCGTGCTCGCACGCGGCCTGGCGCACCCCGGCCCGGCCGAGGGCGCCAAACTCGCGCGTTTCGGTGCGGCAGGCGCCGCCGCGCAGTGCCAGGCCGAAACAGACGCGCCCCTCGGGCTTGAATTCGGATCCGCCGGGCCCGGCGATGCCGGTGACCGACACCGCAAGATCCGCGCCAGAGCCGTCCAGCGCGCCAAGCGCCATCTCTGCCGCCACCTGCGGACTGACGGCGCCGTGGTCGGCCAGGGTCTGCGCCTTCACGCCCAGCATCTGGACCTTTGCGGCGTTGGAATAGGTGACATAGCCGCGCTCGAACACATCCGAGGCGCCGGCGAGGTCGGTCAGCGCGGCTGCTACCAGACCGCCGGTGCAGCTTTCCGCCGTCGCGATGCGCCAGCCGCGCGCGCGGGCGCCGGCCAGAACCGCCGCCGCGCTCATGCCCGCATCACCGCATGGGCCAGCGCCGCGACCGCCAGGGTCGCAACCCCGGCGAAAAGCCCGGCCCAGAGATCGTCAACCATCACCCCATCGGCATCGCCGCGCCGGTCGGCGCGGCCGACGAGCCAGGGCTTCCAGATGTCGAAGAGGCGGAAAAGCAGAAAGGCGGCCAGCGGGGCGGGATAGGGCAGCCAGCCCTCAAAGCCCCGCATCCAGAAGACGGCGGCGGGAAAGAGCAACGCCAGCCCCTGTCCGGCCACCTCGTCGATCACGATCTCGCCGGGGTCGGCACCCTCGCGCCCCGCAAGTTCCACCCGGACCGCCCAGAACCCGGCCGCGCAGGCCGCCAACACAGCCACCACCAGCACCGGAAAGCCGAGAAAGCGGTAGATCGCCCAGCCCAGCAGCACCGACGCCAGCGAGCCCCAGGTGCCCGGCGCGGGGCGCATCAGGCCGACGCCGAAAAAGATCGCGACAAGACGGCTCATGGCGCGACCAGACAGGCGCTCGCCTGCGCCGCGATGCCCTCTTCGCGCCCCGTGAAGCCAAGCCGTTCGGAGGTCGTGGCCTTGACCGAGACCAGATCGGCCGGCACGCCCATGATGTCGGCCAGCGCCCGGGTCATCGCCTCGGCATGGGGGCCGATCTTTGGCCGCTCGCAGATCAGCGTCACATCGCAATTGGCCAGCTCAAAGCCCCGCGCGCGGGCCAGGGCGATGGCATGGCGCAGAAAGATCGCGCTCGCCGCGCCTTTCCACTGCGGATCGGTCGGGGGAAAGTGCCGGCCGATGTCGCCCGCGCCCAAGGCGCCATAGATGGCGTCGGTCAGCGCGTGCATGCCGACATCGGCATCCGAATGACCCAGAAGCGCGCGCTCATGCGCCAACCGGACCCCGCAGAGCCACAGGTGATCGCCGCCGGTAAAGGCGTGCACGTCATAGCCGTTGCCAACGCGGACCTGCATGCTCTGCCCCCTCAGGATCGCCTCGGCCCGGGCAAAGTCGCCGGGCCAGGTCAGTTTGATGTTGCGCTCTTCGCCCGGCACGATGGCCACCTCGATGCCGGCCAGACGCGCGACCTCGACATCGTCGGCCGCGCCGCCCGGATGGGCGCGGTGCGCGGCAAGAAGCGCGGCAAAGGAAAAGCCCTGCGGCGTCTGCGCGCGAAAAAGCCCGGCGCGGTCCTGCGTGCCGCTGACATGGCCCGCGCGGCCGGTCCAGAGCGCATCGGTCACCTCCAGCGCCGGGGCAGCACCCGCCGCGCGTTCAAGCGCCGTCAGCACCCGGTCGATCAGCGCCCGGCTGACCAGAGGGCGCGCGCCGTCGTGGATCAGGACCGTCTTGACGCCGCTGCCCTCCAGCGCCTCAAGCGCGGCGCGGACCGACTGGGCGCGGGTGGCGCCGCCGGTCACGATTTGAACCTTTGGTGCCAGCGCGCGGGCGCGGGGCAGATCGTCGGGGTGCACGACCAGAACGCGGTGAAACCCGTCAAAGGCGGCCAGCGCATGCGCCAGCACCGGGGCGCCGCCCAGGGGCTGCCACTGTTTGGGCAACTCTCCTCCGGCGCGGGTGCCGCGACCGGCGGCCACGATGATGACGGCGATGCTCATGCCCTTGGCTTACCGGCGCGGGCCGACAAGGAAAATAGCCTTTCTGCGGGGGCGGGCCCCGCCGCGCATCGCGCGCGCCCAAAAATGCGCCATTTCACGCCGTAACTGCACAAAGAATGTGCAAACGCCGCTTTGCGCCGCTATGCTGGCCAAGGCGCCTTGCCTGGCCCCACCCCGGGCTGCGACGCCTTTGGCCTGACCGGGACATACATGATGCCGCTTGCTGCCCTTGGCCTTTTCCCTCCGGTGCTGCTGGCGCCGATGGCCGGCATCACCGACCTGCCGTTCCGGCGCATCGTGGCGCGGTTCGGGGCCGGGCTGGTGGTGTCGGAAATGGTGGCCAGCGAGGATATGGTGAACCAGCGCCCAATGGCGCGCGCCCGGGCCGAGCTGGGGTTCGACGAGCAGGCGACCGCCGTGCAGCTTGCCGGTCGCGACCCCGTCCTGATGGCCGAGGCCGCGCGCTATCTTGAAGGGCAGGGCGCGCGGATCATCGACATCAACATGGGCTGCCCGGCCAAAAGGGTCACCGCCTCGGGCGGCAACGGCGCCTGCGGGTCAGCGCTGATGAAAGAGCCCGACCTCGCCTTGCGGCTGATCGAGGCTGTGGTGGGCGCGGTCAGCGTTCCGGTCACGCTGAAAACGCGGCTCGGCTGGGACGATGCCAGCCTCAACGCGCCCCAGATCGCCCGGCTGGCCGAAGGGGCAGGGGTGGCGATGATCACGATCCACGGCCGCACGCGCTGCCAGTTCTACAAGGGTCAGGCCGACTGGTCCGCGATCCGCGCCGTCAAGGAGGCGGTGCGCGTGCCGGTCATCGCCAATGGCGACATCCGCTGCCCCCGCAGCGCGCGGCGGGCGATGGACCTCAGCGGCGCGGACGGGGTCATGATCGGGCGCGGGGCGCAGGGCGCGCCCTGGGTGCTGGCCGATATTGCCGCCCGCCTGTTCGGCGCCCCGGCGCCCGTGGTGCCCGAAGGCGCGGCGCTGGCGGCGCTGGTGATCGGGCATTACGACTCCTGCCTGTCCTTTTACGGCACCGATCTGGGCCTGCGGGTGGTGCGCAAGCATCTGGGCTGGTATCTTGACCGCAGCGCGCCCGAGGCCGACCGCGACGCCATCCTGACCGAAACCGACCCGGCATCGGTGATCCGCCTGCTGGAACGCGCCTTTTGCGAGGCCGCCGCATGAGCGCGGCCGCCTCGCCCCCGGTCTGGGCCGCGCTGCCGCTGCCGGCGCTGGTGCTGGACGATGCCGGTCTTGTCGCTGCCGTCAACGCCGCCGCCGAGACCTTTCTGAACCTGTCGGCGCGCAGCCTGCTTGGCCGGCCCCTGACCGCGCGGCTGGCGATCGACGCCCCGATGGACGAGGCCATCGCGCGGGCGCGCCGCGATCAGTCGCCGGTCTTCATCTCCGAGGCGTCGCTGTCCACGGGCGAGCGGCCGCCGGCGCATTGCTCGATCACCCTGTCGGCGCTGCCAGAGGCGGGCGGCGGGCTTTTGGTCCTGATCACCCCGCGCGAGATGGCCGACCGGCTGGGGCGCGGTCCGGGCGGGGCGGGCGCGTCGCGCTCGGCCATCGGCATGGCCGAGATGCTGGCGCACGAGATCAAGAACCCGCTCGCCGGCATCGCCGGCGCGGCGCAGCTTCTGGCGATGAACCTTGGCGCCGAGGACCGCGAGTTGACCGACCTGATCGTCGAAGAGACGCGGCGGATCGTGAAGCTGCTGGAACAGGTCGAGCGCTTTGGCGACCAGCGCCCGCCGCAGCGCCGGGCGGTCAACCTGCACGACGCGCTGGACCGGGCGCGCCGTTCGGCCCTGGTCGGCTTTGCCGCCGGCATGCGGATCACCGAAGACTATGACCCCTCGCTGCCGCTGACCCATGCCGACCCCGACCAACTGATGCAGGTGTTCCTGAACCTGATCAAGAACGCGGCCGAGGCGGCCGGCCCCGCCGGTGGCACGATCCGCCTGCGCAGCTACTACGATTTCACCCTGCGCCGCCGTTTTCGCGACGGCACCTCGGCCGCTCTGCCGCTTCAGGTCGAGGTGATCGACGATGGCCCCGGCGTGCCGGCCGAGTTGCAGCAGAGCGTGTTCGAGCCCTTTGTCTCTGGCAAGGAGAACGGCACCGGGCTGGGCCTGGCGCTGGTGGCCAAGATCATCGCCGACCATCAGGGCTGGATCTCGCTCGACAGCCAGCCCGGTCGCACCGTCTTTCGCATTTCCCTGCCGCTCGCCCCGCGCGCCGCGCTTGATTCGGAGAATTAGCCATGGATGGCACCATCCTGCTGGCCGATGACGACCGCACGATCCGGACCGTGCTGACCCAGGCCTTTACCCGCGCCGGTTGCCGGGTGCATGCCACCTCCTCGATGCAGACGCTGATGCGCTGGGTCGAAGAGGGCAAGGGCGACCTCGTGATCTCGGACGTGGTCATGCCCGACGGCAACGGGCTGGAAGCGCTGCCGCAGATCGCGCGGCTGCGGCCCGGCCTGCCGGTGATCGTGATCTCGGCCCAGAACACGATCATGACCGCGATCCAGGCGGCCGAGGCCGAGGCATTCGACTATCTGCCCAAGCCCTTTGACCTGCCCGACTTGATGAAACGCTCGGCCAAGGCGCTGGAGATCAAGCGGCGACGGCTGGTGCCGCCGGCCGGTCCGGCCGCCGCCGCGCCGGTCGACGATCTGCCGCTTGTCGGGCGCACGCCGGCGATGCAGTCGCTGTACCGGCTGGTCGCGCGGGTGCTGAACACCGATCTTCCGGTGCTGATCGTCGGGGAAAGCGGCACCGGAAAGTCGCTGATCGCCCGCGCGCTGCACGATTTCTCGGACCGCCGGAACCTGCCCTTTGTCGCGGTGCAGGGCGCTGACCTGATCGGCACCGAGGCGGTGCAGGCGCTGCTGGGCAAGCTGCGCGGCGGCTCGATGGTGCTGGAAGAGGTCGCGGATTTTTCCGAAGAGGCGCAGGCGCGGCTGGTGCGCATGCTTGACGCGCTGCCGGCAAACCCGCCCCGGGTCCTGGCCAGCTCGCAGGCCGATCTGTCCGCCCGCGTCGCCTCGGGCGCCTTTCGCAAGGACCTGTTCTATAGGTTGGGCGGCATCGCCCTGGCCGTGCCGGCGCTGCGCGAGCGGGTCGAGGATATCCCGCTGCTGGCCGAGCACTTCCTGGCCCGGCTGGGGCGCGATCTGGGCACCCAGCGGCGGCTTGCGCCCGAGGCGATGGCGCTCTTGCGCCAGCATCCCTGGCCGGGCAACGTGCGCCAGCTTGAAAGCCTGCTCAAGCGGATGGTGATTACCTCGGCAGAGCCCGAGATCGGAAGGGCGGAGGTCGAGGCGGCGCTTGACGGCGCGGGGCCCGAGCGCCGCGCCGCGCGCGGCCTTCCCGAGGGCGAGCGGCTGGCCGCCTCGGTCCAGGCGCATCTGCAACGCTACTTTGACCTGCACGGCGGGCAGTTGCCGCCGTCGAGTCTTTATGACCGCATCCTGCGCGAAATCGAGGTGCCGCTGATCGAGATCGCGCTGGATGCCACCGCCGGCAATCAGGCAAGATGTGCCGACCTGCTCGGGATCAACCGCAATACCTTGCGCAAAAAGATCACAGAGCTGGATATCCGCGTGACTCGCCGGCGCAAGCTGATGTAATACGGCCACAGGGGCCGTGTCGCAAATGACGCGCCCCGCGGCCAGGCCGGCGCCTGTCCAGGAAATGGCAGCAAGGGGCGGGACCGGCGGTTGAAGGGCCAGAGCCGAACGGACACATGGAAGCACCGTCTGGTGCGGCTGCGGCGCTTGCGCCGGGTGCAGAACGCCGCGACCTTTGGTCTTGTCGCCCTTGGCCCGTTCCTTGTCCTGGCCACCTACCTGGCGCTTGGCCCGCTGAACCTGCGCGCCGACAGCACCAACCTGCGCCTGGTCCTGCTGGCCGACCTGGTCTATGTCCTCTTGATCGCGGCGCTGGTCACGGCGCGGCTGGCGCGGATGGTGGCGGACCGGCGCAGCCAGTCGGCCGGCTCGCGGTTGCACCTGCGCCTGTCGGGGGTCTTTGCCCTTGTCGCGCTGGTGCCGACGGTTCTGGTCGCGGTCTTTGCGGTGCTGACCGTCAACATCGGCCTTGAGGGCTGGTTTTCCGAGCGGGTGTCGAACGTGGTCGGCTCGTCGCTTGCCGCCGCCGAGGCCTATGAAAAGGAACACCAGAACAACCTCAAGGCCGACGCGCAGACCCTGGCGGGGCATCTTGAGATTGCCAAGCAGTCGCGCTTTTTCCTCAACGACGGCGATGTGCGCCCGCTTCTGACCCAAGGGCAGGCGGCGATCCAGCGCGGGCTGAAGGAGGTGTTCCTGATCGACGGCGCGGGCGATCTGCGCACGCGGGGCGAGCGCAGCTATCTGTTCGACTTCGAACGCCCCTCGGCAGAGGATCTTGCCCGCGCCCGCGCCGGCGAGATCGTTCTGGTCGAGGATTGGCCCAACAACGAGTTTCGCGCGCTGGTGCATCTGCCCAGCTTCGTTGACCGCTATCTTTACGTCGCGCGGCGGGTCGATGGCGAGATTCTGGGGCTTTTGGACGAGACCCAGCAGAATGTCGCCCTGTATCAGCAGCTTGAGGCCGATCGCGGCAAGGTTCTGCTGAACTTTGGCCTGCTGTACCTCGGCTTTGCGGTGATCGTGATCCTGGCGGCCACCTGGGGCGGCCTGTGGTTTGCCGAACGGCTGGCGCGCCCTGTCGGCCGGCTGGCGCTGGCCGCGCAGCGGGTCGGGGCAGGGGATCTGGATGTGCAGGTCGTCGAGGAACCCGGCGATGACGAGATTTCCATGCTGGGCCGGCTCTTCAACCAGATGACGCGGCAGCTACGGGGCCAGCGCGAGGCGCTGATGATCTCGAACCGCCAGACCGAGGCGCGGCGCCGGCTGTTCGATTCGGTGCTGTCCTCGGTCACGGCCGGGGTGATCGGGCTGGATCACAACGGTCTGGTCGACTTTGCCAACCCGGCGGCCGAACGTCTGCTGGACCTTGAGGCGCAGCAGGTCGAGGGAACCGATCTGGCGCTGGCGGTGCCGGAATTCGCCGCGCTCTTGCACCGCCTGCGGGCCGAGGGGCTGGCCTCGGCCCAGGAAGAGGTGCGCCTGATCCGGCGCGGGCGGCAGGAAAGCCTGCTCGTGCGCATGTCCGAACGGCGCGGCAAGGACAGTCTTGAAGGCGTGGTCGTGGCCTTTGACGATGTGACCGACCTCGTCTCGGCCCAGCGCATGGCGGCCTGGGGCGATGTGGCCCGGCGCATCGCGCATGAGATCAAGAACCCGCTGACCCCGATCCAGCTTTCGGCCGAGCGGATCAAGCGCAAGTTCCGCGCGCAGGTGAACGACCCCGAGGATCTGGAGCAGTACACCGACGTCATCGTGCGCCAGACGGCGGACCTGCGCCGCATCGTCGACGAGTTTTCCAAGTTCGCGCGCATGCCGGAGCCGGTCCGCGAAGAGCAGGACCTGGTGGCGCTGATCCGGGGCGCGCTGCTGTTGCAGGAAAACGGCCAGCCCGACGTGCGCTTTGTGTCCGCCCTGCCGGCCGAGCCGGTGACGATGGATCTGGACGGCACCATGATCGGCCAGGCGCTGATCAACCTGATGAAGAACGCCGGCGAATCGATCGAGGCGCAGCGCGAGCGGATCGCGGCACCCTACCAGGGAGAAATCCGCGTCGCCCTGACGGTGGACGACGGCGGCGCGACGATCAGCATCGCCGACAACGGCACCGGCCTGCCACCCGACCGGGCCCGCCTGTTCGAGCCCTATGTCACCACACGCGACAAGGGCACGGGCCTGGGCCTGCCGATCGTCAAGAAGATCGTCGAGGAACACGGCGGCACGCTTGAACTGCGTGACGCCGCGATCTTTGACGGAAACAACCACTGCGGGGCCGAGGCGGTGATCCGCCTGTCCCGCGCGCCGCGCCGCAAGAGCGCGCGCAAAGCCCATGGGGAGTGAGATGACCAGCATCCTGATCGTCGATGACGAGAAAGACATCCGCGAATTGATCGGCGACATCCTGCGGGACGAAGGCTATGCCGTGCGCCTGGTCGGCAATTCCGACGACTGCATGGCAGAGATCAATGACGATGCCCCGGCGCTGATGATCCTGGACATCTGGCTGAAAGACAGCCGCATGGACGGCATCGACATTCTCAAGACCGTCAAGCGCGACAACCCCGATGTGCCGGTCGTCATCATTTCGGGCCATGGCAACATCGAGATCGCGGTCGCCGCGATCAAGCAGGGGGCCTATGACTTCATCGAAAAGCCCTTCAACATCGACCAGTTGATGGTCGTGGTCAGCCGCGCGATGGAAACCAGCCGCCTGCGCCGCGAAAACGCCGATCTGCGCCGGCGCGACAATGCCTCGACCGAGATGCTGGGCGCCTCCGCCGCGTTCAAGACCCTGCGCGCCCAGCTTGACAAGGTGACCAAATCGAACGGGCGGGTGATGTTCTCGGGGCCGGCAGGGTCGGGCAAGGAACTGGCCGCGCGCTATATCCACGCCCATTCCAACCGCGCCGGCGGGCCCTTTGTCACCGTCTCGGCCGCGACGATCGAGCCAGAGCGTCTGGAAGAGGTGCTCTTTGGCCGCGAGACCGCCGAGCGCGGGGTCGAGCGCGGCCTGCTGGAGCAGGCGCATGGCGGCATCGTCTATCTGGACGAGGTGGCCGACATGCCGCTTGGCAGCCAGTCCAAGATCCTGCGCGTGCTGACCGAACAGCAGTTCTCGCGGCTGGGCGGGGTCGACAAGGTGCGGGTCGACCTGCGCGTCATTTCCTCGACCTCGCGCGAGCTGCGCCAGGAGATCGGCAAGGGCCTGTTCCGGCAAGAGCTATACGACCGGCTCAACGTGGTGCCGATCAGCGTCCCCTCGCTCGCAGAACGGCGCGAGGACATTCCCGATCTGGCCCGCCATTTCATCGAGATGTTCCACCGCACCCAGGGTCTGCCCCTGCGCGGCCTGTCCGAAGAGGCCGAGGCCATGCTTCAGACCATGCAATGGCCCGGCAACATCCGTCAGTTGCGCAACGTGATCGAGCGGGTGCTGATCCTGGGCGAGGGCGCCGGCCCGATCGAGGGGCGCGAGCTTCCGGGGCAGGAAAGCCCCGAGCAGGGCACCGGGCGCATGATCCTGGGCGGCGCCGTGGCGATGCTGCCGCTGCGCGAAGCGCGCGAGGTCTTTGAGCGCGAATATCTGCTGACCCAGATCAACCGCTTTTCCGGCAACATCAGCCGTACCGCCGGCTTCGTCGGCATGGAGCGCAGCGCGCTGCACCGCAAGCTGAAATCGCTGGGCGTGGTCTCGTCCGGCAAGGGCGGCGCCGGGGGCGAGGGCGAAGAGGACTGAGGCATCGCTTTTCCTCTGGAAAGCCGGCGCATTCCCCAGCATAAAGAAGCCAAGAGCCCCGCTCGCCAGGCGAGGGCCCTGGAAATCAATGATCAAAAGGCATAAGCGAAATGGCCGCCGATAAACAGAATTTGCAGGACGCCTTTCTGAACCATGTTCGCAAGGCAAAGATTCCGGTTACGATTTTTCTGATCAACGGGGTCAAGTTGCAGGGCGTCATCACCTGGTTTGACAATTTCTGCGTGCTGCTGCGCCGCGACGGGCAGTCGCAACTGGTCTACAAGCACGCCATCTCGACCATCATGCCGGGCGGGCCCGTCAACCTTTACGATGGTGAAGAGTAATTTCTGAGCACCCGGACGAGGGCGAAGAGCCGTTCTGGATCGAGGAACGGCAAAAGGCCAGGGCCGCGCGACTGCACGGCACCGCGCGGGCCGTCACGCGCGCCTATGTGCTGCACCCAGACCTCAAGGACCGCGCCGCGCGCCGCCTGCCCGATCTGCGCCTGGCCGAGGCGATGGCCCTGGCACGGGCCCTGCCGGGGCTCGATCTGGTGGGGGGCGAGGTGGTCCGCCTGCCCAAGGTCAGCGCCGGCACGCTTCTGGGCTCCGGCAAGCTCGCCGATCTGGGCGCGCGGTTCAAGGCGCTCGATGTCGCGCTCGTGCTGATCGACGGCACCGTCAGCCCGATCCAGCAGCGCAACCTTGAAAAGGAATGGGGGGTCAAGATCCTTGACCGGACCGGCCTGATCCTTGAAATCTTCGCCGACCGCGCCCGCACGCGCGAGGGGGTGCTTCAGGTCGAACTGGCGGCCCTGTCCTATCAGCGCTCGCGTCTGGTGCGGGCCTGGACCCACCTAGAACGCCAGCGCGGCGGCTTCGGCTTTGTCGGTGGCCCGGGCGAGACGCAGATCGAAAGCGACCGGCGCGCCATCGACGATCAGGTGATCCGCCTCAAGCGCCAGCTTGACCGGGTGGTGCGCACGCGCGTGCTGCACCGCGCCGCCCGCGCCAAGGTGCCCTTTCCGATCGTGGCTCTGGTCGGCTACACCAACGCCGGCAAGTCGACCCTCTTCAACCGCCTCACCGGGGCCGAGGTTCTGGCCAAGGACATGCTCTTTGCCACGCTTGACCCCACGATGCGCGGCCTGACCCTGCCCTCGGGGCAAAAGATCATCCTGTCCGACACCGTCGGCTTCATCTCCGACCTGCCGACCCAGCTTGTCGCCGCCTTTCGCGCCACGCTCGAAGAGGTGCTCGAGGCGGACCTTGTGCTGCATGTCCGCGACATCTCGCATCCCGAGAGCGCCGAGCAGTCGGCCGACGTGGCCGATATCCTTGCCGCCATCGGCCTGCCGCGCACCACGCCGCAGATCGAGGTCTGGAACAAGCTGGACCTGGTCACCGGCGCGGCCCGGGCCTCGCTCGGCAGCCAGCACGGCAGCCGCGAGGGGGTGCAGGCGGTCTCGGCCCTGACGGGCGAGGGGGTGGAGGCGCTGCTCGGCGCCATCGAGGCGGCGGTCGCGCAGGAACGGACCGGCGCCAGGCTGCACCTGACCTTTGCCGAGGGGCGCCGCCGCGCCTGGCTGCACGGCGAGGACGTGGTCGAGACCGAGCATGAGGACGAGACGGGCTGGACCCTGTCGGTGCGCTGGACACCTTCGCAGCAAAACCGCTTTGCCGCGCTCTGACCGCCGGACGGCCTGCTTCATCCCCTGTGCGAAAATATCCCACGGGGGCAGCCGGCTTTGCCGGCGCGGGGGTGTGAAACCCCCGCATCCGCGCCAGGGTCCGCGCTACGGCCCGGCAGGCGCAAGCACCGAAATCCCCGCCGCGCCGGCCCGTGCAAGCGCTGGGTCAAGGCTCATCGGCAGGTATTCGCCCGTGCGCCACAGCACGCTCTGATCGTCGTAATACCGGCTCAGCGGATGGCCTGACTGCCCGGTCGACAGGATATAGACCGACGAATCGGGATCGGCGAAGTCATAGACGCCCCGGTAGGCCCCTGCGTGGACGTTGAGATAGGGCTCCGGCCCGCTGCCCTTGGTGCGCCCGCGCATCAGCGTGCTGTCGCCGCCGCTGGTCGACTGGCGGATGTTGACAAAGCTGCGCAGGAACGGCACCTCGCCCAGCACCGGGTGGTCATGGGTGGCCTGATGCGCCTCGCCCCAGCGCCAGCTTTCGATCGCCGGTCCCCAGGCTTCGGTCAGCTCGATCAGCGCCTCGTCCAGGGCGGCGCGGGCGATGTCGGTGCAGGTCTCGGTCGGGGCCGACTGGACCACGTCGCACCAGACCGAGGCGCCGGCCACGTTGCGGTAGACGCGCTCGATGAACACCGGCTCGGGCCGGTCGAACTTGCCGGCCAGCGGCCCGAGCTCGTCCGCCGTCAGGCGCCGTTGCAGCGCGCGCATCCAGGCCTCGGCGATCAGCGGCTCGGGCAGATGCTCGCTCATCTCGCCGTTCCATTGCGCCATCAGCGCCAGCGCCTTCTGCCGCTGCCGCTCGGGCGTGCCTTCGGCGGCCGGCTCGCCGGTGTACCACAGGTCCGCCCCGATCAGCGGCAGAAGCGCCCGCGCCGTGGGCGAGACGGTGTCGGTCTGCGCCTCGATAAAGCTGTCGCGGGTGTGGATGTCGCGTTCCTTCATCAGCGCCAGAAAGCGCTGGATGCGCTGGGTGTCGCCCCAGTCATAGCTGACGTGAAGCGGAAAGGGCCGGTCGATGATCTTGTTGTTGGTGTTGCCAAGAAGGCCCGAGGCCGGCGCGACGTCGCGCGGGTTGTCGCTGTAGGGCAGAAAGCCGGTCCAGCGGTTGGCGCCTTCCCATCCCGGGGCGGGCATGCGCCCCTGGGTGCGGTGCGCCGGGTCGCGCGCCGGCATCCGGCCGATCATCTGGAAGGCCACGCCTTCGGCATCGGCGAGCATGAGGTTCTGCGACGGCGCCACGAACAGCGCCCCGGCCGCGAGTGCCTCTTGACGGTTGCCGGCCCGCATCAGCCCCATCGCCGCCGTGACCGAGGTGTCGTCGGCGGCCAGCGCGGTCCAGGCCAGCGCCGCCACATGGCCGGCGGGGGTGATGCTGGCCAGATCGTAATGGCTGCCCGGCAGGACCGGCCCCGCCTCGGACCAGCGCAGGGTCAGCGTGACCGAGGGCGCGTCCTTGATCTTCAGGATCGAGCGGCGGGTGACGAAGTCCCTCGGGCCCGCCGGCGTCAGATATTGCTCGGGGTTGTCCGGGTTCAGCCGTTCGATCACGATGTCCTGGTCATCCATCGTGGACGAGGTGATGCCCCAGGCCAGCCGCTCGGACCGGCCGACCAGCACCACGGGCAGGCCCGGAATCGTGCCGCCGATCACATCGCCCGATTGCAGGCCCAGCCGGGCAAGGTACCAGATCGAGGGCGCGGTCAGGCCCAGATGCGGATCGTTCGCCAGAAGCGAGCCGCCGGCCGCCGTGCGCAGCGGTGCCGCCGCCCAGGCGTTCGAGGCCCCGGCAAAGGCGCGCGACTTGAAGGGCGACAGCGGCAGGTCGGCCAGCGCATAGGCTGTGGGCGCATCGGACCGCATCCCGGGCGCGCCGGGCATCAGCGCGGCGAAATCGGGCAGGCCCATCACGGCCTGGGTGGGATCGTCGGGCAGGATGTCGGCCAGACGCGCCGGGTCCAGCGCCAGCGAGGCCTGCGCGCGCAGCACCTCGGCCTCAAGATGCCCGGAAAGCTGCACCGCCATCAGCTTGATGATCGCGATCGAATCGGCCGGCGCCCAGGCGTCGATCGAAGGCTCGAACAGAAAGAACTCCGGCGCCCCACGCCCCCGCGCGCCGGCGTTGATCTGCGAAATCCAGGCGTTGACCCCCCGCGCGTAGGCCTCAAGAGCCAAGGTGGTCGGCGCGTCCTGCACGCCGACCGATTGCAGCGAGGTCTCGTAAAGGTCGAAGCGGCGCAGGATTTCGTCAATCCCGGCGGTCCGCTCGCCAAAGATCTCGGACAGGCGGCCCTGGGCGGTGCGCCGCAGCATGGTCATCTGCCAGAGCCGGTCCTGGGCATGGGCAAACCCCAGCGCAAAGAACACATCGGCATCGGTCTGTCCGAAGATATGCGGAATGGCCGCCGTGTCGCGGACGATCTCGACCTCGGCGTCAAGGCCGGCCAGGGTGAAATCCTCGTCGTAATCGGGAAGCGAGCGCGACAGGAAATATTGCGCGCCCAGAAAGGCGATCACCACCATCGCCAGGATGGCCGAAGTGATGCGGACCAGCCATTGGAAAAGTTTCAGCATTCCTGGCCCGTTCTTGACGCCGCTCTCGGCTTGGTTCCTAGTCGATCCGGGCAGGATCGGCAATGCGGAGGATGCGATGGCCAAGGTGGCATTTCTGGGGTTGGGCGTCATGGGGTTTCCGATGGCCGGGCATCTTTCCGCCAAGGGGCACCAGGTGACGGTCTACAACCGCAGCCCGGCCAAGGCCGAGGCCTGGGTTGCCCGCCATGGCGGGACAAGCGCGCCCAGCCCGGCGGCGGCGGCGGCGGGGGCCGATTTCGTGATGGCCTGCGTCGGCAACGATGATGACCTGCGTTCGGTCTGCCTGGGGCCCGAGGGGGCCTTTGCCGGGATGGGACGGGGGTCGATCCTGGTCGATCACACCACGGTCTCGGCCCGGGTCACGCGCGAGCTGCATCAGGTGGCGGCGGGGATGGGGCTCGGCTTTGTCGACGCGCCGGTGTCGGGTGGGCAGGCGGGGGCCGAGAATGGCGCCCTGTCGGTGATGTGCGGCGGCGGTCAGGCAGAATATGACGCGGCCGAGCCGGTGATCGCGGCCTATGCCCGCATCTGCCGCCGGCTGGGCGAAAGCGGCGCGGGGCAGCTTGCCAAGATGATGAACCAGATCTGCATCGCGGGGCTGATGGAGGGCCTGTCCGAGGCGCTGGCCTTTGGCCAGAAGGCCGGGCTCGACGGGGCGGCGGTGGTGGAGGTGATCTCGCAGGGGGCCGCCGGCTCTTGGCAGATGGCGAACCGGCACAGGACCATGCTGGAGGACCGCTTTGACTTTGGCTTTGCGGTGGACTGGATGCGCAAGGATCTGGGCATCTGCCTGGACACGGCCGACCAGATCGGCGCCCGTCTGCCGGTCACGGCGCTGGTGGACCAGTTCTACAAGGATGTGCAACTGATGGGCGGCGGGCGCGGCGACACATCGAGCCTGATCCGGCGCCTGCGCTGAGGCGGCGCAGGGCGGGGGTTTCACACCCCCGCGCCGGCCCGACACGGACCGGCTGCCCCCGTGGGATATTTGTCCACAGGGGATGAGGCAAGGGGGGCTTTCAGGGTATGATGCGGGTGTATTTGGTGCCGGCCAGCGAGGCGCCGGCGATCAGGCCCTGCTGGCCATAGACCAGGGCGATCACCTCGCCCAGCTCGTTGGTCTGCTTGCCGGCGCTGGCGCCATCGGTGAAGGTGGCATAGCGCAGGTCGGCCGAGGCGGCCCAGCCGCTGCCGCTGCGGAAATCGGCGAGGGCGGATTCGGTCATGAAGAAGAGCGCATGCGCGAACTGCTGCGCGCCGATCTGCAGGCCGACCGAGGCCCGGGTGGCCGAATAGTAATCGACCGTGGCCCCGCCGATGCGCAGCGCCCCGCGGCCGAAGGCGCCGCCAAAGATGAATCCCGCCTCGGTCACGAGCGGCATGTAGAGGATGCCGGCCGCGCGGCTGACGAGGTCCTGGGTGCCCGCGTGGTTCTGCAACAGATAGTCGCGCGAGGCGTCGACCCGCGCGTCGATCTCGGCCGCGCCGTCCGAGCCGACGCCATTGCCCTCGATCCCGCCCGCGCAGGCCGACAGCACAAGGCTGGCCCCGCCGGCCGCAAAAATCCAACGTCTGGTGATGTCCATGATCAAAGCCCCTTGCCTCAACGGGGCTCTGCTGGCCCCTGCGCCTTTAGTATAAGGCACTTGGCCGGGCTTGTCATGCCCGCCGCGCGGATCGGCGGGAGCTTGCCGTCAGGCGCGCCCCGCCCGGATCGCCCGCGCCGCATCCAGCGCGAAATAGGTCAGCACCCCATCGCAGCCGGCCCGGCGAAAGGCCATCAGGCTTTCCAGCATCGCGCGTTCGCCGTCGATCCAGCCGTTCCGTGCGGCGGCCTGGATCATCGCGTATTCGCCGCTGACCTGATAGGCAAAGGTCGGGGCGCCGAAGGCGTCCTTGACCCGGCGCACGACGTCGAGATAGGGCAGGCCGGGCTTGACCATGACCATGTCCGCCCCCTCGGCCAGATCGCGCTGGACAAGGCGCAGCGCCTCGTCCGAATTGGCCGGGTTCATCTGGTAGGTCTTCTTGTCGCCCTTGAGCGTGCCCGAGGCGCCGACCGCGTCGCGGAAGGGGCCGTAGAAGGCGCTGGCGTATTTGGCGGCATAGGACATGATCGCGACATTCTGGTGCCCGGCGCCTTCGAGCGCGCGGCGGATCGCGCCGATGCGCCCGTCCATCATGTCCGAGGGGCCGATGATGTCGGCGCCGCTTTCCGCCTGGGCCAGCGCCTGGCGCACCAGCGCCTCGACCGTCTCGTCGTTCAGCACCACGCCGTCGCGCACCAACCCGTCATGGCCTAGCGCGTTGTAGGGATCAAGCGCGACATCGGTCATCACCGCGATCTGCGGCACCTCGGCCTTGATGGCGCGGATGGCGCGGTTGGTCAGGTTGTCGGGGTTCCAGGCCTCTTCGCAGCCGACCGTGCGCAGCGCCATCTCGGTATAGGGAAAGAGGCAGATGGCGGGGATGCCAAGCGCCGCCGCCTCTTCGGCCGCGCGCACCGCCAGATCGACCGAGAGCCGCGCCACGCCGGGCATCGAGGGGATGGGCTCGCTGAGGGCCTTGCCCTCGCGCAGGAAGACCGGCCAGATCAGATCGCCGAGGCTGAGGCTGTTTTCCTGCGCCAGCGCGCGCAGCGCGGCCGAGGATTTCAGCCGGCGGTGGCGCGTCAGCGGATGGGGGGCGTGGACAGGGTGCATGCGCCGGCCTTTGGCAAAAGGGCTTGAGTTCCGACCCCTGTCCTGCCATGGAAAGCGCAAAGTCTCAAGCCGGCGCTTGGGCGGCCGGGACAGAGGGTTTGGCGCTTGGATCTGGTTCAACTCATCTTTGAACTGATCGACATGCGGTCCTTTTCGAACCTGTGGTACTGGATTGGCCTGGGCGTGATCTGGTCCTCGGCCAGCCATTGGGTGCTGGGCGTGCCCCATGACGTGATCCAGCGGGCCCGGCGCGAGCGCGGTCAGGCGCTTGAGGATCTTGAGACGCTGGTGCGCATCAATGTCACGCGCCTCTTGTTCATCGCCCGCGTCTCGGGCACCTTTGTGGTGGCGGGAATTTTCTTTGTGACGACGACGCTTGGCCTTTTGGCCTTTGTCTATGACGTCGAAGTTGCCAGCGCGCTGCTGTTCATCCTGGTGCCTTTGACGGTGCTCGGGGGCCTGTCGCTGCGTGCGGCGATGCGGATCGCGGCGGGCGAGGGGCAGGGAGAGGCGCTGTTCCGCCGTCTGTTCCGGCACCGGCTGGTCACACAGGTGCTGGGAATGCTGGCGATCTTCGTGACATCGCTGTTCGGAATGTGGCACAACCTTCAACTCCTGGTCCCGCGCTAAGATGCCGTCCCACCCCGTGATGCTTGGCGGCGCCCCCGAGGGCTTTGACGCGCGTCTGGTTGCGCGCGAACTGGCGCGGGGGGCGGCCGTCATCCACATCGCGCGCGATGACCGGCGGGCCGAGGCGATGCGGCAAGCCCTGGCGGTGATGGCGCCCGAGGTGGCGGTGCTGGACTTTCCCGCCTGGGACTGTCTGCCCTATGACCGCATCTCGCCCAATCCGCTGATCGCGGCGCGCCGGATGTCAACGCTGGCCGCCCTGGCCAGCGGGCTGGCGCGGCCCTTTGTCCTGCTGACCACGCTCGGCGCCGCCACCCAGCGCGTTCCGGCGCCCGAGGTGATGCAGCATGCCTCGCTGGTGGCGCAGGTGGGCGACAGGGTGGACGAGTCCCGGCTGAAGGGGTTTCTGGCCCGCATGGGGTTTACCCCGGCCTCAAGCGTGGCCGAGCCGGGGGATTATGCGATCCGGGGCGGGATCGTCGACATCTTTCCGCCGGGCAACCTTGGCCCGGTGCGGCTGGACTTCTTCGGCGATCAGCTTGACGGGGCGCGCCGGTTTGACCCGATCAGCCAGCGCACGGTGGAAAGGCTGTCGCGGGTCGAGTTTGCCCCGATGTCCGAAATCATCCTGGACGCGGCCGCGATCAGCCGGTTTCGCCAGAACTACCGGGTGGAATTCGGGGCAGGGGGGGCCGAGGACCCGCTTTATGCCGCCGTCACCGCCGGGCGCAAGCATCAGGGGATGGAGCATTGGCTGCCCTTCTTTCACGAAAGGCTGGGCACGGTCTTTGACTATCTGCCCGGCGCCTCGGTGATGCTGGACGACCGGCTGGATGCCGCCCGGCGCGCCCGCTGGGAGGGGATCGAGGACCAGTACGACGCCCGCCGCGAGGCGATGGCGGCGCGCGGGCGGATGGATTCGGTCTACAAGCCCGTCCCGCCCGGCCTGCTTTACCTGGACGAGGCCGGCTGGGATCAGGCGCTGGACGGGCGCCGCGTGATCCGGCTGGTGCCGCAGGGCCTGCCGCCCGGTCCGGGTGTTCTGGACGCGGGCGCGCGCGCAGGGCGCAGCTTTGCCCCCGAGCGGGTTCAGGAAAACGCCAACCTTTTCGGGGCCCTGGCCGATCACATTCGTGAAGAGCTGACCCGCGCGCAGGTGGTGATCGCCGCCTATTCCGAGGGCGCGCGCGAGCGGATGGCGGGGCTCTTGCAAGAGCAGGGCCTTGTGGGCGCCCGACCGGTCCGCGACTTTCGCGAGGTGCCAGAGGGGCGCGGCGGGCTTTTCCTGATGGTCTGGCCGCTAGAGGCCGGCTTTGCCGCGCCCGGGCTGACCGTGATTTCCGAACAGGACGTTCTGGGCGAGCGGATGACCGCCAAGCCGCGCAAGCGGCGCAAGGCCGAGAACTTTCTGCGCGACGCCGATACCCTGACGCCCGGCGATCTGGTGGTGCATGTCGAACATGGCGTCGGTCGCTATCTGGGGCTGGAGACGATCACCGCGCTTGGCGCGCCGCACGCCTGCGTCGCGCTCGAATATGCCGAGGGCGCCAAGCTGTACCTTCCGGTGGAGAATATCGAGCTTCTCAGCCGCTTTGGCCACGAAGAGGGGCTGCTCGACAAGCTTGGCAGCGGCGCCTGGCAGGCCAGAAAGGCGCGGCTCAAGCAGCGCATCAAGGACATCGCCGACCGGCTGATGCGCATCGCGGCCGAACGCGCGCTGCGCCACGCCCCGGTGCTGCAAGCGCCCCATTCCATCTGGGAATCCTTCGCCGCCCGCTTTCCCTATCAGGAAACCGACGACCAGCTTGCCGCCATCGCCGATGTGGTCACCGACCTTGAAAAGGGTGCGCCAATGGATCGGCTGGTGGTCGGTGATGTCGGTTTCGGCAAGACCGAGGTGGCGATGCGGGCGGCCTTTGTCGCGGCGCTGTCGGGGATGCAGGTGGCGGTGATCTGCCCGACGACCCTGCTCGCCCGCCAGCACTATCGCAGCTTTGCCGAGCGTTTCCGGGGCTTTCCGGTGTCGGTTCGCCCCCTGTCGCGCTTTGTCGGCGCCAAGGAGGCGGCCCAGACCCGCGCCTTGATGGCCGAGGGGCGGGTCGACATCGTGGTCGGCACCCATGCGCTCTTGGCCAAGGGGATCGCCTTCAAGAGCCTTGGCCTCTTGATCATCGACGAAGAGCAGCATTTCGGCGTCACCCACAAGGAGCGCCTGAAAGAGATGCGGTCAGAGGTGCATGTTCTGACCCTGACCGCGACGCCGATCCCGCGCACCTTGCAGCTTTCGCTCAGCGGGGTGCGGGATCTGTCGATCATCGCGACCCCGCCGGTGGACCGGCTGGCGATCCGCACCTATGTCAGCGAGTTCGACGGCGTCACCCTGCGCGAGGCGCTGTTGCGCGAGCATCATCGCGGCGGGCAAAGCTTTTATGTCGTCCCCCGCATCGCCGATCTGCCAGAGGTCGAGGATTTCCTGAAAACCCATGTGCCCGAGGTTTCGGTGATCGTGGCGCATGGCCAGATGGCGGCCGGGGATCTGGACCAGCGGATGAACGATTTCTACGACGGCAAGGCCGATGTGCTTTTGGCCACCAGCATCGTGGAGAGCGGGCTCGACATTCCGTCGGCCAACACCATGATCATCCACCGCGCCGACATGTTCGGCCTGTCGCAGCTTTACCAGATCCGGGGCCGGGTCGGGCGCGCCAAGACGCGGGCCTATTGCTATCTGACCACGCGGCCGCGCGCGCCGCTGACACCGCAGGCGGCGCGTCGGCTCAAGCTTTTGGTCTCGCTGGACAATCTTGGCGCGGGGTTCAATCTGGCCAGCCACGATCTTGACCTGCGCGGCGCTGGAAACCTCTTGGGCGAAGAGCAGTCCGGCCACATCCGCGAGGTTGGCTATGAGCTTTACCAGCAGATGCTGGAGGACACGATCGCGCGGCTGAAGTCAGGCGAGCTTTCAGGCCCCGCCGCGCTGGACGACGACTGGTCGCCCACCATCAACCTCGGTGTGCCGGTCATGATCCCCGACGCCTATGTCACCGATCTGGACGTGCGGCTGGGGCTTTACCGGCGCCTGTCGGGCCTGGCCACCAAGGCCGAGCTTGAGGGCTTCGCCGCCGAGCTGATCGACCGCTTCGGGCCGATGCCGAAAGAGGTGAACACCCTGATGCTGGTGGTGCGGATCAAGGCGATGTGCAAGCGCGCCGGCATCCGGCGGCTTGACGTCGGGCCCAAGGGCGCGACCGTGCAGTTTCACGGTGACAAGTTCGCCAATCCCGCCGGTCTGGTCGAATTCCTGCGCGCGCAGGGGGCGGCGGCGCGCGTGCAGGCCAACAAGATCGTGCTGCAGGGCGAGATGAAGACCGAAGCCGACCGCATCCGCGGCGCCTTCAACATCGCGCGGGACCTGGCCGAGGCGGCCCGCGCCGGGACGGCCAAGGCAAAGGGCTGAGGACGGAAGAACGCGAACGGTCGGGTGGGACAGGAAACGCAGCGCGTTTTCCCGCTTGAGGCGGACATGTCGGGGTGACCCGTTCCGCTGAGATGACAGAGGCCGGCGCCCGACCGGGGCGGATTCGCATGACCTCGGCAATAGCCTCGGCCAATTCGGGCGGAGAAGAAAACGCACCGCGTTTTACCGCCCGTGTAGGAACGCGCCCGATAAACCGGGTCCGCATAAATGAAAGAGGCCAGCGCCCGACCCGGGCGGGTGCGGAGCGCCCGCCATGGGCGGGTCGGGCGCTGGCCGAGGGCCTTTGGCCCTCGGCCGGGAATGTTGACAGGTTCCCACATGACCTCGGCCATGGCCTCGGCCAAAGTCGGGCGGGGAAGGCCAAGGGGAGACCCGTTCCGCATAAGTGTCAGCGGCCAGCGCCTGCCGGGGGGTGATGAAGGATCAAAAAAGGTCCAGTGGACCTTTTCCCCGAAGAACGCCCGCCCCGCTGGCGGGCCGGGTGGGCAGGCGCTGGCCGAGGGCCTTTTTGGCCCTCGGCCGGGATGGGGCGGGCGGCATCGCATGACCTCTGCGCGTGCCTCGCACCCCCTGACGCCCCTATCCCCGCCCCTCGGGCAGCCCCAGGCGCACCAGCGCCAGCGCGAGGGCGGCAAGCACCGTCACCCCGCCGATCAGCGGCAGCGGCGTGCCGTCGAACATCAGCCCGACCGGCACCGCCAGCAGGACCGAGACGACCGTCGCGACCGAGGACATCACAGAGGCGGCAAGGCCGGCGATATGGCCCAGCGGCTCCATCGCCAGGGCGTTCAGGTTGCCCATGGTGGTGCCCATCATCCCGAACAACCCGACCAGCCAGACCACGAACAAGGCCAGCGCGGCCGTGCCCGTCAGCGCCCCGGTGGCGAACAGGGCCCAGAGCGCCAGCGACAGGCAAAGCTGACCGCCATAGCTCCACAGCAGCATCCGGCGCATGCCCACCCGCATCACCCCGCGCGCGTTGATGAACCCGCCCGACATCGACAACAGGGCGACGATGGCGAACCACATCGCAAAGCGGTCCCCCTGACCCAGGAAACGGTCAAAGATGCCCTGGATCGACGAAAGCGTGGCAAAGAGCATCCCCAGTGTCAGCGACTGCACCAGCATCGACACGGCGGTGCCCTTGTGGACGAACATCTCGGCCGTGGCGGCGGCCAGCGTGCCCAGGCGCAGCGGGCGGCGGCGCGCGGGGGCCAGCGTTTCGGGCTGGCGCAGGCCGAACCACAGCGCGCAGAGCCCGGCAAAGACCAGATAGGCCAGAAAGATCGCCTGCCAGCCGGCGAGCAGCATCACGCCAAGACCCAGAAAGGGCGCGGCGGCCGGAACTGTGGTAAAGATCATCTGCGCAAAGGACACGATCCGCGCCATCTGCCGCCCCGAATAAAGATCGCGCACGATGGCCATGCTGACGGTGCGCGGCGCCGCCACGCCCAGGCCCTGCAAGATGCGCGCCGCGAGCAGCATCTCAAGGCTGGGCGCCAGGTAACACATCAGCGCGCCGACCGCATAAAGCCCAAGCCCGGCAAGCACCACCGGCTTGCGGCCGAAGGCGTCGGACAGGGGGCCGGTAAACAGCGTTCCCAGCCCCATGCCAAAGACAAAGGCGGTGACCACAAGCGG
This sequence comes from Paracoccaceae bacterium, assembly GCA_052387855.1. Lineage (GTDB taxonomy): Bacteria > Pseudomonadota > Alphaproteobacteria > Rhodobacterales > Rhodobacteraceae > CAIYZT01. The sequence continues at coordinate 158,678 of JBQTIT010000021.1, forward strand.
CGCCCGGTTCAGATCCTGCGGCGACAGGGCCTGACCGATCGCTGGCAGCGCCGGCAGCATCGCGTCGATCGACAGTGCCACCGTCGCCAGCAGCAGCGCGATCAGGGCGATGAATTCGCCCTGGGGCAGGGGTCTTGCGGGTGCCATCAGGACTGGCCCGCCTGCTGCATCAGCTCTTTGATGATCTGGCTCCAGACCTCGGGCGGCTGGGCGCCAGAGACCACATAGTGCCGCGCGATCAGAAAGGTCGGCACCGCCTGCACGCCACGCGAACGGGCCGAGGCGTCGCGCGCCGCGATGTCCGCCGCATCGGCGTCGCTTTGCAGAAGGCGCAAGGTGACGCCCCGGTCCATGCCGCATTCGCCGGCGATGTCGGCCAGAACCTCGGCCGCGCCGATGTCGCGCCCCTCGGACCAATAGGCGCGAAACAGGGCGGCGACCACCTCGGCCTGCCGCCCCTCCAGCCCGGCCCAATGGATCAGCCGGTGCGCATCCAGCGTGTTGGGCACCAAAGAGGGCGCCGAGGGGTCAAGATCCGCCCCCGCCTTGGCAGCAAACTCGCGCAGGCGCTCGTCGATGGCCTTCAGCCGGTCGGTGCCGCCGAACGCGGCCGCCAGGTACTCGGCCCGCCCCATGCCGCCGGCGGGCATGTCGGGGTTGAGCTGAAAGGGATGCCATTCCACCGCAAAGGGATGGCCCGGGTGCCGGGCCAGCGCGCGGTCAAGGTTGGTCTTGCCGATCAGGCACCAGGGGCAGACCGGATCGGAGAAGACATCAAGACGGATCATGCCGGGGTCCTTTCGCCGAAAAGCCCGGCCAAGGCCGAGCGCAGGATCTTGCCGTTCGCGCCGCGCGGCAGGGCGGGCACCTGCGCATAGATCCGCGGGATCTTGGACGATGCCAGGCGCGTCCGGCAATGCGCCGAAAGCGCGGTCTCGTCAAGCGGCGCCTCGCCCACCAGCACGGCGCCGATCACCGTCGTGCCGGGGCCGACCGGCACCTCGGTCACGGCGCATTCCCGCAGACCGGGAAAACCGGCCAGCGCCTCTTCGATCTCCAGCGGCGAAGCGCGCAGGCCCCCCGCGTTCAGCAGATCGTCGCGCCGGCCAAGGCTGATCAAGGCGCCGTCCGGCCCCTGCCGCGCCCAGTCGCCGGTCAGGAACCAGCCGTTCACGCGCCGCGCCGCCGTCAGGTCGGGCGCGCCGAGATAGCCCAGCATCAGGCCCGGATCCTCGACGCCGACGGCGATCTGGCCGGCCTGACCGGGGCCGACCTGCTGGCCGCCCTCGTCCACCAGGCCCAGGCGCCGGCCGGGCTGGGCAAAGCCCACCGCGCCCATCGGGGCGGGGCGGGCGGGCGAGCCGGACAGAAAGGTCGACACCTCGGTCATGCCCAGCGCCTCGTGCAGATCGGTTCCGGTCCGCTCGATCCAGGCGCGGCGCAGCGAGGGCGGCAGGGCCTCGCCGGCGGACAGGCCGTGGCGCAGGCGCGGCATCGGCGGCAACTCGGTGCGCAGGAGCCGGCGAAACATGGCCGGGACGACGGCAAGGATGCTGGCCCCGTGCCGGGCGGCCGCGTTGGCCAGCATCGCCGCGCCGCTTGCCTGGGCGTCCGGCCCCAGAACCAGCGCCGTGGCGCCGCAGATCCAGGGGTCCATCAGCCCGACGCCCAGCGTAAAGCTCCAGTTCAGCGCGCCGGCGTGCAGCAGCCGGTCCTCCGGGCCCAGACCCTGCCAGCCCTGGTGCATCATCGCGCGGGCCAGGATCGCGCGGTGCGCATGGGCCACCGCCAGCGGCGCGCCCGAACTGGTGCCCGAGGTAAAGAGCACATAGGCCATTCGCTCCGGCGGGCCGAGGTGAAACGGCGCCGGGGAAAGACGCTCCATCGCCAGAACCTTGTCCGCGCTCAGGCGGGGCAGGGCGGCGGCCCCGGGCCAGCCTGCCGGCAGCTCGTCGGCAACGATCAAGCGCGGCGCCACCAGCGCCGCCGCCCGTGCCAGCTCGGCCACGGTCCACAGCGGCGAGGTCGGGACCGCCACCAGCCCAGCCGCGATGGCGCCCAGAAAGGCGACCGGAAAGGCCGGCGTGTTGCCAAGGCGCAGCAGCACCGCCTCGCCCGGCGCCAGCCCAAGGGCAAGAAAGCCCGAGGCCGCGCCCAGCACCGCGCCCCTCAGGCGGGCATGGCTCCAGACCTCGGCGGCCTCGGGCGAGATGATTTCAAGTGCCGGCTTGTTGCCGGGGGTCCGGGCATGGGTCAGCACATGCGCGGCCAGATTGAACCCCGACGCGCTGCCGCCCGGGGTCAACCGCCGATCCAGCCGCCGACGGTCTGGGCGCCGTCCGAGATGTCCTCACCAATGCCCGCGACGGTGTTGCAGGCCGTCAGGGAAAGAAAGGCAATCAAGGCAAGTTTGATCCGCATCCTACACTCCAAGGACCGCCGGGCGCCTGACACGCGGCCGGCCGGCCCACACAGATTGGCAGGACCGCAGGATATTTCAACTCTTCACCAAAGGCCAGACGGGAAACCCGCCGCGTCAAGCGGGGCCGCCGGGGCAGAGAATCATGGGCGGCCGCCCCGGTGGCCGGCGGCGCGGCTGCGGACCGATTCGGCGCGGGCCGGGCCGGTGGGGCACCCGGCATCACAAGAACGGCCTGGAAGTGGTTCTGGCGGCAAAGGGAAACCGTGACCGCGCCTGCGCCTGCGCTGCGCCGTTCGGGGGCGAATCGTGGCCCCCGATCCGGCCAGTGGTCTGGCTGATTCCCCCGGGCGGCCCCGGCATCGCGGCACAAAATCGGGTGGTGGATCACATTTGCGTGCATATCTGTGCCTTGGCGCGGCATGGCCGGGGCCGGGCAGGCCGCCGCGCCGCCAAGGGCGCGGGCGGGCTGTGAGCCCCGGCGGACCGCCGGCATCCACCGGCCGGCGCCCTGAGCCCGCGCGCGACGGGGGCAAACTTTTGACTTGGACAGCGCCCGGAGGGCGGCTATAACGGCTGCACTGCTCGATAGGTTTCTTGCCTGTATGAAACCTGCCTCAACAACTTGACGCCAGCCTTGCGCTGGCGTCTTTTTTGGCCCGCGGCGCCCGCGCCCGCTTTCCTTTGCATCCGCAGCATGCGATTCCCTTGGCACGCAGCTCAGGGGGGAAATATGTTGAGGGGAAAACGCGCGATCATCACCGGGTCGACCTCGGGCATCGGGCTTGGCGTGGCCGAGGCGCTGGCACGGGCCGGGGCCGATGTGGTGCTGAACTCCTTCACCGACCGGCCCGAGGATCACGCCCTTGCCGCCGGCATCGCCGCTGCCCATGGCGTGGCCGCGCGCTACATCGCGGCCGACATGTCCAAGGGGGACGAGTGCCGCGCCCTGATCGCGGCGGCGGGTGGCTGCGACATTCTGGTCAACAACGCCGGCATCCAGTTCGTCGCCCCGATCGAAGAGTTTCCGGCCGACCGTTGGGACCAGATTCTGGCGATCAATCTTTCGTCCGCCTTTCACACCACGGCGGCGGCCCTGCCGGGGATGCGGGCGGCGGGCTGGGGGCGGATCGTCAACATCGCCTCGGCCCACGGGCTGACCGCCTCGCCCTTCAAGTCGGCCTATGTGGCGGCCAAGCATGGGGTGGTCGGCCTGTCCAAGACGGTGGCGCTTGAAACGGCGGGGCAGGGCATCACCTGCAACGCGATCTGCCCGGGCTATGTGCTGACGCCGCTGATCGAGGCGCAGATCCCGGGTCAGATGAAGGTGCATGGCATGGACCGCGAGACGGTGATCCGCGAGGTGATGCTGCTGCGCCAACCCTCGCGCCAGTTCGCCACCACCGAGCAGATCGGCGGCAGCGTGGTCTATCTGTGCTCGCCCGCCGCCGATCAGGTGACCGGCACGACCATCAGCATCGACGGCGGCTGGACCGCGCTCTGATCACGGCGGATCGGGGAGGTGTTCCGCGTTCCCCGCACTTGTGGATACGTGTCCGGGTGATCGGTTCCGCCTTCACACCATAGGCCAGCGCCTGACCTGGCTGGCGCGAAGCGCCTGCCGGGGGTGATGAGGGATCAGAAAAGGTCCGGTGGACCTTTTCCCCGAAGAACGCCCGCCCCGTGGGCGGGCCGGGTGGGCAGGCGCTGGCGACGGGCCTTTGGGGCCCTCGGCAAAGATGAAGTTTGTGGCTCGCATGACCTCTGCAAGATCCTCGGCCCAGTCGGGCTTTTCGTTGCCCCATCAGCCACCGCGCGCTATCCCTTGCGCGCGATGATCGCCGATTCCATCTGCTCTTTGGGCACCGGATAGACCAGTCCGGCCGAGACGATCAGCTTGACCACGTCATCGGCCTTCATGTCGAGAAAGATCACGTCCCGCGCCGGCACGAAGACCAGAAAGCCCGAGGTCAGCGGCGTCAGCCCGATGAACACCGCGACCATGCCGTCGCTTTTCGGCAGCTTTTCGGCGATCTCGCCCTTGGGGCTGGTCGCGACCATGCCCATCGCCCAATAGCCGGCGCGGGGAAACTCCACCAGACAGGTGCGGTCAAAGCTTTTCTCGGTCTTGGTGAAAAAGGTCTCGGTGATCTGCTTGACCCCGGAATAGACCGAGCGGACCAGCGGCACCCGGTCGACGATCTCTTCGGCATAGCTCATGACGGTGCGCCCGATCAGCCCGCGCGCCAGCCAGCCGACAAAGGCGGTGAAGAACAGGAACACCAGCACCCCGACGCCGCGCACCGGAAAGTCGATCTCTTTGGTGATGTAGCGGTCGATCAGGGCCTCGGGCTGATAGGCGCTCGGGATCAGCGGGATGATCCAGCCGTCGATATAGCCGATCACGCCCCAGACGACGTAGATCGTCAGGCCGACCGGCAGCACCACGACAAGCCCGGTCAGGAACGAGGCGCGCAGCGAGCCGGACAGCGACTTGCGCTTTTCTTTCGCGGGTTCGGTCATCGGGGTCCTCTGTCAGGGTCTGGTCGGCGGCGACTGTAGGGCCGGCCGGAGGGGCAGGCAATGGGGGCTGGCGGCGATCAGGCCTGCGGCGGGGCCGTCAGTCCCCCCGCGCCAGTTCGCGCGCGATGGCCGCGCCAAGCCGGGCATTGTTCAGCACCAGCGCGATATTGGCCTCCAGCGAGGCGCCGCCGGTCAACTCGAAGATGCGTTGCAGCAGGAACGGGGTCACCGCCTTGGCCGCGACACCCTGCGCGGCGGCATCGGCCAGGGCCTGCTCTACCACGGGCATGATGCGCGCGCGCGGTATCTCGGCCGAAACCGGGATCGGGTTGGCCACAAGCTGCCCGCCGGGCAGCCCAAGGCGCGCGCGCATGCGGTGCGCGGCGGCGATCTGGGCGGCGCTGTCCATCCGCAGCGGCGCCTTCAGCCCGGATGCGCGCGACCAGAACGCGGGAAAGTCGTCCTGCCCAAAGGCGATGACCGGCACGCCCCGGGTTTCCAGCACTTCCAGCGTCTTGGGCAGATCGAGGATCGCCTTGGCGCCGGCGGCGACAACCGTGACCGCCGTCTCGGCCAGCTCGCTCAGGTCGGCCGAGATGTCAAAGCTGCCCTCGGCTCCCCGGTGGACCCCGCCGATCCCGCCGGTGGCAAAGACCGCGATCCCGGCAAGCCGGGCGCAGATCATCGTGGCCGCAACCGTGGTCGCGCCGGTGCCGCCGCTGGCAAGGCAGGCGGCAAGGTCGGCGCGCGACAGCTTGGCCACGCCGCGCGCCTGGCCAAGCGCGTCCAGCTCGGCCCCGGTCAGGCCGATGTGGATGCGCCCTGACAGGATGGCGATCGTGGCCGGCACCGCGCCCTGCGCGCGCACCTCTGCCTCGACCAGCCTTGCGGTCTCGACGTTGCGGGGAAAGGGCATGCCATGGGTGATGATGGTCGATTCCAGCGCGACCAGCGGCAGGCCCTGATCGCGGGCCGATGCCACCTCGGGCGAAAGGTGCAGGGGCAGGGGCAGGGTCATGATCCGATTTCTCCTGACACATAGGTCGCGGCGGCGCGCAGGGCGGTGTCCAGCGCCAGGGCAGGGGCCTGCCCCCGCATCTCGGCCATGACATGGGCGGCCATGAAGGTGTCGCCGGCGCCGGTCACGCGCGCCACCATGACCTGGGGCGGGGCGGCCGACAGGATGCCCTGGCCGCGCTGGCCCATCGCGCAGGCCTCGGCGCCGTTGGTGACCAGCACCCGCGCCGCGCCCCGCGCCAAAAGCGCCTCGGCCGCCGCGCGCGCCGTGGGGTGCTGCGCACGGGTCAGGAGCCCGGCCTCTTCAAGGTTGACATAGAGCGTCGCGTTCGGATGGCCGAGCAGGCCAAGCAGCCGCTCGGCCTTGCCCGGGCTGGCCGGCGCGACGCGCAGATCGGCGCGGGAAAACAGCGGCGAGACCGCGATCTGCGCCAGCAGCGTCTCGGTCAGGTTGCCGTCCAGCGCGATCAGCCCGGCCCAGGGCGCCGCGTCGCTGCCCAGCGCGCCGCTGGACAGCGGCCGCAGGATCTTGTCGCCCGCCGCCTCAAGCGAATGGGCATCGGCGACGGCGGCCACCAGCCGGCCCGCCCCCTCGATCGCCATGTAGCGGTCGGTCGGCAGATCGTCGGAGCGGTAGACATGCGCGGTCATCACCCCCAGCCGCTCTGCCGCCGCCATCAGCTCGTCCCCCTCGCCGTCGCGCCCGATGGCGGTCAGGATCGCGGGGCGGGCGCCAAAGCGGGCGAGCGTCATCGCGATGTTCATCGCCACGCCCCCCGGCAGGCGGGTGATCCGCCCCGGCACGTCCGAGCCAAGGCGCATGGACGAGGCAGAGCGGCCGATGATGTCCCACAGGACCGAGCCGATGCACAGGATGTCAGGATGCCGGGATTCGTTTGCCATGCGCCTTGGTGCCAAGCGCGCGGGTGAAAGGCAAGGGGCGGGCGGGCGCCGGCACCCGGTTCAGTCCTGGCGGCGGCCAAAGCCGGGTTGCAGGAAAAAGGGCAGGGCCTCTTGATGCGCGCTCTCACCGGTCAGCGCCTCGGCCGAGGCGCGGGTGTCGCGCAGCGTCTCGTCAGCGATGCCGGACAGGCGGGCGCTGGCCTCATGGCCCGCCCGGATGCGGGCAAGGTGCTGGTGCAGCGCCAGGCGCAGAGCAGCGACCAGACCGGCGCGCGGCGCAAAGGCGGGCAGGGCAGTGATGGCGGGGACAGGGCGGGACATGGCAAACTCCTGTGGCTTCGGTCGGTTCAGATTAGCAAGCCGGGCGGCCGGCGCTTGGGGGCGGCCTGTGGATTTTCCGGGGATTTGCCGGAGATGCGCGGGGGCCCGCCCCGGCGCGGCCGCTTGGGGTTTGAATTGCCGCGCCCGGCGGGGTAAGGCTGGACAAAGCGGCAAGCAGGTCCTGCGCGATGCATTTCGTTTTCGGCGCCTACGAACTCCATCCGGATCGGGCCGAGGTCCTGGGGCCCGGCGGCCCGGTGCATCTGGAACCCAAGGCCTATGCCGTCCTGCGCCACCTGGTGGAAAACCACGACCGCGTGGTGTCGCGCGAGGAGTTGATCGAGGTCGTCTGGGGGGGCCGCTTCATCTCGGACGCGGCGGTTGCCAGCGCGGTGAAATTCGCCCGCAAGGCGGTGGGCGACGATGGCGGGCGGCAGGAGGCGATCCGCACCGTCCACGGGCTTGGCCACCGGTTCGTGGCGCCGGTCCGCCGGCGCATCGACGCCACGACCTATGTGCCGCGCGAAGAGCCGGCGCCCGCGCCGGGCGAGCGCAGGCCGACGCTGGCCGTCTTGCCCTTTGCCCAGGGCGCAAGCGAGGGGATGCAGATCGGCGACGGGCTGTCGGACGAGATCATCGCCTCGCTGTCGCGGCTGCGCTGGCTGCGGGTGATCGCGCGGGAGTCGAGTTTTCGCTTTCGGCAAGAAGGGGTGGACCTGGAGGCGATGCGCCGTGTTCTGGGGGCGGGCTATGCGCTGTCGGGGCGCATCGAACGCGCGGGCGCGCGGCTGGCCCTGTGGGTGACGCTGATCGACACCGCCAGCGGCGCCGTGATCTGGGCGGACCGCTTTTCGCAAACCCTGGACGATCTGCACCAGGCCCGGCAAGAGATCGTCGAAGCTGTCGTGGGCGCGCTCGATTTGCAGATCCCGCAGGCCGAGGCCATGGCCGCGCGCGGCAAGCCGACCGAGGCGCTGGATGCCTGGGGCGCCTATCATCTGGGGATGAGCCACCTGCACCGCTACAACGCGCATGACAATGCCATCGCCAAGACCTTGCTGGAGCGTGCCACGACGCTGGACCCCGGCTTTGCCGTGGCCTATGCCGCCCGCGCCTTTGCCCGCTTTCAGGACGGGTTGCAGTGGTTTGCGACCGACCGCGCCAAGGCGCAGGAGGATGTGCGGCGGCTGTCCGAACGGGCCTACGAGCTTGACCCGCTCGACCCCTTTGCCAACATGGTCATGGGGCGCTGGCACTGGATGGACGGCAGGCCGGATGACGGTCTGGTCTGGTATGAGCGCGCCATCCAGCTCAGCCCGAGCTATTCCAAGGGCCATTATACGCGCGGCATGATCGACGCCTTCGCCGGAAGGTCAGAGCGCGCGCGGGCCGGGGTGGACCTGGCCCTGCGCCTCAGCCCGCTGGACCCGATGATCGGGCCCATGATGACCGCGCGGGCCATATCCTACCTGGCCGAAGGAGATTTCACAGCCGCCCGCGAATGGGCGCTGAAGGCGGCCCGCCATTCCCCGACCCATTCCAATCTGCTCTGCCTGGCCGCGGCGGCCTGCGAGCTTGCGGGCGATCATGCCCAGGCGTGGCAGTTTGCCGAAACGCTGCGCAACCTGGTGCCGGGTCTGACAATCTCGATGTATCTGCAATCTGTACCCATGCCCGGGACGGATGTGCATGCCAGGATTCGCGGCGCGCTGCGCCGGTTGGGCATTCCGGTGGCGGGATGAACCTGCCCAGCGCCTCTTGCTTTCCGGCAAAAGGCGCTTTATAGGCGGCGCCACTTCACAGGCAGATGCGGGCCATGCGGGGAGAAATCCCGTCTGGTCCACCGGTTGTCCCGGAATGAATCCGGGATGAAATCATCTGCCGCGGGACAAACCGGAAAGGATATTGAGCATGGCTCTTCCCGAGTTCTCCATGCGTCAGCTCTTGGAAGCTGGCGTTCACTACGGCCACCAGACCGCCCGCTGGAACCCCAAGATGGGCGAATTCATCTATGGCGACCGCAACGGCATCCACATTCTTGACCTGACGCAGACCGTCCCGATGCTGGATGCGGCGCTGAAGGTCGTGCGCGACACCGTCGCCAAGGGCGGCCGCATCCTGTTCGTCGGCACCAAGCGGCAGGCGCAAAAGCCGGTGGCCGAGGCCGCCGAGAAATGCGCGCAATTCTACATGAACCACCGCTGGCTGGGCGGAACGCTGACCAACTGGAAGACCATCTCGCAGTCGATCCAGCGCCTGAAGCAGATCGACGAGCTTCTGGCCGCCGGCGCCGAGGGCATGACCAAGAAAGAGCGCCTGAACATGGAGCGCGACCAGTCCAAGCTGCAGGCTTCGCTGGGCGGGATCCGCGAAATGGGCGGCACCCCGGACCTTTTGTTCGTGATCGACGTGGGCAAGGAGGATCTGGCGATCCTTGAAGCACAAAAGCTGGGCATTCCGGTGGTCGGCGTCGTGGACACCAACAACTCGCCCAAGGGCGTGGACTATGTGATCCCCGGCAACGACGACGCGGCCCGCGCCATCGCGCTCTACTGCGATCTGGTGGCCCGCGCGGCGCTTGACGGCATGTCGGCCCAGATGGGCGCCGCCGGCGTCGACCTTGGCGCGCTGTACGAAGCGCCCGCCGAAGAGGCTGTCGAGGCCTGAGCGCCTTGACGCAAAAGTGTCACCCGGCGGCGGCAAGCTCCGCCGGGACCACCCAAACCCTGAGGGACAAGAGATGAACATCACCGCTTCGATGGTGAAAGAGCTGCGCGATTCCACCGGCGCAGGCATGATGGATGCCAAAAAGGCCCTGACCGAAACCAATGGCGACATGGAAGCCGCGGTTGACTGGCTGCGGACCAAGGGTCTGGCCAAGGCCGCGAAAAAGGCTGACCGCGTGGCGGCCGAGGGGCTGGTCGGCGTCGCCGTTTCGGGCGGGCGCGGCGTGGCGGTCGAGGTGAACTCGGAAACCGACTTTGTCGCCAAGAACGCCGACTTCCAGACGCTGGTGCGCGGCCTGACCACCTCGGCGCTGAAAGCCGCCGACATCGACGCCCTGCGCGCCATGGACATGGGCGGCAAGACCGGCGCCGATCAGGTGCTGGATGCCGTCGCGCTGATCGGCGAGAACATCACGCTCCGCCGCATGGCCGCGATCGAGGGCGACTCGGTCGCCTCCTACATCCACACCTCGGCCGGCGACGGTCTGGGGCGGATCGGGGTTCTGGTGGCGGTCAAGGGCACCGACAACGGCATTGCCAAGCAGATCGCGATGCATGTCGCCGCGACCTCGCCCATGGCGCTGTCCGAGGCCGACATGGACCCGGCCGTGATCGAGCGCGAGCTTGCCGTGCAGACCTCCAAGGCGCTTGAGGAAAACGCGGCCTCGGCCAAGCCCAAGCCCGAAGCGGTGATCCAGAACAACATCATCCCGGGCCGTATGAAAAAGTTCCTCTCCGAGGTGACGCTGCTGAACCAGCAGTTCGTGCTCAACCCCGACGTGACCGTCGGCCAGGCCGCCAAGGATGCCGGCGTCGAGGTGGTGGGCTATGTGCGCCTTTCCGTGGGCGAGGGCATCGAGAAAAAGGCCGAAGACTTTGCCGCCGAAGTGGCGAGCATGGTCAAGGGCTGAGATCACGTCAAAGACCGCAGCAAGGACCCCGGTGAAAGCCGGGGTCCTTTCGCTTTGGTAGAACGCGCGCGCCGCCGATCAACGCGAAGAAAGGCGTTCAGGTGTTTGAAGTGGCGATTGTTTCCGAAAGCCGCAGATCCGGGTTGATGTGGGGACTGCTGGATCGTTGTTTTACATAATATTGATTATGCGCAATGTTCCTCTTGCGCGGGAAAGAAAAATCAAAGCGGGATGACCTCGGGCGCTCCTGCCCTGTGAGGTGATCATGCAAGAAAAATCTCTCAATCTGCTCCGGCTGCTTTCGCCGGTCGTCGTCAGGACGGTCCTGCCTGCCGCGCTTGGCGCGGGTGGCACCATGGCGGCGGTTCTGTGGTCCGATGGCTTTCGGGCCTTCTGTGGGCTCTCGTGATGTTCATCGAGCGCGAGCCCATCGCGACCTATGAGCAAGCCGTCTGGCGGCTCTGCTACCACGTCTGTAGCGGTGTCCCGCAGGCGGAAACCGACGGCGCGGTGAAAATCGTGGCCGATGTCTTCTGGTTCAGCGATGAAAAGGTCCGTGCGGACCTGTCCAAGGCCTTGCGGGAAATCGGGGGTATCTATCCCCCTTCCCGCCTTCCTCGACGTAGAGGGGTGGCGCGATGATTGGCGCAGAAACCCTCCTGCGGGTCGGGGGTACCCTTTTGGGCGGCATTCTCGGCAAGCCCAAGAATGAATGGGTGGTCCCCGACTATTCCAAGATGGTCTCTGAGGCCGAAAAGGCGGGTATCAACCCGCTTGCGGTCTTGAGTGCGGCGCCGGGTGCGGCGATGCAGTCCCAGAATTACATGGGGCAGGCAATCCAAGAGGCTGGGCTGATGCTGGCGGAAAACGTCCAGAAGAGCCAAGGCCTCGCGCGCGTGGATCAATACCAGCGCGAAAACGACGCCTTGAAGCGGCAGGTTGCAAGGCTGACCTTGCAAGCGCCGGTTCCGGGGATTTATGGTCAACCTGCGGCCATGCCGTCGCTGGCCGAAGCCCATGGGGGTGCGAATGGTGGAAGTGGTGCTTCGGCTTCTTCGAGCATACCTGTGGTATTGCCTCTGGGCCGCGCTGGCGACGGAGATGCTGATGCTCGCGGCAATCCTGTTCAAAACGCTCTAGAACAGGACATTCCTGCCGTTCGCGCCTTCGGGCGGGATTGGTTCGGATCGGGCGGTACGTCGACCGGGCAAACCTTCGAGGACGCGATTGGTGATCCGGGGTCTTGGCTGGCGGCGCCTATGATCGGGTTCGATATGCTGGCGGCGGAGATCGGGCGCGGTCTCGATTATTGGGAATATAGCCGTCATCGGAAGGCCGGGCGGCTCGGCTTCAAGATGGACAATCGCTATTTTGTCCAAGAGCCGGACAAACCGGAAAAACCGATGCGCTATTACGGTCGTTCCGATAAGGGGATGCCTCGGCGCCCGCTCACTTATGGCGGTTATGCCCCATGAAAAAGCCCTGCTCAGCCTGTGACAAGCGGCGCGCAGCCATGAAGGCTGCCGCCAAGAAAATCGTTCTGATCCTCAAACCGAAAGGAAAGAAGAAATGAGTTACCAGAGGCCTTTGAATACCCGGCGTGAAGCCCGCTCCGTTGTCGGGCGGTTTCGCTCGGGCCGTTTGTCGCCCGTCCAGTGTGTGCCGGTCCTCGGCAATGAGGGCGGCATGCTGCAACAGTCGATCACCATGGAACTGGACCCCATCGCGGGCCGGATGATCACACCGATTTTCGGGGAACTGATTGCCGTCTTCGTGCCGGTGGAGGCCATGGACGCGCTGAAGAACCCGGAAGATGCCTATGCGGGGATGACGGAAGTCATCCGCGAGAAACTGCTCACCGGCAACGGTCTGTTCTCGCTGATTGAGGAAACGGAGATTTCCAAGCGGTGTCGGGTCGTTCCGGCGTCCTATGACGGCGTGAAGCGTGTGAATGAGGTCGTGCGCCTCGGCCACAACTGCGCCGCCAACTATCTGCGCCGTCGCCGGTGGGATAAGGCGCCGCAACTGCTGGCGACCAATAACTATGAAACCCCGGCGATCATTTCGCAGACGGCGCTCGAAAAGCTGAACGGCGTCCTTGATCCGGATGACCATGTGAACGGGGCGGTCAAGCTGGACATTCCGAATATGAGCCTTCCTGTGGAAGGGATCGGTATGGAGGGCAGTTACACAATCCCCGGGGGCCTTACCGGGGTGAAGGAAACCGGTGGGACCAGCGCTGACTATGCGGTGGCGCATTCGGGCAACTCTTCGTCGGGCAACCGGCTGGTGATGGAAGTGCAGGCGGGTTATCCCGCCGTTTTCGCCAAGCTGAACGGCGCGGCGGCCGGCAACGTCTCGCTCACGGATTTCTATCGCGCCGAAAAGATGGACCGGCTCACCCGGACCATGCGGGAAATTCTGGAAGCCAATCCCGAGTATGGCGAGGAAATGGTTCTGCGCTGGGCGCACGGCATGTCCGTGGATGCTGGCAAGGTTCCTTGGGTCATTGCCGAGAAATCGCGCATTTTCGGTCGCTCCATCGTTGGCGCGGTCGACAGCGCCGGGATCGCGGCGGAGACGATGCGTTCGGACATGGCTATGACGCTCAACTTCACCATCCCGATCCCGAGGACGGAACTGGGCGGCGTCATCATGACCTTTGCGGTCGTGCGTCCGGATGAAACCCTCGGCTCGCAGCCCCATCCGATCCTTGCGGACAACTGGAAGGCGGAGAATTACGCCGCCGCCGAAATGGAACTGGACCCCGTGGGGATCGGCCTGCGTTGGCTGCACTCCGAATGCCCGCAGGTGGATGAGAGCGTCCGGCAGATGTACACCGGCTACAACGGCCTCAAGCGGCTTTACGTCGACTACGGCCTTTCCCGCATGCTCGACCCTGCCACGATCACCAATAAGACGGCGGTCTGGCAGTTGGAATTGTCGCCCTCGGTCTCGCCGGATACTATCCTCTATCCGGATGATTTCCCGCAAAATCCGTTCGTTGACCAGAACGCCGAGGTTTGCACCTACATCCTGCAATCGCAGGCGGTGATCAGGACGCCCCTGATTTTTGGCCCGTCGCCGGTTGAACAGCTTGAGACGCTGAACACCACCGACCTTTTCAATGAGGGTGCATGATGGAAGTCGAACGCAAATCCGTTCTGGTGTCGGCGGCGGGTGGGTTCCTCCACTTCGTCACCAGTGATGGCGAGTTGCTCGCCAGCATCGGTGTGCCGCCGGGCATGGTCCCGGCGGCGCCCTACCTTGATCTGGTGCCGCCCGGCGCCGGGATCGAGGTGGAAGGGCTTGCGGTTCTCGAACCGCAGGCCCGCGCCTTGTCCGGTCGTGTGGGCTTCGGGGAAGCCCATTTCACGACCGCCTGCAATCCGGACTTCGTTCCGGATCGGCCCGCGCAGTTTGAGCGGCAAATGCGCGTGATGATCTCGCAGCTTGCCGCCAAGACGGATCGTCTGGACGCGCGGCAAAGGGCCTTGGACAAGATCGAGCGCATCCCCACGGCCCCTGCCCCGGCCTCTGCGGCGGCGCCCGATCAGGCGGCAGAGGTCATCGAGACGGTGGCGCCAGGTGCAGAGTAGGCGCTACGTCAAGCGCGTTTGGCGCGTCCCGAGAGATCGGGGCGCGCTGACCTACTTCGCGGCCCTGCTGACCAAAGCGCTTATCAAGCATGGATGGCCGGTGAAGTATGAGCGAGAGCCTTTCACAGACGGCGTGCTGATCCTGCACGTCGATGGCGTTGATCCTCTTCCGCCCGATATTGAAAGGGCTGTTGAGGTCGCCTGCCGCGTTCTGGCGGGGGTTTATCGCATTGAAGTGACGCAACATCGCAACTTCGTTTCCCTCGCCCGCGAGTACCGTGTGGGCGCGGGCGGACACTTTATCGAGGTGAAAAGGGAATGATGTACTTTCAGGGGAAGGCGAAGTATCCGGTCGATGAGATTGTCCTTCACTGCGCTGCGATACGGACTGGCCAATTCCGGGACATGTCCGGGTTTCAGGTGTTTGCCACGCTGAATCGCTGGCATGTGGAAAAGAACGGCTGGGCGTCCATCGGCTATCATATGATCATCATGCCAGATGGTGAGGTCGTCGGGGGTCGGCCTCGGACTATGATTGGCGCGCATGTCCGCGAGAACAATCGCGGGACCTTTGGCGTGGTCATGATCGAGGGCAAAGAGGTGAAGTATCGAGGTCCGGGTGCCCCGGCGCCCGAATTTTCGGACTACTTCACTGAGCATCAGCGGCTGGCGGTCGTGGATTTGGTGAAATATGGCCAGATTACCCGCCTGTCCGGCCACAACGACTATGCGCCGAAACTTTGCCCGGGCTTTCAGGTCCGGGCCGAGGTGTTTCCCGAGCTTTCGCCGCGTGAAATTGCCTTCGGCAAGAGGCCCCATGCCCGTTGAACCCGCGTTCATGCCTCCGCCGTGGGTAAATCCGGATCGCACTTTCAAGCGTTCGGCCCTTCCGGTTATTCCGCGTGGGACCGACTATGGGCTTTGTCGATGGGTCGCGTCCGATGGAACGTCCTGTTCGGTTGACCAGGCGCGCGAGCGCCTTTTGATGGCTCGCAAAGACCGGCCTCACCCTCGGTGAGGCCTGCGCCCGTCCGCCCCTTCAGGGGCGGGCGGGCGCCTATACCCCCCTTGTTCATGTATACAATTACAGAAACTCTCACATGTGCTCTGACCCTATCACCAAAGACGATGTGACCTTCGCTTGCAGGACCTGCAACGAATGTATTGCTACTCGTCGCCACAACTGGGTGGCTCGGGCGATGGCAGAAAAGACAGAGCATCGCTATGCGTTTTGCCTCGCCCTGACTTACTCCGATGACACTCAAGAGGCTCGGGACGCAGCCGAATTCTTCAACTATGGACATGTCCGCTCCTTCTTGGCGCGTGTGCGCGCCGCCGTTAGGCGCAAGGATGAAGGGGCGCAGGTCCGGTTCATCGTGGCTGGTGAACAAGGCGACATGCATCGCCGGTGCCATTGGCACATCATCCTGTACAGCGATGTGGACCTTCGGTCGATCGGTGACCTTGAGGGCTTTGCGAAGACCAAGCGTGGTGCGTGGGCTAAGCGGGCGCTGCATTGGCCGGCGGATGCTGAATTCATCATGACTGCCGACAAGCGCGAGCGGCGGCTCTCCTGGTCGATGTGGGAATTCGGCTTCGTCACCTTTCAAGAGCCGGATGAAAAGGGCATGGCCTATGTGCTGAGTTACTGTTTAAAAGATCAATTCACGATGGAAAAATCGTTGAATACTGGCCGCGCCGCCAATGCGGAAAACTTCGCTACTGGGATGTTTCGCATGTCGAAATACCCGCCCATTGGTGAGGCGTTTATCTGGAAGAAACTCGCGGCCCTAGCTGACGCTGGCCAATGCCTGCCGTCGCTTATGATCACTGTGCCCGGCTTCCGTGGAAAATGGCAGCCGTCCGGGTCCCTCCGGAAAAAGCTTCTTTGGGCACTCGTAGCGCTGAATCAGCGCTCTGTATGGACCAAAGGCGCAAATGCGCCTCAATGGTCCTCCCTGCTATTGTCCTGCAAGGGCAATGAAGCCGACATGGAGATACTCAATGGCGAAAAAAAAGTCGAAGACCTCGAAAAATACTTTCGACGGTACGTCGAAACCTGGGCCGAAAATGTTGCCTTCCGGGAACAGCATTTCACCGCCAACTCGGCAAGCTGGGCGTTTGCCAGACGCTGTGCTGCGCGAGCGCCTTGCCTCGGTTGTCGGAATATCCTCACAGAGGGGCAGCTTGGCTCCATCGGCGTCGTCCGGGGAGAAAACGACAAAGGCCAATGGGTCTATTGGTGGGCGGATAACGGTCTCCCGGTTATCGACGATTGCGGTAGCATCCACGCGGAAGGGCCTAACGCCTATTGCGCCCTCCGCGATAGCGATCAAGCCCGATCAGCCTTCCCGCCCGACAGGGACCGAGACTGACCGTAACAAGGGCAAGTATCGGGCGGCGAAGGCTCCGGTGGAAAAGTTCACCGAACGGGCGGACCCTGCCAAGTGTAAGCCCGTGCCCGATGGGACGAAAAAGCGCGCCTCGGGCGCCGGTCCCTCTAGGGGCTTCGTTCCGTGGTGTGACCGGAAGTCTTAAGCTTCTCAGCGGACCGGCTCTCGGGACCCTTTAAGGCCGCGCGAAGGCGCGGCGCCCCGTAAGGGGCGGTCCCGTCCCGTACCGTGCAGCTAGCGCGGTAGGGCTGTCGTTATCGGCGGCGGAGCCGCTAACGTGAAACTGGGTGCCGCTCTCTTTCTTTCTTAGCCGGGGGTACGGGGCCAGCATGGCCCTGTGTGCCCTACTCGGGGCAGCCTCTTGTAGGTGAAAAACACCTTCGTTTACGCGCGAGAGTATGCCCCTATGGTTGTGCACTTATGTGGGGCCGCTAGGCGGATCGTTTTTATGAAACGCTTGGGACCCATACTAAATACTGCCCTGCCTGGCGGGGCTTCCGCTTCATGCGGTGGGGTGGTCTAACTGTGGTAAACTGGCAACACGTGTTACACTTTATTGATTATGAGCCTTTCAGACACCCAAATACGACCCGCCCCCTCTGCCGCCAACTCGATCCTGAATGGAGAGGTCTGGCGCACCCAGCACGATTCGAACGTGCGACCTTTGCCTTCGGAGGGCAACGCTCTATCCAGCTGAGCTATGGGTGCCGATGGCCCCCGTTTAGGCGATCACGCGGGCGAAGGCAACGGCCAATCAACCCAAGAGTTCGTGACAAAGCTCCAGCGCGCTGACCAGGGCGTCAACCTCGGCTCTGGTGTTGTACAGCCCGAACGAGGCCCGGCACGAGGCGCCGATGCCAAGCTCGGTCATCAGCGGCATGGCGCAGTGCGTGCCGGCGCGCACGGCGACGCCGCGCTTGTCAAGGATGGTCGAGATGTCATGGGCATGGGCAGCGCCCTGCATGGTAAAGGAAAAGATCGCCCCCTTCCCCGCCGAATTTCCCTGCACGTTCAGCCAGTTCAGCGCCCCAAGCCGGTCGCGGGCGTAGTCGCGCAAGGCCCGCTCATGCGCGGCGATCCGGTCCATGCCCAAGGCGCCCAGATACTCCAGCGCCACGCCCAGGCCGATCTGCTGCACGATCCCCGGGGTTCCGGCCTCGAACTTCATCGGCGGGTCGTTGTAGATCACCGCATCGCGGCTGACCTCGCGGATCATGTCGCCGCCGCCCAGAAAGGGGCGCATCTCGGCCATCCGCTCGGGTGCGATGTAGATCGCGCCGGACCCTGACGGGCCATACAGCTTGTGCCCGGTGATGGCGTAGAAATCGCAGCCGATCGCCTGCACATCCACCGCCATGTGGACCGAGGCTTGCGAGCCGTCCAGCAGCACCGGCACGCCGCGCGCCCGCGCCCCGGCGCAGACCGCGGCCACATCGACCACGGTGCCCAGCACATTGGACATATGGGTCAGCGCGATCAGCTTGGTGCGCGGGGTGATCGCGGCCAGCACCGCCTCGGGGTCAAGATCGCCCTTCGCGTCGACGCCGACCCATTTCAGCACCACGCCCTGCCGTTCGCGCAGAAAGTGCCAGGGCACGATGTTGGCGTGATGTTCCATGATCGACAAGACGATCTCGTCCCCCGGGCCCAGGCGCGGCGCGGCCCAGGCGTAAGAGACAAGGTTGATCCCCTCGGTCGCGCCGGTGGTAAAGACGATGCTGCGCTCGTCCGGCGCGTTCAGGAACCGCCCGATGATGCCGCGCACCGCCTCGTAGGCGTCTGTCGCGGTGTTCGACAGCCAGTGCAACCCACGGTGAACGTTGGCATATTCCTGCGAATAGGCGTGGCTCATGGCGTCGATCACCACGCGCGGCTTTTGGGCCGAGGCGCCATTGTCCAGATAGACCAGGGGCTTGCCGTTCACCTGCCGCGACAGGATCGGAAAGTCTTGGCGGATCGTTTCAACGTCGTACATCGGTGCGGCCTACATCGGTGGGGCGATCTGGATCAGCGCGACAAAGAACAGCACAAAAGCCCCGATCAGCGCCGCCGCCACGCCCAGAGTGCTGGAAAAGCCGTGCAACTCGGCAATGAAGCTGGCCGTCAGCCAGATCGACGCAACCGCGACCAGCAGCGTCAGCGGCGCGCCCAGACCCGGTAGCGCCAGCGTCAGCAGGCTCAGCGCCGCCTCGGCCATCAGGAACAGGAAATCGACCCAGGCCAGCAGCAGGATCGCCTGGGTCAGCCGCCCGCGACCGCCAAAGGCCCGCCCGACGGCCGTGACCAGCCCGGCCAGCAGCGCCAGACCCAGGGCCTGCGTCACCGCCAGCAAGAGCGGCCGCGACAGGATGCCGCCCAGCAGGCCCGGCTCTGCCACCACCGGCAGGATCATGAGCATGACCGAGGAAAAGAGCGCCGACAGGCAGGCGGTGGCGGCCATTGCCGGCAGCGCCAGGCCCGCCCCGCCCCCCAGCCCCAGAAGCCGCCGCGCCGCCATGCGCGGCGCCCGGAGGCTTTCCAGCGCAAGGGCCGACAGGCTCGCCCGGTCAAGCTGCATCGCCCTGCCCCGCCTCTTTCAGGGTGATCGCCCAGAAGACCAGAAAGGCCAGACCCGACACCAGGTTCAGCGCGGTCTGTTGCAGGCCCGGCCCGATCAGTCCCGCCACCAGCCCGCTGAGCAGCACCAGCGGGCTGCTGACCACCAGCGCCCAGAACAGCGCCATCCGCCCGCCATACCAGCCGCCTCGCCCGCCCAGGACCCGCGCCACGCCGGCGCCAAATGCAGCCAGCAGATACAGCATCGGGATCGCGGCCAGACCGCCCATGGCAAAGGGCAAGAGCTGCGCCGCCACCGGCTTGCCGGGATCAAGCGCGGCCACCCGCGCCGCCGCGGGCCAATAGGCGATGAAGGCGACCAGCAGAAAGACCATCAGCAGGCTGAAGGCAAAGGGCTCGGACCGGCCGCGCGCAAGGTGCCGGCGCATGACGCGCGCGGGGTGCCGCCAGCTTTCCGCGATATCTGCGACAACCGACATCGCCGCCCCTAGCCCCAGTGCCTGGACAGCCAACTGCGCAGCCGCTCGCGCACGTCCTCGGCGATGGCCTCGTCGTCGATCTCTTCGATGGCCTCGGCCAGAAAGGCCAGAACCATCAGGCTTTGCGCCTCTTTCAGCGGCACCCCGCGCGAGCGCAGATAGTAAAGCGCCGTCTCGTCAATCGCCCCGGTGGTCGAGCCGTGGCTGCATTTCACGTCGTCGGCATAGATTTCCAGCTCTGGCTTGGCAAGGAACTGGCTGGATTCGTCCAACAGCAGCGCCTGGCTTTTCTGGTAGCCGTCCGTCTTTTGCGCGCCCGGCTTGACCAGGATCTTGCCCTGGAACACCCCGACCGCGCCGTTCTTGAGCACCTTCTTGAACACCTGCCGGCTTTCGCAGCGCTCGGCCGCGTGGGTGATGAACACGGTGTCGTCATGGTGCAGATCACCATCCCCCACCGAGGCGCCGGCGATATGGGCCACGGCGTCGGCGCCGGCCAGCTCGATCACGGCATCGTTGCGGGTCAGCCGGCCGTTGGCGGTGACGGTAAAGCTCTTGAAACGGGCGTTCGCGCCAAGACGGGCAAAAAGATGCGTCGTCGCGCGCCGCTCAAGATCGCGGCCCTGGGTGCGGACATGGTGCAGGCTGCCGCCCGCGCCGATCTCGATCTCCATCACCTTTGAAAACCGCGCCGCGGCCGGCCCGTTCTCCAAAAGCGTGACCTCTGCCCCCGGCTCGATCTTGAGACAATGGTGCAGGATCACGTCCGAACTTGTTGATTTATGTTCATAAATCAGTGAAATTGGACGTGAGGGGCGGCCAGTGACACGGATCAGGACCCCGTCGGTGGCAAAGGCAGTGTTCAACGCGGCAAGCGGGCGCGGCACCGGGGTCTGGCCGCGCGTTTCCAGCACGCCGTAAAGGTCGCGCGCCCAGTGCGCGGCATCGGGCGCCGGGCCTGCCAGACGCTCGATGCTGACCCCCTCCATCGCCAGCGGGTCCGAGGCGGCGGCGTCGAACACGCCGTCGACAAAGACGATGCGCAGACGCTCGATGGCGTTGAAGATCGGCGCGTTGCCGCCCGGATCCAAAAGCGCGGCCGGCAGGGCCTGGGCCAGGTTCAGGCTGGTCGGATCGGTATAGCGCCAGTACTCGTCGCGCCGGGTCGGCAGGCCCATGGCGCGCAGGCGGTCCAGCGCCGCGCCGCGCGCCGCGCCCAGCCAGCCGGCGGAATCATAGGCCAGACCGGCGATCCGCTCGGCCAAAAGCTCGTTTCGGGACATCGGCGCGGTCATCAGCCGGCCTGCCCCAGGATATCGGCATAGCCGTTGTTCTCGACCTCAAGCGCCAGCTCCGGCCCGCCGGTGCGGATGATCCGCCCGGCGGCCATGATATGCACCACATCGGGGCGGATATGGTCCAGCAGGCGCTGGTAGTGCGTGATCACCAGGAACGACCGCTTGCCATCGCGCAGCGCGTTCACCCCCTCGGAGACCAGCTTCATCGCATCCACGTCCAGACCGGAATCGGTCTCGTCCAGGATGCACATGCGCGGCTCAAGCATGGCCATCTGAAGGATTTCGTTGCGCTTTTTCTCGCCGCCGGAAAAGCCCACGTTGACCGGACGCTTCAGCATCTCGGCGTCGATCTTTAGCGTCCTGGCCTTTTCGCGCACCAGCTTCAGGAATTCGCCGGCCGAAACCTCGGCCTCGCCGCGCGCCTTGCGCTGCGCGTTCAGCGCGGTGCGCAGAAAGGTCATGTTGCCGACGCCCGGAATCTCGACCGGGTACTGAAACGCCAGGAAAAGACCCGCCGCCGCGCGCGCCTCGGGCTCCATCGTCAGCAGTTCCTGCCCGTCCAGCCGGGCCGAGCCTTCGGTCACCTCATAGCCATCGCGCCCCGAAAGGACATAGGACAGGGTCGATTTGCCCGACCCGTTCGGCCCCATGATGGCATGGACCTCGCCCGCGCCGATCCTAAGGTCGACCCCGCGCAGGATGACCTTGTCCTCTTCTTCAAGTTTGACGTGCAGATTGTTGATTTCAAGCATTTTTCATTCCTTGCCCGTCCGCCTCAGCCGACCGAGCCTTCCAAAGAGATGGCCACAAGGCTTTGCGCCTCCATGGCGAATTCCATCGGCAGGGCCTGCAACACTTCCTTGCAAAACCCGTTGACCACCAGCGCAACCGCCTCTTCTTCGTCCATGCCGCGCGAGCGGCAGTAAAAGAGCTGGTCCTCGTCCACCTTGGATGTCGTCGCCTCGTGCTCAACGCGGCTCGAATTGTTCCGCACCTCGATGTAGGGCACGGTATGGGCGCCGCAGCGATCGCCGATCAATAGACTGTCGCACTGGGTATAATTGCGCGAATTCAGCGCCCTGGGATGCATGCTGACCTGGCCGCGATAGGTGTTCTGCGCCCTGCCCGCCGAGATGCCCTTGGACACGATCCGGCTTTTGGTGTTCTTGCCCAGATGGATCATCTTGGTGCCGGTGTCGGCCTGCTGGGCGTTGTTGGCGATGGCGATGGAATAGAACTCACCCTGGCTGCTTTCGCCCCGCAGGATGCACGAGGGGTATTTCCAGGTGATGGCCGATCCGGTTTCGACCTGGGTCCACATCACCTTTGACCGCGCGCCCCGGCAGTCGGCGCGCTTGGTGACAAAGTTGTAGATGCCGCCCTTGCCGTTCTCGTCGCCCGGATACCAGTTCTGCACCGTGGAATACTTGATCTCGGCATCCTCCAGCAGCACCAGTTCCACCACGGCGGCGTGAAGCTGCGGAATGTCGCGCTTGGGTGCGGTGCAGCCCTCAAGATAGCTGACGTATGAGCCCCTGTCGGCGATGATCAGCGTCCGCTCGAACTGGCCGGTGTTTTCGGCATTGATGCGGAAATAGGTCGACAGCTCCATCGGGCAGCGCACGCCGGGGGGGATGTAGACAAAGGAGCCGTCGGAAAACACCGCCGAATTCAGCGTGGCAAAGTAGTTGTCCGTCTGCGGCACGACCGAGCCGATGTACTGGCGCACCAGGTCGGGATGCTCGCGCAGCGCCTCGGAGAACGAGCAAAAGATCACGCCGGCCTTTTTCAGTTCGGCCTTGAACGTGGTGCCGACCGAGACCGAATCGAACACCGCGTCCACCGCGACGCGCCGCTCGCCCTCGGGCATCTCGACCCCGGCCAGGATGGCCTGCTCCTTTAGCGGAATGCCAAGCCTGGCATAGGTCGCCAGCAGCTTTGGGTCGACCTCGTCCAGCGACTTCGGCTTGACGGCCATGCTTTTGGGTTTGGCGTAGTAATACTGGTCCTGGTAGTCGATGGCGGGGTAATTCACCATCGCCCAGGTCGGTTCCGTCATCTTCAGCCAGCGCCGATAGGCGGCCAGGCGCCAGTCCAGCATCCAGTCCGGCTCGTCGTTCTTGGCCGAGATCATGCGGACGATCTCTTCGGACAGGCCCTTGGGGGCATAGTCCGTCTCGATGTCGGTTTCCCAGCCGTATTTGTACTTGCCGGCCATGGCCTGCACGGCCTCGACCGTCTCGCGGTCAACGCCGTCGCGCACTTCGGTTTCCAAGGTGGCCATCGCGCCCTCTGTTCTTACGACATCCGCGCGCGGATGCGCCGATAGTCCGCTGCCCAGGCCTCTGCAAAGCGCAGCACCTGCTCTTTCGTCGTGCTCGGGCCGATCGAGATGCGGATGGCCTGCGCCGCCCGCTCGTCGTCAAAGCCCATCGCCTTCAGCACCCGGCTGGGCCTGACCTTGCCCGAAGAGCAGGCCGAGCCGGCCGAGACCGCAAAGCCCGCCAGGTCCATCGCCATGACCTGGGTCTCGCCCTTCCAGCCGGGCGCGATCAGGCACAGGGTGTTGGGCAGGCGCGGCCCCGATTTCCCGACTGAAATAGTCTCAAATTCAAGGGACGACAATGCCTGTTCTAGAATATTTCTAACTTCGGCGACGCCTTCCCAGACGCCGTTGGCCAGATCGCGCGCGGCCGCTTCGGCGGCGGCGGCAAAGCCTGCGATGCCGATCAGGTTCTCGGTTCCGGCGCGGCGGCCCATCTCTTGCCCGCCGCCCAGGATGCGCGGCAGAAACTCCACCCCCTGCTGCGTGACCAGCGCGCCGATGCCCTTTGGCCCGCCCAGCTTGTGCGCCGAGACCAGGCCCATCCGGCACCCCAGCCAGTTGAAGGCAAAGGGCAGCTTGCCAAAGCCCTGCGTCAGATCGCTGACGGCCAGGCCCTGCGGCAGGCTCTGCACGATGCCGGTTTCTGAATTGGCCAGTTGCAGGCTGGTCACGTCGGGCTGCTCCACCGCGACCTGCCCGCCCGCATCAACCGCCAGTCCGCCCTCGCACCAAGTTGTCACCGCCTCGTGCTCGATCGCAGCGCAGCGCAGGGCGCGCCCGGCATGGGCCAGCGCCGCCGCCTCGGAGGCGCCGGAGGTAAAGGTGATGTCGGCGCCCTCGGCCCCCAGCGCGGCGGCGATCTGGGCGCGCGCCCGCTCTTTCAGCGCCCGCGCCGCGCGCCCCTCGGCATGGACGGACGAGGGGTTGCCGACCAGGTCCATCGCCGCCGCCATCGCGCTGCGCGCCTCGGGGCGCAGCGGGGTGGTGGCGTTCCAGTCCAGATAGGTGCGGCTCACTCGTCCACCACGCGCAGGATCGCCGGCACCGCCGGACAGGGGATCATCTCGTTGCCGATCACGTCGGCCAAGCGGATGTTGTGCAGAAAGACATAGACATTGGCCGACAGGCTTTCCCAAAGCCGGTTGGTCAGGCTCTGCGCCCGCGTGCCCGACAGCCCGCCCGACACCCCTGCCCCGGTGTGCATGGCGTCGACGGTCTCTTCGACGGCCTCAAGGATTTCGGAAATGCGGATCGTCTCGGGGGCGCGGGCCAGCCGATAGCCACCGCCCGGTCCGCGCACCGCCTCGACCAGGCCGGCGCGGCGCAGCTTGACGAAAAGCTGCTCAAGATAGGGCAGCGAGATGTCCTGCCGGCGCGAGATCGCGGCCAGCGACATCAGGTCATCCCCCCGCGCCAGGGCCAGATCCGCCAGGGCCACCATCGCATAGCGCCCTTTGGTCGAGAGTTTCATGCCACTTCCGCCTAAACTGATTGACGCGGCCCCCCCTGCCCATTACCTGAATTCCGGACGGACCCTTGGGGCGCTGCAACGCGCCGGTGCAAGGGTTCTAAAAACACTGAGCGATTTCGTCAAGAATGACCTCCAAACAGGCGGCGGAACCCCATGCCCGAAGTGATCTTTCCCGGCCCCGAGGGGCGTCTTGAAGGCCGCTATCATCCGCAAAAGGAAAGGGACGCGCCGATCGCCATCGTGCTGCACCCGCATCCGAACTACGGCGGAACGATGAACAACAAGGTTGTCTACAACCTGCACTATGCCTTTTACAATCTTGGCTTTTCCGTGCTGCGGTTCAACTTTCGCGGCGTCGGGCGCAGCCAGGGCGAATATGACATGGGCATTGGCGAGTTGTCCGATGCGGCATCCTCGCTCGACTATCTTCAGGCGATGAACCAGAACGCCAAGCATTGCTGGGTCGCCGGCTTTTCCTTTGGCGCCTGGATCGGCATGCAGCTCTTGATGCGCCGGCCAGAGATCACCGGCTTTGTCTCGGTCTCGCCACCGGCCAATCTTTACGACTTTTCGTTTCTGGCCCCCTGCCCCGCCTCTGGGCTGATCATCAACGGCAGCGCCGACAAGGTGGCCCCGCCCAAGGACACCCGCACCCTGGTGAACAAGCTGCACGACCAGAAGGGCATCACCATCACCCATACCGAGATCGAGGGCGCCGACCACTTCTTCAAGGACGAAGAGCAGCACATGAAGCCGATGATCGACACGGTCAGCACCTATGTGAAGCGGCGTCTGAGCGAGGTATCCCGCTGATGTCGCTGGCCGACGATCTGGCCGCCCGGCTGGCGCGGGACGTGGTCGATGCGCTCGACGTGCTGGGCGATGACCGGTTCTACGACAAGGTGTCAAAGGTGCTGCTGGAAACCTCGCCCACCATGCAGGACGCCTTCAACACCGCCATCAAGGTGATCCTGGCCGAACGCAAGGGGCGCGAGTTCCTCCAGCGCAGCCTGGCCGCCCGTGGTGCGGGCGCCGCGCCCAAGGTCCCGCCCGGGGGCGGACATTGAGCGACAGGCTTGCCGCCCAGTTCGCCTTTCTGAACGAGGCTGACCGGCTCAAATCGGTGCTGCGCGCCACCACGCTGGTCGACGGCTCGCGCCCCGAGAATTCAGGCGAACATTCCTGGCATCTGGCGCTATATGCCCTGGTCCTGGCCGATCAGGCGCCGCCCGGGGTCGATATCGGCCGGGTGATCCGGATGCTGCTGATCCACGATCTGGTGGAAATCGACGTGGGCGATGTGCCGATCCATTCCGCCAACGGCCAGGCCCACGGCTCGGCCGAGACGGCGGCGGCCGAGGCACGGGCGGCGGAGCGGATCTTTGGCCTGCTGCCGGCCGACATCGGCGCGGGTCTGCGCGCGCTCTGGGCCGAATTCGAGGCGGCACAATCCCCCGATGCGGTCTTTGCCAAGGCGCTGGACCGGGTGCAGCCGGTCATGGCCAACCTGATGTCCGGCGGTGGCACCTGGAAGACCTATGACGTCACCGCCGAGCAGCTTGAGATGCGCGTCGGAACCAAGATCGCGCGCGGCGCCCCTGCCTTGTGGGACTGGGTCCGCACGCAGACGCGCAGCTATTTCGGATGAGCGGCGCGACTTTTTGGTATACCATCGCATACTGTCTTTTCTTTAAGCCGGCTTTCACGTAAAGCAGGCACAAGCAGCACCAGTCCGGAGGGCCCGACATGACCAAGATCAAGGTGGAAAACCCCGTCGTCGAACTCGACGGCGACGAGATGACGCGGATCATCTGGGACTTCATCAAGCAAAAGCTGATCCTGCCCTATCTCGACATCGACCTGAAATATTATGACCTGGGGATCGAGGAGCGCGACCGCACCAACGACCAGATCACCATCGACGCGGCCGAGGCGATCAAGCGGCACGGCGTGGGCGTGAAATGCGCAACCATCACCCCCGATGAGCAGCGTGTCGAGGAATTCGGGCTGAAACAGATGTGGAAGTCGCCCAATGGCACGATCCGCAACATCCTGGGCGGCGTGATCTTTCGCGAACCGATCATCTGCCGCAACGTGCCGCGCCTGGTGCCCGGCTGGACCAAGCCCATCGTGATCGGCCGGCACGCCTTTGGCGACCAGTACCGCGCCACCGATTTCCGCTTTCCCGGCAAGGGCCGCCTGACGATGAAATTCGTCGGCGAGGACGGCACCGTGATCGAGCGTGATGTCTATTCCGCGCCCTCGGCCGGGGTCTACATGGGCATGTACAACCTCGATGATTCGATCATCGACTTTGCCCGCTCGTCCTTCAACTACGGCCTTCTCAAGGGCTGGCCGGTGTATCTTTCGACCAAGAACACGATTCTCAAGACCTATGACGGCCGCTTCAAGGACCTGTTCCAGAAGATCTTTGACGAAGAATTCGCCGAGGCCTTCAAGGCCCGGGGCATCAGCTATGAGCACCGGCTGATCGACGACATGGTTGCCTCGGCGATGAAATGGTCGGGCGGTTATGTCTGGGCCTGCAAGAACTATGACGGCGATGTGCAGTCCGACACCGTGGCGCAGGGTTTCGGCTCGCTGGGTCTGATGACCTCGGTCCTGATGACCCCCGACGGCAAGGTGGTCGAGGCAGAGGCGGCCCACGGCACCGTGACCCGCCACTACCGCGAGCATCAGAAGGGCAAGGCGACCTCGACCAATTCGGTCGCGTCGATCTATGCCTGGACCGGCGGGCTCAAGCACCGCGCCAAGCTGGACGGCAACGAGGCGCTGATGCGCTTTGCCAGCACGCTGGAAAAGGTCACCGTCGACACGGTCGAGGACGGCTGGATGACCAAGGACCTGGCGCTGCTGGTCGGGCCCGATCAGAAATGGCTGACCACGATGGGCTATCTGGAAAAGGTCGATGAATACCTGAACAAGGCGCTTGCCGGCTGATCGGTCGGGACAAGACTTCCGGGGGCGGGGTGGCGACACCTCGCCTCTGGTCATTCTGCGGCAAAGCCTGTATGGGCCGGGCAAGCTGAAATTACGCAGAAAGTGCCCCCCCGATGGAGCTTCGCAACATCGCCATCATCGCGCATGTCGACCATGGCAAGACCACGCTCGTCGATGAGCTGCTGAAACAGTCCGGTTCCTTTCGCGACAACCAGGCGGTCTCCGAACGGGCCATGGACAGCAACGACATCGAGCGCGAGCGCGGCATCACGATCCTGGCCAAGTGCACCTCGCTGGAATGGCAGGGCGTGCGGATCAACATCGTCGACACCCCCGGCCACGCCGATTTCGGCGGCGAGGTGGAGCGCATCCTGTCGATGGTGGATGGGGTCGTGCTGCTGGTCGACGCCGCCGAAGGGCCGATGCCGCAGACCAAGTTCGTGACATCAAAGGCGCTGGCGCTGGGGCTGCGCCCCATCGTGGTGCTGAACAAGGTCGACAAGCCCGACGCCGAGCCCTCGCGCGCGCTGAACGAGGTGTTCGATCTTTTCGCCAACCTCGGCGCCGACGATGACCAGCTTGATTTCCCGGTGCTTTACGCCTCGGGCCGGTCGGGCTGGGCAGACGAGGCGCTTGACGGGCCGCGCAAGGACCTCTCGGCGCTGTACAATCTGGTGCTGCGCCATGTGCCGCAGCCCCGGCAGATCGCGCGGCGGGCCGAGCCGTTCCAGATGCTGGCCACCACGCTTTCGGCCGACCCCTTCATCGGGCGTATCCTGACGGGCCGGGTCGAGGCCGGCACCCTGCGCGCCGGCGAGACCATCAAGGCCATCACGCGCGACGGCGAAAAGATCGAGCAGTTCCGCGTCTCAAAGGTGCTGGCGTTCCGCGGCCTGACCCAGGTCGCCATCGACGCGGCCGAAGCCGGCGACATCGTCACCCTTGCCGGCATGTCCAGGGCGACGGTGGCCGACACGCTCTGCGCGCTTGAGATCGAGGCCGCCATTCCAGCCCAACCGATTGATCCGCCGACCATTTCCGTGACCTTTGGCATCAACGACAGCCCGCTGGCCGGCAAGGAAGGCACCAAGGTGCAAAGCCGCGTCATCCGCGAGCGGCTGATGCGCGAGGCCGAGATCAACGTCGCCATCAAGGTGACCGACACGCCCGGGGGCGATGCCTTTGAGGTCGCAGGGCGCGGCGAATTGCAGATGGGTGTCCTGATCGAGAACATGCGCCGCGAGGGGTTCGAGCTGTCGATCAGCCGCCCGCGCGTCATTTTCCGCGATGTGGACGGTGTCAAGCACGAGCCCGTCGAAGAGGTGACCATCGACGTTGACGACGAATTCGCCGGCGCGGTGATCGAAAAGCTGACCGGCCCGCGCAAGGGCGATCTGATCGAGATGAAACCGGCCGGCGCGGGCAAGACCCGGCTGATCGCCCATGTCCCCTCGCGCGGGTTGATCGGCTATCACGGCCAGTTCATGACCGACACGCGCGGCACCGGCGTCTTGAACCGTGTCTTTCACGACTGGGCCCCGCACAAGGGCGCCATCGAGGGCCGCCGTCAGGGCGTGCTGGTGTCGATCGAGACCGGCATTTCGGTGGCCTATGCGATGTGGAAGCTTGAAGATCGCGGCCACTTCTTCATCGGCGTGCAGGAGCCGGTCTATTCCGGCATGATCCTGGGCGAGCACAATCGCGACAACGATCTGGAAATCAACCCGCTCAAGGGCAAGCAGTTGACCAACGTTCGCGCCTCGGGCACGGACGAGGCGGTGCGGCTGACAACGCCGGTCAAGATGTCGCTGGAACAGTGCATCGCCTATATCGACGATGACGAACTGGTCGAGGTGACGCCGAAATCGGTGCGGATGCGCAAGCGGCTTTTGGACCCCAACGACCGCAAGCGCGAAAGCCGCAAGGGCTGAAGGGGGCCTATTCGGCCTCTTCCACCACCATAAGGTCGCGATCAGAGGCGCCGCGCGCATGCGACAGCGCCTCTTGATAGGCGGGCGAGTTGTAGCAGGCCACCGCCGCCTCAAGACTGGGGAACCGCGCCACCACGTTGCGGGCGCGGTCGCGCCCCTCAAGCTGCACATAGCGCCCGCCGCGGGCCAGAAAATGCCCGCCATGGGCGGCGATTGCCGGGCCGGCCAGCGCGGCGTATTTGCCATAGGCCGCAGCGTCCAGCACCTCGACATGGGCGATCCACAGGGCGCTGGGCATCTCAGGCCCCCAGCGCCGCTTCGGCGGCCCTGATCGCGGCTTCGGCCCCGGCGATGTCGGCGCCGCCGGCCTGCGCCATGTCCGGCCGCCCGCCGCCACCCTTGCCGCCCATCGCCTCGGCCGCCGCACGGGCAAGGGTCACCGCGCTGATGCGCCCGGTCAGATCGGCCGTCACCCCGGCCGCCACCGCCGGCTTGGCACCGGTGTCGGCGATCAGCAGCACCGCGCCAGAGCCGATCTGCGCCTTTAGCGCGTCGATCATCGGCGGCAGGTCCTTGCCCGAAACCCCGCTCAGAACCTGCGCCAGGAACCGCACGCCGGCAACCTCGCGCACCTCGGCACCTGTACCGCCTGACCCGCCCATCGCCAGATCGCGGCGCAACTGCGCCACCTCGGCCTGCAAGGCCCGGCGCTCGTCAACCAGGGCGCGCACGCGGTCCACCACCTCGGCCGGCGCGGCCTTCATCGCCGCCGCCGCCTCCATCAGCCTTGCCTCCTGCGCGCGCAGATGGTCCAGCGCCGCTTGCCCGGTCAGCGCCTCGAACCGGCGCACCCCGGCGCTTGAGGCGCTTTCCCCCAGCGCGACAAAGGCGCCGATGTCGCCGGTGCGGGCCACATGGGTGCCGCCGCAAAGCTCCAGCGAATAGGTCCGCCCCTCGGCGCCCTTGCCCGAGCCTTCCTGCACTCCCATCGATACAACGCGCACCTCATCGCCGTATTTCTCACCGAACAGCGCCTGCGCACCGATTGCGCGGGCATCGTCGGGCGTCATGATCCGGGTCTCGACCGGGGCATTCTGGCGGATATAGGCGTTGACCTCGGCCTCGACCGCCGCCAGTTCGGCCCCGCTCATCGCCTGCGAATGGCTGAAGTCGAACCGCAGACGGTCGGGCGCGTTGAGGCTGCCCTTTTGCGCCACATGGTCCCCCAGCGCGTGGCGCAGCGCCTCGTGCAACAGATGCGTCGCCGAATGGTTGGCGCGGATCTGGGCGCGGCGCCGGTGCGAAAGCTCCAGCTTGGCCGGCTGGCCGCGCAGGATCGTGCCCTCGACCACGCGGGCCACATGGGCAAAGACGCCGGCGGTCTTGCGGGTGTCGCTGACCTCGGCCAGTCCGGTGGCGGTGCGGATCAGGCCCTGATCGCCGACCTGCCCGCCACTTTCGGCGTAGAACGGCGTCTGGTTGACGATGATCTGCACCTCTGCCCCGACCTCGGCCGCGCCCACCAGGGCGCCGTCCTGAACCAGCGCGTTGATCTGGCCCTCGGCGGTTTCGGTCTCGTAGCCCAGGAATTCGGTGGCGCCATGCGCCTCGGCGATCTCGAACCAGATGCGCG
Source organism: Paracoccaceae bacterium (assembly GCA_052387855.1). GTDB lineage: Bacteria > Pseudomonadota > Alphaproteobacteria > Rhodobacterales > Rhodobacteraceae > CAIYZT01. The sequence goes on from JBQTIT010000021.1 coordinate 190,145, forward strand.
CGTCGGCCGCCCCGCCCGCCCCGGACCAAGCGGCGCGCGCCTTGGCCCGCTGCTCGTCCATCGCGGCGCCAAAGCCGGCCACGTCAACCGCACGGCCCCGCTCGCGCAGCACGTCCTGCGTCAGGTCCAGCGGAAAGCCGTAGGTGTCATAAAGCTTGAACGCCACGGGCCCGGGCAGCTCGGCTCCGTCTCCCAAACGGTCAAGCTCGTCGTTCAACAGCCGCAGGCCGCGGTCGAGCGTGGTCTTGAACCGCGTCTCCTCCAGCCGCAGGGTCTCTTCGATCAGGCTTTGCGCGCGGGCCAGTTCGGGATAGGCCGCGCCCATGCCGCGCACCAGCGCCGGCACCAGGCGGTGCATCACCGGGTCCTGCGCGCCCAACATGTGGGCATGGCGCATCGCCCGGCGCATGATCCGCCGCAGCACATAGCCGCGCCCCTCGTTCGAGGGCATGACCCCGTCCGCGATCAGGAACGAGGTCGACCGCAGATGGTCTGCGATCACGCGGTGGCTGGTCTTGCCCTTGCCGTCCGGATCGCTGCTGGTGGCGTGCGCCGAAGCCTCGATCAGGCTGCGCATCAGGTCGGTGTCATAGTTGTCGTGCTTGCCCTGCAGAAGCGCGCCGATCCTCTCCAGCCCCATGCCGGTGTCGATCGACTGCATGTCGAGCGGGCGCATCGTGCCGTCCGCGAACTGCTCGTTCTGCATGAAGACGTTGTTCCAGATCTCGATGAACCGGTCGCCATCCTCGTCCGCGCTGCCGGGCGGGCCGCCCCAGATGTGATCGCCATGGTCGTAAAAGATCTCGGTGCAGGGACCGCAGGGGCCGGTCGGGCCCATGCGCCAGAAGTTGTCGTCGGTCGGAATGCGGATGATGCGGCTGTCCGGCAGGCCCGCGACCTTTTTCCACATGCCGGCCGCCTCGTCGTCGGTGTGATAGACCGTCACCAGCAGCCGGTCCTTGTTCAGCCCGAAATCGCGGGTCAGAAGCTCCCAGGCAAAGGCGATGGCCTGGTCCTTGAAATAATCCCCGAAGGAAAAGTTGCCCAGCATCTCGAAAAACGTGTGGTGGCGCGCGGTATAGCCGACGTTGTCGAGGTCATTGTGCTTTCCCCCGGCGCGCACGCATTTCTGCGCGGTGGTGGCGCGCTTGTAGTCGCGCGTCTCGACCCCGGTGAAAAGGTTCTTGAACTGCACCATGCCCGAATTGGCGAACATCAGCGTCGGGTCGTTGCGCGGCACAAGGGGGCTGCTGTCCACCACCCGGTGACCGTTGCGCCGGAAGAAATCAAGGTAGGTCGAGCGGATATCGTTGAGCGAGGCCATTCGCGAAAAACCCTTGGGCTATAGCTGTTTTTCCCCGTTTAGCCCCCCGTCCCGCGCCTGTCCACCGGCGCCGGCGCCCGGGGCAAAAAAAGAGGCCGCGGCGCGGGGCCACGGCCTGAATTCAAGGCGGGGCCGCGGCCTCAGTCGTCCAGAACCTCGGTGCTTTCCCCGCTGATCGAGAAATCCAGCCCGTTGGCGGCGCGGATCTTGTCCTCGATCTCCAGCGCGACGGCGGGGTTCGACTTCAGGAACTGCTTGGCGTTCTCGCGGCCCTGGCCGATGCGCTCGTCCCTGAAGGAATACCAGCTTCCGGACTTTTCCACGATCCCGGCCTTGACGCCCAGATCGACCAGCTCGCCCACCTTCGAGATGCCCTCGCCATAGACGATGTCGAACTCAACCTCTTTGAAGGGCGGCGAGACCTTGTTCTTGACCACCTTGACGCGGGTGGTGTTGCCCACGATCTCGTCCTTTTCCTTGATCGCGCCGATCCGGCGGATATCCAGCCGGACCGAGGCGTAGAATTTCAGCGCGTTGCCGCCGGTGGTGGTTTCGGGGCTGCCGAACATCACGCCGATCTTCATCCGGATCTGGTTGATGAAGATCACCATGCAGTTGGACCGTCCGATCGAGGCGGTCAGCTTGCGCATCGCCTGGCTCATCAGGCGGGCCTGGCTGCCCATCTGCATGTCGCCCATGTCGCCCTCGATCTCGGACTTGGGCACCAGGGCGGCGACGGAATCGACCACGATCAGGCTGACCGCGCCCGAGCGCACCAGCGTGTCGACGATCTCCAGCGCCTGCTCGCCGGTGTCGGGCTGGCTGATCAAGAGCTCGTTCAGGTCGACCCCCAGCTTTTTGGCATATTGCGGGTCCAGCGCGTGTTCGGCGTCGACAAAGGCGCAGACCCCGCCCTTTTTCTGCTCTTCGGCCACGACATGCAGCGTCAGCGTGGTCTTGCCCGAGGATTCGGGGCCGTAGATTTCGATGATGCGGCCCTTGGGCAGGCCGCCGATCCCCAGCGCGATGTCAAGGCCCAGTGAGCCGGTCGATGTCGCCTCGACATCCATCACCGGGTTGTCCTGGCCGAGCTTCATGATCGAGCCCTTGCCGAACTGCCGTTCGATCTGCGCCAGCGCGCTTTCCAGCGCCTTCGACTTGTCCATGTCGCGTTTGTCCTTGAGGTCGAAAAGGTTCGCACCTGCCATCGTCATTCCCCTTATTCCACAGCTTTGCACCAGCGGCAATCGCCCGGGATGTTCTTGTCCTGTTCTTGTGTTTATGGGCACAAAAAGAGAACAAATCAACGAAAATCTTATCGATCCAGGTTTTTCACAACAGTCTTAACGCCGCGTTTACAGCCGCCGGCTCCCGGGCTGGTCAGTGCAGTTGTCCCTGCACGGTCCGCGTCAGCTCCATCAGCGAGAAGGGCTTGGGAAGAAAGACCGAATTGGGAATCAGCGACTGGTCCTCTTGCAACGTGTCCTCGGAATAGCCGGACACAAAGACCACCTTGACCCCCGGCCGGTCGATCAGCGCCTCGCGCACCCAGCCCGGCCCGTCCAGCCCGGGCATCACCACGTCGGTGACGAAGATGTCAACCTTCAGGCCCGGATCCTTGAGCAGGGCAAGCGCCTCTTCGGCGCTGGCGGCTTCCAGCACGGTATAGCCGCGCATGCGCAGCGCGCGCGCCGCAAAGGCGCGCACCGGCGCCTCATCCTCGACCAAAAGCACCACGCCCTCGCCCAGCCGGCCCTCGGCGGCGCGGGTGGGGGCCGCCTCGGCCGGGGTTCCCTGCGCCTGCCGCTCTGTCAGGTCCGCGATCGGGAAGAACAGGGTAAAGACCGTGCCGCCGCCCAGTTTTGAATCGACAAAGATGAACCCGCCAGATTGCTTGATGATGCCATAGGCGGTGGACAGGCCCAGACCCGTGCCCTCGCCCAGCTTCTTGGTGGTAAAGAACGGCTCAAAGATCTTTTCAAGCAGCTCCGGGGGAATTCCGATGCCGGTGTCGGCCACGCGGACCACCGCCCAGTCGCCGGCCGGCACCACGGCGCGGTCGCGCTCCAGCGGGACGGGCAGATGCAGCGCTTCGGTCTCGATCAGGATGGTGCCGCCTTCGGGCATGGCGTCGCGGGCGTTGACCACCAGATTCATGATCACCTGTTCCAGTTGCCGCCGGTCCGCGCGCAGCGCCCGCAGCCGGCTGTCATGGACAAAGCGCAGGCTGGCCCGCTCGCCCACCAGACGGTTGAGCAGATGCGTCAGGTCCGACAGCGCGTCCTGCAGATCAAAGGCCTCAAGGTTCAGCGTCTGCTTGCGCGAAAAGGCCAAAAGCTGGCCCACCAGCGCGGCGGCGCGGTTGGCGTTCTGGTGGATCTGCATCAGGTCGGAAAAATCGGTGTGCTCGCGCGAGTGGCGCGTCAGCAGCAGGTCGCAATGGCCCGAGATCGCGGTCAAGAGGTTGTTGAAATCATGCGCGATTCCACCGGCAAGCTGGCCGATCGCCTGCATCTTCTGGCTTTGAAAGAACTGCCCCTCAAGCCGCTTGAACTGGGTGGCGTCCTGCAGGACCGCCAGCACATAGGGCCGGCCCGATTCGACAACCCGCCGCAGCGAGATCTGAAAGAACGCCTCTCCGGGCATCCGGCGGGCGCGCAGCACCTCGCTGCTGGCCGGGAGTCGTTCGGCCAGAACATCGCCCAGCCAGTCCGTGACCGGCCTGCCCAGCCCCTCGAACAGATCGCGGAACTGGGTCTGCTCGTCCTCCCCCTCCAGCGCCAGCAGGCCGCGCGCGACCAGATTGGCGCCGATCAACTGGCCGCCGGCGCCGAACTTGGCCAGCGGGATCATGAAATTCTCGAAATCGGTCAGCCCGCGCGCGCTGCGGTCGCCGGCCGAGACGGGCAGCAGATAGATCTCGTGCCGCACGCCAGAGCCCTCGATCTCGGCCAGAAGGGCACGGACGGGGCCGGTCGCGGTGGCAATCTCGACCTCTTCGCCGCTCTTGCGGGGCCCGCCGCCGAACAGCGCATCCAGATGGCGCGGCCGGCTGCCCAAAAGGCGGCGCATCGCCTCGTTGGAATACAGCACCACGCCCTGACGGTTGGCGGTCAGCATCGGCAGGCCAAGCTGGTCGGCGCCGCGCCCGGCCCCGGTGCGGTCCTGAAACTCTTCCAGCCGCCAGATCACCCGGTCCGGGCCGGCGGCACGGGCCGAGATCCGGCTGTGTCCGGCCCGCGTGACCACATCCTCACGCGCCTTGAACCCGCCGAGGGCGCGGGTCTGGAGCCGGTACAGCACCGCCCCGGGCGAGGCGAAATGGTCGGCCAGAAGCCCGGTCAGGCTGTCCTGGTCCTGGCCGCCGAACCGGTCGGCCGCCGCCGCGTTCCGAAAGATCACCTGCCCCTGCGCATCGGTCAGAAAGCAGGCCGCATCGTCGTTGACGACTAGGCCGACAATGGTCCGGTCCCGCTGCCGCCGCGCCCGGGCGGCCAGCGCCCCCTGAAGGTGCAGCGCGATGGCCAAGGCGACAAGGGTGCTCGCCACCAGCGCGGCGATCAGGCGCAAGACCGGCTCGCCCAGACCCAGGGACAGCGCGGCAAAGCCAAGCGCGCCCGGCAGCAGAACCCATCCGCCGGCGCGCAATGGCCTGATCCGAAGCGGCGCGATCTGCGATGCCGTCACGATCTTCTCCGTTCCACCCTCCGCGCCACTCTGGCCGACAAGCGTTAACCGAAGCTTAACCCAAATTCAGCCCGCGCCCCCCACTTCGGCGCAGGCGGGCGCGAAAGAACCCGTCCCCGGGAGCTCCCAGCGCGAGGCGCCTTTGGTCAAGGCAGCCCCATTGCGGTGACCGGCGCAGGAAAGACTCGACCTGCTCTTCGTTTTCCTCGCGCAAGAGCGAGCACGTCACATAGACAAGCTCACCCTCAGGTTGAACAAGTTTCGCAGCGCGGTCAAGGATTTCCGCCTGTATGTTGCACAGTTCGTCAAGCCGACGCGGGCTGAGCGCCCACTTGCCCTGCGGATCGCGCCGCCAGCTTCCAGAGCCCGAACAGGGCGTATCGCACAGCACCAGATCATAGGGCGCGCCCTGCGCCGGGTCGGACAGAAGCCGCACATCGACCCCCGCCCGCCGGGCCCTTTCGGGCAGGTCCTGCATGCGGCGCGGGTCCTGGTCGTGGGCGAAAAAGCGCGCGCCCGTTTGGCTCGCCAGGGCCAAGGTCTTGCCGCCGCTGCCGGCGCAATAGTCCAGCGCGCTTTGCCCCTTTGACAGGCCCAGCCCCAGGACCACCTCTTGCGAGGCGCGGTCCTGAAGCTCGACCATTCCCTGAAGATAGGCCGCCGAGCCGTTGATCTTGCGCGCATTTGTCAGAACCTCCAGCGCGGCGGGCAGGGCCGGATCGCCCCGCACCTCGATCCCGTCGGCGCCCAGGGCGGCGCGCGCGGCCTCGGGCGTCGCCCGGCGCAGGTTCACGCGCAGCCACAGCGGCGCGCGGTCTTGCAGCGCCGCCATGGTGGCAGCAAAACCGTCCCCCAGCGCCCGCTCAAGCCGGGGCGCCAGCCAGTCGGGGCAGTCAAGCGCCTCCAGCGGCAGGGGCGCCCGGCCGGCCTCGTCCCCTGCGACCGGGGCGGGGGCATGGGCCTGGCCGGTGAACAGCGCCGCCGGGTCCTCGCCGCGCTGGCGCAACAGACCCAGCACCAGCCCGCGCCCGGTCAACCCGCCCCCCAGCGCCGCCGCCGAACGCTTGCGCCGCAGCGCCTCGAACACAAGGTCGCGGAGGGCGTGGCGGTCGCCCGACCCGGCAAAGCGGTTCGCGCGGCCCCAGGCGGTCAGCGCAGGTTCGGCGGGCTGACCGTCCAGGATGCGGTCAAGCACCTCGATGGCGGCCGAAAGGCGGGCGGCGGGGGTCACGGCATCGGGTCCGGGGCGTCTGGGGTCGGGGTACACTGGCCGGTGGGCGGGCCGGGTCTGGCGGGACGACCTTGGTAGCGCGGCGCGGGCAAAAGGGCAATCGGCGGGGATTTTCCGCGCGCTCTGGATTTCGCGCCCCGGCTACCCCATCTTGGTCCGGCCGCCGCCGCAAGGACCACATCGTTGAGACAATCCCAGCCTCTCACCCTCAGCGAGACGTTGCGCGGCCTGACCGCGGACGAGACGGTCCAGCGCCTCTCGCTGGCCGAGGTGATGCGGCGCCTGGACGATCAGGCGCGCGGGGTGCTGATCATCCTGTTTTCGATCCCGAACTGCCTGCCGGGGATCCCGGGCACCTCGGCCGTCACCGGCCTGCCGCTCTTGATCCTGTGCCTGCAGATGGCGCTGCAACGGCCGCCCTGGCTGCCAGGGTTCCTGTCGCGCCGCACGGTCAGCCGTCAGGGCCTGGCCGAGGTGCTTGCCCGCGCCCGTCCCTGGATCGAGCGGATCGAGCGGCTGATCCATCCGCGCCTGACGGTGCTGGCCTCGGGCCCGGCGGAAAGCCTGGTCGGGCTCCTGGGGGTCGTGCTGTCGCTGACGATCATGCTGCCCATTCCCTTTGGCAACATGATGCCCGCCATCGCGCTGATCTGCCTGTCCTTCGGACTGGTCGGCCGCGACGGGGTCTGGATTCTGGCGGGCCTGTTCATGTCGGGCATGGCCGCCGCCGTGCTGGCCCTTGCGGGCTGGGCGGCGGTGCAGTCGTTCATCTACGTCGCGCTCAATTGGTTCGGGATCGGCTGATCGCCGCTCCGCCCCGCCTCGCTGTCAGCCCAGACGGTAGTTCGGGCTTTCGCGGGTGATCTGCACATCGTGGACATGGCTTTCCTTCAGCCCCGCCCCGGTGATGCGCACAAAGCTGCAGCGCGTGCGCATCTCGGCCACCGTGCGGCAGCCGGTATAGCCCATCGCGGCGCGCAGGCCCCCCACCATCTGGTGCAGCACGGCCGAAACCGAGCCCTTGTAGGGCACCTGCCCCTCGATCCCCTCGGGCACCAGCTTGTCGCTGGCGGCGTCCTTCTGGAAATAGCGGTCGGCCGAGCCGCGCGCCATCGCGCCGAGACTGCCCATGCCGCGGTAAGCCTTGAAGCTGCGGCCCTGCCACAGGATCACCTCGCCCGGGCTTTCATCCGTGCCGGCGATGGCAGAGCCCACCATGGCGCATGAGGCGCCGGCAGCGATTGCCTTGGCGAAATCGCCCGAATACTTGATGCCGCCGTCGGCGATCACCGGGATGTCGCCCGCCGCCCGTGCCGCATCCATGATCGCGGTCAGTTGCGGCACGCCCACGCCCGCCACGATCCGCGTGGTGCAGATCGACCCCGGCCCGATGCCGACCTTGACCGCATCCGCCCCCGCGCCGATCAGGGCGCGCGTCGCCTCGGCGGTGGCGACGTTGCCGGCCACGACCTGCACGGTGTTCGACACCCGCTTGATCCGCTCGACAGCAATGGCAACGCCCTCGGAATGGCCATGCGCGGTGTCGATCACCACCATGTCGACCCCGGCCTCGATCAGCGCCATCGACCGCTCGAACCCGGCATCGCCCACCGTCGAGGCAGCGGCAACGCGCAGGCGCCCCATCTCGTCCTTGCAGGCATGGGGGTTCAGGACCGAGGTTTCGGTGTCCTTCAGCGTCAAGAGCCCGGTCAGCTTGCCCGCGCCATCGGTCACCAGCAGCTTTTCGATCCGCCGCGCCTTCATCAGGCTGATGGCCTCTTCACGGTCCACCGGCTCGCGCAGGATGGCGAGGTTGGCCGAGGTCATCATCACCGAAACCGGCGTGCGCTCGTCGGCGGCAAAGCGCATGTCGCGGTTGGTGACGATGCCCAGCACGCGGCCCTCGGCGTCGACCACGGGAAAGCCGGTGATCTGGTAGCGCTCCATCAGCACCTTGGCGTCGGCCATGGTCTGCTCGGGGCGCAGGGTGATCGGCTGATAGACCACGCCCGATTCGAACCGCTTGACCCGGCTGACCTCGCGCGCCTGCGCCTCGGCGGTCAGGTTGCGGTGGATCACCCCGATGCCGCCCGCCTGCGCCATGGCAATCGCCATGCGCCCCTCGGTCACCGTGTCCATCGCCGAGGACAGGAGCGGGATGTTCATCCGCACCGACCGCGTGACCCAGGTCGCGGTGTCCGCCTCGGCCGGCAGCACCGATGAGGCGGCCGGAACCAGCAGGACATCGTCAAAGGTGAGCGCCTCGCGAATCTCCATGAAATCCTCCTTGAGGGGTCTTGGGAGTTTGTTCGTTTGACGGCCCCCCTTTTCACCCCTGCGCGCAAAACGCAAGAGGTGCCTTGCGCCGGCCGCCAATTCGCGGCCTTCTGCCGGCAACAGCAGGAACCAGGGGCAGAGATGCGCGTCGCCATCGTCGAGAATACCCGCGTCACGCATCACGGCCAGCTTGGCGTGGCCCTGCACGAGGCGGCGGCGCTGATCGACATCTGGCGGCCCTGGGCCGACGGCGCCCTGCCCCGCCCGGGAACCTTTGATGCCCTGGCGGTCCTGGGCGGCGAGCAGTCGGCGCTGGACGATCACAGCCACCCCTACCTGCCCGATCTTGCGGCGCTGATGGCCGAAGCGGCGGCGGCGGGAACGGCCGTTCTGGGCATCTGCCTTGGCAGCCAGATCCTGGCGCGCGGGCTCGGGGCGGAAAATCTGCTCGGCGCCGCGCCCGAATTCGGCTGGTGCGAGGTGCGCCGCAGGCCGGAGGCCGTCGCCGACCCCATCCTCGGCGCCCTGCCCGACCGCTTTGGCATCTTCCAGTGGCACAGCGACACCTTCACCGCCCCGCCGGGGTCGGCGGTTCTGGCCACCTCGCCGGCCGCGCCGGTGCAATGCTTCCGGGTCGGCCGTGCCGGCTATGGCATGCAGTTCCATTTCGAGGCCAGCCGGGCCGTCGCGCGGGACTGGCTGGCACGCTTTCGCCCGACCATTGAAACCCTCGCGCCCGGTTGGGCGGAGCGTTTCGATACGCTTGCCGCCGCGGAGGGCGCGCCGGCCGATGCGACCGGCCTGCGGATCGCGCGCGCCTGGGTGGCGCTGATCTGACCGCCCGACCCCGTGCCCGGGACGGCGCGCGGCGCGGGGGTTTCCCACCCCCGCGACCCCCGTGGGATATTTTTCCACGAGAGGATGGGACCAGAATCGTAAAGCCATCTAGGCGGAGCGCGCGTTTCCCCGCTCCTTGCCGCATCCTCCGTGCCCAAATATCCCACGGGGGAAGCCTGCCTGGCCCAGGGCCAGGCGGGCGCGGGGGTGTGAAACCCCCGCCTTTCTACCGCAGCAGCACCGGAAACCAGTCCTCGCGCAGCCGCTGGCCCGGCTGCATCCCGTGCCCCGGAAAGGGCGGCGAGGTGCGGCCGGGCCGTTCGACATAGCGCGCGTCCTCACCCACCAGGCGCAGGCTAAAGGCCCGGCGCCGCGCGGCCGATGTGTTGCCGCGCGCGCCGTGCAATGTCAGGTAGTTGAAGGCCACGGCATCGCCCGGTTCCATCTGCCATTCCAGCACCTCCATCCCCTCGGCATCGGGGTCGGGAACCGGCATGTACTTGCCCTCTTCAGGGTAAAAGCTGGTCTCGGCCAGCCAGCGCGTCGGCAGCACCTCGCGCGGCCAGAGATGCGAGCCGGACACGCAGCGCAGGGACGCCTCGCGCACCGGATCGAGGGGCGACCAGAAAGAGACCGTCTGCCGCCCCCGGACAAAGTAATAGGGCCCGTCCTGGTGCCAGGGGGTCGGCTTGGTCGTGCCGGGCTCCTTGACCAGCACATGGTCGTGGAAGAGCTGCACATAGTCCGAGCCCATCAGGGCGGCCGCAACCTCGGCCACCGCCGAGCCGCGGATCACCCGGTCAAACTCGGGGATGCGCTGCCAGTTGCAGTAATCGTCAAAGAACCGCCCCGCCTCGCCGGGCTTGAGGTTTTCGGCCGCATAGGGGCCCGGTTCGGCCATGTTGCGCGCGACGCCGGCGCGCAGCGTGTCCACCCAGTCCGCCCAGAGCCCCTTGATCAGCACCGCGCCCCGGGTCTGATAGTCCTTTATCGTCTGCGGCGTGATCTGCATGGTCCCTCTGCCCGGTTGTCTCATCGTCGGCCAGTCAAGCAGAACGCGCCCGCCATGGCAACCGCCCTTTGGCGCCGGCGGCGCCGGCGCATAACGCTTTCCAAGGGTTGGCCGCTTGGTCTATAGGGCATCAACGCATCTTTCCGGGGCTTCGAACATGTCCGACGCGCGCGTCATCCTGGCCGACATCGGCGGGACCAACACCAGGGTCGCGCTGGCCCGGGGCACCGCGGTTGATCCCGCCTCGATCCGCCGCTTTGCCAATGCCGAGGCGAGCGGGCTGGAGCCGATCCTGCGCCGCTATCTTGACGAGGCGGGGCTGGGGGCGGTCGACGGGGCCTGCGTGGCGGCGGCCGGGCCGGTGCGGGATGGCGTGGCCAGCATGACCAACCTCGACTGGGTGATCGACGATGCGCTGCTGCGCCGCGCCGCAGGCGCGAGCAGGGTCGCGATCCTGAACGATCTGCAGGCGCAGGGCCATGCGCTGGGCCATATCGCGGACAAGGACCTGCGGCTGTTGCTGGACGGGCCGCAAAAGCCCGGCGGCAGCATGCTGGTGGTCGGCCTGGGCACGGGGATGAACGCCGCGCCGGTGCATCTGGCCCCCTGGGGCCGGATCGTGGCGGCCTCGGAATGCGGGCATGTCTCGATGCCGGTGCAGAGCGCCGAGGATTTCGCGCTGGCCGAGTATCTGGCCCACGATATCCCCGGCGCGCATGGCTTTGCCGGGGTCGAAGAGGCCATCGCGGGGCGCGGGCTGGGGCATATCCATGACTTCGTCTCGATGCGCGCCGGCGCGCGGGCCGGGATCGAGGCGGCCGAGGTCATGGCGGCGCTGGCGCGGGGCGAGGCCCATGCGCGGCAGGCGGCGCGGCTTTACATCCACATCATGGGACAGAACCTTGGCAATCTGGCGCTGACGCATCTGCCCTTTGGCGGCATTTTTCTGATCGGCGGCGTCGCCCGCGCCATGGCGCCCTATCTGGAAGCTCTGGGCTTTGCCCGCGCCTTTCGCGACAAGGGCCGCTTTGCCGAGTTCATGGACAACTTCCGCGTCACGCTGATCGAGGACGACTATGCCGCGCTGAGCGGCTGCGCCCATTATCTGGCCAGCCTGTCCGGGCCCGGCCGGGCGGGCTGAGCGGGCCGGCCCCGCTCAGGCGGGCAGCTTGTCCATGAGGATCCGCAGCGCAACCGACAACCCGTCAGGCGCGATGCCGTGGCCCGATCCCTGCATCACATGGCCAAAGGTTTCAAACCCGGCGCGGGTCAGGGCATTGCCCGCGCGGGCCATTTCGGCAAAGGGCACCACCTCGTCCTGATCGCCGTGCAGCACCAGCACCGGGGGCTTGACCCGCGCCGCGCCGGCCAGGGCTTCGGGGTCCATCAGCCGGCCAGAGATCGCCACCACCCCGGCCATGGCCTTGGCCCGGCGCGGCGCGACGTGCAGGGCCATCATCGCGCCCTGCGAAAAGCCGACCAGCGCCATCGCGCCGTCCCCCAGCCCGTGGGCGACAAGGCGCGCGTCGATGAAGGCGTCAAGATCGGCGGCGGCGCCGAGCAGCCCCGCTTTGGCCTCGGCCTCGGTCGAGCCGTCAAAGCGCGGGATCGGGAACCACTGGTACCCATAGGGCGCCATCAACGGGCGGTCAGGCGCGTCTGGCGCGGCAAAGACCGTGCCGGGCAGATGCGGCGCCAGCACATCGGCCAGCCCCAAAAGGTCCGCCCCGTCGGCGCCATAGCCGTGCAGGAAGATCACCAGCGAACGGGCCGCCCCGCCCTGCGCCGGCCTTTCGGCAAAGTTCAGCTTGCGCGTCATCGGGTTCCCTCTCTGCCTTGCAGGTGGTGGTAATAGGACCACAAGAGCCGCGCCGCAACCGCCCGCCAGGGCGACCAGTCCCGCGCCATCTCGCGAAGCTGCGCGTCGGTCGGGCGCGCCGGCAGCGCAAAAAGGTCCTGCGCCGCGACCTGCAAGGCCAGATCGCCCGCCGCCAGAACGTCGGCACGGCCAAGGGCGAACATGGCATAGATCTCGGCCGTCCAGCGCCCGATGCCGGGGACCTGGGTCAGGACGCGGACCAGCTCGTCGTCCCCCAGCCCCGGCAGGCTGTCAAAATTGATGTCCGAGCAGGCCAGCGCCCGGGCGTAGCGCGCCTTTTGCCGCGACAGGCCCGCGGCGCGCAGGCTCTCGTCGCTGGCCGCGGCCATGGCCTGCCGGCCGGTCAGCCCCGCGCCGTCAAGCCTGGCCCAGATCGCCCGCGCCGAGGCGACCGAGACCTGCTGGCCGACGATGGCATCCAGAAGCGCGGCGAAACCGGCCGGCTTGCGCCGCAGCGGCAAGGGGCCGCACAGCGCCAGCGCATGGGCCAGGCGCGGCTCGCGCGCGGCGAGCCAGTCGGCCCCCTCGGCCACGCAGTCCAAGGTCTCGATGATCCGTCCCGGCATGGCGCCACCCTGCCCCGGGCCTGGCGCGAAAGGCAAGCGCCGGCGCGCGCTTTTGCGCTTGAACGCGCGCCGGGCGCGGCATAGCCCTTGGGCCATGGAAAATGATGCTCTTGCCCGGCGCAATGTTGCCGTCCTCGTCGCCGCGCAGGCCGTGCTTGGCGCGCAGATGCCGATCATCTTTACGGTGGCGGGGCTTGCCGGGCAGACCCTGGCGCCCAATGCCTGCCTTGCCACCCTGTCGATCAGCCTGATGGTCATCGGCTCGATGCTGACGGCCGCGCCGCTTTCGGCCTTCATGGCGCGGTACGGGCGCCGGGCCGGATTCCTGCTTGGCTCGGCGGGCGGGGCCATCGGGGCCGGCCTGGGCGCGGCGGGGCTTTACACCCATTCCTTTGCGCTGTTCCTGATCGGGGCCCTGTTTTCCGGCATCTACATGTCGGCGCAGGGATTTTACCGCTTTGCCGCCGCCGACACCGCCTCCGAGGCGTTCCGGCCCAGGGCCATTTCCTGGGTGATGGCGGGCGGGCTCTTGTCAGCGGTTTTTGGCCCGCAGCCTGTGGCCGTGACGGCCGAGGCGATGGTGGTGCCCTATCTTGGCTGCTACCTTGCGGTCATGGGGCTCAACCTGGCCGGGGTGCCGGTGATCGCGCTCCTGAGGGCGCCAAGGCCCCTTGCAGCGGCGCCCGAAGAGGGTGCCGGGCGCAGCCGGATGGAGATGCTGCGGGACCCGCAGATCGCCGTGGCGGTGATCGTCGCGACCGTTTCCTATGCGCTGATGAACCTGGTGATGACCTCCTCCCCCCTGGCCGTGGTCGGCTGCGGCTTTCAGACCGCCGATGCGGCCCATGTCGTGACCGGCCATGTGCTGGCGATGTATGCTCCGTCGTTCATTACCGGCGCGCTGATCGCGCGGTTCGGGGTGCAGCGCATCATGGCCACGGGGCTGGTCATCCTGGCCCTGGCCGGCGTGGTCGCGATCGCCGGGGTGGAGCTGGAGAATTTCTATGTCGCGCTGATCCTGCTGGGCGTGGGCTGGAATTTCGGGTTCATCGGCGCCACGTCGATGCTCGCCGGCGCCCATTCCCCGGCCGAGCGCGGGCGGATGCAGGGGCTGAACGATCTGATCGTCTTTGGCGGGGTCTCGGTGGCCTCTCTGTCCTCGGGCAGCCTGATGAACTGCGCGGGAAGTTCAGTGCAGGCCGGCTGGACGGCGGTCAACCTGGCGATGCTGCCCTTCCTGACCCTGGCCGGGGCGGCGCTGATCTGGCTCTGGCTGCGCCCGGTCGAGGGACGCAGGGCCTAGACGCGCCCGGTCAGCGCGGTCCAAGCCAGCAGCGCACGGCGGGAAAAGGGAGACAGCACAAGGCGACCCTCGCGCACACGCGCAGGCTGTCGGCGCGCCTGCCGCAGCAGGGGCGCGGCGGCCCAGGCGGTCTGCGCGGCCTGCGCGGCCGGGGCCGGC
>JBQTIT010000022.1:0-1642 GCA_052387855.1 Paracoccaceae bacterium
CACACCGCCCCATGAAACCATCGCCACCGTCCGCCATGCGCAACCTCCATCTGCTCAAGCAGACCTTCTCGCAGGCGCGGCGCGCATCAGGAACTCATCAATCCAATGGGGCGTGGCCGCCGCTTACGCTGATCGAGCGTCACATCGGCTTTGACCGCGCGCGCTTTACGGTGATCGAGCCTTCGGCCGAATTTACCCATATCCTGGCCGCGCACCGGATCCGCCACATGCAGGTGGCGCTGGTGCCGGAGAATTACCAGGCGGTCCTGCGCGGGCTTTTCGCCGGGGGCAGGGGCATGCTGGTCAACCTGTCGGTCGATGTCGACAGCATCCTGTTGATGCAGCTTTGCGCCGAGCTTGGGGTGCAGTACATCGACACGGTGATCGAGCCCTGGCCGGGGTTCTATTTCGGCTCGGCGCTGCCCAATGCCGAGCGTACCAACACCCCGCTGCGCGAAAAGGTGCGGGCGCTTGGCCGGGCGCATGTCGGCGGGCCGACGGCGATTTCCTGCTGCGGCGCCAATCCGGGCATGGTGTCGTGGCTGCTCAAGGAGGCGCTCTTGCGTCTGGCCGACGATACCGGCCATGGCACAGCCATCCCAGAGAGCCGCGAGGGCTGGGCGCGGCTGGCGATGGAGCTGGGGGTCAAGGGCGTGCATGTGGCCGAGCGCGACACGCAGGTTTCGGCCCGGGCCAGGCCGGCGGGGGTTTTCGTCAACACCTGGTCGGTCGACGGGCTCTTGTCCGAGGGCCATCAGCCGGCCGAGCTGGGCTGGGGCACGCATGAGCGGCGCCTTCCGGCGGGCGGGCACCGCTTTGATCAGGACCATGCGATCTGGATCGACCGGCCGGGCGTCGACACCCGGGTGCGGTCCTGGTGCCCCGATATCGGCGGGCAGTTCGGTTATGTGGTGACCCACAACGAGGCGCTATCGATCTCTGACTACTACACCGTCCGCGAGGGCGGGCA
Source organism: Paracoccaceae bacterium (assembly GCA_052387855.1). Lineage (GTDB taxonomy): Bacteria > Pseudomonadota > Alphaproteobacteria > Rhodobacterales > Rhodobacteraceae > CAIYZT01. The sequence goes on from JBQTIT010000022.1 coordinate 971, forward strand.
GGCGGTCTATCGCCCGACCTGCCATTACGCCTATCACCCCTGCGCCGACGCCATCCTGTCGCTGCACGAGACCAACGGGGCCGGGCGGCTGGCGGGGGCCCAGCATATCCTGACGGCCGAAGAGATCGTCTCGGGCGGGGATGACCTGGGGGTGCTGCTGTACGGCCACGCAAAGGGCGCCATGTGGTACGGCTCGCGCCTGTCGATCGGTGAGGCCCGGGCGCTTGCGCCCTATCAGAACGCGACCGGCATGCAGGTGACCTCGGCGGTCATGGCAGCCATGGTCTGGGCGGCGGAAAACCCGCGCGCGGGCTGGGTCGAGGCCGACGAGATGGACCATGTCCGCTGTCTTGAGGTCCAGCGCCCCTATCTGGGCCGGATCGAGTGCCATTACACCGACTGGACCCCGCTCCAGCACCGCATCAACCGCTTTGCCGAGCCGGACCGCGACGACGAGGACCCCTGGCAGTTCACCAACTTCCTGGCCGTCTAGCGGCTGGCTGGGAGAGTCAGGGGCCCGGGGCGGTGGATGCGGTGAAGGTGAAACCCGCCCCTGCCCGGACGGGGAAACGCGGTGCGTTTCCTTTTCCGCCGAACTTTGGCCGAGGCTATCGCCGAGGTCATGCGAATGCCCCTCAACATCCCCGGCCGAGGGCCCCAAAGGCCCGTCGC
>JBQTIT010000023.1:0-26299 GCA_052387855.1 Paracoccaceae bacterium
AGTCCAGGGCGGGGGTTCTGGAGACTAGGCGCTCGCCAAAGCCAGCCCCCCCCCGTCCCCGCCCCCCCGCGTCAGGCATACCCACCCCGCCCCATGACCCCAAACCCCGCCCCGGGCCTGACCCGGGGCCCCGGATCAAGTCCGGGGCGGGGGGTTCGGGAGACTTCCTACCGCCAAGGCCAGCCCTTTTCAGGGAAACCCGAGTACTCTAGCCGGCCAGATGGCGCAGGCCCTGCGTGACATCGGTGCGCACGGCCAGGCGCAGGCCGGGCTCGTCGCCCGCCCGCAGCGCGGCCAGGATGTGCCGGTGGTGCTGCGGCAACTCGCGCCGTTGCAGCTTTTGATACAGCGCCCGCATCGTCGGGCCCAGTTGCAGCCAGACCGTCTCGATCATCGCCAGCATGGCGGGCGACTGGGCGCGCAGGTACAGCGTGCGGTGAAATTCCAGATTGGTGCGCACATAGGCCACCGCGTCCTGGTTCATCACCGCCTCGTGGTTCAGCCCGTTGATCGCCGCCAGCCGGTCGATCAGCGCGAAATGCGCCCGCGGCATGGCGCGCGCGGCCATTTCCGGCTCTAGCAAGGCCCGGATCTGCGCCAGCTCCTCGATCCGTTCCGGCGTCAGCTCGGGCGTCGAGATCCGCCCCGAGGACGAGATGGTCAGCGCCCCCTCCGCCGCAAGCCGGCGGACCGCCTCGCGCGCGGGGGTCATCGAGACGCCGAACTGACCGGCCAGGCCGCGCAGGGTCATCGCCTGACCGGGCGCAAGCTCGCCATGCATCACCTGCTGGCGCAGCGCGCGGTAGAGCCGCTCATGCGCGGCGGCGTTGGGATCGGCAAGGCGCGGGGTGATCGGCATGGGCCGAGCTTGGCCGCAGGGTGCCAAAGGGTCAAGCTAGAAGCGGATCGCCTGCAGCGCCGCCCCCTCGCGGCGCAGCCAGGCCCGCTGCGGCTTCCAGCCCGGGCAGAGCCGCTCCACCAGCGCCCAGAAGCGGTCCGAATGGTTCATCTCGGCCAGATGCGCGACCTCGTGGGCCGCGACATAGTCCAGCACCGCCGGCGGGGCCATGATCAGGCGCCAGGAAAACATCAGCCGCCCCTCGGCCGAGCAGGACCCCCAGCGCGAGCGGGTGTCGCGCAGGCTGATCGCGGTGACCTTTCGGCCCAGGGTGCCGGCGTGGCGATCAACGGCTTCGGCCAGCCGGTCGCGCGCGCGGGCCCTCAGCCAGGTCTGTAGACGGGCCGGCACCTGGGCCGGATCGCCGGGCACCAGGATCAGCCCCGCCTCGACCCGAACCCCCCGGCCGCTGCCTGGCGCGATCCGCAAGGGCTGACCCTCGACGGGAATCAGGCTGCCATGGGCCGGCAAGGTGACCGGCGGCAGGCTGGTCAGGGCCTGACGCAGCCAGTCCGCCTGCGCGTGCAGAAAGCTCATCGCCTCTGATTCGCGCGCGCGCAGCGGCAGGGTCAGCGTCACCGCGCCGGTCTGACGCGACACGCGCAGCGAAAACCGCCCCGCCCGCGCCGAGCGGCGCAGCGCCACCTCAACCCCCGGCAACCCCGGCAAAACCGCCATTCCAACCGCCCCCGGACCTTTGGGCCGACCCGCCCGCAAAAGCCTTTGACACTTGCGCGGTCCTGTGGCAAGCGGGCGCTTCGCTGGAATTCAAGTTGACAAGGGATCACCATGCCCAATCCTGAATGGGGTACGAAACGCATTTGCCCGACCACCGGGAAGCGCTTTTATGACCTCAACCGCTCGCCCGTCGTCAGCCCCTACACGGGCGAGGTGGTGGACATCGAATCGGCGCGCCGCAAGATGGCCGCCGCCGTCATCGCCCGCGTCGCCCCCGAAAAGGACGATGACGTTCTGGTCGACGATCTGGAAGCCGATGACGACCTGCTGGTCACCGACGTCGCCGAAGACACCGAACTGGACGATGAGCTGCTCGAAGACGACGCCGACGACACGGTCTCGCTTGACGATCTGGCTGACGTTCCGGGCGGCGAGGAAGAGGTCTGAAACCGGCGGGGACCGGGCGCGCGAAGGGGGCAAATTTCTGCTTGCACCCCGCCGCGCCCTCCCCTAAACACCGCGACACGGCGCCGCCCAGGTGCTGGACGTCTGGTACGGGGTCATAGCTCAGATGGGAGAGCGCTTGAATGGCATTCAAGAGGTCGGGAGTTCGATCCTCCCTGGCTCCACCAACCGGATCCGAAAGAAACCCGCCGCGAGGCGGGTTTTTTCGTCTTCGGGCCGCGCCCCGATCAGCCCTTTGCCGCCTCGAGCGCCGCGATCCGGGCGGCCAGGGCGGCGTTTTCCTCGCGCGCCTTGGTGGCCATCGCCTTGACCGCGTCGAACTCTTCGCGGGTGACGAAATCGCGGTCGGCCATCCAGCGGTCGATCCAGCCCTTCATCGCCGTCTCGGCCTCGGTCTTGGCCCCCTGCGCGACGCCCATCGCGCTGCTCATCAGTTTGGACATGTCGTCGAAAATCTTGTTGCCGGGCTGCATCCGCGCCTCCTCTTCATGATATGCCCCAATATGGCGCGCGCCCCGGCCCGGAACAAGGCGCCCCGGCCCCGGGGGGCGCAAATCGGCCGCCCGCCGCCCGGTTGACTTCGCCCCCGCTGCGTCGGAAAACCCCGGGGTAACCGCCCGGGGGCCACTGTGAGCTACATTCCCTTTCCGCCCCTCTCGCCCGAGCTCTTTGCCATCGACATCCTGGGATTGCACCTGGCGCTGCGATGGTACGCGCTGGCCTATATCGTCGGGCTGATCCTGGGATGGAAGCTGATCGCCCGTGCCCTGCGCCGCCCGGCCCTCTGGCCCGCCGGCGCGCCGATGTCCGAAGAGCAGCTTGAGCGGCTGTTCACCTGGGTCGTCGTCGGGGTGATCCTGGGCGGGCGGCTCGGCTATGTGCTCTTTTACGACGCCAGCGCCTTTCTGGCCGAGCCGTCCCGCATCCTGCGGGTCTGGGAGGGGGGCATGTCCTTTCACGGCGGCTTTGCCGGGGTCGTGATCGCCGGGCTCTGGTTCTGCCGGCGCGAAGGCATCCCGGCGCTGGCCACGGGCGATCTTTTCGCCATGGTGGCGCCGATCGGCATCGGCCTGGGGCGGATCGCGAATTTCATCAACGCCGAGCTTTGGGGCCGCCCGACCGGCCTGCCCTGGGGCGTGGCCTTTCCCGGCGAGGCGGCGCAGACCTGCGCGGGCGTCCTGACAATCTGCGCCCGCCATCCCAGCCAGATCTATGAGGCGCTGCTTGAGGGGCTCTTGCTTGGCCTGGTGCTGGCCTGGGGCGCCTGGCGGCGCGGTTGGCTGCGCTTTCCGGGGCGCGCCATGGGGGTTTTCATCGCGGGCTATGGCATGGCGCGCTTTGCGGTCGAATTTCTGCGCCAGCCCGACGCGCAGTTCGTCACGCCCGGCAATCCGCTCGGCCTGGCCTGGCATGTCGGCGGGGTCGGCCTGACCCAGGGGCAGGCCCTGTCGCTGCCGATGATCGCGGTCGGGCTGTGGTTTCTCTACCGCGCCCGCCCGGCATGAGCGGGCTCAAGAAGATCCTGCTTGAACGCATCCGGCAGGACGGCCCGCTCACCGTGGCCGACTACATGGCGGCCTGCCTGTTTGATCCGCGCCACGGCTATTATTCCACGCGCGAGCCCTTTGGCGCCGCCGGCGATTTCATCACCGCGCCCGAGATAAGCCAGATGTTCGGCGAGCTTTTGGGACTGGCGCTGGCGCAGTCCTGGGCGGATCAGGGCGCGCCGGCGCCCTTTGTGCTGGCCGAGTTCGGACCGGGGCGCGGCACGCTGATGGCCGATATCCTGCGCGCGACGCGCCGGGTGCCGGGGTTTCACGCCGCGATGCGGCTTTATCTTCTGGAAGCCTCCGACCGGCTGCGCGCCGTCCAGCAGGCGGCGTTGCCCGGCGCCGCGCCGGTCTGGATCGCCGCGCCCGAGGATCTGCCCGAGGCGCCGCTGTTTCTTGTGGCCAACGAATTCCTTGATGCCCTGCCGATCCGCCAGTTCCTGAAGGACAGCGAAGGCTGGCGCGAAAGGCTGGTTGGCGCGCAGGGGGGCGATCTGGTCTTTGGCCTGTCCGAGCCTCTGCCCGGCGCCGGGTTCGACCCGCGTTTTGCCGGCGATCCGCCCGGCACGCTGGTCGAGCTTTGTCCGGCGGCGCGGCCCTTTGTGGCCGCCGTGGCCGCGCGCATCCGCGCCCATGGCGGACTGGCGATCTTTGCCGATTACGGCGGCTGGCGCTCGGGCGGGGATACCTTGCAGGCGCTGCGCCGGCACCGCCCGGCGGATCCGCTGGCCGAGCCCGGCGCGGCTGACCTGACCGCCCATGTCGATTTCGAGGCGCTTGCGCTGGCGGCGGGCCGGGGCTTGGCCCACTCCTATGCCGCGCAGGGCGATGTTCTGCGCCGGCTCGGGATCGTGGCCCGGACCGAGGCCTTGGCCCGGGGGCTGGACGGGACGGCCCTGGAAAACCACCTCGCGGCGGCCCGGCGCTTGACCGCGCCGGCAGAAATGGGTGAGTTGTTCCGCATGCTGGCGCTTTACCCCGCCGATGCCCCCCAGCCGCCCGGATTCGCCTGATGCTTGAAATCCTCACATCGGATGCGCTGCCCGTCCGGCACGGGTTTTTCACCCGCATGGGCGGCGCGTCGTCGGGCGTCTTTTCCGGGCTGAACTGCGGCGTCGGCTCTTCCGACCAGGCCGAGATCGTCAACATCAACCGCTCGCGGGTGGCGGCGGCGCTGGATCTGGCGCCGGGCGATCTGGTGACCCTGCATCAGGTGCATTCGGCCGAGGTGGTCCGGGTCGACGGCCCGCTGCCCGGCCGGCCCCGCGCCGATGCCATGGTCAGCGCCGTGCCGGGGATCGGCCTGGGCATCCTGACGGCCGATTGCCAGCCGGTGCTGTTCTGCGATCCGCAGGCGGGCGTCATCGGCGCTGCCCATGCCGGCTGGCGCGGCGCAAGGGACGGGGTGCTTGAGGCGACGCTTGCGGCGATGGCCGACCTAGGCGCGCGGCCCGAAAACACCCGCGCCGTGATCGGCCCCACCATCAGCCAGCGCGCCTATGAGGTCGGGCAGGAGTTTTTCGACAGCTTCCGCGATGATGACCCCGCCTCGGTTCGGTTCTTTGCCAATGGGTCGGGGGGGAAGTATCTTTTCGACCTGCCCGGCTACGGTCTGTCGCGCCTGCGCGCGGCCGGCGTCGTGCAGGCCGAATGGACCGGCCATTGCACCTATTCCGATGCGGGCCGATTCTTTTCCTACCGGCGCAGCACCCACGCGCGCGAGGCGGATTATGGCCGTCTGATCTCGGTCATCCGGCTTTGAGCGGCGCTGCCCCGGGGGGGATGCGCGGGGCGTTTCCTGATCTGCCCGACCATCGCCCAATCTTGGCCACAAAGGCCGGCAATCCTGTGCCCCCAAGACCCAGGAGCCGACCATGAAGAAAGACCTTCGCTGGATGAAAGGCATCGTCGCCGCCGCCGCCGCCTGCCAGACCGCCCTGCCGTTCCAGCGCGGCGCACGGCGCAAGCCGGCCCCGGCCAAGCACGCGGTCCCTTCGCGCCCGACCAGCGCCCGGCGCTGAGCCGCTCAGGCGTTTCGCGCCAGCCGCGCCTCCAGCACGTCAAAGGACAGCCCCGGCTCGTCCTTGGCGCAGCGGATCACCAGCGAGGTCTTGACCGAGGCGACATTGTCGGCCTTGAGCAGGTTCTCGGTCAGGAAATTCTGAAACGTCGACAGGTCCGGCGCGACGCATTTCAGGATGAAGTCGATCTCGCCGTTCAGCATGTGACATTCCCGGACCAGCGGCCAGGCGCGGCAGAGCCCCTCAAAGGCGGACAGGTCCGCCTCGGCCTGCGAGCGCAGGCGCACCATGGCAAAGACCTGCACCTCGAATCCCAATTCGCGCGGGTCGATGTCGGCGTGATAGCCCCGGATATAGCCGGCCTCTTCCAGCGTGCGCACCCGGCGCAGGCAGGGCGGCGCCGAGATGCCGACCCGGCTGGCCAGCTCGACATTGGTCATCCGGCCATCGGCCTGAAGCTGCGCCAGGATCTGGCGGTCGATCTGATCAAGCTTTGACTGCGCCATCCGTCCCTCCTCTTCTGGCGCTTTATTAGGTGCCAGAGGGGGTTTTCGCAATATTATTTCGCATTTCAGTCAGATTATTTCGCAAGCTGCCCCGCGCGCCCAAGGCGCCGCGCGGGCCTTTTACCCGTCCCTCCGAGCGCCTATATCGTTGCAGCGGCGAATCCCGGGGGACATGATGGGCGAGACACGGCATACCAAGGTTCTGATCATCGGCTCGGGCCCGGCGGGCTATACGGCGGCGGTCTATGCCGCGCGTGCGATGCTGAACCCGATCCTGGTACAGGGCTTGCAGCCGGGCGGGCAACTGACCATCACCACCGAGGTCGAGAACTGGCCGGGCGACACGCATGTCCAGGGCCCTGACCTGATGGTGCGCATGCAGTCCCATGCCGAGGCGATGGGGGCCGAGATCATCGGCGATACCATCACCTCGCTTGACCTCAAATCCCGCCCCTTCGCCGCCCATGGCGACAGCGGCACCACCTATACCGCCGATGCCGTGATCCTGGCGACCGGGGCGCAGGCCAAGTGGCTCGGCCTGCCGTCCGAGGAGAAATTCAAGGGTTTTGGCGTTTCGGCCTGCGCCACCTGCGACGGGTTTTTCTATCGCGGCAAAGAGGTGGTGGTGATCGGCGGCGGCAACACCGCCGTCGAAGAGGCGCTGTTCCTGACCAATTTCGCCACCAAGGTCACACTGATCCACCGCCGCGACAGCCTGCGCGCGGAAAGGATCATGCAGGACCGCCTGTTCAAGCACCCCAAGATCGAGATGCTCTGGAACGCCGAGGTGACCGAGGTGCTGGGCACCGAGGCCCCCGCCTCGGTCACCGGCGTGCGCACGCGCAACCTGCTGACGGGCGAGGTCATTGACGTTCCCTGCCACGGCTTTTTTGTCGCCATCGGCCATGCCCCCGCCTCCGAACTGGTCAAGGACCAGTTGCCGCTGCACAACGGCGGCTATGTCCAGGTCGAGCCGGGCAGCACCCGCACGGCGATTCCCGGCGTCTTTGCCGCCGGCGATCTGACCGATCACGTCTATCGCCAGGCGGTGACCAGCGCCGGAATGGGCTGCATGGCGGCGCTTGACGCTGAAAAATGGCTCGCCGGCACGCACTGAGCCCGCCCGCAAGGGCCGTCGTTTCGAAACCGGGCCGGCGTACGGAACGTCCTTCGCGCACCGCGTCCGACCGCGGCATTTTCGCCTTTTTCCCCGGAAATCCGGTAAAAAGCGCCGGCTTTCCCTTGAACTTGTCCGCCAACCGGGCCTAGAGACGCCCCAAACGGCGGGGCCGTCCCGCCTGTCCCGGTCTTTTTAAGCGAGTACGCCCATGACCCTTTCGAACAACGCCCCGATCCCCGAGCTTTATGTCCCCGCCGAGACCGCCGAAACCCTGAAGCATGCCGCCGGCGCCCTGCCCTCGTGGGACCTCACGCCGCGTCAGGCCTGCGATCTGGAGTTGCTGATGAACGGCGGCTTTCACCCGCTCAAGGGCTTTCAGGGCGAGGCAGATTACAACGGCGTGGTCGAAAACATGCGCACCGCCGATGGTGCGCTCTGGCCGATCCCGGTCACGCTGGACGTGAACGAGGCCTTTGCCGACAAGGTGGCCCCCGGCAACGAGATTGCCCTGCGAGACGCCGAGGGCGTGATCCTTGCCGTGATGACGGTCACCGACAAATGGGTGCCGAACAAGACGCGCGAGGCCGAAATGGTGTTCGGCGCCGACGACCTTGCGCATCCGGCGGTCAACTATCTGCACAACGTCGCCGGCAAGGTCTATCTGGGCGGTCCGGTCAGGGGACTTCAGGCGCCGGCGCACTACGATTTCCGCGTCCGCCGCGACACGCCGAACGAGTTGCGCGCGCAGTTCCGCAAGCTGGGCTGGTCCAAGGTCGTGGCGTTTCAGACCCGCAACCCGCTGCACCGCGCGCATCAGGAACTGACCTTTCGCGCCGCGCGCGAGGCGCAGGCCAACCTGCTGATCCACCCGGTCGTCGGCATGACCAAGCCGGGGGACGTCGACCATTTCACCCGCGTGCGCTGCTATGAGGCGGTGATCGACAAGTATCCGGCCTCGACCACCACCATGTCGCTGCTCAATCTGGCGATGCGCATGGCCGGCCCGCGCGAGGCGGTCTGGCACGGGCTGATCCGCCGCAACCACGGCGTGACGCATTTCATCGTCGGGCGCGACCATGCCGGCCCGGGCAAGAACTCTGCCGGCAAGGATTTCTACGGCCCCTATGATGCCCAGATTCTGTTCCAGCAACACGAGGCCGAGATCGGCGTGAAGATGGTCGATTTCAAGCACATGGTCTATGTGCAGGAAAAGGCGCAGTATTATCCGGCCAACGAGGTTCCCGAAGGCTGCACGACGCTGGACATCTCGGGCACCGAGCTGCGCCGGCGCCTGCGCGAGGGGCTCGACATTCCTGAGTGGTTCTCGTTTCCCGAGGTGGTCACCCAGCTTCGCAGGACCTCACCGGCGCGCGACAAGCAGGGCTTTACCGTGTTCTTCACCGGCCTCAGCGGTTCGGGCAAGTCGACCATCGCCAACGCGCTGATGGTCAAGCTGATGGAGATGGGCGGCCGTCCGGTCACGCTTCTGGATGGCGATGTGGTGCGCAAGCACCTGTCCTCGGAGCTGGGGTTCTCGAAAGAGCACCGCGACATCAACATCCGCCGCATCGGCTATGTCGCCTCGGAGATCACCAAGAACGGCGGCATCGCGATCTGCGCCCCGATCGCGCCCTACACGGCCACCCGCCGCGCGGTGCGCGAGATGATCGAGGCCTTCGGCGCCTTCATCGAGGTGCATGTCGCGACCTCGGTCGAGGAATGCGAACGGCGCGACCGCAAGGGGCTCTACAAGCTGGCGCGCGAGGGCAAGATCAAGGAATTCACCGGCATCTCTGACCCCTACGAGGCGCCGACCCGGGCCGAGCTGGTGATCGAAACCGAAAACACCGATGTCGACAACTGCGCCCATCAGGTGATCCTGAAGCTGGAATCGATGGGCCTGATCCGGGCCTGATCCGGGGCCACGACCGGAAACGGCACAGGCCGCCCTTCGGGGCGGCCTTGGTCTTTTGCGTGGCAATGGGTTCAGTGAACCGAAACCGGCGCCAGATCGTGCTGGCGGGCCAGATCAAAGGCCAGTGCGCGGTCGCTGACCAGCGCCAGATGCGCACCATCGGCGCGGTGGACCGAATAGACGATGTCGCGCCCGCCCGCCTGCTCGCGCAGCGCATCGGGCAGGCTGACCACCTCGACCGGCCGGATATAGACGATCGCACCGACATCGCCCGGCAATCCGCGATACTTCCTGTCCATCGCTTCCCCCTAGGTCCGGCCGATGCGGATGGTCTGCACCGTGGTCTGCGGCACCGCGCGGCGCAGGTCGATGTTCAAGAGCCCATGATCAAGACTGGCCCCCGACACCTCGACCCCATCCGCCAGCACAAAGCTGCGCTGAAAGGCCCGCGCGGCGATGCCCCGGTGCAGAAAGACCCGCTCGGCGGTATCGTCGGCCTGCCGGCCGCGCACCACAAGCTGGCGGTCCTCGACCGTGATCCCCAGATCCTCGTCGCGAAAGCCGGCCACGGCCAGGGTGATGCGGTAAGAGGCGTCCGAGGTCGCCTCGATGTTGAAGGGGGGATAGCCCTCGGCTGCGGTCTTGGCGGTCCGCTCGACCAGCCGTTCAAGTTGCTCGAATCCCAAGAGGAAGGGATGAGAGGCAAAGGTCAGTTTCGTCATGGTCATGCCCTTCTGACAAGCGACATCAACGCCGGGCCCCGCTGGCGGCAGCCCGGTCCTGCGGCGAATATGGGGGCTGGGCGGGCCTTGCGCAAGCTTTCGGACGCGCGGGGCCGCATGTGCGGCAAATGGCGCCGCCTGTCCGGAAATCTTGCAGAATTTTCGCCTTGTCAGGGCGAATCAGCGTATCATCGCGGACAGGAAACAGGCGAATGTTTGAACCGCGATGAATGCCCCAAGTGAACTGAGCTTCGAGGAAATGCTTCGGGTCCGGCTTGACGTCATGCGGCGCGAGCACCGCGAGCTTGACCTTGCCATCGGTGCCATGGAATCCGCCGTCCGGCCCGACCCGCTGACCCTGCGGCGGCTGAAAAAACAGAAGCTCGCGCTCAAGGACCAGATCGTGCGGCTTGAGGACCGGCTGATCCCCGACATCATCGCCTGAGCCGCGCACCTTGTCAGCGCCCCGGGCGCGCGTTATGGGGCGGCAGGGCAAGGAGCAGGCGTCATGGGCGTTCAGGTCGGCATCATCATGGGCTCGCAGTCGGACTGGCCGACCATGAAAGAGGCCGCGCTGATCCTGGAGGAGCTCGGCATCGCGCATGAGCGGCGCATCGTCTCGGCGCACCGCACGCCCGACCGGCTCTGGACCTATGGCAAGGAGGCGGCCGGGCGCGGGCTGCGGGTGATCATCGCCGGGGCGGGGGGCGCGGCCCATCTGCCGGGAATGATGGCGTCAAAGACGCGCCTGCCGGTGATCGGGGTGCCGGTCCTGACCAAGGCGCTTGCCGGCATCGACAGCCTTTATTCCATCGTCCAGATGCCAAGAGGCTATCCGGTCGCGACCATGGCCATCGGGGCGGCCGGGGCGGCCAATGCCGGGCTGCTGGCGGCCGGGATCCTGGCGCTGAACGACCCGGAGCTGGCCGCGCGGCTTGATGCCTGGCGGGCGGCGCTGTCGGCATCGATCCCGCAAGAGCCGAAAGATGACTGAGCCGCTGGCGCCAGGCGCGACCATCGGCATTCTTGGCGGCGGGCAGCTTGGCCGGATGCTGTCGGTCGCCGCCGCGCGGCTGGGCTACCGCTGCCACATCTTTGAGCCGGCGCCGAACCCGCCCGCCGCCGACCTCGCCCATGCCTGCACCACTGCCGGCTATGACGACGCTGGCGCGCTGGCCGCCTTTGCCGCCGCGGTGGATGTGATCACCTACGAGTTCGAGAATGTGCCGACCGCGGCGCTCGACCTGCTCGAGGCGCAGCGCCCGATCCGGCCGAACCGGCGCGCACTGGCCATCTCGCAGGACCGCATCCTGGAAAAGGAGTTCCTGCGCGGCCTGGGCCTGGCCACGGCGCCCTTTGCGCCGGTCGGATCGCTGGCCGATCTGGAGCGCGCGCTGGGCGCCATCGGCACGCCCGCGATCCTCAAGACCACGCGGCTGGGCTATGACGGCAAGGGGCAGGTGCGCCTGACCGACCCCGCAGCGGCGGGCGAGGCCTGGGCGGCGATGCAGGGCGCGCCTTCGGTGCTTGAGGGGTTCATCGCCTTTACGCACGAGGTTTCGGTCATTGCGGCGCGCGGACTGGATGGTTCGGTCGCGGCCTATGATCCGGGCGAGAACGTGCATCAGGGCGGCATCCTGCGCACCACGACGCTGCCCGCGCGGCTGTCCCCCGCCCAGCGCAGCGATGCGGTGCTGATCGCGGCGCGGATCCTGAACGCACTTGACTATGTCGGCGTGATGGGGGTGGAGCTGTTCGTCACCCCCGCCGCGCTGATCGTGAACGAGATCGCGCCGCGTGTGCACAATTCCGGCCACTGGACGCAGAACGGCTGCGCCGTCGACCAGTTCGAGCAGCATATCCGCGCCATTTGCGGCCTGCCGCTGGGCGACGGGGCCCGCCACAGCGATGTGGTGATGGAAAACCTGATCGGGGATGACGTCGAAAAGGTTCCCGCCATCCTGCGCGAGCGGGATGCGGCGCTGCACCTCTACGGCAAGGGCACGGCGCGGGCCGGGCGCAAGATGGGCCATGTCAACCGGATCATCCGGCGCGGCTGACCCCGTGAGGGCGCCCCTTGCGCCGGTCAATCCCCGGGCAGGCTCGACACCACGGCGCGCAGCGCCTCGCCATAGCCCAGCGCGTGGTCAAAGCGCCCCGTCGCAAGAAAGCCGATGGTCTGCGCGATCACCAACGGGTTGACCATCATGAAGGTATGGGTCACCGGCAGGGTGATGTGGTCCTGCATTCCCGCCACCTCGGTCGACGCGACCGAGACCTTGCCATCGTCGGGCCCGGGGATCAGGGCGGAGTAGATCGGGTTCAGCGAGCCGTCACCGGCGATGATGCCCAGCTCAAAGTCGGGGGCCGGCAGAGACAACGGCACCGCGCCGGACGAGGTGCCCAGCTCCAGCCCCGCCGGCCCGTTGATCCAGTCGAACACCACCATCCCGGCAAAGGCATCGACCAGTTCCGAGCCGTGGTTGGGCGGGGCCAGCATGACCACCCGGCCGAGCGCCGGGGGGCGGTGACCCGCCAGCCAGACGCGGGCAAGAATGCCGCCCATCGAATGGGTCACCAGATGCACCTGCCCGCCCGGGGCGCAAAGGGCGATCCGCTCTCCGACACCGGCGGCAAGCTCTTCGATGGGGGCCTCGGTCGAGGGGTAGCCCCTGTTCACCACCTGATAGCCCCGCGCCTCAAGCGCGATCTGCATCGGCAAGAGCGAGACCTCGGTCCGCCCAAGCCCGTGCAAGAGCACGACGCAATCGGCACCGGCCGCCCCGGCGCCAAGGCAGACGGCGAGCGTGGCAAGGAGTGGCTGCATCCGCATGGGCCCAGTATCTCGCCTGCGCCGCCGCTGATCAAGTCGGCATGCCCCCGTCGTTTGGGCAGTCGCATCTGGCGCGGCCCCCCACCCCTGCCCCTCCCCACAAGGGGGGAGGGAGGCTCCAGGGTCGGTCAAAGCGCTTTCGCATGAAACAGGGAACTCCCTCCCCCTCGTGGGGAGGGATGGGGTGGGGGGCCTCGGACCATCTGCAATCGCCCCCGCCCCCGTCACCAGCCCTTGACCTGGGGCGCGGCGCACATCAGCCTGCCCGGCATGGCCCCTCGCACCCCACGCCTTGCCGCCCGCGCCCTGATCCTGCACGAGGACCGGCTCCTTTTGGTCAACGCCTATCCCGGCCTGCGGTCAGACCTGTGGTGCGCGCCCGGTGGTGGGGTCGAGGCCGGCGCCTCGTTGCCCGAAAACCTGGTCCGCGAGGTGATGGAGGAAACCGGCCTGTCCATCGCCGTCGGCCCGCCCGCCCTGGTCAACGAATTCCACGACCCGGCCAGCGGCTTTCATCAGGTCGAGATCTTCTTTCGCTGCCGGATCACCGGCGGCGCCTTGCAGCCGGGCTGGGCCGATCCGGCCGGTGTGGTCGACCGGCGCGGCTTTTTCGCGCGCGGCGATCTGGACCTGGGGCGCATCCGGTACAAGCCGGACAGCCTGGCCGAGGTCGCCTGGGGCACCGGCTGCGCCTATGACCCGCTTGAGGTGATCGTGCGATGAGCCGCGCCTTCGTGAAAGAGGGCGACGGCGCGCTGGAGCCGCTGCCCGACCTGCCGGTATCGGACCGGCCGAACTATGTCACCGCGCGCGGCCTTGTCGCGCTGAAGGCGCGGCTGGCGGCGCTTCAGGCCGACCTGGCGGCGCTGCGGGCGCGGCCAGAGCGGCTTGACAAGCTGCCCGAGGCGGCGGCCGAGCGCGACATCCGCTATGTCGAGGCGCGCCTGCGCTCGGCCATCCTGGTCGAGCCGCCGCTGATGCCGGGCGCGGTCGGCTTTGCGACGGCGGTGCGTCTGGCCGACGATACTGGCGCCGAGCGCGTCTACGAGATCACCGGCGAGGACGAGGCCGACGCCGCCCTTGGCCGCATCGCGCCCCATGCGCCGCTGGCCCGGGCGCTGATCGGGGCGGAAGTGGGCGACGTGGTGACCTGGCGCCGCCCCTCGGGCGAAGTGGACCTGACCGTGATCGCGGTGACGCCTATTCCGGCAGCTTAGCCGGGCGCACGGTGGCCAACGCCACCCCGCCCAGCACCAGCGCCGCTGCCAGCGCGAAGCGCAGCCCCATCGGCTCGCCAAGCAGCGCCAGCCCTGCCGCCGCCGCGATCAGCGGCACGGTCATCTGCGCCGCCGCCGCCCGCCCCGCGCCCAGCGCCGGCAGGATGCGGTACCACAGCGCATAGCCCAGCCCCGAGGTGACCGCCCCCGACAGGACCGCCAGCGCCAGTCCCCCGGGCGCCAGCGCAACCGGCGCGCGCGGGCCAAGCAGCAGGACCGCGCCAAGGACCGGCGCCACCGCCAGGAAATTTGCCGCCGTGGCGCCCAGGGCGTCGGTCTGGTGCCGGCCGCTGAGCGAATAGAGCCCCCATCCCACCCCTGCCCCGGCCATGGTCAAAGCGGCAAACGGCTCGGGACCCAGCCGGCTGCCGGGGGCCAGCAGGACGACGAGGCCGCCAAAGGCCAGCGCCGCGCCCAGCCAGCGGGCCGGCGGCACCGGCTCGCGCGCCCACAGGGCGCCGGCGAACATGGTGATCTGCACCGTGCCGAACAGGATCAGCGCCCCCGCCCCGGCATCAAGCGCGACATAGGCCAGCGAAAAGCCCAGCAGATAGGCCAAAAGCCCGGCCGCGCCCACCAGCCGCCCGCCGCCCGCCGGCCAGAGCGGCCCGCCCGACCGCAGATGGCGCCACAGGACCAGCGCCGCCAGCACGCCCGCCCCCGCCAGCACCCGCCAAAAGGCAAAGTCCACCGGCCCCGCCAGCCCGCCGCCCACCGCCAGCCGGTTCAGGACCGAGTTGCCCGCAAAGGCCAGCATCACCAGCGCAGTCAGCGCGAACAGTCGCATCGGCTCCCCCCGGGCTGGCCCCGGGCGATTGAGGCACAAGGCGCCGCCAGGTTCAACGGCGCACTTCGGCGCGCGATGCAAAAGGGCGCCCCGAAGGGCGCCCTTTCACGTCTGCCGTAGGGCAGGGATGCTTACATCATCCCGTCCATGCCGCCCATGCCGCCCATGCCGCCGCCGGCCGGGGCCGCCTTCGGCTCCGGACGATCCGCGATCATGGCTTCGGTGGTGATCAGAAGCGAGGCGACCGAGGCCGCATCCTCCAGCGCGGTGCGCACGACCTTGGCCGGGTCGATGACGCCGAACGCGAACATGTCGCCATATTCTTCGGTCTGGGCGTTGAAGCCGAACGATTTGTCGCTGGACTCGCGCACCTTGCCGGCCACGACCGAACCGTCAACACCCGCGTTCTGGGCGATCTGGCGCAGCGGAGCCTCGAGCGCCTTGCGGACGATGTTGATGCCGTTGGTCTGGTCAGCGTTGGCGCCAACCATGCCGTCCAGCGCCTTGCCAGCCTGGATCAGGGCGACGCCGCCGCCGACGACGATGCCTTCCTGAACCGCAGCGCGGGTGGCGTTCAGCGCGTCATCCACACGGTCCTTGCGCTCTTTCACTTCAACTTCGGTCATGCCGCCGACCTTGATCACGGCAACACCGCCGGCCAGCTTCGCCACGCGCTCTTGCAGCTTTTCACGGTCGTAGTCCGAGGTGGTCTCCTCGATCTGCGCGCGGATCTGCGCCACGCGGGCCTCGATCTCGGCCTTGACGCCAGCGCCATCGACGATGGTGGTGTTGTCCTTGGTGATCGAGATCTTCTTGGCGCGGCCCAGCATGTCGATGGTCACCGATTCCAGCTTCATGCCCAGATCATCGGAAATCACCTGACCACCGGTCAGAATGGCGATGTCCTGCAGCATGGCCTTGCGGCGGTCGCCAAAGCCCGGCGCCTTGACGGCGGCGATTTTCAGGCCGCCACGCAGCTTGTTGACGACCAGCGTTGCCAGAGCCTCGCCCTCGACGTCTTCCGAGATGATCAGCAGCGGGCGCTGCGACTGGATCACGGCCTCCAGCAGCGGGACCATCGGCTGCAGCGACGAGAGTTTCTTTTCGTGCAGCAGGATCAGGCAGTCTTCGAGATCGGCGATCATCTTGTCGGCGTTGGTCACGAAGTAGGGCGAGAGATACCCACGGTCGAACTGCATGCCTTCGACGACGGTGGTTTCGGTCTCAAGACCCTTGTTTTCCTCGACGGTGATCACACCCTCGTTGCCGACCTTCTGCATCGCATCGGCGATCTGGCGGCCGATTTCGGCCTCGCCGTTGGCCGAGATGGTGCCGACCTGCGCCACTTCGGCGCTGTCCTTGACCGGACGGGCGGCGGCCTTGATCGCCGCGACAACCTTGGTGGTCGCCATGTCGATGCCGCGCTTGAGGTCCATCGGGTTCATGCCGGCGGCAACCGACTTCATGCCTTCCTTGATGATGGCTTGCGCCAGCACGGTGGCGGTGGTGGTGCCGTCGCCGGCCTCGTCATTGGTGCGGGAAGCGACTTCCTTCACCATCTGCGCGCCCATGTTCTCGAACTTGTCGGAAAGCTCGATTTCCTTGGCAACGGTCACGCCGTCCTTGGTGATGCGCGGCGCGCCAAAGGACTTGTCGATCACCACGTTGCGGCCCTTGGGGCCGAGGGTCACCTTGACCGCGTCGGCCAGGATGTTGACGCCGCGCAGCATGCGGTCGCGGGCATCGGTGTCAAAACGTACGTCTTTCGCTCCCATCGGGGATACTCCTGTCTAAGAGGTTGAAAAGAAAAGCGGTCTCTTGGCGGCAGCCAAGGCTCAGGAGATGATCCCGAGGATGTCGCTTTCTTTCATGATCAGCAGATCTTCGCCGTCCAGCTTGACTTCGGTGCCCGACCACTTGCCGAACAGGATCTTGTCGCCGGCCTTGACCGACATGGCGATCAGCTCGCCCGAATCCTTGCGCGCGCCGGCGCCGGCGGACACGACCACACCCTCGGCGGGCTTTTCCTTGGCGGTGTCGGGGATGATCAGCCCGCCCTTGGTCTTGTCTTCGCCTTCGAGGCGGCGAACCAATACGCGATCTTGCAGCGGTGTGAATGCCATCTGGGGTTACTCCCTTGAGTTTCCAGGTTGAATGGAATTAGCACTCACATCAGGCGAGTGCTAACGAGGCGTCAGATAGAGACCGAGCGCGCCTGAGTCAAGCCGCGCCTGGCGAAAATGCCGGCGCCGGCGGCGATGGGGTCAGGGCAGGACCAGACGGGCGGCCAGCGCGGCGGCCTCGGCATCGTCCAGACCGGCGGCCGTGAGGGTCGCCCAGGTGTTGAAATCCAGCGCCAGCAGGACCGCCGCCAGGGTCCGCCTAGCCGCGTCCGGCTCTGGCGTCAGCCCTTCGGCCAGAACCGCCGCCGCCTGCCGCCAGAAACCGGCTTGGGCCTCTGCGACCGGCTTGCCCCTCAGTTCGGGCAGGACGCGCCCCATCATGGGCGCGGTGCGGCGGTGATAGGCATAGGTCTCGTCCAGCGCCCTTCTCAGCCGCTGCGCGGGTTCGGCCATCGCGGCCCAGCCAGAGGGGTCCGGCGGCGGGTTCGCCGCCAGGTAGGCGCCGCTGCACGCCGCCAGCAGTGCCTCGCCATCGGAGAAATGGCGATAGACCGTGGCCAGGCCCAGATCAGCCCGCGCCGCGACGTCGCGCATCGAGGTGGCGGCGATGCCCTTTTCCTGATGCAGCGCGACCGTGGCCTCGACAATCCTCTGTCGGGTCTGGCCTTCGCCATCGGCGCGGCGGGTTTTCTGATAGGCGCGTGGCATGATTTTATGATACACCAATTCTCATGAAACTTGACAGCCCTTTTCGATGGGTCATAGTGATCTATGCCGAGGCAGCCCCCCGGCCTCGCCGAAACCGACCTTAGAGAGAGGATTCCCATGCATCGCGTCAGTTTTGCCACTGCCCTCCCGGGCTTCGTCCTGGGTGCCCTCCTGCTGTCCAGCGCGGCCGCTATCGCCGAGGATCTGTCCCTCGACGCGCTGCGCGCCGCCAACGAGCGCTTCAAGGACGTGAACGTCGCCCTGGCAGAGGGCTATATCCCCGATCCTTCGGGCCATTGCGTTTCCGCCGAGGCCGAGGGGCTACCGGCGGAACTGGGCGGCATGGGGATCCATTACCTGCGCCCCGACCTGCTGCAACTCGCCCCGCCCGGCGGAGAGCGGGTCGACGGAACCGGCATCCACACCGACTGGGCCCAGCCCGCGATCCTGCTCTACGAGCCGCAGGCGGGTGGCAGCCTGGAACTTGTCGGGATCGAGAACCTGGTGTTTCAGGCCGCCTGGGCCGCCGCCGGCAACGATGGCCCGCCGATGCTGAACGGCCGGCCCTGGGATGCCATGGCGGATGACCCGAACACCGCCGGCGACGAGGCGCATGGCTTCATGCCGCATTTCGACCAGCACGTCTGGCTCTACCGCGCCAACCCGACCGGCGATCTGAACCCCTTCAACCCCGCGGTCACCTGCGCCAACAGCCCGGGTCACTGACCGAAAGCCGCCCGCCCCGGCCCCACCCGCGCGGTGGACCCCGGGGCGGCCTTGAAAAATGCCCGGCGACACAGGCCTGGTCCTGGTGCATGGTGGGCGGCATACGCAGCCAGTCCAGCAAGGTGCCCCCATGGCCGCCAGATCAACGCGCAACGGCATCCTGCTGATCCTGCTGGGCGCGCTCTTGTTCGGGCTGATGCCCAGCGCCGCCCGACTGGCCTATGACGACGGCGCCAATGCCCTGTTCATGATGCTGGCGCGCGCCGTGGTCGGGGTGGCGGTGCTGCTGGTCTTCATCGCCGCGACCGGGCGCCGCCCGGGCCTCAGCCTGGCCAACCTGCGCCTGGGCTGGCTTGCCGGGCTGTCGCACACGGTGGCGGCGGTCGGGGTTTTCGCCTCGATCCGCTACATCGACATCAGCCTGGCGAGCATCGTGCTCTTCATGTACCCCTTTCCGGTCGCCGTCGCCGCCCATCTGCGCCGCGAGACGCCGCTGACCCCGGTCGTGCTTGCCCTGATGCTGCTGGCCACGCTTGGCACGGCGCTGGTGGTCGGCGTCCGCCTGGACAGCCTGGACTGGCGCGGGCTGGCGCTGGCGGTCACGGGGATGGCGGCGTTTTCGGTGATGATCATGGCCATGTCCGACCTTACGGCATCGGTCGGCGCGCCGGGCTCGAACCTGATCATGACGCTGTGGTCGCTGGGCATCTTCGCGCTGGTCGCGCTGGCCGGGCCGCCGCTGGGCCTGCTGCCGGGCATCGAGATGCCGCACAGCGCGGCCGGCTGGGCCCTTACCGTGGTCGTCGGCATGACCTTTGCCCTTGGATATTTGTGCTTTTTCATCAGCGCCACGATGATAGGCGCGGCACGGGCCTCGCTGCTCAGCACCTCGGAGCCGGTGATGATGATCATCTTCGCGGTGCTTCTGGTCGGCGAGGTGCTGAGCCCGCTGCAATGGGCCGGGGTCGCGGTGGTGATCGGCAGCCTGACGCTCAGCGAGGCGTTCCGGCGCTGAGGCGCCGCCCGGCCCGGTCCGGCCCCCCCACCCCAGCCCTCCCCACGGGGGGGAGGGAGGCTCTCTGGTCGGCCAGAAGCGATTTCTTGCGGACTCCGGCACGCCCTCCCCCCCGTGGGGAGAGATGGGGTGGGGGGTCTGGCCAAAGGCGACACAACGACCGGGCGCGCGCCCCCTTGGCGCGGCGCGCCCGGCATGGCAGGGTTGGCCCGGCGCGCCGCACCACGCCGCCGCCAGCACGGGCCCTTTGCCGCCATGGACCTATCGGACCACCGCCTTTCGCGCCTGACGACGCTGGACCTCGGCATCTTCGATGTCGGCCCCGGACGGCGGCTGATCCCCATACCGGGTTATCTGCTGGAGACAGACCGGGGCGCGCGGATCCTCGTCGATACCGGGTTCGATCCGCTCTACGCCGCCGATCCGGCCGCCGCCGAGGCGCGCGATGCGCTGTCGGCCTTTGGCCGGCTGGTGGGTCATTCGCCCGCCCGCACCCTGCCCGGCCAGCTTGCCGCCCTTGGCCTGGGGCTGCCGGACATCACGGCCGCGGTGTTGACCCATTCGCACATCGACCATGTCGGTTGCCTGCCGCTCCTGTCCTGCCCGGTCTGGCTGACCCGCGCCGAGCGGGCCGAGCCGCGCCCGCTCTATTGGGGAGGGCGCCGGCCGATGGACTGGCCCGACCTGCCCTATCGCACCATCGAGACCGAGACCGCGATCGCCCGGGGCATCCGCCTGATCCCGACCCCGGGCCACACGCCGGGCCATCTGTCGCTGGCGCTGGACCTGCCGGGCGGGCGGGCGGTGATCCTGGCCGCCGATGCGATCAACCGCGCCTCGGAACCGGCCGAGGGCTTTGCCGACGCGATGGACCCCGCCCTTGCCGCGCGCTCGGCCGAGCGGCTTTTCGCCCTGGCGCGGCAGAGCGGGGCCGAGGTGATCTACGGGCACGAACCGCTGAGCGGTGCCCCATGACCCTCAGCCAGCGCCACCTTGGCCTTGCGCTGGTCTTCACCTCCTCGCTGGCATGGAGCACGGCGGGCCTGTTCACCCGGGCGGCCGACACCGACCTTGCCACGATCATCGTCTGGCGCGGCATTTTCGGCACGCTGGGCCTCTTGGCGGTGCTGCTGGTGTTCCAGGGCTGGACGGGCCTGGCCCGGATCTTTCGGCTGGGCAAGTCGGGCTGGGCCTATGTGCTGGTCTCCGTCCTGACGCTGCCGGCCTACCTGGGCAGTCTTCAACTCACCTCGATCGCCCATGCCGCGATCATCTATGCCACCGTGCCCTTCATGACCGCCGGCCTCGCCTGGCTGGTCCTGCGCGAGAGGCCGTCGCGGACGGCCGTGATCGCGGCGAGCCTGGCGGTTCTCGGGGCGATCATCATGATGGGACTGGGGGCCGAAGGCTCGCTTCTGGGCGATCTGCTGGCGCTCTTGATGACCTTTGGCATGGCGGTCCTGGTGGTTCTGGCGCGCAAGGATCCCCAGATCCCCGCCCTCGCCGCCGGCGCGCTGGCAACGGGCATCACCGTCGCCATCGCCCTGCCGCTGACCGGGTTCGTCGTGCCGCCGGGCGACATGCTGGCCGTCCTCGCTGCATTTGGCCTGCTGCACTCGCTCTTTGGCTTCACGCTGTTCCTTTTGGGCTCCTCGCGCATCCCTGCGATCGAGACTGCGCTGATCGGCGCGCTGGAATCGCCCATCGCGCCGCTCTGGGTCTGGCTGGTCTTTGCCGAAACGCCGACACCGGCCACGCTTTTCGGCGGCGGCATCGTCATTGCCGCCGTGTTCTGGCACCTGTGGAGCAGCAACCGGGCCGGCTGAACCAATCCACCTGCCCCCCGTGACAATCCCCCTGCCCGCCACTATAAGCCCGGCCAAACCAGCAAGCTTGAAGGGTTCCCATGACTACGCTCGTCTTCGGCCACAAATCCCCCGACACCGATTCCACCGGCTCGCCCATCATCTGGGCCTGGTATCTGAACGAGATCCTCGGCAAGCCGGCCGAGGCCGTCCTGCTGGGAGAGCCCAACACCGAGGCGGCCTTTGTGCTGAAGCATTGGGATTGCCCCAAGCCGCGCATCGTCACCGAGATCGCCGACGGCACCCGCGTGGTGATCGTCGACACCAACAACCCGGCCGAGCTTCCCCCGAACCTTGCCGCGCTCAACGTCGTTGCCATCATCGACCACCACAAGCTGGTGGGCGGGATCGAGACCAAGGCCCCGATCAGCGTCATCATCCGCCCGCTGGCCTGCACCGCGACCGTGATCTGGGACATCGTGAGCAAGGACGCCGCGCGCATGCCGGTCTGGGTCAAGGGGCTGATGCTGTCCTGCATCCTGTCGGACACGCTGGAATTCCGCTCGCCCACCACCACCGCGCATGACCGCGAGGTGGCCGAGGGCCTGGCCCGGGATCTGGGCATCGACATCCCCGAATTCGCCGCCAAGCTGTTCGAGGCCAAGTCCGACGTTGGCGCCTTCTCGGACGCCGAGCTTTTGCGGATGGACAGCAAGGAATACACCGTCGCCGGCAAGGAGCTGCGCGTCTCGGTGCTTGAGACGACCGCGCCCTCGGTGATCCTTGACCGCAAGGCCAGCCTGATGGCCTCGATGGCCGGGGTGGCGCAAGAGGACGGCGCCGATCAGGTGCTCTTGTTCGTGATCGACATTCTGCGCGAAGAGGCGACGCTGTTGGTGCCGAACGATCTGGTCAAGGCGCTGGCCGAGGCCTCTTTCGGCGTCAAGGTCAGCGGCGATACCGTGGTGATCCCGGGCCTGATGAGCCGGAAAAAGCAGATCATTCCGGCGCTGACGCTCTGAACGCCCGTTGCCGGGACACCGCCCATGACCCAGATCATCGCCAGCCTTGCCAGCCTTGGACGGCGCCATGACGCGGTGTTCTGCGACCTCTGGGGGTGCCTGCACAACGGGCTGGCCCCGTTTCCCGCCGCCGTCGCCGCCTTGCAGGGGTTTCGGCAGGCGGGCGGCAACGTTCTGCTGCTGACCAACGCGCCGCGCCCGAAATCCTCGGTCGCGGCGCAGCTTGCGCGGATGGGCGTGCCGGCAGATGCCTGGGACGAGATCGTCACCTCGGGCGATGCGGCGCAGATGGCGCTGATCACCGGCGCGGTCGGGCGCAAGGTGGCCTTCATCGGCGCGGACAAGGACATGCCGTTCTTTACCGACTTCGCCGGCGATCTGGCGGCGCTGGCCGCAAGCCAGCCCGGGATCACGATCGTGCCGATGGAGGCTGCCGAGGGCGTGGTCTGCACCGGCCTGCGCGACGATCTGACCGAAACCCCCGATGACTATCGCGCCGCGCTTTTGCGGGCGCGGTCGATGAACCTGCCCATGCTCTGCGCCAATCCCGACATCATCGTCGACATGGGCGAGAGGCGCCTTTACTGCGCCGGGGCGCTGGCGGCGGCCTACGAGGCGATGGGCGGCCGCGCGCTTTACTTCGGCAAGCCGCATCCGCCGATCTATGACCTCGCGCGGCGCCGGCTGGGCGCGCTGGGGCTGGACGACGGGGCGCGCATCCTGTGCATCGGCGACGGGATCGCTACCGACGTGCAGGGCGGCATGGCCGAGGGGCTGGACACGCTGTTCATCACCGGCGGAATCGCGGCGGACCAGTTCGGCCCCGATGCCGCCGCCCCCGACCCCGCGCTGCTGGAGCGCTGGCTGACCGCGCGCCAGCTTTCCGCCACCTATGCCATGGGCCATCTGCGCTAACGCGGCCGCAATAAAGTTGCGCATGGTGGTCATTTTTCGCAAATAAACTTCGCGCCCGCATTGCGCTGCGATGCAGCATTTGCTACAAACCCCCATCCTTCCGGGGGAATCGCCTATGCTCGACAACCAGCCGCGCGGCACGATCTGCATCGAGGACATCGAGATCGGCATGTCCCGCTCGTTGTCCAAGACGGTCACCGACCACGACATCGCGCTGTTCGCCGAGGTTTCGACCGACCGCAACCCCGTGCATCTGGACGAATCCTATGCCCAGACCACCCGCTTTGAGGGCCGCATCGCGCATGGCATGCTGACCGCCGCGCTGATTTCGGCCGTGATCGGCGAGCAGCTTCCCGGTCACGGCTCGGTCTATCTCGGCCAGTCGCTGCGCTTCATGGCCCCCGTGCGCCCCGGCGACCGGGTGCTGGCAGAGGTTACCGTGACCGCGATCGACCATGCCCGGCGCCGGGTGACCCTTGAAACCCAGTGCTTGGTGGGCAATACGGTGGTGCTGAAGGGCGAGGCGCTGGTTCTGGCGCCCAGTCGCAAGTTCGACTGACCGGACGCCGCCAAGAGGGTCGATGCGGATTTTCAAGGACTGGAACTGGGTCGACCCATCGGCGCGCGGCGCTTCGGTGGCGATGGGCAATTTCGATGGCATCCATCTGGGCCACCAGCGGGTGATCGACCTTGCCCGGGACCACGGCCCGCTGGGGATCGTCACTTTCGAGCCGCATCCCCGACAGGTGTTTCTGCCCGACGGCCCCGCCTTTCGGCTGATGAACGCCGAGGCGCGGGCCAACCGGCTGGCCAAGCTGGGAGTCGAGACGCTGTTCGAGCTGCCCTTCAACCGCCAGCTTGCCGCGATGGACCCGGCGGCCTTTGCCTCGGTCGTTCTGGCGCAGGGGCTGGGCGTGTCGCATGTCGTGGTCGGGGCGGATTTCTGCTTTGGCAAGGGCCGCACCGGCCGGGCCGATGATCTTGTCCGGCTGGGCGCAGAGCTTGGCTTTGCCGTCACCGTCGCCGATCTGGTGATGGACGGCGCGCGCGAGGTCTCGTCGACCGCCATCCGCGATGCGCTGGCGGCGGGCGATCCGGCGCGCGCCGCCGCCATGCTGGGCCACCTGCACCGGATCGAGGGCGAGGTGATCCACGGCGAAAAGCGCGGCCGCGAGCTGGGCTATCCGACCGCGAACATGTCGCTCTTCGGGTTGCACCTGCCCCGGTTCGGGGTCTATGCGGTCAAGGTCGACGTGCTGACCGGCCCCTTGGCCGGAAGCTATCTTGGCGCGGCCAGTCTTGGGGTGCGTCCGCAGTTCGGCGGCGAGGTGCCGAACCTTGAAACCTACCTTTTCGACTTCAAGGGCGATCTCTACGGCCATCACCTGTCGGTCGCGCTGGTCGAATACCTGCGGCCCGAGATGAAATTCGACGGCCTGCCGGGCCTGCTCCGGCAGATGGACGCCGATTGCGCCCGGGCCCGCGCGATTCTCGGCCCTGCCTGAGGCCACGATTTTTCGCAAAAACCCGCGCTGCGCCCTTTTCTTTTCCTCCCCGGCACCGCACCGTGCCGCCATGACCGACCTGCGCCCGAACTTCTGGGAGACCGTCCCGCTTGACAAGATGACCGCCCCCGAATGGGAGGCGCTCTGTGACGGCTGCGGCAAGTGCTGCCTGCAAAAGCTGGAGTATGAAGACACCGGCGAGGTGGAATACACCCGCGTCGCCTGCAAGCTGCTGGACGGCGAATCGTGCCGCTGCGCCAGATACGAGGTGCGCCACCAGTTCGTGCCCGATTGCGTGCGCCTGTCGCCAAAGTCTCTGCCCAGGATCGCCTACTGGCTGCCGCGCACCTGCGCCTACAAGCTCTTGCACGAGGGACGTGCCCTGCCCGACTGGCACCCGCTGCGCACGGGCGATCCGGAAAGCACCCATGCCGCCGGCCAGTCCGTGCGCGGATGGACGATCCCCGAGTTCGAGGTCGACGAAGAAGACTGGGACCAATACACGATTCAGGAAGCGCTTTGATGTGGTTCACCTCTGACAATGCCTCGGGCGCGGCGCCCGAGATCATCGCCGCCGTGGCGCGCGCCAACGCCGGCGGCGCGCGCAGCTATGGCGCGGACGAGATCATGGCGCGCGTCACCGCCCGCCTCCGCGAGGTCTTTGAGGCGCCAGAGGCGGCGGTCTATCTGGTGGCGACCGGAACCGCCGCCAACGCGCTGGCCCTGTCGCTGCATGCCCAGCCCTGGACAGCGGTCTTTGCCCAAGTGGGGGCGCATGTCGCCACCGACGAATGCGGCGCGCCCGAGTTCTTTTCGGCCGGGGCAAAGATCATCGGGGTCGGCGGCGATCACGGCAAGATGACGCCCGGGGCGCTGTCGGCGGCGTTGGGGCGGTTGCCGGCGGGGGATGTCCACAGCGTGCAGCACGGCACCCTGTCGATCACCAATGTGACCGAGGCCGGGACGGTCTATACCCCGGCCGAGGTGGCCGCGCTGACCGCCCTTGCCCGGGCGCGCGGCATGGCCAGCCACCTGGATGGCGCGCGCTTTGCCGGGGCGGTCGTGGCGACCGGCGCCTCGCCGGCCGAGATGACCTGGAAGGCGGGGGTTGACGTGCTGTCTTTTGGCGGCACCAAGAACGGCTGCCTGGGGGTCGAGGCCGTGGTGCTGTTCGATCCGGCCAAGGCCTGGGAGTTCGAACTGCGCCGCAAACGGGCCGGACATCTCTTTTCCAAGCACCGCTACCTCTCGGCGCAGATGGAGGCCTATCTGGAGGATGGGCTCTGGCTGCGTCTGGCCGCCCATGCCAATGCCATGGCCGCCCGTCTGGCCAAGGGGCTGGCCGGGGTGCCGGACACGCGCCTGCTGCACCGGCCCGAGGCGAACATGCTTTTCCCCGAATGGGAGATCGGCACCCATGCCCGGGCCGAGGCGCGCGGCGCCAGATTCTATCCCATGCCCGCGCCCGAGGGGCGCGAGGCGGCGCGTCTGGTCGCGTCCTGGTCCACCAGCCCCGATGAGGTCGACAGCCTGATCGCGGCGCTGAAGCCCTGAGGGCGGCTCCGCGGGGGCGGGTTCCGGCCCGGACAGGCCGGAGCGAGAAGGAAGGGCACCGAAGCTCCCGCCCGTGTGGACGCCTGTCCGATAGACCGGTTCCGCATCGTCCACAGAGGCCGGCGCCCGACCTGGCTGGCGCGAAGCGCCTGCC
>JBQTIT010000024.1:0-2610 GCA_052387855.1 Paracoccaceae bacterium
GATGTCGACGGGCCTTCGCATGACCTCGGCGAGTGCCTCGGTCAATTCGGGCGGAAAAGGAAAGGCATTGCCTTTCCCCGGCCGTGTGGGAACGGCGCGGCACAACCGGTTCCGCATCCCTGACAGAGGCCAGCGCCTGACCTGGCTGGCGCGAAGCGCCTGCCGGGGGAAGGGCAGGCGCTGGCCGAGGGCCGTTGGGGCCCGCGGCCGGGGATGTTGTCGGGCCTTCGCATGACCTCAGCAATAGCCTCGGTCAAATCGGGCGGAGAAGGAAACGCACCGCGTTTCCCCGCCCGTGTGGGAACGGTGAAGGTAGACCGGTTCCGCATAGCTGACAGAAGACAGCGCCCGCCGGGTCGGGCACTGGCCGAGGGACTTTGGGGCCCTCGGCCGGATTGCGGCGACCCTCCCGCATGACCTCGGCGATGGCCTCGGCCACCTCTGACCCGGCCTACGCCCCCCCGCCCCTTGCGAAATCGAGGATCGCTTGCGGCTCGGGCGGCAGTTCGGTGGCCAGATCGCCGGCGAAGTGCAGGAAAGCCTCAAGGTTCAGCCGGTTCACCCCAAGGATCACGGTCATCCCCTGGCCCAGCGCCTCGCCCACCAGCGGGCGAAAGCCGCGGCCCAGTGCCTCGTGCTTGCCGAACTTGTTCAGGACCAGCACCTGCGCGCCGCCCAGACGCGCGCCCACCTCGGCCACAGCGGCCTCCAGCGCGCCGGGATCCAGCTTGCACCCGCGCGAGCCCGCCCCCAGACGCTGGTTGATCCGGACCAGCGGACCGCCGCCCAGGATGCGCAGGTCCATGTCGCAATCCTCCGTCCCGGCGCGGTCGGTGTTCACCTGCACGCAGCCGGCCAGCGCCAACCCCTCGGCCTCGGCCAGCGCCGCCGCCTGCGCCAGAAGCACATCGTTCGCCCCGCGCCCCGCAAGCGAGACATATCCCAGTCGCATCCCTGCCCTCCGCGTCGAAGCTAGTACTTGAACGGGCCCTGCTGCGGCACGCCGGGCAGGACGCAGAGCATCTCGTACAACAGGTTCGCCCCGATCAGCGCGGTATTGCCCGACGGGTCATAGGGGGGCGACACCTCGACCAGATCGCCGCCGACAATGTTCAGCCCCGCCGCGCCGCGCACGATCTCAAGCCCCTGCCAGATGGTCAGACCGCCCGGTTCCACCGTGCCGGTGCCCGGGGCAAAGGCCGGATCGAGGCTGTCGATGTCATAGGACAGATAGACCGGCGCATCGCCGATCCTTGCCCGCACCTCAGCCATCAGGGGCGAGAGCGAGCGGTGCCAGCAGGCCTCGGCCTGAACCACGGTCCAGCCCCGCTCGCGGCCCCAGTTGAAATCGTCGGGGCTGTAGCCGGTGCCGCGCAGGCCGATCTGGAACACCTTGTCGTTCTGCAGGCAGCCATCCTCCCAGGCGCGGCGAAAGGGGCAGCCGTGGGCGACCTTTTCGCCGAACATGGTGTCGTTGATGTCGGCATGGGCATCGACATGGATCAGCGCCACCGGACCGTGGCGGCGCTTCATCGCCTTCAGGATCGGCCAGGTCAGGGTGTGGTCGCCCCCCAGCGTCAGGGGGATCGCGCCCTGGGACAAGATCGCGCCATAGGCGGTCTCGATCAGGCCCACCGACTTTTTCAGATCAAAGGTGTTGATCGCCACATCGCCGATGTCGGCGACCTGAAGATGGTCAAAGGGCGCGGCGCCGGTCGACATGTTGTAGGGCCGCAGCATCCGGCTTTCATCGCGGATCTGGCGCGGGCCGAGCCGGGTTCCGGGGCGGTTCGAGGTGCCGATGTCCATTGGGATGCCGACAAAGCAGGCGTCCAGCCCCTCGGCCGAGGGCGCGGCGGGCAGGCGCATCATGGTGGCCGGCCCGCCAAAGCGCGGCATCTCGTTGCCGCCGAGCGGCTGGTTCAGGGGTCCGGTCATCATGCTCTCCGCTTGGGCGCTGGCGCAGCTTACAGCGAAGGGGCGGCGCGGCAAGGTCGAGCGTGCGGATGAGGCCCGAAAGGGCACAGGGATCAGCGATCGCACCGCGTTTCCCCGCCCGCGGGGAAGGCTGTCCGGGTGGCCGGTTCCGCCCTGACGACAGAGGCCAGCGCCTGCCGGGAAAAGGGCAGGCGCTGGCGACGGGCCTTTGGGTCCCTCGGCGGGGATGGGGTGAGCGGCGTCGCATGACCTCGGCAATAGCCTCGGCCAAAGTCGGGCGGAAAAGGAAAACGCACCGCGTTTTCCCGCCCGTGTGGGAACGGCGAAGGTAGACCGGTTCCGCCCTCGCCACTGCGGCCAGCGCCGGACCGGGCGGGTGCGGCGCGCCCCCGGGGTCGGGCGCTGGCCGAGGGCCTTTGGGGCCCTCGACCGGGGCTGGGGCATGCGGTCCCACATGACCTCGGCTGGTGCCTCGGCCAAGGTCGGGCGAAAAGGAAAACGCCTGCGTTTTCCCGCCCGTGTGGGAACGGTGCGGCACGACCGGTTCTGCATGGAAGTCAGAGGCCAGCGCCCGACCCGGAGGGCGTGGAGCGCCCTCCCTGGGGGGGTCGGGCGCTGGCCGAGGGCCTTTGGGGCCCGCGGCGGAGTGCGGCAGCCGGCTCGCATGACCTC
>JBQTIT010000025.1:0-66744 GCA_052387855.1 Paracoccaceae bacterium
GGCTGGCGCTTCGCGCCAGCCAGGTCTGGCGCTGTCCTCTGTCAGGGATGCGGAACCGGTCTACCGGACAGGCTCCCTCAGGGGCGGGGAAAGGCAATGCCTTTCCTTCTCCGCCCGACTTGGCCGAGGCTATCGCCGAGGTCATGCGGGACGGTTGCCGCAATCCGGTCGAGGGCCCCAAAGGCCCTCGGCCAGCGCCCGACCCCCGCAGGGAGGGCGCTCCACGCCCTCCGGGTCGGGCGCCGGCCTCTGACTTCCATGCGGAACCGGTTGTGCCGCGCCGTTCCCACTCGGGCGGGGAAACGCGGTGCGTTTCCTTTTCCGCCCGGACCCGCCTTGGCCGAGGCACTCGCCGAGGTCATGTGGGATGGTTGCCGCAATCTGGCCGAGGGCCCCAAAGGCCCTCGGCCAGCGCCCGCCCCGCCCCTGGCGGGCGCTCCGCACCCGCCGGGTCGGGCGCTGGCCTCTGTCACTCATGCGTAACCGGTCTACCGGACACGCTCCAACACGGGCGGGAAAACGCAGTGCGTTTTCCTTTTCGCCCGACTTTGACCGAGGCACTCGCCGAGGTCGCATGGGACCTGTTCCGCAAACCGGCCGACCCCCCCAGGGAGGGCGCAGGCCTCTGGTTTCCAGGCGGAACCGGTCTGCCCGCCACCGTTTCCACACGGGCGGGGAAAGGCAGTTCCCTTGCTTCCCCGCCCGGCCAGATGTGGCCGAGGCCATGCGAGCCGCAAGCTTCGTCCCCGCCACCGCCCCCCAAGGGCCCGGAAACGCGGGGCGTTGCCCGGATCGCCGGGGTTCGGCTGCGGCCCTTCGAGACCCTTCAACCTACTCCGCCGGAACCCTGACCCCCTCGTCCGACAGGGGGTGCCTCAGGTGCGCAAGCATCTCGCGCGGGCAGACTTGCAGGAAGTTTGCCCGCTCTTCGGCCCAGTTGGCCAGGATCGTGGCGGCGTGGCGGCTGCCGGTCTCGGCGACATGCGCCTCGATCAGGCCTTTCAGTTCGGCCTCCCAGTGCGGGTGCGCGACGGCGCAGGTCACCAGGCTTTCCAGGTTCACATGATCCTCGGCCACGCCCCTGGGGTCGTGGATATAGGCCATGCCCCCGGTCATGCCGGCGCCAAAGTTGGCACCGATGCTGCCCAGGATCACCGCGACCCCGCCGGTCATGTACTCGCAGCCGTTCGACCCGCAGCCCTCGATCACCACCCGCGCGCCGGAATTGCGCACGGCGAACCGCTCTCCCGCGCGGCCGGCGGCAAAGAGGTGGCCGTCGGTTGCACCGTAAAGCACCGTGTTGCCGATGATCGTATTGTCGGCCGCCATCAGCGGCGAGGCCATGGCCGGGCGCACCACGATCGTGCCCCCCGAAAGGCCCTTGCCGACATAGTCGTTGGCGTCGCCCTGCACCTCGATCTTGAGCCCCCGGACCGCAAAGGCCCCCAGCGACTGCCCGCAGGACCCCGACAGCTTGACCGTCAGATGGTCCGGTTGCAGGCTGTTGCGCATGCCGAAATTCTTGACGATCAGACTGGAGGATCGGGTGCCGATGGTCCGGTGCGTGTTGCGCACGGCGTAGGAAAGCTGCATCTTTTCGCCCTCGTCAAAGAACCGCGCGCCGTCGCGGATGATCTCGGCATCCAGGGTGTCGGGCACCGCGTTGCGTGGGCGCGAGCGGTCGTAGGTGATCTTTGACGCGCCATCGACCGTGATCAGCAGCGGGTTCAGGTCAAGATCGTCCAGATGGGCCGCCCCGCGGCTGACCTGGCTGAGCAGATCGGCGCGGCCGATGATCTCGTCCATCGACCGCGCGCCGATGGAGGCGAGGATTTCCCGCACCTCCTGCGCGTAAAAGGTGATCAGGTTCACCACCTTGTCGGCAGAGCCGGTGAACTTTTCGCGCAGGCGGGCGTCCTGGGTGCAGACCCCCACGGGACAGGTGTTGGACTGGCATTGGCGCACCATGATGCAGCCCATGGCGATCAGGGCGGCGGTGCCGATGCCATATTCCTCGGCCCCCAGCATGGCGGCCATCACCACATCGCGCCCGGTACGCAGACCGCCATCGGTGCGCAGGGTCACCCGCTCGCGAAGGTTGTTCATCGACAGGACCTGATGCGCCTCGGTCAGGCCCATTTCCCAAGGCAGGCCAGCGTATTTGATCGAGGTGGCGGGGCTGGCGCCGGTGCCGCCGTTGTGGCCCGAGATCAGGATCACATCGGCCTTGGCCTTGGCCACACCGGCCGCGATGGTGCCGACGCCCGAGGCCGCCACCAGCTTGACCGTCACCTTGGCGCGCGGGTTGATCTGCTTGAGGTCATAGATCAGTTGCGCCAGGTCTTCGATGGAATAGATGTCGTGGTGCGGCGGCGGGCTGATCAGCGTCACCCCCGGCGTCGAGTGGCGCAGCCGCGCGATCAGCGCGGTCACCTTCATGCCGGGCAACTGCCCGCCTTCGCCGGGCTTGGCGCCCTGGGCCACCTTGATTTCAAGCTCTTCGCAGGCGTTCAGATATTCCGCCGTCACGCCGAACCGGCCCGAAGCGACCTGCTTGATCTTGGCGCTGGGGTTGTCACCGTTGGCCTCGGGCAGGAAATGCGCCGGGTCCTCGCCGCCCTCGCCGCTGTCGGATTTCGCGCCGATCCGGTTCATCGCGACGTTCAGCGTCTTGTGCGCCTCGGGCGACAGCGCGCCCAGCGACATGCCCGGCGTGACAAAACGCTTGCGGATCGAGGTGATCGATTCCACCTCGTCGATCGGGACCGGCTTGCCAAGCGTCTTGATGTCCAGAAGGTCGCGCAGGTGGATCGGCGGGTTCGACCGCATCGCGGCCGAATACTGCTTCCAGATGTCATAGCTGGCCCGGTCGCAGGCCGATTGCAGCATGTGCATGGTTTGCGCTTCCCAGGCGTGCTTTTCGCCCGACCGCCGCGCCTTGTAGAATCCGCCGATGGGCAGCACGTCCGAGCTGCCCAGCCAGCCGCGCGCGTGGACCTCTTCGATCTTCATTTGCAGGCCGGCCAGGCCGATGCCGGAAATGCGGCTTTGCATGCCGGGGAAATATTCGGCCACCATGGCGCGCGAGAGGCCCACCGCCTCGAAGTTCAGCCCGCCGCGATAGGACGAGATCACCGAAATGCCCATCTTGGACATGATCTTGAGCAGGCCGGCGTCGATGGCGTCGCGGTAGCGGCGCATCGCGTCCAGCAGGGTGCCCTCGATCAGGCCGCGCGCGATGCGGTCGGCGATGGAATCCTGCGCCAGATAGGCGTTGACCGTGGTCGCGCCCGATCCGATCAGCACGGCAAAGTAATGCGCATCAATGCATTCGGCCGAGCGGACGTTGATCGAGCAGAAGGTGCGCAGCCCCTTGCGCGTCAGCCAGGAATGCACCGCCGAGGTCGCCAGGATCATCGGCATCGGCACGCGGCCACCGCCCTGGTGCTGGTCGGTCAGTACAAGCTGGCCGGCGCCCGAGCGCACGGCGTCCTCGGCCTCGGCGCGGATCCGTTCAAGCCCCTGGCGCAGCGCATCCTGCCCGGCGGAAGCGGGAAAGGTGCAGTCGATAAAGGCCACCTGATCGCCAAAGCGCCTGACCAGCACCTCGAATTCGCTGTTGGCGATAAAGGGGCTTTCAAGCACCAGAATCTCGGTCTGGGACGAGTTTTCGTCCAGCACGTTGCGCAGGTTGCCGAACCGGGTCTTGAGGCTCATCACCCGGCCTTCTCGAAGCGAGTCGATGGGCGGGTTGGTGACCTGGCTGAAGTTCTGGCGAAAGAAATGCGACAGCGGGCGGTAGATCGACGACAACACCGCCGCCGGCGTGTCATCGCCCATCGAGGCGACCATTTCCTTGCCGTCCTCGGCCATCGGGGCCAGCACCTGCTCCAGTTCCTCGACGGTGTAGCCGGCCGCGATCTGGCGCCGGCGCAGGTCGGCGCCGGTGAACAGCGCATCCTCTGGCACATCGCGCAAAAGCGCGTTCAGATCGACGATCTTGCCGACCCATTCGCCATAGGGCTGGGCCGCGGCGAGCTTGTTCTTGATTTCGGTGTCGCGGAACAGCTTGCCCTCGACCATGTCGACAGCGATGATCTGCCCCGGCCCCAGCGCGCCCTTTTCGCGCACGGTGGCCTCATCGACCGGCACCATCCCGGCCTCGGATCCCGCGATCAGCAGGCCATCGCCGGTGATCAGATAGCGCATCGGGCGCAGGCCGTTGCGGTCAAGCCCGCCGCAGACCCAGCGCCCGTCGGTCATCGCCAGCGCCGCCGGTCCGTCCCAGGGCTCGATCACCGAATTGCAGTAGGAATACATGTCGGCCCAGGCCTTTGGCATGTTCGTGGTGGCCTTGGACCAGGCCTCGGGCACGAGCATGGTCTTGGCCATCGGCGCCGAGCGGCCCGAGCGCACCAGAACCTCGAACACCGCGTCCAGCGCGCCAGAGTCCGATGTACCGCCGGGGATGATCGGCTTGATATCCTCGGCCGCATCGCCAAAGGCCGAAGAGGCCATGCGGATCTCGTGGCTCTTCATCCAGTTGACGTTGCCCTTGAGCGTGTTGATCTCGCCGTTATGCGCCAGCATGCGGAAGGGTTGCGCAAGCCACCACTGCGGAAAGGTGTTGGTCGAATAGCGCTGATGGTAAATGGCAAAGGCGGATTCAAACCGCTCGTCCATCAGGTCGGGGTAGAACACGGCGACCTGTTCGGCCAGCATCATGCCCTTGTAGATGATCGACCGGCACGAGAGCGAGCACAGATAGACCCCCTGAATGCCCGCCGCCGTGGCCGCCTTTTCGATGCGGCGGCGGATGATGTAAAGCTCGCGCTCGAACTGCTCCTGGTCGATGTCCTTTTCGCAGCGGATCAGGATCTGCTCGATCTCGGGGCGCGTCACATTGGCCTTTTCGCCCAGAACCGAGGTGTCGACCGGCACATGGCGCCAGCCATAGATATAGTGGCCCATGCGCAGGACCTCGGTCTCGACGATGGTCCGGCAGCGTTCCTGCGCGCCGAAGTCGGTGCGCGGCAGAAACACCTGGCCGACCGCGATCAGCTTTTTGGTGTCCGGCTCGTGCCCGGTGCGGCGGACCTGGTCGTAAAAGAACTTGACCGGAATTTGCAGGTGAATCCCCGCCCCGTCGCCGGTCTTGCCATCGGCATCGACCGCGCCCCGGTGCCACACCGCCTTGAGCGCGGCAATGCCGTTGTCCACCACCTGGCGCGACGGCTTGCCCGAGATGGCGACAACCAGGCCGACCCCGCAGGAGGAATGCTCGTCCTCGGCCCGGTAAAGCCCGTTGGCATCGACAAAGGCGCGCTTGGCCTCTTCGGCGGCCACCCATGCGGCGTCAAACTGGGTCATGGCTGGTCTCCTTGGACAGGGGCATTGCTGGGGACATGGGCGTTTCTGGCTTCGTATTCGGCGCGGCTGGCGCGGCGGTGCTCGCCCGGCAGGGCAAGGCCGCGCATCGCGCGGTCGGTGTAGATCTCGGATGTCAGGGGCAGGTCCAGCGCGCCGTCAAACAGGCCCGGCATCATGGCATAATGGCCATCGCCCCCCTGCATGCGGAACCATAGATGCGCGCCGCAGGTGCTGCAAAAGGCCCGCTCGGCAAAGTCCGACGACTGGTAGCGTGTCACCGGGCCGCTGACCGTCACATCCGCCGCTTCGGCCGGCACGCAGATAAAGAGCCCGCCGCTCCACCGCTGGCACATGCGGCAATGGCAGACGGCGGTATGGCCGCGATGGGCGGCCATGGTGACCGTCACCGCGCCGCACAGGCAATGTCCCCGCAGCGCGCTCATCCGCCCACCCCGTTCAGGGGCATGCCCGACAGAACCGCATCGCAGTCAAAGATCGGCTGCGACGCCTCGAACCCCTTGTCGCCTGGAAAGGCAAAGGTCACCGGGCTGCCGTCCATCGGAAGCCAGTCGGTCCCGTCCCACCATTCGCTGGTGCCGGCCAGAAAGGTGCGCGGCTCGCGCAGGATGTATTCGTTGCCGCGTGCCCGGCGCAGGATTTCGCCGGCATCGTCGGTTTCGGTGTATTCGAACTCGGTCCGCTCCAGCCTGACCCCGTCGATGACAACGGTTTCCCCGGTCAGCCGGTCAAAGCCCCGAACGTTGGAGTGCTCGCCGGTGTCCTTGGTCAGCGAGAAGACGAAGCTGTCATATCCGATCGCCAAAAGACCGCTGGCGCTGGCCGGGTCGGGCGGGTTCGCATCCAGCGTCTGCACCGAGCCTTCGGCTAGGTCGATGGATTCAAGCCACTGCGTCTCGCGGTCCGTCATGCTTTGGTAAAAGGGCCCCTCCTGGTCGAAATCGACACGGTAAAGGAGGCCCGGCTCGCCCTCGCAGGTGTAGTAGTTCGTCAGATAGCAGCCCTTTGACTGAAGGGTCATGACGGTCTGGCACCCCTCGGGGGCGACAAAGCCCCCGGCATGGGCGGGCACGGCGGCGACGGCAAGAAGGAAGGCAAGCGCTTTCATCTTTTGTCCCTTTGCTGGTTTGGGTCCGTTACTCTGCCGCGACAGCGGGCGAGGTGGCCAGATAGGCAAGAATGGCATCGGCGGCTTCGCGCCCGTCGCGGATCGCCCAGACCACCAACGAGGCGCCGCGCACGATGTCGCCGGCGGCGTAGACGCCGGGCAGGCTGGTGGCGTGGCTGCGGAAATCGGCCTTGATCGTGCCCCAGCGGGTGACGGCAAGGTCCGGCACGCCCCAGAGGCTGGGCAAGGCTTCGGGCTCGAATCCAAGCGCCTGGATGACCAGTTCGGCGGGCTCGACATAGTCGGCCCCTTCGATCACCTCTGGCGACTGGCGGCCCGAGGCGTCAGGGGCGCCAAGACGCATGCGCTGCACCATCACGCCGTCAACCACGGTGCCGCCGGTGAACCCCTTGGGGGCGGAGAGCCAGACGAAGTCGACGCCCTCTTCCTCGGCGTTCTGCACCTCGCGCTGGCTGCCGGGCATGTTGGCCCGGTCGCGCCGGTACAGGCACTTGACCGAGGTGGCGCCCTGCCGGATCGCGGTGCGCACGCAGTCCATCGCCGTGTCGCCGCCGCCGATGACCACCACGCGCTTGCCAGCAGCGTTCAGCGTGCCATCGTCGAATTCGGCCACATCGTCGCCAAAGCTCTTGCGGTTCGAGGCGGTCAGATAGTCCAGCGCTCGGACCACACCGGCCGCGCCCACGCCCGGCGCCTCGATGTCGCGGGCCTTGTAGACGCCGGTCGCGATCAGCACCGCGTCATGCTGGCCGCGAATGGCGTCAAACGAGATGTCCTCACCGACTTGGCAGTTCAGCACGAATTGCACGCCGGCCGCCTCAAGCTGGGCGATGCGCTGCATCACCACCGGCTTTTCCAGCTTGAAGCCGGGGATGCCATAGGTCAGCAGCCCGCCGGCCCGGTCGTAGCGGTCATAGACGGTCACCTGCACACCGCGCCGGCGCAGCACGTCGGCCGCCGCCAGCCCGCCGGGCCCCGCGCCGATGATGCCCACCGATTCGGCACGCTCCGCCGCCGGGCGGATCGGCTGGACCCAGCCCATCTGCCAGGCCTTGTCGGTCAGGTACTTTTCGACCGCGCCGATCGTCACCGTGCCGTGGCCGGACTGCTCGATCACGCAATTACCCTCGCACAGGCGGTCCTGCGGGCAGATGCGGCCGCAAATCTCGGGAAAGGCGTTGGTGGCTTGGCTGAGCTCATAGGCCTCTTGCAGGCGGCCCTCGGCGGTCAGGCGCAGCCAGTCGGGGATGTTGTTGTGCAACGGGCAATGCGACTGGCAATAGGGCACGCCGCACTGGCTGCAACGGCTGGCCTGCTCGGCGGCCTTGGCGGCGGCAAAGTCGCGATAGATCTCGTCAAAGTCATGCGCGCGGGCGGCGGCCTCGCGCTTTTCGGGCATCTCCTTGCCCAGGGTGACGAATTTCAGCATCTTCTGCCCGGCCATGCCCGCACCTCGCTCTGCGCTTCGCGCGGAAGGGATACTTTGGGTGGCGCGGGATTAAAAGTCAGTCATGCTGACCTATTGTTTGGATATTCGCCGCAACGCCAAAAAAACGCCGGTGCTTTTCCGAATTTTAGGGAACATGTGCTGACCTATTTGATCAGTACCCCAGCCAG
Source organism: Paracoccaceae bacterium (assembly GCA_052387855.1). Classification (GTDB taxonomy): domain Bacteria; phylum Pseudomonadota; class Alphaproteobacteria; order Rhodobacterales; family Rhodobacteraceae; genus CAIYZT01. Next base: position 8,135 of record JBQTIT010000025.1, read on the forward strand.
AGCGCCCCCAAAGCCGCCGTGCCGACGATGATTCGCCACCAGCCGAACAGCGCGTAGCCCCGGCGCGAGACATAGGCGAGCAGCCAGCGCACCACCAGAATGCCGCTGACAAAGGCCAGGGCAAAGCCCACGGCGATCTGGCTCCAGCCGGTGAAATCCAGCAACTCGCGGCCCTTGAACAGGTCATAACCGACCGCTGCGATCATGGTCGGCATCGACAGAAAGAACGAAAACTCGGCCGCCGCCCGCTTTTCCACGCCCAGAAGCAGCGCCCCCACGATGGTCGCGCCAGAGCGTGACACGCCCGGAACCATGGCCAGGCACTGGAACAGGCCGACCCCCAGCGCCTTGCGCAGCGGCATGGCGGAGGCGTCGCTGACCACCGGGGGCGGGGTGATGCGGTCCACCACCACCAGCACGACACCGCCAAGCACCAGCATGCTGGCGATCAGGGCCGGGGTTTCAAAGAGCACGCCCTTGATCACATCATGCGCGAGGAACCCGACCAGGGCCGCCGGCAGAAAGGCCAGCAGGACCGAGACGGCAAAGTGGCGCATCGCCGGGTCCTTGTGGGCGCGGCCGATCACCGCCCAGAGCCGCGCGGCATAGACCGTCATCAGCGCCAGCACCGCGCCAAGCTGGATCACCACCTCGAACGTCTTTCCGACGCTTTCAAAGCCCAGGAAATGCCCCGCCAGCAACAGATGCCCGGTCGACGAGACGGGGATGAACTCTGTCGCCCCCTCAAGCAGGCCCAAAAGGGCCGGGACCAGCATTTCGGCCATCAGAGGGGTCCGGACGTCAGGGCCACGGCCGCGCTCAGGCCTTCTTCAGGTTCTTGGCCGATTCCTTGATGGCCGCGAACTGGCCCGACGGGCGGTAGCGCCACAGGTATTCGGGCAGGATGGCCGCCATCGGCGTCGGCTCGATCCCCAGGTCGGACAGGCCCCGCGCCCCGGCGGACACCACGTTGTCAGACCGCAGGCTGGTCACCTGATCGCGCGTCAGCACGGTGTTCCCGATCAGCCCCCCCGTCAGCGCGCTGCCGAGGTCCAGCGCGGTGCCAAGAGCATTGCCCACCGCAAAGGGCAGGTTGACCACCAGACGGCGCCGGCGGATCAGGCCGAGCATCCGCCGGACCAGATCCCCAAGGCTGCCGGTTTCCGGCCCGCCAAGTTCGTACACCCCCGCCGGCGCGCGGCCCAGCGCCCCGGCAACGGCAGCGGCCGCCACGTCATCGACATAGACCGGCTGGAACAGGGTCCCGGCCCCGACCAGCGGCAGGACCGGCCCAAGCCGCGCCATCCCGGCAAAGCGGTTGAAAAAGCCGTCCTCGGTGCCGAAGATGACCGAGGGGCGCAGGATCACGGCGCCGGGAAAGGCGGCAAGAACCGCCGCCTCGCCCGCGCCCTTGGTCTGGGCATAAAGGCTCGCCCCCGCCGGATCGGCGCCGATGGCCGAGATCTGCACAAGCTGCGCGACGCCCGCCGCCGCTGCCGCCCGCGCGATGCGCCCCGCGCCCGTCACCTGAACCGCGTCAAAGCTGTTGCGCCCGCCCCGGTCAAAGGTGCCGACGCAGTTGACCGCCGCATCGGCCCCCGCCAGCGCAGCGGCGACCAGCGCATCGTCGCGGATGTTGCAGAACACCGGCTCGACCTGCCCGACGGCGCCGTAGGTCTTGACGAAAAGCGCCTCGTTCGGGCGGCGCACGGCGACGCGCACACGCCAGCCCTCGCGCGCCAGCCGCTGCGCGATGTAGCGCCCGACAAAGCCGGATCCGCCAAAGATCGTGACCAGTTTCGACATCTCGGTGACCCCTTTGGCGCCCGTTTGCTTGCGCCCCTGAATAGCTTTCACGCCCGGCGCGGGCAAGGGCCAAGCGCGGCGCCGGCGGCCCGTGGAATTTTCGCCGGCCCTGCGCCTTACCCCGTTGACTCCCCCCAAGCGCTTCTTTACATCGCCCCTCACGACATCGCCCAGATGGCGGAATTGGTAGACGCGCTGGTTTCAGGTACCAGTGTTGCAAGACGTGGAGGTTCGAGTCCTCTTCTGGGCACCAATCTACCCAAAGATCCTGCAACCTTGCCCGGTTGCGGGATTTTTCTTTTGGTTTGGCCGCCTTGCCCGGGTCGCTTGGCAAGGGTTGGCCGAAATCGCGCCCGGCATGGCGGATTTCGTGCATTCCCCCGGCCAGAGGCGCACTATCCTGACCACAGCAGGCTGCCAAGGATCGCCCCATGCGTTATTCCGGATTCCGCGTCATCGCCGAGGCCCTGAGCGGCCACAAGGGCTGGAAACCCGTCTGGCGCGATCCGGCACCGCAGGCCGAATATGACTACATCATCGTCGGCGGCGGCGGGCACGGGCTGGCGACCGCCTATTACCTTGCCAAGGAATTCCGTCAGGCCCGGATCGCCGTGCTGGAAAAATCCTATCTGGGCGGCGGCAACGTGGGGCGCAACACCACCATCATCCGCTCCAATTACCTTCTGGACGGCAACGAGCCGTTCTACGAGTTCAGCCTGAAGCTGTGGGAGGGGCTGGAGCAGGATTTCAACTACAACGCCATGGTCAGCCAGCGCGGGATCATGAACCTGATCCACACCGACGCCCAGCGCGACGCCTTTACCCGGCGCGGCAACGGCATGATCCTGCATGGCGCCGATGCGGTGCTGCTGAACCGCGAGCAGGTGCGCAGCATCTATCCCTTCCTGAATTTTGACGACGCCCGCTTTCCGATCAAGGGCGCGCTGGCGCAAAAGCGCGGCGGCACGGTGCGGCACGATGCGGTGGCCTGGGGCTATGCGCGCGGCGCCGACCTGCGCGGCGTGGACCTGATCCAGAACTGCGAAGTGACCGGCATGCGCATCGAGGATGGGCGCATCCGGGGGGTGGAAACGACGCGCGGCTATATCGGTGCGAAAAAGGTCGGGGTGGCAGTGGCCGGGTCATCGTCGCGGGTCATGTCCCATGCCGGCATGCGCCTGCCGATCGAAAGCCATGTGTTGCAGGCCTTTGTCTCTGAGGGGCTGAAGCCGCTGATCGACGGGGTGATGACCTTTGGCGCCGGGCATTTCTATGTCAGCCAGTCCGACAAGGGCGGCCTGGTCTTTGGCGGCGACATCGACGGCTACAACTCTTATGCCCAGCGCGGCAACCTGCCGGTGATCGAGGATGTGGCCGAGGGCGGCATGGCGCTGATGCCGATGATCGGCCGCGCGCGCCTGTTGCGCACCTGGGGCGGGGTGATGGACATGTCGATGGACGGCTCGCCCATCATCGACCGCACCCATGTCGAGGGGCTCTATTTCAACGGCGGCTGGTGCTATGGCGGGTTCAAGGCGACGCCGGCCAGCGGCTGGTGCTTTGCGCATCTGCTGGCCAGGGACGAGCCGCACAAGACCGCCACGGCCTATCGGTTCGATCGGTTCCTGAAGGGGCTCATGATCGACGAAAAGGGTCAGGGCGCGACCCCGAACCTGCATTGAGATCATGGTGACCCCGGGCTCCGAACTGAAAGATCCTTTCCTGGCAGATTTGCTCAAAGCAAATCTGTCCGCGCCTGCCTGCCCCTTGGCAGGCGCGATTCCGCGCCAGCCCAGGCAGGCGCGGACAGATTGGACAGGTCGGCCTGCTGCACCACGCCCCTTGCCCGACGCCTTGCGGCTTTCGGGCAACGGACCGGGAAAGGCTGCCCCGCAGCCTTTCCTGATCGGTCCGACCCCCCATTTCCCGACCTGCGAAAGACCCGGCGCATGATCATCCCCCACCCCATCCTTGGCCCCCGCGACGCGCAGGAATTCGTCTATCTCGGCGATGCCAGCCTGATTGAACGCCCCGACGGGCTGACCGCCAGCGCCCAGGAGATGCACGACTATACCTATCTGCGCACCAACCCGGCAGGCGAGCACCGCGAGCTGTGGTATCACGAACAGGGCGACCGTTCCTGGCTGGTGGTCACGCGCAACACGTTGACGCATGACATCCTGAAGGTCGAACTGGCCCGCGACGTGGCCCGTCAGAAAGGGCGCGGAAAATGACCCAAAGCAACCGCATCGCCGGCGGCCAGATCGACCGCGCGCAGACCCTGCGCTTTGCCTTTGACGGGCGCGCCTACACCGGCCACCCCGGCGACACGCTGGCCTCGGCGCTCCTGGCCAATGGCGTGCGGCTGATGGGCCGCAGTTTCAAGTACCACCGCCCGCGCGGCCCGCTCTCGGCCGGCTCCGAAGAGCCCAACGCGCTGGTCGAACTGCGTTCCGGCGCGCGGTGCGAACCCAACACCCGCGCCACCGTGGCCGAGTTGTTCGACGGGCTTGAGGCCGCCAGCCAGAACCGCTGGCCCAGCCTTGCCTTTGACGCGCTGTCGATCAACGACCGGCTGAACAGCTTTTTCACCGCCGGTTTCTACTACAAGACATTCATGTGGCCCGCCGCCTTCTGGGAAAAGGTCTATGAGCCGATCATCCGCCGCGCCGCAGGCCTGGGCGCGCTGTCGCGGCTGGAGGACCCCGACACCTACGACAAGGGCTATCTGCACTGCGACCTTTTGGTGATCGGCGCCGGTCCGGCCGGGCTGATGGCGGCGCTGACCGCCGGGCGCGCCGGGTTGCGGGTGATCCTGGCGGACGAGGATTTCCGCATGGGCGGCCGCCTGAACGCCGAGACCCATGCCATAGCCGACCAGAGCGGCGCCGACTGGGCGGCGGGCGCGGTGGCCGAACTGGCCAGCCTGCCCTCGGTCCGCCTGATGACGCGCACCACGGTCCTGGGCGCCTTTGACCACGGCATCTATTCGGCGGTCGAGCGGGTCAGCGACCATCTGCCGGTCCCCGCGCCGGGCAAGCCGCGCCAGACGCTGTGGCGGATCTATTCTGCCCACGCGATCCTTGCCGGCGGCGCGACGGAGCGGCCGATCGCGTTCGAGAACAACGACCGGCCCGGCATCATGCTGGCGGGCGCGCTGCGCGCCTATGCCAACCGCTGGGGCGTGGCGGCGGGGGACCGGGTGGCGGTCTTTACCAACAACGACGACGGCCTGCGCAGCGCCACCGATCTGCAAGCGCGCGGCGTGCAGGTGGTGGCGGTGATCGACGCCCGGGCCGAGGGGCCGCTCTTGCCCGGCATCCGGCATCTCAAGGGCGCCATGGTGACCGACACCGCCGGCCGGCTGGGCCTGTCCTCGATCACCATCCGCCATGCGGACGGCCGCGCCGAAACCATCGCGGCCAATGCGCTGGGCGTCTCGGGCGGCTGGAATCCGAACGTCAACATCACCTCGCACCACCGCTCGCGCCCCGAGTGGCGGGACGACATCGCGGCCTTTGTCCCCGGCCCGGGTGGCCCGGTGCGCCTGCGCGCCGCCGGCGCGGCGGCGGGCGATCTGTCAACCCATGGCGCGCTGAAATCCGGCGCCGAGGCGGCGCGGCAGATCGCCGAGGCGCTGGGCCGCCAGGCCCCCTATGCCCTGCCCGGGGCCGAGGATGCGCCGGTCAGCATCACCCCGCTGTGGCACGTTCCCCACGGCAAGGGCCGCGCCTGGATCGACCAGCAGAACGATGTCACCGTCAAGGACATCAAGCTGGCGCATCAGGAGAATTTCACATCGGTCGAGCATCTGAAGCGCTACACCACGCTGGGCATGGCGACCGATCAGGGCAAGACCGGCAATGTCATCGGCCTGGCGCTGATGGCGGAGCTTACCGGCCAGTCGATCCCTGAAACCGGCACCACCGTCTACCGCCCCCCCTATACCCCCGTCGCCATGGGCGCGCTGGCGGGCCGCTCGCGCGGAAAGGAATTCAAGCCCTTCCGCCTGACCCCCTCGCACAAATGGGCATCGGAACAGGGTGCGGTCTTTGTCGAGGTCGGCAACTGGCTGCGCACCCAGTGGATCCCGCGCGACGGTGAAACCACATGGCGCCAGTCGGTCGACCGCGAGGTGCTTGCCACCCGCGCCTCGGTCGGCATCTGCGATGTGACCACGCTGGGCAAGATCGACATCCAGGGCACCGATGCCGGCGCCTTCCTGGACCGGGTCTATGCCAACACCTTTTCCACCCTCGCCATCGGCAAATGCCGCTACGGGCTGATGCTGCGCGAGGATGGCATGGTGTTCGACGACGGCACCACGGCTCGGATGGGGCAGAACGAATATGTCATGACCACGACCACGGCCAATGCCGTGACCGTGTTCCGGCATCTGGAATTCTGCCGCCAGTGCCTCTGGCCCGATCTTGACGTGCAGATGATCTCGACCACCGAGGCCTGGGCGCAATTTTCGGTTGCCGGGCCGAACGCGCGGCGGCTTCTGGCCAAGATCGTCGATCAGGACATCTCGGACGCCGCCTTTCCCTATATGGCCGCCGGCAACATCACCGTCTGCGGCGGCCTGCGGGCGCGGCTTTTCCGCATCTCGTTCTCGGGCGAGCTTGCCTATGAAATCGCTGTGTCCACCCGCTATGGCGACGCGCTGATCCGCAAGCTGGTCGAGGCGGGGCAGGAATTTGACGCGGTGGTCTACGGCACCGAGGCGCTGGGGGTCATGCGCATCGAAAAGGGCCATGTCGCTGGGGGCGAGCTGAATGGGCAATCCTCGGCGCTGAACATGGGTCTGGGCAAGATGGTGTCGAAGAAGAAGGACGCCATCGGCGTTGCCCTGTCGCTGCGCGAGGGGATGAACGATGCCGGCGGTTATCGCCTTGTCGGCGTGCGCCCGGTCGATCCCAAGGCCGGCATCTCGGCCGGCAGCCATTTCCTGCCCCTCGGCGCCGCGCCGACGGCCGAGAACGATGGCGGCTGGCTGACATCAAAGGTCTACTCGCCGCATCTCGGCTGTGACATCGCGCTGGGGTATCTCAAGGCCGGCGATCAGAAGATCGGCAGCCGGATGCGCGCGGTGAACCTGTTGACCGGCACCGATACCGAGGTCGAGATCGTCTCGCCCCATTTCTTTGACCCGGAAGGAGAGCGCCTGCGTGCTTGATCCCATCACCGCCTTTGGCCGGGCCGCGGCCGAGACCGTCACCATTGGCCCCTATGCCATCACCGAGCGTTTTGACGTCGCGCTGGCCTCGCTCGCGCAGAGGCGCGGCATGGAGGCGGCGCTGGCCGGTGCCGCGAAAAAGGCCGGCCTGCCTCTGCCGGGCCCCGCCGCCGCCGAGGCGGGCGCGCCCTGGTCGGCCTTCTGGATGACGCCCGAGATGTGGATGGTCGAGGCGCCCTTTGCCAGCCACGAGGACATCGCCGCGCACCTGAAGGCGATCTTTGGCGAAGCCGCCTCGATCACCGAGCAGTCTGACGCCTGGGTGCGGCTGGACCTTGCCGCGCCCGATCTGGGCCCGCTCATGGAACGGCTGACCAACATTGATCTGGCCACCAAGCCCGTCGGCTTTGCCGCGCGCACGGTGATCGAGCATCTGGGGGTGTTCCTGATCAAGCGCGGCGCCGGCGAGGTCACGCTTTACGGCCCCCGCGCCTCGGCCGGCAGCCTGCTGCATGCGCTGGAGGTTGCGGCAAGGTCGGTGCTCTGAGCGGACCAAACCGCCGGCCCCCCGGCGCAAAGGTTGACCCCTTTTGACGCTGCCGATAGGACAGGGGGCAAGCGCTGCCAGTCAAGGATGCCCCGTGACCATTTTCCTGCACATGAACGACCTGCCCGACGGGCTTTCCCTGGGCGCGGTCGTCGCCGTCGACACCGAAACCATGGGGCTTGACCCGCGCCGCGACCGGCTGTGCCTGGTGCAGCTTTCGGACGGCAGGGGCGATGCGCATCTGGTGCAGATCGCCCGGGGCCAGACCGAGGCGCCCAACCTGGTGCGCCTGCTGGCCGACCCTGCGGTGCTGAAGCTGTTCCATTTTGCCCGCTTTGACATCGCGGCCCTGCACAAGGCGCTGGGCGTCACCACCGCGCCGGTCTGGTGCACCAAGATCGCCTCGAAACTGGTGCGCACCTATACCGACCGGCACGGGCTGAAATACCTCTTGCAGGATTATGTCGGGGTCGATGTGTCCAAGGCGCAGCAGACCTCTGACTGGGGCGCCCAGACGCTGACCGAGGCGCAGCGCGACTATGCGGCGTCCGATGTCCTTTACCTTCACAAACTGAAAGCCGCGCTTGAGCCTGTCCTGGCGCGCGAGGGGCGCACCGCGCTGGCGCAGTCCTGCTTTGACTTTCTGCCGACCCGCGCGGTGCTGGACCTGATGGGCTATGACGAACCCAATGACCTTTTCCACCACTGACCTTTTGGCCACCGCGCGGCGGGTGATCGCGCGCGAGGCCGAGGCGCTGGCGCTCCTGGGCGACAGCCTTGGTGAAAGCCTGGGCGATGCCGCCCGCCTGATCCTGGCGGCCAGGGGCCGCGTCATCGTCACCGGCATGGGCAAGTCCGGCCACATCGCGCGCAAGATCGCGGCCACCTTCGCCTCGACCGGCACGCCGGCGCATTTCGTGCATCCGGCCGAGGCGAGCCATGGCGATCTGGGCATGGTGACGACGGGCGACGTGGTGCTGGCCTTGTCGAACTCGGGCGAGACGAGCGAGCTGGCCGACATCGTCGCCCACACCCGCCGCTTTGGCATTCCGCTGATCGCCATCGCCGCGCGCGAGGGCAGCTCGCTGATGCGGCAGGCCGATGTGGGCATCCTGTTGCCCGATGCGCCCGAGGCCTGCGCCACAGGCATCGTGCCGACCACCTCGACCACCATGGCGCTGGCGCTGGGCGATGCGCTGGCGGTCGCGCTGATGGAACATCGCCAGTTCACGCCCGAGCATTTCCGCATGTTCCATCCCGGCGGGCGGCTCGGGGCCAAGCTGCTGAAGGTGCGCGATCTGATGCACGCCGAGGTGCCGATGGTCGATGTTTCCACCCCGATGGCCGAGGCGCTGTTGCAGATCAGCGCCCGGGGCTTTGGCGTCGTCGGCGTGGCCGATGCGGCCGGGGCGCTGCGCGGCATCGTCACCGACGGCGACCTGCGGCGCCACATGGCGGGGCTCTTGGACCTTGCCGCCGGCGACGTCATGACCCCCGCCCCGCGCACCGTCGCCCCCGGCGCGCTGGCCGAGCAGGCGCTGGCGATCATGAACGAGCGCAAGATCACCTGCCTTCTGGTGGTCGAACCCGGGTCGGACCGTGCCGAGGGCATCCTGCACATCCATGACTGCCTGCGCGCCGGCGTGATCTGATGGCGCTCTTCGGCCACGACAATCCCCATTCGCGCGCGGTCGCCCTTCTCAAGATCGCCCTGCCGCTGGTCGGTCTTGCGATCCTGTCGACGCTGTTTCTGGTCTCGACCGCCCGGGTGCCGGACGATCTGGTGCCCTATGCCGATGTCGACATCGCCGATCTGTTGCGCGAGCCGCGCCTGACCGGCCCGTCCTATGCCGGCGTCACGCGCGACGGCGCGGTCGTGACCCTGTCCGCGCGCGAGGCCCTGCCCGGAGAGCCGGGCACCAGCCTGGGCGGGCTGGCGCGCGACCTGAAGGGGGTGCTTGAAACCCCCGACGGCGTGCGCAGCACCTTTTCCGCCGGAGAGGCGCGGCTGGACGTCAGCGAGGATCTGGTGCTTTTGCTGGGCGGCGTCACGATTTCGATCTCGACCGGCACCACGCTGAGCTTTGAAGAGGGCCAGATCGCGCTGGACCGGACCAGCATCCTGGCCTTTGGCGGGATCAGCGCCACCGGGCCGATGGGGCGGCTTCGGGCCGGAATTCTCAGCATCGCGCCGGCGAAAGACAGCCCGGGGCACACCCAGATGGTTTTCAAGGGCGGCGTGCGGCTGCTATACCAGCCCTGAGGCGCAAAGGATCGCAGGCATGGCCCACCCACGCACCCCCCTCTTGCCCGCGCTTCTGGCGCTGTTCGTCGGCGCCGCGGCGCTGGCGCAAGACGCCCGGATCGACCTTGGCGGCCTGCGGGCCGATCCCAAGGCGCCGGTCGAGGTGACGGCCGACAGCTTTTCCGTCGATCAGGCCACCAGCGCGGCGGTGTTTTCCGGCGCGGTCCGCATCGCGCAGGGCGAGATGGTGATCACCGCCGACAGCGTGACCATCGAATATGCCGAGGGCGGCAAGGGCATCCGCCGACTGCTTGCCTCGGGCGGCGTGATCCTGCGGGCCGGGGCGAACGAGGCGCGGGCCGACAGCGCCGACTATGACATCGCTGCCGGCGAGGTGACGCTGACGGGCGATGTGGTGCTGACCCAGGGCAGCGCCACGATTTCCGGTCAGCGCATGGTGGTCAACCTGGCCGACGGCACCGGACGGATCGAGGGCGGCGTCACCACCACCTTTGTTCCCGGGGGCAACTGATGGCGCCCGATCTGACCGTGACGCTGGGCTCATCTGGCCTGCGCATCCGCAATCTGCGCAAGTCCTACAAGAAGCGCCTGGTGATCCGCGATGTCTCGCTTGACCTCATGCGCGGCGAGGTGGTGGCGCTCCTGGGCCCCAACGGCTGCGGCAAGACCACCACCTTCTATTCCATCGCGGGCCTGGTGACACCCGAGGCCGGCGAGGTGCTGATCGACGGGCGCGACGTGACCGCCCTGCCGATGTACCGCCGGGCGCGGCTGGGGATCGGCTATCTGCCGCAGGAGATGTCGATCTTTCGCGGGCTCTCGGCCGAAGACAACATCATGGCGGTGCTGGAAATTTCCGAATCCGACCCGCACCGCCGGCGCGAGCGGCTTGAAGAGCTGCTGTCGGATTTCTCGATCACCCATATCCGGCAGGCCCCCGCCCTGGCCCTGTCCGGGGGCGAGCGGCGGCGGGTGGAAATCGCGCGCTGCCTGGCGGCGAACCCGAAATACCTCTTGCTGGACGAGCCATTTGCCGGGGTCGACCCGATCGCCGTGGGCGAGATCCGGCATCTGGTGCAGACGCTCAAGGCGCGCGGCCTGGGCGTGCTGATCACCGATCACAACGTGCGCGAGACGCTGGAAATCGTGGACCGCGCCTATATCCTGCACGACGGCAAGGTGCTGATGTCGGGCACCGGCGACGAGGTGGTGCGCGACGAGATGGTGCGTCGCGTCTATCTGGGCGAGAATTTTCGCATAATCTGACCGCAGGCCGCTTTCCGCCTCGCCCGGCAGTTGACAAGCGTGCCGGGCCGTCCCCAAATACAAGGGATGAACGCGCATCAAGGCCAGTTCGCCGATCCCCCCGCCGCCCACTCAGGGCCACGCGCCGCATGTCGGCACGAACCGATCGGCTCCAAAACTGCAACGCATTCTAAATGCTTTTCAGGTCAGGCTGGGCCCGCCGGGCACCGGCTCTGCCCCAACGTGCCGAGGAGGTAAAATGCGCTACCAGATCACCGGAAAACAGATCGACATCGGCGAGGCCCTGCAAACCCACGTCAAGGCCGAGCTTGGCGAGGTCGTGGAGAAATACGCCCAGCGCCCGACCGATGCCAGCATCGTCTTTTCAAAGGCCGCGCATGAATTCATCTGCGAATCCACGATCCACCTTTCCACCGGTCTTTCCGCCTCGGCCAAGGGTCATGCCCCTGAAATCTATGCCGCTTTCGAATCCTGCCGCGAGAAGATGGACAAGCAGATGCGCCGCTACAAGCGGCGCTTGCGCAACCACCACCGCGACCGGGCGGAACCGGTTGAATATGGCGCGGGTTCGTCCTATATCCTCGCCGCATCCGACGAGGCAGAGGACAGCGACAGCTCGACCCTGCAACCGGTCGTGATCGCCGAGATGGAGACGAAGATCCCCGCGATCACCGTCGGCGAGGCGGTCATGCAACTGGAACTGGCCGGGCAGAAGATGCTGGTCTTTCGCAATGAGGGCCACGGCGGCGTGAACGTGGTCTACAGGCGGGACGATGGCAACATCGGATGGATCGATCCGCGCAACAGCAAGTAACCGGCCCCGAAGACCGGAAAACAGGAACGAACCTTCCTCATGGACCTCTCAAAGCTCTTGACACCCGGCGCCGTCCGGTTCGTCAGCCAGATGCCCGCCAAGAAGCGGCTGTTCCAGGAACTGAGCGAGATCGCCGGACAGGTCTATGGCCTGTCCCCCTCGTCCGTGATCGAGGGGTTGCAGGAACGCGAAAGCCTGGGGCCGACCGGGGTCGGCCACGGGCTGGCGCTGCCGCACGCCCGGCTTGAGGGGGTCGAGCGGATCTGCGGCATCTTTCTGCGCATCGAACGGCCGATGAACTACGATTCGGTCGATCGGCAGCCGGTCGATCTGGTCTTTGCGCTGCTGGCGCCCAAGGATTCGGGGGTCGAGCATCTCAAGGCGCTGGCGCTGGTCTCGCGCACCATGCGCGATCCGGCGATCTGCGCCAAGCTCAGGGCCAATGCCGACGTGGACAAGCTGCACGCCATCCTGACCGAACCGCGCACCTCTCAGGCGGCCTGACCCGGCGGCGTCCAGGGGCCAAAGCCAAAGGCCTCATAATCGCGGCCATAGGCGGCGCGGGCGGCCTGTTCCAGATCGGGGCCGTAAAGCGCGGCCAGAGCATGGCTGGCGCTGTCCGGCTCCGGCGGCAGATCGTGCGCGGTCAGGCCGGCTTGCGAGGCCACAAAGGCCAGCCCCTCGTGCAGGCGATCCTCGCGCAGGATGTGGTCGGGCGCCTGCATCTGGCCGAAGCCTTGCAGGATCGCAAGCTGGCTGGCCAGCGGCGCCGGCGTGTGCAGCTCTGTCCGGCCGGCCAGAAGATGCCGCGCCAGATCGAGAAACACCAGAAACCCGGCCCGATATTCGACCGGGTCGGACAAGCCCGCGCCCTTTGGCGGCAGGACCAACCGGTGGACCCGTTTCAGATAGGGGCGCAGTTCGGGCATGTATTCCTTGCGCAGGAACTCGTCCCAGGCGGCCTGGGCCCGTGCCAGCGGGTGGCGCAGCACGGCAAAGCTGACATGGCCCGGATGATCCGCCCGCCAGCTTCGCAGCGAGGCGCGGTCAAAGGGGCCGCGCATCGGGCCAAAGCCCGACAGCCAGTCGCCAAGCCGCTGCTCGGGGCCGGAACGGATCGACATGAACAAGAGCGGCGCGCCGGTCGAGGCGAGGTACTGCGGCACCGCAGGGGCGCGGCGCGGCTCAAGGCTCGGGCTGTGGCCCAGATCAAGGTGCATGCCCGCCAGCGCCCGCGCCATCTCGGCCGGATTGCTGACCTTGTCCGCGGTCGCCTCTGGGTTCTGCTTCTTGAACCGGTAATCCAGCGCCTTGAGGCGCCCCGGCACGCCCAGAAATTCCGCCAGTCCGTTGATCACTTCCAAATCGCGGATGTCGTCGTAATCAACGACAAAGGCGCTTTGTCCGCTGGTTTGCAGGCGCGTCTGGAGCAGGCGCTGAAAGCCCTGCACCGCCTCCAGCCGGGCGCGAAATTCGACTTCGTCGAACCGGGGGCGGACGGTTTTCAGATGCCGGGTGTTGGCCAGCCACCACTGGTCGCTTGCCGTCGCGATCTTCCAGGAGATGTAGCTGTCCAGCGGATTGCGCGTCAGCACGATCTTGGCGCAGCCCCGGTCCCGCATCACGATGTCCAGCACCCTTGGGTCATGGTCGTGAAAGTAGCGAAAGCCGGAAAGGCCCGCCGTCTGCGCCCGCATCGCCGACAAAAGCTGCGACGGATCGGCCCCGCGCGCCGCGATGTCGACGCCCAGATAGTCCTGCCGACCCTCGGCACCGATGAAATAGGGATTGAACGCCTCGCCATGGCAGGTCACGCCGGGGATCGCGTTGAGATTCGCCTCCAGAAAATTCGAGCCGGTACGCATCTCGGCAAAGATGACAAAGCTTGTAAAGCTTGCGGGCGCCATCGGGCTATTTCACAAGATAGGGGCGCGGCCGGTTGCGATTGGTGCCTGCCGTCCCGCCCTCGACCGGGAAATCGCCGGTCATGACCGGCAGCATGCCCTGATTGCGCAGGTTTTGCAGGAACTGGCCGAACCCGGTCAGATCGACAAGGCGCGGCGCCTCGGTCAGCCGGCGCATGGCGCGGGGGCTGATCTCGTCCACGACGCTTTGCAGGGGCTCGATCGGATTCTCGACGAACTCGGCCAGCGACCAGACGCGCAGGCGCGCCTTGGCGTGGATCGACCGCAGGATGGCCAGATGCTCCATCTCGGTCTTTTGCAAGAGCGCGGCCTTGCGGCGGATTTCGCCGAAATTCTCGTTGGCATTGAACAGCGGCAGCGCCCACGCGCCGGTGATGACAGAGATCTGCGCATTGCGGTCGCAGGCCATGTACCAGGAAATCTCTTGCGCGTCCTGCGGGCCGAACTGAAAGCACTGCCGCTCGCCCCGGGTGTTCCAGATCAGGTTGGTCAGAAAGCCGCGCGGGTTGTAATCGCGCAGCGCGGCGGAATCGGACAGCGCGCCATTATAGACCGTCTCGCCGCCCACAAAATGCACCCGGTCCGGGGCGTAAAGATGCCCATGGCTGCGGGTTCCGGCGACCTTGTCCAGCCAGGGGCCGAAATTCTCGAAAACCTCGGCAAACCCCTCGAACACCGAATAGGCGGCCGAGGTGCGGCCATTTTCCCAGTTCTCATGCGGAAAGCGGCTTTGCATGATCAGGCCCGGGCGCCCCTTGGTGCGCCGCTCGACCGCCTTGGGAAACAGCCGGTCGATCTTGCCCGGATTGGGGTCCGGCGCGGGGGTCGCGCGGTCCTTGCCGTTCAGGAATGTGTCATACAGCGCATTGGCGTGGGGCCAGATCTTGCGCGCGACAAAACAGTCGGACCGGCGCAAGAGGTGCAGGTGGTCGTCATAAAAGATGTGCGGCTTGCCCTGAAAGTCGAATTTCGACAGCGTCAGCGATCGGCTTTCGACCGTGGTCGACACCCGGCGCACCATGGTCTGGAAATAGCTTTCGTCCGGAATCCAGACCTTGCGGAAGTAATGGTCGATCCGGGCGCGGTCCGGGCTTTCAAGGATGGCCGTCAGCGTCTGGCGGGTCAGGCACCACCACTGACTGCCCATGTGCGGCACCAGTCCGGCCGGAATGTCACGCTGGAACCCGACCCTGCGTTGCAGCTTGACATAGGCGTCAAACAGCCGGCGCTGCTTGCGCCAGCTAAAGGGGAAGCGCAGGGTAAAACGCTCCATGTCCAGCCCGCCGATGGTCCAGCCAACATCCTCGGTTGTCACGCTCTCGATGAAATCGGTGCGCGGGCGCTGGACCAGATAGGCCACCAGTTCCTGCACCGGGCGCAGCGGCAGGCAGGCGCCCGAGGCCAGAAAGACGTGCCGGACCTGCGGAAAGACGGCCAGCAGCAGCTCGGCGGCGTCCTGCGTCGCCCCGACAATGCCCCAGGTGCCCCATTCGCAGGCATGGCGCGAGGAAAAGCGCACGTTGCCAAGATCGGACAGCGAACGCTCCATCGTCTGATAGTCGACCTTGGCGACGCGGCGGTCGACATGCACGACCACCGGGCAGTCACGCTCGGCCCAGTGGCGCGCGACCTGGGCGGCGCGGTGCAGCGCGGTGTGGCACAAAAGGACGATCCCCACCGTCATGCCCAGTTCCCCTTTGACATCAGGCCGAGAATCTCAAGCTGGCGCCAATTGATGTATTTTTCGGAAAACTTGCACCACAGGTCCGGCTTTTCCGCGACCATCCCGCGATAGGCCCGATATTCGTGGCTGTTGGCATAGTGCTGGCGGCGAAGCATTTCTTCTTCGGCCTTGGCGGCAAAGGTATCAAGGAACTTGGCATGCAAGAGGCAGCCGCTGGCCTTTTCCCCGCCCCATTCGTCATAGGTCTGGTTCAAGCCGCGCGGCAGCAGCATATGGGTCGAGCTGACATAGGCGTAGCGCCGGCTCCACTTGACCAGCGGGATCTTGTTCAGCGCCGGGGCACGTTCGGGCGCATCCGCAAAGAACTGCCGCGCGCGCGGTCCGCCCTGAATCCAGAGGTTGCCGTATTTTTCGTTGCGGGCATAGGTGTAGTTTCCGGCATCGAAATAGGGGGCGACGTCAAACGGGCTTTGCCCCTCGGCATAGGCGACCTGGTTGATCGGCCCCTTGGGGTACATGTCCAGCAGCATGGCCGAGAACGACCGGATCGACGAGAAGTCAAGCCAGTCGGTCAACGCGCGCAGGGGGCGGGTGTCGCAGAAGGGGTAGACAAAGAACTCATCCGGATCGACGACCAGGGTCCAGTGCCCGTCGGCATATTTCATCTGCAACCAGGTCAGCCAGTCCACGCCAAAGCGCGACCGCTTGTAGCTGTGCGAGGTGGTCCAGAGCGAGACATCGTCCTGCTGCGCCAGATATTCGCGGCTGCCGTCGTCGCTGCCATTGTCGACGATCAGGAAATGGTTGACCCCCAGGTCCCGGTAGTAGCGCAGAAAGAACGGCAGGCGCACCCGCTCGTTGCGCAGGGTGGTGAACACCAGCAGATCGTCCTTTGCAATTCCATCGGTGCGCAGGGCCACGGGGCGCAGCTCGCGCCGCTTGCGAAAGGCGCGAAAGAGCCAACGCTTGCGGGCGAGACGGAGCATGTAGCGCGACAGCAGGCTCATCGTCTTTCCTCCGGGGACACCCCAGAGATATGTATGCCGCCCTCGTGGTGCAATGCGCGCAGGGCCACCTCCACATGGGTGGCCCAATCCGCGATGGTCAAACCGCTGCTGCCCACGCTCTGCTTGCCCTCAAGGCGCCCTGCGGCGCTTATTGCTTTGGTCCAAGCATAGACGTCCGCGGGCTTCAGGTAAACGGGATAGTCTTTCAGCACCTCGCGCAGGACGGGCAGATCGCTGCACAGCACCGGCAGGCCGCGCGCCGCGGCCTCAAGCGGCGGCAGGCCGAACCCCTCGGCCAGGCTGGGAAAGACCAGCGCCCGTGCCCGGACCATGAGCGCGGCAACCGCCCCGTCAGGCAGAGCGCCCAGCACATGGATGCCCGGGGTCTGGCGCAGCCGGTCGAAAAGCTGCGCGTCGGCCCAGCCGGGATGGCCGACGACAAACAGGTCGGGCAGACCGGCAGCGCCGTGCCAGACATCGCACAGCAGCGCCAGGTTCTTGCGCGGCTCGATCGTGCCCAGCGCCAGCACATAGGCGCGCGCCAGGTCCAGGCGCGCCGGCAGGGCCGAGGCATCCGGCGCGGCCAGGGCGACCCCCAGGGCCGAGACCACGGCCGGCGGCACCCGCCCTGCCCGGGCCAGATGCACCTCGGCGGTGCGGCGGGCGGCCTCGGTGGGGTATATCACCGTATCCGCGCGGGCGGCCACCGCCCCGACCAGGCCGGCAAAGGTCGCCGCCGTGCCCTTGCGGGCAAGGTCGGGATGGTCCAGCGGAATGGTGTCGTGCAGCATCACCCGGATGCGGCCGCCCGCGCGCGCGATCCGCCCCAGCGTGCGGCGGCCATGGATGGCATGGCCAAGACTGAAATAATCAAAACTCGGCCCGATCCGGCGCAGCAGCCTGCCCAGCAGCAGCCCGGGGGCGCGGCCGATGGCGATGCGACGCAGGTCCGCCTCGCACCGGCCCCGCAGCGGGTTGCCGCGCCGCATGAGGCGGCCGATCAGATCCGGCGGGCCAAGGGGGATGGTTGCCGCAACGCGCCCCAGCAGAGCCGCGATGCCGGCCCTGTCCAGCAGCAGAAAGCCAAGCCGTGTCGCCACCAGGGCAAACAACGGCTCTGGCCGCGCCGTCAGCGCGTCCGCCCAGGCGGCCTCGACCCGGTCGATGCCGGTCAGGGCGCCTCGGCCAGCGCGCGAGGTCAGTCTGGTCAGATCGATCAGCCGGGGCGGCGGCACATCTATTGCGCCGCCCGTTGCAGCGCGATCTGGTCCTGAAGATAGGCGCTGAATTCGTCCCGCAAATCCGGCCGCGACAGGGCAAAGGCCACCGTCGCCTGCAGGAACCCCGCCTTTGAGCCGCAGTCATAGCGCTGGCCGCGAAAGCGGAAGCCAAAGACCCGGCCGGGCACCTTGGCCTCAGTGCCGATGGCGTCGGTCAGTTGAATCTCGCCGCCCGCGCCCTGCTTCATCCGGTTCAGGTTGGTCAGCACGCGCGGGGTCAGGATGTAGCGGCCGATCACCGCAAGGTTTGACGGCGCCTCGCCCGCCTTGGGCTTTTCCACCATGCCCTTGACCTTGACGATGGCGCCCATGTCCTCGTCGATGTCGAGAATGCCGTAAGAGCCGGTGCGCGACGGCGCCACCTCCATCGCGGCGACCATGTTGGCGCCGGTCTGCTCGTAGGCTTCGACCATCTGTTGCAGGCAGGGCGTTTCCGCCGCGATCACGTCGTCGGGCAACAGAACCGCAAAGGGTTCGTTCCCGATCATCCGCCGCGCGCACCAGACCGCGTGGCCAAGACCCATGGCGCGGTTCTGGCGCACATAGGCGATGGCGCCCGAATCCATGTTGGTGTCTTTCAGCGCCTCAAGCAGGTCGGTCTTGCCGGCCTTGCGAAGGGTGGCCTCAAGCTCTGGCGCGTGGTCGAAATAATCCTCGAGCGCGGATTTGCCGCGCGCGGTGACAAAGATGAATTCCTTGATGCCGGCTGCCCGCGCCTCGTCGATGGCGTATTGGATCAGCGGCTTGTCGACCAGCGTCATGATCTCTTTCGGGATCGACTTGGTTGCAGGAAGAAACCGCGTTCCCATGCCGGCCACGGGAAAGACTGCCTTGGTAACCTTCTTGACCTTCATCCCACCACTCCGCCCGTCCCGCGAGGGACGATCACTCGTCTCACCGACGCCGGTTGCCGCGACAGGGTCGCATGCCACAACCGGGCGCACTCTTACCCTCGGCCGATCCTCTGACCGGAATAATGAATATTTCGTGGATGGGCCAGCATTTGTTGCGAATCTTGCGGCCTATAACGCAACGGAACGGGTCTTTGCGGCGGTTTCGGTCTCGGCGCGCAACCGGGCCGCGAACGTGGTGAAACGGAACATCGGGCCGTTGCGGTCAGAGCGGCCAAAGAGCCCGCCCTCTTGCAGCCAGATGCCATCGTCGGTCAGCGCCAGCCGGTGCGGCCGCGCGCTGGGCGACAGGATGACAAGCGTCACGACCCGCCCCGCAGCCCGTGCGGCGCGGGCCTGGGCCAGAAGGCGCCGGCGCGACCAGATGCGCCCGGCGATCACCTGACCGGGGCGCGGGCCGGTGCCGGGCAGGGGGGCAAAGGCGCCCTCCTCACCGGGGGAAAGCGCGACCAGCGCGGGCAGATCGCGCCGCAGCCCCTCGGCGATGCCGGCCTCCAGCGTGGCCATCAGCCGCGCCGCCTCGGCCCGACCAAGCCGCCAGGCGCGCCGGTGCCGGTCCAGCCGCGCACCCTGCTCGCGGCGCAGGGCGGCCAGCGCGGCGGGCCACTGACCCTGCGGCGCGTGGCGGCGCAGAAAGACCTGGGCCGAGGCGCCGATCTGGTGCAGGTCGGTCGGCACCCTGTCGGCGCGGCGCCGGTCAGAGGCGGCAAAGGCATGGACCACCTGCGCGCCCGGCACCACGGCGGTCTTGCCCAGCGCGGCGATGCGCAGGCCGATGTCGGCATCCTCAAGATAGAAGTGATAGGCCGGATCGAACCCGCCGACCGCCAGCAGCGCGGCGCGGCGAAAGGCGCAGTTGGTGCCAACCGGCTTGACCGCGCGCCGGGCGGAACCCTGAAGCGCCGCGCCGGTTTCGGGAAGGGTCAGGCCATGATCTGCCCCAAGATGGTCCACCTCTGCCGCGCCCCATTGCACAGAGATGCCGTTGCGCCCGCGCGTGAACCCGGTCGCGGCGACAATATGCGGGTCGGCAAAGGCGGCGGCCAGGCGGCTGGCCCAGGTCGGCTCGGCCACCGCGTCATCGTCGATGAAGGCAACCAGATCGCCCCGCGCCAGCCCCAGCCCGATGTTGCGCGCCTGCGCGAGGTTGCCGCCGGGGTTGGTGGCGAGCCGGCCGGTCCAGCCGGCTGCGCGCAGGGCGGGGGCGACAAGCCCTGCGGCCTGCGGGTCAAGCACCAGGCACAGCTCGATCGCCGGGTGGTCCTGTTGTTGCAGCGACAAGAGGCAGCGGCGCAGATGGTCCGGGCGGTTCCAGCTTGCCACCACCACGCTGATGGTCGGCAGGCTCATCCCGCCGCCGCGAGCATCGCTTCGATCACCGGCACGTCGGTGGGGTTGTTCAGTTCCCAGAACTGGCGGCCGCGCGCCTGCACCTCGACGCACAGGACCTGCCTGCCCTGTTCGAGAAACCGAAGCTGCTCCAGCCCTTCGAGCGTCTCAAGCGGGCCGACGGGCCAGGCCGGATAGGCGGCCAGCGCGGCGGGGCGGTAGGCATAGACCCCGACATGGTGAAAGACCGGCGTCGGCGCATCGGCGGCATGGTCCTGGCCGGTGAAGGGGATCACTTCCTTGCTGAAGTACAGCCCCCGCCCCCCCGCGCCAAAGACCGCCGTGGTGCCCCCCACCCGCCCGGCGCGGCGGTCGGCCAGAAGGCCGGCCAGCGCCCGCCCGTCGCAGCGCAGGACGGGGGTCGCGATCTCGGCGCCGGGGTCGGCAAGCAGGCCGGCGATCAGGCCCTCGACGAACCAGGCCGGCGTCAGCGGCGCATCGCCCTGAAGGTTCACCACCACGTCAAAGCCCGGCAGCCTTTCGGCCACCTCGGCGCAGCGCTCGGTTCCGTTGCGGGCGCTGCACGAGGTCATCACCACCTCGGCGCCAAAGCCGGCGGCGTGATCGGCGATGCGGGCATCGTCGGTGGCCACCACGATCCGGCCCACTCCGCGCACCGCCTGCGCCGCCTCCCAACTGCGGCGGATCAGGGTCTTGACGCCATCCGGCCCGCGCAGCGGCACCAGCGGCTTGCCCGGGTAGCGGGTGCTGGCATAGCGGGCGGGAATGGCGATCAGAACGCTCATGCCGACAGCACGACCCCCGGCGCATAGGCGATGAAGAACGGGTTGTCCCAGCCCGCCTTGCCATAGGCCAGCGGCTGGTGGTCGTCAAAACGCACCACATGCCCGCCGGCGCCGCGCAGCACGGCATCCCCGGCGGCGGTGTCCCATTCCATCGTGCGACCGAGCCTTGGGTAAAGATCGGCCTCGCCGGTGGCGATGAGGCAGAACTTCAGGCTGGAGCCGGCGCTTTTCATGTCCTTGACGCTGTACCTGGCGATATAGTCGTCCGTGGCCGCATCGCGATGCGATTTGGAGGCCACGACCATCAGCGCGCCGTTGTCGGGGCTGGAGACGCGGATCGGGCGCCCGGCCCCCGCGACCTCTTCGACCGAGACGCCGTCCGGGCGGGTATAGAACAGCCGCCCTTGCGCCGGGGCATAGACCACGCCGCGCACCGGAACGCCGTCCTGGACATAGGCGATGTTCACGGTGAAATCGCCGCGCCGCTGGATGAATTCCTTGGTGCCGTCCAGCGGATCGACGATCAGAAAGGTCCGCGCGCTCAGCGCGTGGCTGGCGGCCTGCTCTTCGGTGATCAGGGTGACATCCGGAAAGGCAGCGCGCAGCCCGGCCGAGATCAGCGCATCGGCGGCCTCGTCGGCCTCGGTGACGGGGCTGGCATCGCCCTTGGACTTCACCTCGAAATCGGGGCCGTCATAGACCTGCATGATCGCCGCGCCGGCCTCAAGCGCCAAACGGCGCATCAGGGGAACCAATACCTCGAAATCCATCATGACTCCTGCTGCCCCGGCGCGCCGAAGCTTTGTTGCACTTTTTGGCAAGGCACTTATCATAGGTTGCACAGGGAACAACAAGATTTCCCGCGCCAGCCCGGCGCCGCGACCGCTTCGAGGCCCCATGTTCCGCCCAAACATCCGCCGAACGAAAAAGGCCGGCGCCTTTGCCATGCTGGAGCTGATCTTTCACTCGGCCGTGCGCAACATCCGCAAGGGAAACGGCAACGCGGTTCTGGGGCTGGTGATCTCGATCGTGCAGTCGCTGGTCATGGTCCTGATCTTTCTGTTCATGATGACCTTTCTGGGCGGCGGCAACCGCGGCATCCGGGGCGATCTGATGCTTTACGTCATGTCGGGCGTGTTCATGTACATGACCCATGTCAAGACGCTGCGGGCGGTGGCCGGATCGGACGGGCCCACCTCGGCGATGATGAAGCATTCGCCGATGAACACCCTGGTCGCCATCGCGGCGGCGGCGCTGTCGACGCTTTACCAGCAGATCCTGTCCATCGTGGTGATCCTGTTCTTCTACCATGCCCTGGTCAAACCGATCAGCATCGACCAGCCGGTCGGCGTGATGCTGATGCTGCTGATGGCCTGGGCATCGGGCATCGCGGTCGGGATGATCTTCAAGGCGCTGACGCCCTGGGCCCCCAGCGCCTTCGGCATCGTCACCTCGGTCTATACAAGGGCGAACATGATCGCCTCGGGCAAGATGTTCGTCGCCAATGCCACGCCGACCTGGATCCTGGCCTGGTTCTGGTGGAACCCGCTGTTCCACATCATCGACCAGTCGCGCGGGTTCATGTTCCTGAACTACGACCCGCATTATTCGACGATCGGCTACCCGGTGAAGGTGACCATCGCGCTGTTCATGATCGGGCTGATCATGGAAAACTACACCCGCCGGCACGCCAGCCTGTCCTGGGGCGCCAAGTAGCCCGGCGGCGCGCGCCGCCGGACCGGCGAAGGGGCGGCAAATTCAGGTTAATTTGCCAAATGAATCTCGCGCGGACTCGCTTGCAGGCCCCGAACCCGCCCCCTATATACGCCCGGAAGCCGGACGAGGTGCCACCTTGTCCGGGTCTCATGGGATCGGGTCGGAATGCCAGCCTTGGGTTCCGCCCCACAACATCGCCGAAGGAAAGGGACCAGACATGGCCAAAATCATTGGTATTGACCTCGGGACGACCAACTCTTGCGTCGCCATCATGGACGGCTCGCAGCCCCGCATCATCGAGAACTCCGAAGGCGCGCGCACCACGCCGTCGATCGTCGGCTTTACCGACAACGAGCGTCTGGTCGGTCAGGCCGCCAAGCGGCAGGCCGTGACCAACGCCTCGAACACCATCTTTGCGGTCAAGCGCCTGATCGGGCGCCGTTTTGACGATCCGGTGATCGTCAAGGACCAAAAGAACATGCCCTACAAGATCGTCAACGGCGGCAACGGCGATGCCTGGGTCGAAGCGCGGGGCGAGCGGTTCTCGCCCAGCCAGGTGTCCGCCTTCATCCTGCAAAAGATGAAGGAAACCGCCGAGGCCTATCTGGGCGAGACGGTCTCGCAGGCCGTGATCACGGTTCCGGCCTATTTCAACGACGCCCAGCGCCAGGCCACCAAGGACGCCGGCAAGATCGCCGGCCTTGAAGTGCTGCGCATCATCAACGAGCCGACCGCCGCCGCGCTGGCCTATGGTCTGGACAAGAAAGAGGCGCGCACCATCGCGGTCTATGACCTTGGCGGCGGCACCTTTGACATCACCATCCTGGAAATCGACGACGGCCTGTTCGAGGTGAAGTCGACCAACGGCGATACCTTCCTGGGCGGCGAAGACTTTGACATGCGGATCGTCAACTATCTGGCGGACGAGTTCAAGAAAGAGCACGGCGTCGATCTGTCGCTGGACAAGATGGCCCTTCAGCGCCTGAAGGAGGCGGCCGAAAAGGCCAAGATCGAGCTGTCGTCCTCGTCCCAGACCGAAATCAACCAGCCGTTCATCTCGATGGACAAGAACACCGGCCAGCCGCTGCACCTGGTGGTCAAGCTGACCCGTGCCAAGCTGGAAAGCCTGGTCGAGGACCTGATCAAGAAGTCGATCAAGCCCTGCCAGGCCGCGCTCAAGGATGCCGGCGTGTCGATGTCCGACATCGACGAGGTGGTTCTGGTCGGCGGCATGACCCGCATGCCCCGCGTGATCGAGGAAGTGACCAAGTTCTTCGGCAAGGAGCCGCACAAGGGAGTGAACCCTGACGAGGTCGTCGCCGCCGGCGCCGCCATCCAGGCCGGCGTGCTGCAAGGCGATGTCAAGGACGTGGTCCTGCTCGACGTGACCCCGCTGTCGCTGGGCATCGAGACGCTGGGCGGCGTGTTCACCCGCCTGATCGACCGCAACACCACGATCCCGACCAAGAAGAGCCAGGTCTTCTCGACCGCCGAGGACAACCAGAACGCGGTGACCATCCGCGTCTTCCAGGGCGAGCGCGAGATGGCGGCCGACAACAAGATCCTGGGCCAGTTCAACCTGGAAAACATCCCGCCTGCCCCGCGCGGCATGCCCCAGATCGAGGTGACCTTTGACATCGACGCCAACGGCATCGTGTCGGTGAAAGCCAAGGACAAGGGCACGAACAAAGAGCAGCAGATCACCATCCAGGCCTCGGGTGGCCTGTCCGAGGACGAGATCGAGAAGATGGTCAAAGAGGCCGAGGCCAACGCCGACGCCGACCGCGAACGCCGCGAGTTGGTCGAGACCAAGAACCAGGCCGAAAGCCTGCTGCATTCGACCAGGAAGTCGCTGGCCGAGCATTCCGACAAGGTCGACCCCTCGACCGTCGAGGCGATCGAACTGGCGATGGGCGCGCTGGAAGAGGCGGTCAAGACCGAAGAGACCGGCAAGATCAAGGGCGGCATCCAGAACCTGACCGATGCGGCGATGAAGCTGGGCGAGGCGATCTACAAGGCCAGCGCCGCGGCGGCCGAGGGCGGGGCCGACGAGGGCCCGCGCGAGGTTGACGACGACATCATCGACGCCGACTTTGAAGACATGGGCAACAACAAGCGTAAGTAACGCGCTTGGGAACCAGATGAGGGCGGCCCCGGCGGGCCGCCCTCCGCGTTCCCCTCAAGGGGTTTGGCCATGGCGAAGAAAGATTACTACGACGTTCTCGGGGCCTCGCGCGGGGCTTCGGCCGAAGAGCTGAAAAAGGCCTACCGCACCAAGGCCAAAGAGCTGCACCCCGACCGGAACGCTGACAACCCCAACGCCGAGGCCCAGTTCAAGGAAGTGAACGAGGCCTATGACGTGCTCAAGGACGCCGACAAGAAGGCGGCCTATGACCGCTTTGGCCATGCCGCCTTTGAGGGCGGCCACGGCGCCAGCGCCGGGCGCGGCGGTCCGGGCCAGGGTGATTTCGCCTCGGCCTTCTCGGACGTGTTCGAGGACCTGTTCGGCGATTTCATGGGCGGCCAGCGGGGCGGCCCGGGCGGTGCGCGCGCGCGGGCGCAGCGCGGCTCTGACCTGCGCTATAACCTGCGCGTGACCCTGGAAGAGGCCTTTGCCGGCGCGCAAAAGACCATCAACGTGCCCGGCTCCACCGCTTGCGAGGCCTGCCGCGGCTCCGGCGCCGAGGGCGGGGCGGAACCGGTCACCTGCCCCACCTGTTCGGGCATGGGCAAGGTCCGCGCGCAACAGGGCTTTTTCACGGTCGAGCGGACCTGCCCGACCTGCTCGGGCGCCGGGCGGATCGTCAAGAACCCCTGCAAGTCCTGCCACGGCGCCGGCCGGATCGAGCGCGAGCGCGCCCTGTCGGTCAACATCCCCGCCGGCGTTGAAACCGGCACCCGCATCCGCCTGACCGGCGAGGGCGAGGCCGGCATGCGGGGCGGCCCCTCGGGCGATCTTTACATCTTCATCGAGGTGCGCGAGCACGCGATCTTTCAGCGCGACGGCATCCATCTCTTTTGCCGGGTGCCCGTCACCTTTACCACCGCCGCATTGGGCGGCGAGGTCGAGGTGCCCACGATCGAGGGCGGCCGCTCGCGCGTGCGCGTGCCCGCCGGCGCCCAGACCGGCAAGCAACTGCGCCTGCGCGCAAAGGGCATGCCCGCCCTGCGCGGCGGCGGCACCGGCGACATGCTGATCGAGCTGGCGGTCGAAACCCCGGTCAACCTGACCGCCCGGCAAAAGGACCTGCTGCGCGAGTTCGAGGCCCTGTCGAGCGAGAACCACCCCGAGGGCAGCAGCTTTTTCTCCAAGGTCAAGGGCTTTTGGGACGGGATGAAGGGGTAAGGCGGGGCTTTTTTCCGCCGCCTCCTTTTTGGATTTCAACAGAGACCGAGCCGCGCAAGGGGTTCCGTGAGGCGCCTCGGCGCTTGGGCGCGGCGCCACGGAAAAGACGATCTGCGGGGCGCCTGCCGGGGGCAGGCAGGCGCCTTTAGCGCCCGCGTTAACCCTTCGTCAACCAAACCCGCCCTACCCTGCCGCCATGGCACAGCCCGGGTTTCATGACAGCATGCTGCCCCTCTTCGCCCCCGCCGGCGATGCGGACGAGGCTGCGCCGGCGCCGCTGGCGGGCGCGCGTCTGCCGTCCTACATCGCCGACCACCGCGCCCGCCTGCGCGAGCGTTTTCGCAGCGGCGGCGCGGCGGCGCTGCCGGATTACGAATTGCTGGAACTGGTCCTCTTCCGCGCCATTCCCCGGCAGGATGTCAAACCCCTCGCCCGCCTGCTGCTTGACACCTTTGGCGATTTCAACCGCGTGGTGACCGCCGCCCCGGCGCGGCTTGCCATGGTCAAGGGCGCGGGCGAGGCGGTGATCACCGAGCTCAAGATCGTCGAGGCCGCCGCCCAGCGCATGATGCGCAGCCGGGTGATGAACCGGCCGGTGCTGTCGTCCTGGGATGCGCTTCTGGACTATTGCCACACCGCCATGGCGCATGGCGAGACCGAGCAGTTCCGCATCCTCTACCTTGACCGAAAGAACGTGCTGATCGCGGACGAGCAGCAGGCGCGCGGCACGGTCGACCATGTGCCGGTCTACCCGCGCGAGGTGGTCAAGCGGGCGCTTGAGCTGAACGCGAGCGCGCTGATCCTGGTGCACAACCACCCCTCGGGCGACCCGACCCCGTCAGAGCAGGACATCGCGATGACGCTTCAGGTGCAGGACGCCGCGCAGGTGCTGGGGCTGGTGCTGCACGACCATCTGATCATCGGCAAATCGCGCGAGTTGAGCTTTCGCTCACAGGGCTATCTGGCCTGAAGGCTTGGGCTGCTCCACAGCTCGACCCGCCGGTTCAACCCGCGCCCGGCGCCGGTCTCGTCGCAGGCGATGGGCAGCACCTCGCCCAGCGCAAGGGTGGCGGGAAGGTCGGCCTCGGCTACCGAGGGGGCCGCTTTGCGCAGCGCCGCCAGCACCGCCTCGGCCCGGGCGGCCGACAGGTCCAGATTGGCCGGCGCGGCGCCCGAGCCGTCGGAAAAACCGGCCAGCACCAGATCCTGGCCGGCAAAGATTCCTGCCTCCAGCATCCGGGCAAGATCGTCCAGCGCGTTTTGCGAATGGGCGTTCAGCCGTGACGAGCCGCCTTCGAAGCGAAAGGTCATCGACAGGCGCGCCCGCCCGTCCATCGCCGCCGTCAACCGTTGCAGGTCCTCCAGCGTCGTCTCGCGCCCGGCGGCGTTGATCGCGCCCATCAGCCGCAGCCCGTTGCCCGACAGCGGCTGACTGCTCAGCGCCCGGTCGACATAGCCGGCTGCGGCGGTGGCGGCGTCGGCGGCGGGGGTGCTCAGGAAATCCAGAAACTCGCGCATCACCAGCCCGACATGCCGGCGCGGGATCTGGAAAAAGATCGGCAGGGTCAGCGGATAATCCCCCGATTTCACCGCCATGGCGTCGGCGACCAGGGGAAAGCCGCAACTGTCGCGCAGGCCCAGCACCCGCGCCGGCAGCGCGGACGACCGGCCCGTCACCGCCAGCGCATAGGGGTCGCGCCCCACGGCCCGCGCCAGGGCGTCAAGGTCCGGATGGGTCACCTGCGGCGCCATCTCGCGCCCCAGCCGCGCCGACAGCGCCCGCGCCAGATCGCTGTCCGCATCCAGCCCGTGCAGCACCAGCGGCATGTCCGGCCCGCCGATCTCGGCCCAGTTCGTGATCTCGCCCGAAAGCGCCCGCGCCAGTTGGGTGGTGTCGACGAACGGCACCGGATTGTCGGGCGCGGTGATGGGCACCAGCGTGTCCAGCGCCACCTCGCGCGCGGCAAGGCCCGGCTCTTCGGCGGCGCCCAGCAAGAGGTCGGCGCGGCCTTCGGTGACGGCGGCCCGCGCCTGGGCGCTGTCCATCGCCTGAAACCCGAATTCGGCCAGGATCTGGCCGGTCCTTGGATCGCGCAGAAACGACGTCGGCCCGGCGTCAAGCTCCAGCCCCCGCGCGGCGGCGAAACCGGCCAGAAGCGGCGCCAGCAGCGCCTCGCCTGCCCGCCGCTCGCCCACGATGCGGATGATGGCCCGGGGCGCCAAGAGGTCGGGGCAGGCCGGCCCCTCGCAGATCACCCCCTCGGCATCGACGGTCAAGAGACCATAGCGGGTCTGGATGCGAAAGAAGGCGCCGTCAAAGCCCTGAAGCGCGCCGGAAAGCGTGAGCGAGCCGTCACGCGCGGTCAACGAGACGTCCTGCGCGCCGGACCAGCCGCCGGCGAGGGCCAAGAGCGCGGCAAGACCCGCCGCGCGCCATCTGATCAACCCCATCGCGCCATGCCCACCCCGGTTCGGGGCGAGTGTCATGTCCCGGCCGGGTTTTTTCAACCCCGGAAAGCCGACCCGCCAAAGTGCGGACTTACAGCGAGGCCGTGATGCCGCCGTCGACATACAGGATATGCCCGTTCACGAAACTGGCGGCGTCCGAAGCCAGAAAGATGCAGGCGCCCTGCAACTCGCCCGTCTGCCCCCAGCGGCCGGCCGGAACCCGCTTTTCCAGCCAGGCGGTAAATTCCGGATCGGCCAGAAGCGCGGCGTTCAGGGGCGTGACGAAATAGCCCGGGGCGATGGCGTTGCAGTTCAGCCCATGGCGCGCCCAGTCGGTCGCCATGCCCTTGGTCAGGTTCGCGACGGCGCCCTTGGTGGCGGTGTAGGGCGCGATGGTCGGCCGGGCCAGGGCGGATTGGACCGAGGCGATGTTGATGATCTTGCCGGCCCGGCGCCCGATCATGTGCCGCGCCACCGCCTGCCCGACGTGAAACACGGATGCGATGTTGGTCTGCAACAGCCGCTCAAAGGCTTCGGCCGGGAAATCCTGCAAGGGGGCGCGGTGCTGCATGCCGGCGTTGTTGACCAGAATGTCGATCGGGCCGACCGAGGATTCAAACCCGTCGACGGCGGCGCGCGCCGCGTCGTGGTCGGTCACGTCAAAGGCCAGCGCCCGGGCGCCGGGGATCGTTGCGGCCGCCGCCGCCAGCCGGCCCGCGTCGCGCCCGTTCAGCACCACCTCGGCCCCTGCCGCCGCCAGCCCCTCGGCCAGCGCCAGACCGATCCCCTGCGAGGATCCGGTGATCAGCGCCCGCTTTCCCGTCAGGTCAAACAGCTTCAACGACATGCAATTTCCCCCTCGCCCCTGCCCGACAATGACACCTTCGCGGCCCGGGCCGCAAGAGAGGCTTGCCCGCCCGGTGCCTTTGCGGTCAACTGCGGCAAAGGAAACCGCAGATGTCCGCCATCCAGATCGTCGACCCCGCCTTTGCCGGTTTTGTGCTGCACAACGCCCCGCTCAAGCGGCTGGCCGGCGGCTTTGACTGGGCCGAGGGGCCGGTCTGGTTCGGCGATCATCAGGCGCTGCTGTTTTCCGACATCCCGAACGACCGCGTCCTGCGGTGGAGCGAGGCCGGTCTGACCACGCACCGCGCGCCGGCGAACTATTCCAACGGCCATACCCGCGACCTGCAAGGCCGGCTGATTTCCTGCGAGCATGGCACGCGGCGCGTGACGCGCACCGAATGGGACGGCTCTGTCACCGTTCTGGCCGAGCGCTACGCGGGCAAGCGGCTCAATTCCCCCAATGACGTGATCGTGGCGCGCGATGGCGCGGTCTGGTTCACCGATCCGCATTACGGCATCAAGACCGACTACGAGGGCTTTCAGGCCGCGCAGGAGCTTCCCTGTTCGGTCTACCGCATCGACCCCTCGGGCGGGATCGAGGCGGTGATCACCGATATGGAATGCCCGAACGGTCTTTGCTTTTCCCCCGATGAATCAAGTCTCTATGTGGCCGATACCGGGCGGCAGTTCTCGGACGATCCGCAGCATGTCCTGGTGTTCGACACGGGCAGCGGGCGGCCGCGGAACGGGCGGCTTTTTCACAAGGTCGATGCCGGCTGGTCGGACGGGATGCGCATGGACAGCGACGGCAACCTGTGGTCATCGGCCGGGGACGGGGTGCATTGCATTGCGCCGGACGGGCATCTGATGGGCAAGATCCTGGTGCCCGAGGTGGTGTCGAACCTGTGCTTTGGCGGGCGCGCCCGGAACCGGCTGTTCATCACCGCCACCACCGGACTTTATTCCATCGTGCTGAACCGGCGCGGCGCTCAGGTGCCCTGACCGGGTTCCGGGCTGGCCCAGCCGGCTGCCAGATAGATGCGCAGCCAGGGGGTAAAGCGCGCCGGTTCTGCCGCCACCT
The DNA here is from genome assembly GCA_052387855.1 of Paracoccaceae bacterium. Taxonomy (GTDB): domain Bacteria; phylum Pseudomonadota; class Alphaproteobacteria; order Rhodobacterales; family Rhodobacteraceae; genus CAIYZT01. The sequence continues at coordinate 38,392 of JBQTIT010000025.1, forward strand.
CGGCCCGCAGGTCGGGCAGGCTGGTCCAGCGGGTGTGCGAGACTTCGGCCGGATCGGGGGAAAGGGGCAGACCCTCGGGCGCCTCGGCAAGGAAGATGTCCACGATTTCGTGTTCGGTCATGTCCGGGGAAACCGAGGCGCGGTATTCGGTGCGCGTCAGTGGACGCAGGTCCAGCCCGCGAACGCCCAACTCCTGCCCCAGACGCCGCGCGGCGCAGGCGGCGGGGTCTTCGCCCCAATGGGGATGCGTGCAGCAGGCATTGGCCCACAGGCCCGGCGAGTGGTACTTGCCCGCCGCGCGGCGTTGCAGCAGCGTCTGTCCCCCGCGCATCACGATCACCGACACCGCCGGATGACGCAGGCCGCGCCGGTGCACCTCCAGCTTGTCGACCGGCTCAAGCGTGCCATTGACCCAGGCCGGGATCATGTCAGCCAAAGAAGCCCGCCCCCGCGCGGCCCAGAAGATCATCGGCCAGCGCCGCGCCAAGCGCCGCGCCGTCGCCCACAGGGCCGCGCAGATCGCCGGCGATCACCCGCGATCCGTCGGGGCGCAGGATCTGCCCGCGCAGCCACAGATCGCCCCCTTCCAGCACCGCCAGCCCGGCGATTGGTGTGTTGCAGGACCCATCGAGCCGCGCCAGAAAGGCGCGCTCGGCCGCCAGTTGCAGGCCGGTCGGCGCGTGGTGGATCGCGGCCAGCATCGCCTCGGCCCGCACATCGCGACTGCGCCGCTCGACCCCGATGGCGCCCTGCGCCACGGCGGGCAGCATTTCGGTGACCTCGACCGGCGCGCGGGCGAGGTGGTCAAGCCCCAGCCGGTTCAGCCCGGCCATGGCCAGAAAGGTCGCATCGGCCACGCCATCGTGCAGCTTCTGCATGCGCGTCTGCACGTTGCCGCGAAATTCGACCAGCCGCAGGTCAGCCCGCCGATGCGCGATCTGCGCCCGTCGGCGCAGGCTGGACGAGCCGACCGTCGCGCCCTGCGGCAGCGCCGAGAGGCTGGCCGCGGTCACCGAGACAAAGGCATCGCGCACATCCTCGCGCGGCAGGTGGCAATCCAGCACCAGACCTTCGGGCTGAAGCGTGGGCATGTCCTTCATCGAATGCACCGCGATGTCGATGGCGCCGGCGGAAAGAGCCTCTTCGATCTCGCGGGTGAACAGGCCCTTGCCGCCGATGTCCTTCAGCGCGCGGTCCTGAATCTGGTCGCCCGTGACCTTGATCACCACGCATTCAAAGGCCGTCTCGGGCAGGACATGGGCGGCGGCAAGGCAGCGGCGCACCTCATGCGCCTGCCACAGCGCCAGAGGCGAGCCTCGGGTGCCGATCCGAAAGGGGTGGGCGGGGCTGGGCATCGGAAAATTCATGCCGCAGGCATATCCAAGCCGCGACGGGGTGGCAACCCGCGCGCGATTTCGCATTGACAGCGGCGGCGCAAACCGGCCCTTTGCCCGCGACTGGCGGAGTTCACGATGACCAAGCTTTTGCTGCGCGCCCTTGGGGGCGAAACCCTGGCCACGCCGCCGATCTGGATGATGCGGCAGGCCGGGCGCTATCTGCCGGAATACCGCGCGACGCGGGCGCAGGCGGGTGACTTTCTGTCGCTGTGCTACACCCCCGATCTGGCCGCCGAGGTGACGTTGCAGCCGATCCGCCGCTATGGCTTTGATGCTGCGATTCTCTTTGCCGACATTCTCTTGCTGCCGCAGGCGCTGGGCGCCGATCTGTGGTTCGAGACGGGCGAGGGCCCGCGCCTGTCCACCCTTTCCACGCCGGCGGAACTGGCGGCGCTGAGGGGGCGGGACGACATTCACGACACCCTTGCGCCGGTCTATGAAACGGTCCGCATCCTGGCGCGCGAATTGCCGCCCCAGACGGCGCTGATCGGTTTTGCCGGCGCGCCCTGGACGGTGGCCACCTACATGATCGCCGGGCGCGGCACCCCCGATCAGGGCCCGGCGCATGCGTTGAAATCGGCGGACCGCGCCACTTTTGCCGGTCTGATCGACCGGATCACCGAGGCGACGGTCGAATATCTGTCGATGCAGGTTCAGGCGGGGGCAGAGGTGGTCAAGCTGTTTGATTCCTGGGCCGGCAGTCTGAAGGGCCAGGATTTCGAGGATTTCGCCGTCGCCCCGACCCGCGCCATCATCGCGGCGCTCAAGGCGCGGCACCCGGGCCTGCCGGTCATTGCCTTTCCGCGCGAGGCGGGCGCGGGCTATGTCGGCTTTGCCGCCAAGACCGGGGCGGACTGCGTGGCGGTTGACAATTCCGTCTCGCCCGAATGGGCGGCGGCCGAGGTGCAGAAAGACGGCTGCGTGCAGGGCAACCTGGCGCCGGGGCATCTTGTGACCGGCGGGGCGGACCTGGTGGCGGCGACGCGGCGGGTCGTTGCAGCCTTTTCCGGCGGGCCGCATGTCTTCAACCTCGGCCACGGGATCACGCCCGACGCGGACCCCGACAACGTGGCGCTGATGATCGAGACGGTGCGGTCAGCCGCGCGCGGATAAGGCCAAGCGCCGGCCGAGGGCCCCGTGACCCTCGACCAGAGCCGGGCGGATCAGTTCGCCAGCGGGGCCGGAGCGGCGGCCTGGGCCTGAACGCGGCGGGCCAGTTCCTGACGGTAAAGCGCCAGAAAATCGACCGCCTCGATGTTCAGGGGCGGAAAGCCGCCATCGCGCGTCACATCCGAGATGATGCGGCGGACATAGGGGAACAGCATCCGGGGGCACTCGATCATCAGATAGGGGTGCATCTGGTCATCCGGCACGTTCTCGATCAGAAAGACCCCGCCATAGACCAGTTCAAGCAGGAACAGCGTCTCGCCGTTGACCTTGTTCTTGTTCGTCACCTTGAATCTGGTCGTCACCTCATAGTGGTTTTCCTGCGTGCGCTTGCGCGCGTCCAGCGAGACGCCAACCTGAATGTCGGGCTGCACGTCGGACGAGGTCAGCCCCTTTTGCGCCACCATGTTCTCAAACGACATGTCCTTGATGAACTGGGCCATCACCTGCATGCGAACTTGCGGTGCCCCGCCGGTTTCGTCAGCCATTGCCTTCTCCCTGAAAATCGTCGGCGCTTCGTAGCAGGTTGCGCGCGCGGTCTCAATGCTTGGTCCAGCCCGAGGGCGGACGGCCCGGCGGCTCCTCTGCCCCGGCCTCGGTGAACTCGGCGTCGATGATGGTGCCCGCGCCCTGCGGTGCCCGGGCAAAACCGCCCATCCGCCCGCGCGGCAGGCGCGACAGCACCAGACGGATCACCAGCCGGCGAACGGGCGGCACCATCAGCGCCATGCCCAGCGCATCGGTGAAAAAGCCGGGCAGGATCATCATCACCCCGCCCAGCAGCACCAGCGCGCCATGGGCCAGCGGCGAAACCGGATCGCCGAGGCTGTTCATTTCATGCGACAGATCGCGCAGCACCTGCGTGCCCTGCCAGCGCACCAGCAGGCTGCCCGCCATCGCCGTCAGCACGACGATGGCCAGCGTCGGCCACAGCGTCAGCCAGCCGCCGACGGTGATGAACAGCGCGATCTCGATCAGCGGAACGATCAGAAAGACGGCGAAAAGCCACATCGGCGAACCCTTTGCTGCAACAGCCCCCCAGATAGGGACGCGGGGCGAAAAAACCAAAGGGCCCGGGGCATTTCTGCCCGGGCCCTGTCGGTGGTGGTGAGCCGGTCGGGGCTCGAACCCGAGACCTACTGATTAAAAGTCAGTTGCTCTACCAACTGAGCTACCGGCCCACAACGAGGGGCTGATTAGGGCCCAAGGCGCCGGGGGTCAAGACTCAAAACGCGCGGCTCTGGCAAAAAGCCGGGGGGCGGCGTATAGGGGCGAGATGAACCGGGACATTCCCCCCTCTGGCTTGCGATTCATGAAGATGCATGGCGCGGGCAACGATTTTGTCGTGATCGACTCGCGCGGGCGCGAGGCGGTGGTAGGCCCTGCGCTGGCGCGTGCGCTGGGCGACCGGCACCGGGGGGTGGGGTTCGACCAGTTGGCAGAGATCAGGGACAGCGCGGGCGCGGACATTGCGCTGGATTTCTGGAACGCGGACGGCAGCCGCGCCGGCGCCTGCGGCAATGCCACGCGCTGCGTCAGCGATCACGTCTTGACCGGGCTGGGGCAGGCGGCGGTCAGCCTTGTCACCACGCGCGGGGGCCTTCGGGCGGTGCGGCGCGGTGACGGGACGGTGGCGGTGAACATGGGCCAGCCGCAGCACGGCTGGGCCGAGGTGCCGCTGGCGCGCGCGGTCGATCCCTTGCACCTGCCGCTGGCGGGCGATCCGGTCGCGGTCGGCATGGGCAACCCGCATTGCGTCTTTTTCGTGCCCGATGCCGAGGCGGTGGACCTGCCCCGTCTTGGCCCCCTGTACGAGAATGACCCCCTGTTCCCCGAGCGCACGAATGTCGAATTTGTCAGCCTGCTTGGCCCGGACCATCTGCGCATGCGGGTGTGGGAGCGGGGCACGGGCATCACGCTGGCCTGCGGGTCGGGGGCCTGCGCGGCGGCGGTTGCGGCGCATCTGCGCGGACTGACGGGGCGCAAGGTGACATTGCAGGTCGACGGCGGCGTGCTTGAGGTGGACTGGCGCGACGATGGCGTCTGGCTGTCGGGCCCGGTGGCTCATGTCTATGACGGCTGGCTTTCGGCCGACTTTCTGGCGGCGCACCGGTGAACGCCCGCCCGCCCGTCTTTGCCACGCTCGGCTGCCGGCTGAACGCCTATGAGACCGAAGCGATGAAAGAGCTGGCCGCCGCCGCCGGGCTTGACGGCGCGGTCGTGGTCAACACCTGCGCCGTGACGGCCGAGGCGGTGCGCAAGGCCCGGCAGGAAATCCGGCGCCTTGCCCGCGAAAACCCCGGCGCGGCGGTGATCGTCACGGGATGCGCCGCCCAGACCGAGCCCGAGACCTTTGCCGCCATGCCCGAGGTGACGCGGGTGATCGGCAACACCGAAAAGATGCGTGCCGAGGTCTGGCAGGGTCTTGCCGCGCCCGACCTGATCGGCGCGACCGAACGCGTGCAGGTCGATGACATCCTGTCGGTGCGCGAGACCGCCGGCCATCTGATCGACGGCTTTGGCCGGCACCGCGCCTATGTGCAGGTGCAGAACGGCTGCGATCACCGCTGCACCTTTTGCATCATTCCTTACGGTCGCGGCAATTCACGCTCGGTCCCGGCAGGGGTGGTGGTGGAGCAGATCAGGCGGCTGGTGGACAAGGGCTTTGCCGAGGTGGTGCTGACCGGGGTCGACCTGACCTCATGGGGCGCCGATCTGCCGGGGGCTCCCCGGCTGGGGGACCTCGTGATGCGGATCCTGCGGCTGGTGCCGGACCTGCCGCGCCTGCGCATCTCGTCCATCGACAGCATCGAGGTGGATGACAACCTGATGCTGGCCATCGCGACCGAGCCGCGCCTGATGCCGCATCTGCATCTGAGCCTGCAAGCCGGGGATGACCTGATCCTCAAGCGGATGAAACGGCGGCACCTGCGGGGCGATGCGATTACGTTCTGCGATCAGGCGCGGCGGCTGCGGCCGGACATGGTGTTTGGCGCCGATATCATCGCGGGCTTTCCCACCGAGACCGAAGCGATGTTCGAGCAGTCCCTGCGGCTGGTTCAGGACTGCGGGCTGACCTTTCTGCACGTCTTTCCCTTCAGCGCCCGCAAGGGCACGCCGGCCGCGCGCATGCCGCGCGTGCCGGGACCGGCGATCAAGGACCGCGCGGCGCGGCTGCGGGCGGCGGGCGATGCGGCGCTGGCGGCGCATCTGGCCGCGCAGGTTGGCCGCCGCCACCGGGTGCTGATGGAGAGCCCCCGCATGGGCCGGACCGAGCAGTTCACAGAGGTGGATTTTGTCGAGGATCGGCCCGAGGGGCAGATCGTGGAAGCGGCGATCGTCGGACAGAACGGGACGCGGCTTTTGGCCTGACCGGCGCGGCGGGGGTTTGCCACCCCCGCGCCCGTCGGCCGGGGGCCGACAGGCTTCCCCCGGCGGATATTTGGGCGAAAGAGAAGGCGGGCAGCGGTCAGGCGCGCCGGATGGTGTCGCCGGGCTGAAGCACGGGGAAAAGCTCGATCACCTCGCCGCCCGGCGTACGGCCGCTGACGATCCCGGCGGCGCGGCGGCCGATTTCCAGGCGGCAGGCGTCCATCGTGGCCAGCTTGCGCGGCAGGCCGTCCAGGAGTTCGACCCCGTTGAACCCTGCAAGACCGATCTTTCCGGGCACGTCGAGCCCCGCCTCGAGGCAGTAAAGCAGCCCGCCCGCGCCGATCATGTCGTTGGAGTAGTACAGGAAATCAACCGATGGGCTGCGCGAGAGCACGGCTTGGGTCATCTCGCGGCCCTTGAGCAGCGCCGAGCTGCCCGAATAGTACTCACGGTCGATAAGGGCCAGGCCATGCTCGGCCAGTGCCGCCTCGAATCCTTCGAGCCGCTTGCGGGCGCGGTGATCGTTCGGCATCTGGGTGCCCAGAAAGGCGATGTTGCGATAGCCGGCGGCGACGATCGCCTCGGCCATCTGGCGCCCGGCGCGGCGGTGCGAAACGCCAACCGCGCTGTCCAGCGGCACCCCGTCGATGTCCATGATCTGCACGATCGGAACGCCGGCCTGGGACATCATCGCGCGCGAGGCGTCGGAATGCTCCAGCCCGGCGATGATCAGCCCCGAGGGGCGCCAGGACAGCATTTCGTAGATCACCGTCTCTTCGCGGTCGGGCGAATAGTTGGTCACGCCGACCACGGGTTGCAAGAGCGTTCCGTCCAGCACCTCGGAGATGCCGGTCAGCACTTCGGGGAACACCATGTTCGACAGCGAGGGGATGATCACCCCCACAAGGTTGACCCGCTGGCTGGCCAGCGCCCCGGCGATCTTGTTGGGCACATAGCCCAGCGCGCGGGCCGCCCGCAGCACCTTGTCGCGGGTGGGACCCGAGACATCGGCCCGGTTGCGCAGCACGCGGCTGACGGTCATCTCGCTGACGCCGGTCGCGTCCGAGACATCGCGCAGCGTCAGCGGGCGTTTGGGATCATGATCTTGCATCGTGTTCTCGACTGGGGCGGGCCTGCCCTTGTTAGCGTCAAACGGCGGGCCGCAAAAGCCCCCTGCTTTTTCTCTTGCCGGTCCGGCGATCCGTCGCTATGATAGCGCTAACAGGCCCGGCACTGCCGGACTGGCGATATCCGGCGCGTTCTGCAAGCTCTCAACTTGGACGCATCGGACCTTGGGGGAAGCGGTGGGCCAAAAGTCGCTTCCCCTTTTCATTTCCGCCGCGCCGGGGAACTTGCCGAGCGGGCCCAAGCCCGCTAGAACGGGCCGCGAAGATGTGGTCTGCGTAGCTCAGCTGGATAGAGCACAGGATTCCTAAAGCATAATTGGGCGCTCCGTTTGGAAACGGCGGGGTGGATCTGCTCAAAGTCGGGGAAAGCTGCGGCGCGCTTGCGCCATGCCGATCCCGAGCCAAGCCCGGCGGGAAACCGGCGGGAAGGTGTAGAGACTGGACGGGCAGGGCCTGGGGGCGTTCGCGCCTATGGCCAAGGGACAGTCCAGACCACGAACCAAGGTCTTTGCCGGAGGCAGGGACCTGGGCGGCGAAAGCCGAAGTGGTACGAATCCTGGGGCCGTGGGTTCGAATCCCGCCGCGGACACCATCTTTGCCAAAGGGCCCGAAGCGCTGCTTCGGGCCCTTTCGCATCAGATGTCCAAGGTGTTGTCGGTTTCCCACTTCGAGAAGTGCGAGGCGTAGCTGTTCCATTCCTGATGCTTGAGCTTCAGATAGGCCGACGAGAAATCCTCGCCCATCATCGCCTTCAGCGTCTTGTCCTTGTCGTATTCGCGCAAGGCGTCCAGCATGTTCAGCGGCAGCTTGGGCGCGTTCCTGACCGTGTGGCCCATCTGGTACATGTCGATGTCATGGCGCGGGCCGGGGTTGGCCTTGGTCCGCACGCCGTCAAGGCCGGCCGCAAGAATGACCGCCTGCATCAGGTAAGGATTCGCCGCGCCGTCGGGCAGGCGCAGCTCGAACCGGCCCGGGCCGGGCACGCGCACCATGTGGGTGCGGTTGTTGCCGGTCCAGGTCACCGTGTTGGGCGCCCAGGTCGCCCCGGACGAGGTGCGGGGGGCGTTGATGCGCTTGTAGCTGTTGACCGTGGGGTTGCAGATCGCGGCAAGCGCGCTTGCGTGCTTCATGATGCCGCCCAGAAAGTGGCGGCCCTGATCCGACAGGCCCAGTTCCTTGGACTTGTCGGCAAAGGCGTTGGTCTTGCCATCGAGCGACCAGACCGAGATATGCGCATGGCACCCCGAGCCGGTCAGCCCCTTGAAGGGCTTGGGCATGAAGGTGCAGCGCAACCCGTGCTTTTCGGCAACCGACTTCATCATGAACTTGAAAAAGCTGTGCTTGTCGGCGGTCTGCAAGACGTCGTCATACTTCCAGTTCATCTCGAACTGGCCGGTCGCGTCCTCGTGGTCGTTCTGATAGGCCTCCCAGCCCAGTTCGAGCATGTAATCGCAGACCTCGGAGATGACGTCGTACTGACGCATCACGGCCTGCTGGTCGTAGCAGGGCTTTTCGGCGTTGTCGTAGGGGTCGGCGACGCGGTCGCCTTCGGGGGTCAGAAGAAAGAATTCAGGCTCGACCCCGGTCTTGACGCGCAGGCCCTCTTTCGCGGCCTCGTCGATCAGGTTGCGCAGCACGTTGCGCGGCGCCTGCTTGACCGGCTTTTCCTCCATCACGCAGTTGGAGGCGAGCCAGGCGACCTCCTTCTTCCAGGGCAACTGGATGGCCGATTCCGGGTCGGGCACCGCCATCATGTCGGGATGCGCCGGTGTCAGGTCCAGCCAGGTGGCGAAACCGGCAAAGCCGGCGCCGTCCACCGCCATGTCATTGATCGCCTGTGTCGGCACCAGCTTGGCGCGCTGGCCACCGAACAGATCGGTGTAGGACACCATGAAGTACTTGACGCCCTTGTCCTTTGCCCATTTGGCGAGGTCTCTGGCCATGCTGCTAACTCCCTGTCGCTATTTTGTAGGGTGGGTTTTCAACCCACCGCCTGCGCAAAGGTGGGGTAGAACCCCACCCTACGTGATTTCAAAACCCACCGGTGCGGCCGGGGATCCAGCTTGTGCCCGCGACCGGCACGCCTGCCATGGCGGCGGCCTCGATGGTCAACGAGCAGAGGTCTTCGGGTTCCAGATTGTGCAGGTGATTCTTGCCGCAAGCGCGGGCGATGGTCTGCGCCTCCAGCGTCATCACCTTGAGATAATTCTTCAGCCGCCGACCACCCAGGATGGGGTCGAACCGGCCGAACAGCTCGGGGTCCTGCGTGGTGATGCCTGCGGGATCGCGGCCCTCGTGCCAGTCGTCATAGGCATCGGCGGTGGTGCCGAGCTTTTGATACTCGCTTTCCCATTTCGGGTCATTGTCGCCCAGCGCGATCAGGGCGGCGGTGCCGATGGCCACCGCATCGGCGCCCAGCGCCATGGCCTTGGCGACATCGGCGCCCGAGCGGATGCCGCCCGAAACGATGAGCTGCACCTTGCGGTGCATGCCAAGGTCCTGAAGCGCCTTCACCGCCAGCGGGATGCAGGCCAGGATCGGCATGCCGACGTGTTCGATGAACACATCCTGCGTTGCCGCCGTGCCGCCCTGCATGCCGTCCAGCACCACGACATCGGCGCCGGCCTTGACCGCCAGCGCGGTGTCGTAATAGGGCCGCGCGCCGCCGATCTTGACATAGATCGGCTTTTCCCAGTCGGTGATCTCGCGCAGCTCGTGGATCTTGATTTCCAGATCGTCGGGGCCGGTCCAGTCCGGGTGCCGGCAGGCAGAACGCTGGTCGATGCCCTTGGGCAGGTTGCGCATCTTGGCCACGCGGTCCGAGATCTTCTGCCCCAGCAGCATGCCGCCGCCGCCGGGCTTGGCGCCCTGGCCAACGACCACCTCGATCGCATCCGCGCGGCGCAGATCGTCGGGGTTCATGCCGTAACGGCTGGGCAGATACTGATAGACCAGCGTGCGCGAATGGCCGCGCTCTTCTTCGGTCATGCCGCCGTCACCAGTGGTGGTGGAGGTGCCGGCGGCAGACGCGCCGCGCCCCAGCGCCTCTTTCGCCGGGCCAGAAAGCGCGCCAAAGGACATGCCGGCGATGGTCACCGGAATGTCCAGATGGATCGGCTTTTTCGCAAAGCGGGTGCCAAGCCAGACATCGGTGGCGCATTTCTCGCGGTAGCCTTCCAGCGGATAGCGGGAGATCGAGGCGCCGAGGAACAGCAGGTCATCGAAATGCGGCAGGTGGCGCTTGGTACCGCCCCCGCGGATATCATATATCCCGGTCGCGGCGGCGCGGCGGATCTCGGCGTTGATCGCGGGGGTGAAGGTGGCGGAAAAGCGCGGCGGGGTGCGGGGAAAATCGGTCATGCGTCGGGCCCTGAAATGATCATGGAGTGGATTGCGGCCCCCTCCCCCCTCGTGGGGGGGGGAGGGGGTGGGGGGGCAAAGCGATGACCGGCGACCGGCCCCCCACCCCTCTCCCCTCCCCACGAGGGGGAGGGGGAGCGCCGATTTGGCTGATGCCTTGCCTGGTCAAAGGTGAACGCGGACATCAGTAGGAACTCGCGTTGTCGATGTTGAAGGTATAAAGCTTGCGGGCCGAGCCGTAGCGGCGGAACTCTTCGGGCTTGGCCTTGCCGTCGGCTTCGCCGCGCTTCAGCAGGTCGGCCAGCAGGGCGATATGTTCGGGCCGCATCTCTTTCTCGATGCAGTCCGCGCCCAGCGACTTGACAGAGCCGCGCACGAAAAGCCGCGCCTCGTACAGGCTGTCGCCCAGCGCCTCGCCGGCGTCGCCCAGCACCACCAGGTTGCCGGTCTGCGCCATGAAGGCCGACATGTGGCCGATATTGCCATGCACCACGATGTCGATGCCCTTCATCGAGATGCCGCAGCGGCTGGAGGCGTTGCCCTTGATCACCAAAAGCCCGCCCCGGCCCGTGGCCCCGGCGTACTGGCTGGCGTCGCCGTCGATGATGACGGTGCCCGACATCATGTTTTCGGCCACGCCCGGCCCCGCCGAGCCCTTGATGCGGATGGTCGCCTGCTTGTTCATCCCGGCGCAGTAATAGCCGGTCGATCCGCGCACGGTAATGTCAACCGGCGCGTCGACCCCGGCGGCGATGGCGTGCGCGCCCTTGGGGTTGACCACCTCCCAGGCGGTCATGTTGGTCTGGCCCTTCAGCGCGTGCAGCGAGGCGTTCAGCGCGCGCAACCCCTGCGCGCCAAGGTCGAAGGTCTGCATGGATCAGCGCTCCCAGAAATAGACGGTGGCGGGCTCGGGCTCCCACACGCGGGCATTCTCGATGCCGGGCAGGTTGACGAGGGCGCGGTATTCGCTCCCAAAGGCGACGTATTGATCGGTCTCGGCCATCACGGCCGGTTTGCACGCGATGGGATCGCGCACCACGCCAAAACCGTTGTGGGTGCCGACGACAAAGGTGAAAAAGCCGTCCAGATCGGTCAGGGTCGCCTCAAGCGCGTTGCCCAGGCTCTCGCCCGTTTGCAGCTTGTGGCTGATGAAGGCGGCGCCGACCTCGGTGTCGTTCTCGGTTTCAAAGGTCATGCCAAGGCGGCGCAGCTCGCGCCGCACGCCGTTGTGGTTCGACAGGCTGCCGTTGTGGACAAGGCACTGGTCCGGCCCGGTGGAAAACGGATGCGCGCCCATGGTGGTCACGGCGCTTTCCGTGGCCATGCGGGTATGGCCGATGCCATGGGTTCCGCCCATCCTGGCCACGTCGAACCGGCGGGCAACGTCCTTGGGCAGGCCGACCTCCTTGAAGATCTCGATGCTGTCGCCGACGCTCATGACCTTGATGCCCGGCCGCAGATGGCCCAGCGCCGAGCGGGCGGCCTCCATCTGGGCCAGCGGCACCTCGATCACGGCATGGGTGCTTTTCACCAGCACCACCACCGGCTGGCCGATGGCGTCGTGCAGATCGCCCTCAAGATCCTTGAAATCGGCTTCGGGCCGCGTGGATTGCACGGTGATCTTGCCCAACCCGTCCCGCGCGCCGGAATAGATCGCGATGCCCGCGCTGTCCGGACCCCGGTCGGTCATGGTGACCAGCATGTCCGCCAGCATCGCGCCCAGGTTCGGCTCAAGCTTTGGGTCCTTGAGGAACAGCCCAACGATACCACACATGGATTCGTCTCCTTTCAATCGTTCCGGCAGGCTAGCAACATTGCCAGAGCCTTTCAACTGATAAGAAACATTTTTCACCTATCGGGTGGATTGGTGGAAATTCTGTCCTGCGGCCCGAGGAAAGACTTGACAGAAGGTCGCGCTCGGATTTCCCTATAGAAAACAAATTTGCCGGACAGAGAAACGGCGTTGTGGCCCCGCTTGATCCGGCAAGGAACGGGCCTTGGGAGGGAAACGTGTCTGACCTTAATCAACGGATTGAGGCCATGCACAGACGTGACGTGCAGGTTGCATGGGCGTTTGTCATTGGCCTCTGGCTCGCGATCATCTTCGTCGCACTCGCAACCTGGAACCTCGCCCCCACGGGCGGGGCACGCACGCTGCTTCTGATCGGGGGTGCCATCGTGCTCTTGTTCAACACCGCCGCCATCCTGGCCATGCTGCGGCACTACCGCGAGGACCGTGACTTCATCTACGGCCTCGACATCAAGTTCCTGGACGAAGCCAAGGGGAGGGCCGGCTGAAATGGCACATTACACCCCCCCAAAGCAGGGAAAGGTCAGCCAGTTCATCGACGTGATCGTGCTGGTGGTCCTGACGGTCGGCGCGCTGTTCGTGCCGCTCTGGCTGGGCATGGCCGGCGCCGCCAAGTCGGTTCCCGCGCCGGTCGAGAATCCGACCTGGGAAACCCTGGGACAGACCCCGGCGCAGGCCGCGAAGTATGAGGCGCTGGGCTATGACCCGGCCTCGGCGCATGACCTGATCCTTGCCCGTTTCGACTACAGCTTTTCGACCGGCGCGCTTTTGGCGATGATCGCGGTCATCGTGCTGTACTACGTCCTGGTCCTGCGGTTTTCCGATGTGGAATACCGCGAGGTCATTTCCGAAAAATTCGGCAAGTAGGGGGCCGCGATGGATATGTGGAACTATCTTGAATACGCGGCCTGGGCGCTTTCGGCCCTGTTCGGCCTGCATATGCTGTACGACTGGCTCTCGACCGACCGCAGCTATTCCGAAGACGTGCTGACCTCATCGCGCGAAGGCGAGCTTGAGGCCATGGCCGAAGAGCACAAGGGGTGATGAGATGAGCAACACCGACATCACCTCGAAAACCATGGACGGCATGGGGCCCCACGGCACCAAGGTCGGCCTCTTGCGGGTGCTGGGCCCGGCCCATGTCTGGGCTCTGGGCGTGGGCATCGTCCTTGTGGGCGAGTACATGGGCTGGAACTTTGCCGTCGGCAAGGGCGGGGCCTATGCGGCGCTGATCGCCTGCTGGTTCGCTGGCATCCTTTACACCTGCGTCGCCATGATCGACAGCGAGGTCACCTCGACCGTCGCCTCGGCCGGGGGGCAGTACACCCAGGCCAAGCACATTGTCGGGCCGCTGATGGCCTTCAACGTCGGCCTTTACCTGGTCTTTGCCTATACGATGCTTGAAGCCGCCAACGCGATCACCGCCGGCTACCTCTTTTCGGTGGTGGCCGCGATGTCAGGGCACGAGGCGGCGCTGGACCAGCAACCCTTCATCATCCTGGTCATCATGTTCCTGGCCTGGCTGAACTATCGCGGGGTTCTGGCGACGCTGACCTTCAACCTGGTGATCACCGCCATCGCCTTTGTCGCGATCCTGGTGCTGTTCCTGGCCACCTCGGGCATCGTCGGCGGCGGGATCATGGAGCATGCCGCGCTCTTCGAGGGCCACGAGATGCCCTATGGCTGGATTGGCGTTCTTGCCGCCATGCACTTTGGCCTGTGGTATTATCTGGGAATCGAGGGCACCACCCAGGCAGCCGAAGAGGTCCGCTCGCCGGCCCGCGCGCTGCCCTTCGGCACGCTGGCCGGGATCATGACGCTGCTCATCGCCGCGACGCTGACCTGGTACGTCTGCTCGGGCGTGCTGCCGTGGGAGTTCCTGGGCGACGGCGTCAACGGCTCGGTCGCGCCGCTGTTCGACACCGCGCGCCTGTCGGGCTCGAACGGGCTGGTCTGGCTTCTGGGCTTCGGCACGCTCTTTGCCACCCTTGCCAGCGCCAACGGCTGCATCAACGATGCCTCGCGGGCCTGGTTCGCCATGGGGCGGGACAAGTACCTGCCGGGCTGGTTCGGCGCGGTTCATCCGAAGTACCGCACGCCCTACCGGGCGATCGTGTTCCTGGTGCCGCTGGCGGTTCTTTTCGCGCTGTGCGCGCCGCTGGACCAGGTGATCACCTTCTCGATCCTCTCGGGCCTGCTGGGCTACACCTTCATGCCGCTGAACATGATCCTGTTCCGCCGCAAGTGGCCGCTGAACTCGATCAAGCGCGGGTATGAACATCCGTTCCACCCGCTGCCCGCCATCACCCTGCTGACGCTCTGCGCCGTCACCTTCTTTGCGGTGTTCCTGGGCTATGGCACCCAGCTTGTGGCGATGATCGGCTTTTACATCGTGGTCTCGCTGTGGTTCCACTTCTGGCGCTACCGCTTCGTGAACCGGGGGGCGCAGTTCACCATGCCCTGGCCGAAGCCCGACGGCTACTGACCTCATCGCTGGCCCGCCCCATCCCGGGCGGGCCAGCGACCGAAAGCCCCCCATGAACAGCCTTGCCATCCTCGCCGCCGCCCTTGCCGTTCTGGTGCTCTGGCTGGCCTGGACCACCCTGAACGCCGCCCGAGCCCGCCGCAGCGCCCGCGCCGCCTATTTCTCGGAGGTCTCGCGCCTTTTCGACCATGTGACCATGCGGATCGAGCCTTCGGGGCTGCCGCGCCTGACCGCCCGGCTGGGCCCGCATGCCTTTGACCTTCAGGCCGTGCAGGACAGCCTGACCTTTCGCAAGCTGCCCGCGCTTTGGGTCATGCTGACCCTGCCCGAGCCTCTGCCGGTCAAGGCCACGCTTGACATCATGGCCCGCCCCTCGGGGAACGAGCCGTTTTCGCATTTCGCCGGTCTGCCGCAGGCCCTGCCGCGCCCGGCCGCCCTGGCGGAGGGCTGCGCCCTGCGCAGCGACAATGCGGCGCTCTTGCCGGCCGAGGGCCTGCTGGCCCCGCATCTGGCGGTCTTTGCCGACCCCATGGTGAAAGAGTTGGTCCTCTCGCCCAAGGGCCTGCGGCTCGTGATTCTGGGCGAAGAGGCCGACCGCGGCCGCTTTCTGATCTTCCGCGAGGCGGAGATGGGCATGACCCCGCTGCCGGCGCAGCGCCTGACGCCGCTGATCGACACCCTTCTGGCCCTGCGCCAAACCCTGACCGAGGCCCCATGACCAAGCCGCTGAATCCCTACCTTGTCCTTGCCGTCGCGACCGTGCTGCCGGGCATGGGCCAGGTGATGAACCGCCAGCCCCTGCGCGGGTTGATCTTTGTGTTCTTCGTCGTGCTTCTGGGGGCCTTTACCCTGAAGACCGCCGCGCCCGAGGTGTCGTTTGTCGGCAAGATCGCCGGGGGGCTGTTTGTCTGGGCCATGGCGATGATCGACGCCTACAAGACCGCCCGCATCCGGTTTGCCACCTGGCAGCACAGGGTGTGAACCCGTTTCTTTTCTGATCCCCAGCCCTCGCAGGCTTGCTCGGGCGTTCGGCGGGAAAACAGTCCGCTGGACTGTTTTCTGATCCGCCTCACCCCTGCGGATACGAGATTACCGACAGGTAGCGCGCGGGCAGTTTGACCAGCACATCGGGCCCGTGCGGCGCGTCGGCGTCGAAAAACAGGCTGTCGCCGGGCTTGAGCGGATAGACCAGATCGCCGTGGCGATAGTCGACCTCGCCTTCGAGCATGTACAAAAGCTCCAGCCCCTCATGCTGAAAGGCGGGAAAGGTGTCGCTCTCGGTGGTCAGCGTGATGATGTAGGGCTCCACCACCACCCCCGAGGAATTCGAGCCGATGTGCCCCAGAAGATTGTACTGGTGCCCGGCCCGCGTGCCGCGACGCTCGATCTCGATGTGATCGCCCGCCTTGACGTGATGCGCCTCGCGCCGCTCTTCGTAACTCTTGAAGAATGAGGTGACAGGCACCGAAAAGGCATGGCTCAGCACCTGCAACGTGGTCAGCGAGGGCGAGGTGTTGCCGTTCTCGATCTTGGACAGCATGCCGATCGACAGGCCGGTGATCTGTGCCAGATCGGCCACGGTCATGCCCTGCTGGCGGCGAAAGTTGCGCACCTCGCGGCCGATGGCGGCCTCAAGGTTCCGCTCGGCGATGTCGCGCAGGCGGTGCGGGT
Organism: Paracoccaceae bacterium; assembly: GCA_052387855.1. Lineage (GTDB taxonomy): Bacteria > Pseudomonadota > Alphaproteobacteria > Rhodobacterales > Rhodobacteraceae > CAIYZT01. Next base: position 54,781 of record JBQTIT010000025.1, read on the forward strand.
CCTGATCAAAGGCCGGCTTGCCCCGCGGAAGGCTGGGATGATCGCCCGCAAGAGGTTCCGACACGCCGCCACTCCTCCAAAAAGCCCCTTAATTTTCACTACAGGGAAACATGCGAGAAATCAAGGGCGTCGCCCGGCGTCAGGGCCGGTTCACCAGCATCCGCGCGGCGCGGGAAAAGGCCTGCATGATCTGCGCCTTCATCGGCGGCTCCACCGCGCAGTCGGTCAGGGCGATGTCCATCACCGCCAGCCAGTCCTCGGCGTCCTGCGGGCGGATCGGCACATGGGCATGGATCTCGCGCAGGTTCATGTGGCCGTGGCGTTCGTGGTAATAGCGCCGGCCGCCGAAAAAGCCGCAGAGAAACTCGAACTGCGCCGGGCGGACATGGGACAGCCCGTGACCCGAAAGGTGCATGTCCATGATCTGCCGGCCCTGGGGCAGGCTTTCGATCAGGTCGTAGAAGTGATCGACGATCCCCTGCACCGCCGCCTCGCCGCCGATCCTGTCGATCATCGGCTCCATCGCTCAGCTCTGCGGACGGGTTTTCTTGGGGTCGTAATGCGAAAGCGGCACGATCACGGCCGGCAGGCGTTTCTGCTGGCCGTCCAGCTTGCCCACCTCCAGCGCGGTGCCCACCTCGGCGTGGGCGACATCGACCCGGGCCAGCGCGATGTTCTGGCCCAGGATCGGCGAACGGGTGGACGAGGTGACAACCCCCACCTGCGCGCGGCCCATGTGCAGCGTGTCGCCATGGCCGACATCGGTGGCCGCGTCGATCACAAGGCCGACGAAGCGGTGGCTCGGGTGCTCCTTGCGCCGGATCAGCGCCTCGCGGCCGATGAAATCGTCGGGCTTGGATTTCAGCGGCACGGTAAAGCCGATGCCGGCCTCGAACGGGTCGGTCTGGTCGGAAAAGTCGTAGCCGGCAAAGATCAGCCCGGCCTCGATGCGCACCATGTCCAGCGCGCCAAGGCCCATCGGGCGCAGGCCGTGCCCCTCGCCATGCGTCCAGACCGCATCATAGACCGCCGCCCCGTCCTTTGGGTGGCAGAAGATCTCATACCCCAACTCACCCGTGTAGCCGGTGCGCGAGACCACGACCGGCGCGCCCGATGGCCCGCCGATCCGCCCCACGGTAAACCGGAACCAGCCCAGCTCGTCGATGGTGGGCTGATGCGGCGCGGTCCAGACCATGGCGCGCAGGATGTCCCGAGACTTTGGCCCCTGCACCGCCAGATTGTGCAACTGGTCGGTGCTGCCGCGCACCATCACGTTCAGGCCCAGCTTTTCGGCCTGCGTCCGGATCCATTCGCCGCCGAAATCATCGCCGCCGATCCAGCGGAAGTTGTCACGGCCGAGCCGGAACAGGGTGCCGTCGTCGATCATGCCGCCATGGTCATAGCACATGGCCGAATAGACCACCTGCCCCTGGCTGAGCTTTTTCACATCCCGCGTCAGGACATACTGCATCAGCGCCTCGGCGTCCGGGCCGGTCACCTCAACCTTGCGCAGCGGCGAGAGGTCCAGCACCACGGCAGCCTGCCGGCAGGCCCAGTATTCCTCGATCGTGCCGCTACCGGAATAGGCCTGCGGCAGCCAATAGCCCTTGTATTCCACAAGGTTGCGGGTCCGCTCGGCGATGCGGCCATGAAAGGCGGTTTCCTTGGTCATCTTCGGCTCCGAGACGGGCGTGGGGCGATAGGCGATGGAACGCGAGAAGGTTTCGGCGCCGGAATAGGTGCGCACGTGGATGTCGGACAGATACCAGCCGTTGGCGGGCGAGGTGTCGTCCGGGCAGGCCGAGTTCACGCAGACCAGATCGGTCAGGGCGCGGAACAGCACATAATCGCCGGGGCGCGACCAGGGCTCGTCGCTGATCAGAACGCCGTGCGCGTCGATGGCGGTGTTGAAAAACAGGTTCACCGCCATCCAGCCCGGGCGCGGATCGACCCCGTGCCGCGCCAGCGCGCCGTTGAAATTGTCCGAGCAGTTGACATGGCCGGGATAGCCGATGTCGTCGTAGTATTTCGACGCGCAGGCCATGGCAAAGGCATCGTGCCGTCCGACCGTGTCCTGCACCACCTCGACCAGCGGCAGCCAGTCCTGATCGTAGTATTTCGCGTGCAGGCCGGGCATCGAATAGGCGTGGCCCATCAGGGTGCGGCTGGTGGTCACGTCCAGCGCGTGCTGGATGCCCCGGTCCAGCTTGCGCGCGTCGAAGCACTGAAAATCGGTGCACTGGCGGCCGTCGACGTCGAGGATCTGGATATAGTCGCCGGCCTTGACGAAATAGCTTTCGGCGGTGGCGGATTTCACCCGCAGGTCAAGCACCGGGTCGGCCAGCGGATCGGGCAGGTCGAATTTGCCGACCGCGCGCGGGTTGGCCCGGGTGATTTCCACGGTGATCGGGCTTGACGTGTCCTGGCCCCAGGGGTCCATCGGCAGGCCGGGGGCCGCGACGATCAGCCAGCCGTTGTCGGTGGCGGTAAAGCTGTGGGCGCTGCGGGCGGGTGTGCCCGCGCCAAACAGGCGCAGGGCGCCGGCGCGGGACAGATCGATGCCGCGCCGCGTCAGGCCGGCGCGCAGACGGGCAAGGCCCGGGCCCGCCGCATCGCCCAGGGCCAGCATCGCCTTCAGCCCGCCGGCGTCCGAATTCGCCACCTCGCCCAGCAGCGCCGCATCGATGCGCCCGTCCGTTCGGGCCGCGACCAGTTCGGCCGGCTGGCCGCCCTCGTCGTTGATGACAGAGATGCGGTCGCCCTGGCCCAGTTGCAAAAGCCACGCACCGCCGCCCGGAATCGTCTGCCGCTCGCGTCCGCGATGGCCGCCCAGATCGCGCGGTGTCAGGATGCGGCTGGGCCGGGGGGGCCCCGGAATGACGCTGGGATAGGGCAGATCAAGCATGGCAGGTCTTTACCTTTGGCCGAATCCAGAGTTTCACTTCGGTTAAACTTCTTCATCCACAAGAATAGCTTTGGAGAAACCATGGCACAAGCGCCGAAACGCGGAAAGGCCGGAATATGCTGGCGCTAGGCCTGGGGCTGCTCGCGGCGCTGGTCTGGGCGGTGCATGACCTTTTGGCGCGCAAGCTGTCGCAGGGCGCGGCGCTGGTGCCGATGGTGCTGGTGGTGCTGGGGTCCGGCGTGGCGGCGCTGCTGGCTCCGGCGGCGGCCCTTGGCGACTGGTCGGCGCTGACGGTCGCAGGGGCGGGGCTGGCGACGGCCGGGGGCGCCTGTTTTGCCGTGGCGATCGGGGCGCTTTACCGCGCCTTCAGCCTGGCGCCGGCGCGCATCGTCTCGCCCATCATCGGGGCCTATCCGGTGCTGTCGCTGGTTCTTGCCGTGGCGCAGGGGCGGGCGGTGACAGTCTGGGACTGGATCGCGGTGGCGGCCGTGGTGAGCGGAATCGCCATCGTGACGCTGAGCGGCGAGCCGGACAGCCAGGCGCCCTCGCCCCTGCCGGCGATGGGCTGGTCGCTGCTCAGCGCCTGCGCCTTTGCCGGGACCTTTGCCCTGGGGCAAGAAGCGGCGCGGCAAGGGTCCGAGATGCCCACGATCCTGATCACGCGCGTCGCGGCGACCGCGCTGTTTCTGGCGTTGTTTCTGGCGCGCGGGCCGCGTCTGGCGGCGCTGCGCGGCAATCTGTGGGTGCTGGCCGCCATGGGCGCCTTTGACGCGCTGGCGCTGGGGCTGGTGACCGCCTCCGGCAGTCTGCCAAGGGCCGAATATGCCACGGTCGCCTCGTCGCTCTTTGGTGTGGGGACGATCCTGCTGGCCGCCCATTTCCTGCGCGAGCGTCTGCGGGCCCATCAGTGGCTGGGGGTGGTGGTGGTCTTTACCGGCATCGGCATCCTGTCGGCGCAGGGCTGACTATTCCGCCGCCAGTGCGCCGCTCAGCCCGCGCAGGCCGGCCGAGAGCCGCCGTTCGGCCTGGGGGGTGACGCCAAACAGTTCGGCATAGTGCCGCGCCATCGGCGAGGGCCGCGGATAGCCGACCGCGGCGGCGATGTCGGCAAGGCTGTCGGCCGAGTAAAGCACACGCTGGCGCGCCTTGGTCAGGCGCAAGAGGCGATAGTAGCGCAAGGGGCTCTGCCCGGTCTCGCGCTTGAAAAGCCGCTCGAAGTGGCGTTCGGACATGGAAACGGCGGCGGCGACATCGGGGATGCGCAGCGGGTCCTCGATATGCGCCTCGAACAGCGCGATGGCCTGCCGGATCGCGGCGGGCAGCGCGTCAGAGGTGCCGGTGCCCCGCGCCACGGGCACCTTTTGCCGTGCGTCCTCGTCGCGGACAAAGGGGTGCTGGAACCAGCAGGCGACCTCGGTCATGCAGTGGCGGCCAAGCCGTTCCTCGATCAGGCGCAGCATCAGATCGAACACCGCCCCGGCGCCCGAGGCGGTGGTGCGCCTCCCCTCGCGCAGGATCACCGCCTGCGAGGCGACGACTTTCGGAAACTCGGCGCGAAAGGCCGCCTCATAACACCAGTGAACCGAGCAGCCGTGCCCCTCCATCACGCCGGCGCGGGAAAGGGGAAAGATCCCGCCGGAAAAGGCGCCCAGCGTGACGCCGGTGCGCTCCAGCCAGCGCAGGCGGGCCGGGCTGCGGCGCGGGTCGGTGAACTGGCCGGTGGGCGGGGAGAGCAGAAAGATCTGATCCAGCTCGCCGCAGTCGGCCAGCGTCGCGTCAGGCTCGAACCGCACCTCGGCGGACGAGCGCACCGGCTCGGCGGTTTCGGCCAGCAGGACCCATTCAAAGTGGCGGGCGCCGACGATCTCGTTCGCCGCGCGCAGCGGCTCGATGGCCGAGGTCAGGCAGGCCATCGGAAAGCCGGGGAACATCAGGAACCCAAGGCGCAGCGGTGCGTCCCTGTTCATCGCAATCCCCCTTTCAGTCGTCAGGCCACCATCCGGGCGAGGTGGGCGCGCCGTCATCATACGCGGCCAGCCACTGCACCATTGCGTCGCGGTTGCGCAGGAAACCCTTGTAGGCGGCCAGATCGGGGTGCAGATCGCGCACCACGCGGTGCAGGCGCCGGCCCCATTTCGGCACGGTGACCAGTTCCTCGAACTTGCCCAGATAGCAGCGGATCGAAAACGCGATGGCGTTCGAGCGCGGCAGCCGGAAAAGCGCCTGCAATTCCACCCGCAGGTGCTGCTTGTGGCCCAGGTTGTCCTGCGTCAGCGAGGTCTTGGTCGGCCCCCATTTGGGATAGGTCTCGGGCGCGGTGTCCAGAAGCGGATTGACCGTCATCGTCCAGTTGAACCGGCGTACCGGCGCGCCATGCTGCAGCTTGAGCAGGAATTTCAGCGCGCGGTCGAAAACGCCCATTTCATGCGCCAGCGGCACCGGCGCGTGCCACTCCATGAAGCTCATCCCGATGTCGAAGTCGAGCGACCAGTCCGCCTGCGACGTGACCATCCCGGCATCCATCCACAGATCGTTGTCGCGCTCGTCCTGCAGGCTGAAATCGCCCTGGGTCTGGCGGGTGATGTATTCAAACGGGCCATAGGGCAGGGTCGATTCGTCCAGAAAGGTGAACCTGTGGTCGATCCCCAGCGGCCGGTTGACCCAGTGCCAGTTGTTGCCGTCCTTTGTCAGCGAGAACCACTGCGGGTAGTCGCGCGCCTTGGACTCCATGATCAGTTCCAGAAGGTCCCAGCCGGCCAGCGTCATGTGCGGCAGCGACTGGCAGCGCAGAGGATCGTCCGACAGCACCTTGGCGCGGTCGATCATCTCGGCGACGTAATGCTCGTCCACGTCAAAGGCGTTCTCAAACACCGAACCCTTTCGCCCCGGCACATGCGGCTCCATGTTGACCGAATACATGTATTCGTCACGGTCAAAGGGAAAGGGAAAGCGCCGAATGCCTTCGGGCGAATTGCGGTAGGTGAAATCGTCGCGAAAGGTCTCGTCGCGGAAAAACTCGCCAAAGGCACCCGGTTTGAAATCAAGGCTCATCAGAGGCTCCTATCGGTCGATGACAAGGGTCTTGCCCTCGAAGCGTGACACGCAAGGCATGATCTTGCGCCCCTCGGCGTGGTCCTCGGCGGTCAGCCAGTGGTCGCGGTGCAGGATGGTGCCCTCGCAGGCCAGCACGTTCGTCTCGCATTGCCCGCAGGCGCCGCCCCGGCAAAGATAGGGCGCGTCCACCCCCGCCGCCTCCATCGCCTCCAGCAAAGACTGCGCGGTGCCGACGGTAACGGTCTTGCCCGAGGCGGCAAGCTGGACAGTGAACGGCGCGCCGGTGCCGGGGGCAAGGAATTCCTCATGGTGCAGCGCATGGGCCGGCCAGCCCATGGCGGCGGCGGTGGTCAGCACCCAGTTGATCATGCCCTTGGGCCCGCAGACATAAAGATGCGTGCCCAGCGGCTGCAACGACAGCACGCGCCGCAAGTCGATCACCTGCTTTTCATCGTCGAACGTGCAGTGGACCTGCGCCGGATGGGCCGCCGTCAGACGGTCCATATAGGCGCCAAGCGCGCGGCTGCGGGCGGAATAATGCAGCTCGAACCGCCCGCCCAGTGCCGAAAGCTGGGCAATCTGCGCCAGGAACGGCGTGATGCCGATGCCGCCGGCGATCATCAGATGCTTGCGCGCCCGGTTGTCGAGCGGGAAAAGGTTGATGGGATAGGAAATCTCCATCTCCATCCCCACCCGCACATGCCGGTGCAGGTACAGCGAGCCGCCCCGCCCCGCGTCGTCGCGCCGCACCGAGATCTCGTATCCCGAACGGTCCGCCGGGTCCGACATCAGCGAATAGGGGTTCAGACGGCGGGTGCCGTGGTCGTTCATGTCCACCACGGTATGGGCGCCGCCGGAAAAGGCCGGCATCGGCGCGCCGTCCAGCCGCTCGAACCGGAACCGCGTGATCAACTCGTTGACCGGGGTCACGGCGGCGACATGGACCCTCAGCTTTGCCCCGCCGCTCATGTGAACCTCACCACGGGCGCGGGCACCTGTCCGGGGTCCTCGGCGTCGATGTTGACGCCCTGAAACGCCGCCAGCCGGCGCGAGTAATGGTCGCGGACGAACAGGTGCAGCCCGCAGTGGCTGCATTGAAAGGGATCGGTGGCCACGTTCTCAGTCATCCCCTTGCAGTGGACGCATTGCACACGGCGCAGGGTCGAGCCGCGATGTTCCTTCTGGATGTCGCGGTGCGGCACCCCTGTCGCCATGATGTCGCGCTCGGCCTGCCCGATCAGCCCCTCACTGCCGGCAAGGTAGAACTGCGTGCCCATATGGGCGTCCGACAGCACCCGCGCGAGCCTCGGCAACAGCGTGGGAATGGTCGGCGCACGAAAGAACTGGCGCGCGCCCAGCGCCTGAAGCGCCGCGCCCTGATCGGCGCCGGTCGGGCCGGGCGTGTAAAGGATCTGCATGGCATCCAGCATCGCGCCGGCGTCCCCGGCCCGCGCCACCATCTCGGTCACCGCCTCTGCCCCCTCGCCATCGGCCACGACAAGATGCGCGGCACCCGGTCGCGGCTCCAGCACGCCATAGACCGGGCGGCTCTTGATCGAGGGGGGAAACTCGGTCCTGCTCATGCTCGCGCGCGCCCTCTTTCGCTTTCACTTTGGAAAAATATCCCCGCCGGAGGCGCCTGTCCGTGGGACAGGGCGCGGCGGCGGGGGCGTCTGTCAGTCCTTGGCCGTCCGGCGCTTCTTGTCGACGTCGTAGAAGGGCAGCGCATGTGACACGGCTTTCAGAGGCCCATGCGTGCCGCAGCGCACCTCGACCTCGGTGCCGTTGTTGGCGCAATCCACGGGCAGGCGGGCAATCGCCACGACCCAGTCGTTCAGGGGCGAATACATGGGCTGGGTGACCACACCGATCTTCTTGCCGTCCTTGTAGATGGGCGCATTGCCCGGCACCGATTTGCCTTCGAACTTCAGGCCCGAGATCTTGAACCTTTCCTTGCCTTTCAGCCGGTAATGCTCTTCCGCGCCGCGAAAGCCGGTCTTGCCCTTGGTGACGGTCCAGTCCAGCCCCAGCTCCCACAGCGTGTCGCCCGGGCCTTCGTTCTCGAACGGGTACATCTCGGAATTGTCGAAGGGGAAGAACAACAGGTAGCTTTCCGCCCGCAGCATATCCAGCGTGGTGAACCGGCAGGGGATGATCCCCATCGGCGCGCCTTCCTCCAGGATGCGGTCCCAGACCTCGCCGGCGTCCTGGCCGCGAACAAAGATTTCATAGCCGCGCTCGCCGGTGTAGCCGGTCCGCGACAGGGTGATGGGCTTGCCGAACAGCATCGCGGGCATGTGGCCCATGTAGGGCAGCGCACGGACGCCGGGAATGTGCTTTTCCAGATAGTCCACCGCCAGCGGCCCCTGCAACGACAGATCGTGCAGGTTGTCATCGAACCGGATCGACACATCGCGGCCCGTGGCGGCCATGGTCAACTGCTCGTGCCCCTGACCCGAGCCATGCACGACGGTGTAAGAGTTCGGCCCCATCCGGTAGATGATGCAGTCGTCCACGAACTTGCCGGCGTCGTTCAGCATGCAGGCATAAAGCGACTTGCCCGGCGCGATCTTTTCGGGGTCGCGCGTCGTGGCGCGGTCGATGACGTGGCTGGCGGCATGGCCGGTGATGTGGACCTTTTTCAGGCCCGAGACATCCATCAGCCCGGCCTTGGTGCGGATGGCCATGTATTCGGCATCGGCATCGCCCTTGGAATAGGACCACGCGGTGCCCATGCCCGACCAATCCTCAAGATTGGAGCCAAGGGCACGGTGGCGGTCCATCAGCGCGGAAAAACGCCAGGAATTGGTCATGTCAAAACTCCCTGAAGGTGTCAGCTTTTCGCCAAGTCTGAAAGCATTGTCGTCAGAAAGCAATACTCAAGTGCAAGAATTTTTCTTGCTAGGGAACAGCGCGGCATGAAAAAGGGCCGCCGAAGCGGCCCTTCTCGCGGTTCGGCGGCCGGATCAGGCCGGCAGCACGAAGAACCAGTTCGCCCAGAGCACAACCACCGCCCCGGCAGCCAGCGTCAGATAGGGCAGCATGCCCGCCTTGCGCTCGCCCAGATCGCCCTCTTTCAGGCCCAGATCGTCATAGGCTTCCTTGGGGAACTTGCCGCCGTCCTGCATGTAGTGGCGATACCAGAACACCGGGATGATGAGCGCGGCAAAGATCAGCCCCGACCAAAGGGCGTTGGAATAGCCCCAGACCTTGGCGCCGGCGCCCAGGAACAGCGCGTTGACAAAGGCCAGGACCGTGTTGACCCCGATCAGCCAGTTCGGCGCTTTCCACGGACGCTCCATATGGGCCGAATCGATGCGGTGGATCCAGCCGGCGTTCAGGTTCAGGAAGTTGAACAGGATGTAGCCGACGTTCGAGATCGCCAGCACATAGAAGTAGCCGCCAACGTCCGACGCCAGCGCCAGCAGGACCACGTTGAAGCTGAAGTCGGTCCACATCGCGCGGCTGGGCGCGCCGTGGCTGTTGGTGGTGCTGAGGTACTTCGGCAGCCATCCATCGCGCGAGCCCTGATAGAGCGTGCGCGAAGAGCCGGCCATCGCGGTCATGATCGCCATGAACAGCGCCAGGATCATCAGGACGACAAAGATCTGCGTCACGACAACGCCGCCGCCCGCCATGTTGCCCAGCGCCTCGCCGATGCCGGTGCCGTCAACGATGCCGGCGGCCAGCATGCCCTCGGTTCCAAGGACGCCCTGGAACGAGAAGGGGATGATGAAGAAGAACACGCAGCACAGAAGGCCCGAGTAGAAAATGGCCCGGAAGGTGTCGGTCTTGGGGTCCTTCAGCTCGCGCGTGTAGCAGACCGCGGTTTCAAAGCCATAGGTTGACCAGGCCGCGATATAAAGACCGCCCAGGAACAGCGTCCAGCCGCCGACGTTCCATTCGCCATCCACGCCGGAATAGGCGGCGGTGGGGGGCAGAAGGTCGGTCACGTTGGACATGTTGATGGCGCCGGTAAAGATCGGCACCAGGCCGACCAGCAGCAGGGGAACCAGAACGATGATCGCCAGCCACTTCTGCGCCGAGGCGGTCGAGGCGATGCCGCGCTCCTGGATGAAGAGGATGATCAGCATCAGCACCACGCCGATGATGAAGGTGGAGTTGAAGTGCAGCACACCCAGGCCCGGGATGCTCAGGGCAAAAGCCTCGAACACCCGGAAGGCCGGGGTCAGGGCAGCGATGCCGTCGGCGGTGGCAACGGCGGTCATCGCCTCTTCGGGCGTGCCGCCATTGGCCGCGACATAGTCGATGACCGATTGGGTTTCCGCGGTGTAGCTGGCCAGGTTGGCCGCGACCCACTCAAGAACCTGGGCCGATTCGGCCAGCGGGATCGGGAAGAGGGCGTTGAGAAGATAGCCCGCCGCGATGGCACAGCCGAGCGAAAGCACCGGCGACCAGGCGAACCAGTTGCACCAGACTGAGCTACCCCCCGAAAATCGGACAGTGACGGAAGCTACGATCTGACGTCTGCTGGTCTCCAAGCACGAGGAGATCAAAGATGTCGAAACGCAGGAACCACGATGCGGCGTTCAAGGCGCGGGTGGCGCTGGAGGCCGTGAAGGGAGAGCGCACGGTGTCGGAACTGGCCGCGGAATATGGCGTACATCCGACGATGATCCACCAATGGAAGCGGTCGCTGCTGGAGGGTGCCGCAGGCATCTTCGAACGCGGTGGCAAGGCCGCTGTGGCGACGGAAGTTGCTGAAGAAACGGTCCGTCACCTGCATGCCAAGATCGGAGAGCTGGCCGTCGCCAACGATTTTTTGTCACGAAAGCTCAAGCCCTGGATCGGCAAGTGAGGCGCGGGATGATCGAGAAGAACCACCCAAGCCTGTCGGTGGGCGCACAATGCCGCCTGCTGTCGATCTCGCGGTCGTCGTTCTATTACGCGCCGCAGGGCGAGACGGCGATGAACCTCGACCTGATGCTCTTGATCGACAAGCAGTTCCTGGACACTCCGTTCTACGGCGTGCGGCAGATGACCTGGCACCTGCAGAACGAAGGCAATGCCGTGAACCAGAAACGCATCCGGCGGCTGATGCGGCTCATGCGCCTGATGCCGATCTACCAGAAGCCCGACACCAGCAGGCCCGCGAAGGGGCACAAGACCTATCCCTATCTGCTCGGCGGGCTGCGGGTGGAGCGGCCCAACCAGGTCTGGTGTGCCGACATCACCTACCTGCCAATGCGCCGCGGGTTCCTCTATCTCGTCGCCATCATGGACTGGTTCACCCGCAAGGTGCTGGCTTGGCGGATATCGAACACGCTTGAGGCCGACTTCTGCGTCGAGGCACTGAACGAGGCGATCCACAAGTTCGGCGCGCCCGAGATCATGAACACCGATCAGGGGTCGCAGTTCACGTCCTTTGCCTGGACCGACCGGCTGAAGCGCATCGGCACCCGGATCTCGATGGACGGCAAGGGGCGCTGCCTCGACAACATCTTCATTGAACGCCTCTGGCGGTCCCTGAAGTATGAATGCGTCTACCTGCACGCCTGGCAGACCGGGTCACAGGCCAAGGCTGGCATCGGGCGCTGGATCACCTTCTACAACCACCATCGCCCACACACTACCCATGGCGGACAGCCGCCCGCCGTGGTCTACTTCAACGCAATCGAAACCGATCAGCAGGTGCAGGCAGTAGCTTAACTCACCCGGAAATCAGTCCAAACATTGGGGAGTAGCTCAGAAGGCCGAACTGGAGAGTTTTCGAAAGTCGCTAAATCCGAAGCTGCCGAAGCGCAAGCCACGTCCCCTTTCACACGAGCGGCCTTGACCCCCATCTTCCCCCTTGCCCCCAGCCCGCGCCTCCCCTATACGGCGCTATCCCACGGCCCCGAGGCGACTCGGGACCAGGGCTTATCATTGACCCACCGGGTTCCGTGTGACCCTGCATCCAGCAGGGGCGCGCCGGTGATTGTGGAAGGAAACGGCCGATGAAGGCTGACGAACTGCGTACGAAGACGCCCGACCAGCTGCGTGAC